>NZ_JAFGYW010000001.1:0-637974 GCF_017491595.1 Pseudomonas sp. 51_B
GCGGCGAACGTTGTATGTTCAGCGGCCCGACCACCGAAAAGTACTCGCCCCTGTGATTGAGGGCGTGCAACTTGGCCGGGTCTAGGAAGCGGCCACTAGTGCGGTCCCGAGGGAAGGCATCGTCCTCGTACGAATTCCAGAGACCTTGCACCACCTGGACATGTTCCTGGGCCCGGGCATAGCGGGTATCGTAGTCGTAGTGCTCGTCCAACCCATAATTGCCCGCAGTGCCAGCATCGCCGCTGGTGACCACGTTCCAGCCGGCGCGGCCTTTGCTGATCAGGTCAAGCGAGGCCAGCCGGCGAGCAACGTTGAATGGTGCGTTGTAGGAGGTGGTTAGGGTACCGACCAAGCCGAGATGACGAGTGCTGACCGCCAGCGCCGAAAGCAGTGTCAGTGGCTCCAGACGGTTGAGGTAGTGCGAGGGCGAGTTTGCGGTGATGAACTGGCTGTCGACGATGAACATAAGATCGAACAGCGCCGCCTCGGCCTGGCGGGCGATGTCGATGTACCAATCGATATTGATGCTGGCATCGGCCGGCAACTCGGGATCAAGCCACAGGTTGTGCCGACCAGGGCCACCGCAACCCATGGTCAGGGCACCAAGTTTGATCTTGCGTCTGCTCATTGGAGGCTCCTTTCAGTGGTTGCCGGCAACAGGCGTCTGCAAGGCCGTGCCAAAGGAAGTGTCGAATAGGCTCGACGCCGGGTAGGCTTTGATCAGGCCAAGCCCGGCGAAGAAGTCGATGGTCTTCTGTGCATCGACGATTACCTGCGGATTCAGCGGCGCCAGGTCAGTGCGCGCGCGGGCGAACCAGACTCGGGCGATGTCGCGGTCGGCTCGCGTGCGCTGGGCCCATGCGTCGGCGTAGGCATCGGTATTGGCCGTGTCTTTCAAGGTCCATTGGCGGGCTTTCTTCAGGCGCTGCAGGAAATCGGCAATCTGCGCGCGCTTTTGCTCCACGGCCTTGATGTTGGCCACCACGAAGCTTTGCGCGGGGATCACCCCCTCGGCGGTAGCCAGCACACGGGCGCCCTGGCGCTCCTGTTGGGTGACATAGGGCTCCCAGGTGGCTATGACATCTACCGAGCCGCCGTCCAAGGCATGAGAAGCATCAAGGGCGCTGAGGTAGCGCAGTTCAACTGCCTCGCGTGGCACTCCAGCCTTGTCCAGAGCACTCAATAGCAACTGCTGACTCCACGAGCCCTTCCAGATCGCTGCACGTTTGCCGCGTAGGTCCTGCAGGCTTTGGATCGACGAATCTTTGCGCGCAAGAATAGCGACACCTGCAAGGTTCTGGTGACTGACCGCGATGACCTTGATCGGCGCCCCGAGCGCACCGAGGAACAACGGGGGTGCATCGCCGAGCAGGCCGATGTCGAGGCTGCCGACATTGAGCGCCTCCGCCACCGGCGAGCCGGCGGTAAATTGCTTCCATTCCAGGGTGTAGGGCAGGTCGCTGAGTACGCCGGCCGCTTCCATTACTGCACGGGCGTTGTAGCTTTGGTCACCCACTACCAGCGTCTGGGCGGCGGCAGCACCGCTGAATGTTATGGCCAACAATGTGGCCGCCAAATGTTTGATGTAGCGCACGTTCGTCTCCAATTACCCACCGGGGGAAGATGAGGCGATCCGCGCGTGCGGTCTCGTCAAAAGCCTTATATAACCACAAGGAATTCATAAGGTTATTTTTATAACACTAACCTTGTTAAGCAGTGCCTGCAATGCACATTAGGTTTCAGCTCAGCCCTTGGGCTAATGACATTTCAAAACAGAATGCCAGCGCTGTAAATGCATTTTATGCATATTAGCTTATGATCATTTTGCATTTTGAGAATATATGATTGGTTTGCTAGGGTTAACTCACACCCAGAACCTGAGCATGATCCATGACCCAGACATTGCGCCCGGAGCGCTTGCGACACTTCATCGACCGCCTCGCCGCACTGCTAGACCAGCGCCCTGACGACAGTGACCTGCTTACCCGCGGTCAGCAGTTACTTGCCGAGCTGGTCGCCCACGACGACTGGCTGCCAAACGACCTCGCCCAGCCTGATCCACAGCGCTACCAGCAGTACCTTCTGCATTGCGACTCGCGTCAGCGTTTCTCTGTGGTGAGCTTCGTCTGGGGCCCCGGCCAGCAAACGCCGGTGCATGACCACCGGGTCTGGGGCCTGATTGGGATGCTGCGCGGCGCGGAGCTGGCGCAAGGTTTCGCGCGCGACGGTCGAGGCGCACTCTCATCACACGGCCCGGCAGTGCGCTTGTTGCCTGGCCAGGTTGAGGCAGTGTTGCCCGGCGTCAGTGACATACATCAGGTCAGCAATGCCTTCGCCGACCAGGTGTCGATCAGCATTCATGTCTACGGCGGCAATATCGGCGCGATCAAGCGCGCTGTTTACGCAGAGGACGGCAGCGAAAAACCGTTCATTTCCGGCTACTCCAATACCCACCTGCCCAACATCTGGGACCTATCTAAAGAGAACCCTATCCGATGAGCACTGTCACCACCCGCCGCTATCGCGACATCCGTCGAGCCCTGCTGGCCCGGGAGGAATTGGCCCTGATCGACGTGCGCGAAGAAGATCCGTTCGCCCAGGGCCACCCGCTCTTCGCCGCCAACATTCCCCTGTCTAAACTGGAACTTGAGGTACTCGCCCGCGTGCCGCGAGCAGCAACCCCCATCACCGTCTACGACAATGGCGAAGGCCTCGCCACGGTGGCCGCACGGCGCCTGTTTGCGCTGGGCTATAGCGACGTGGCCGTGCTCGACGGCGGCCTGGCCGGCTGGCGCGCTGCCGGTGGCGAGCTGTTCCGTGATGTCAACGTGCCAAGCAAGGCTTTTGGCGAACTGGTGGAAAGCGTGCGCCATACGCCGTCTCTGGCTGCCGAGCAGGTCCAGGCGCTGCTGGATGAAAAAGCCGACGTAATAGTGCTGGATGCCCGCCGTTTTGACGAATATCAGACCATGAGTATACCGGGAGGCATCAGCGTGCCAGGCGCCGAACTGGTGCTGCGGGTGGCTGAGTTGGCGCCAGATCCAAACACCCAGGTAGTGGTCAATTGTGCCGGCCGTACTCGCAGCATCATCGGCACTCAGTCACTGGTCAACGCAGGCATACCCAACCCGGTGGCGGCCCTGCGCAATGGGACCATTGGCTGGACACTCGCCGGTCAGCGACTGGCCCACGGCCAGCAGCGGCGCTTCACTGAGGTCGGCGCCGGCACCCGTGCCAATGCTGGGCGCCAGGCCCGTCAAGTGGCCGATCGTGCCGGGGTACTGCGGCTGGACCGTGCCGGACTCGCGCAATGGCAGACCGAAGCCGGCCGCACCACTTACCTGTTCGACGTGCGTACGCCTGAGGAATATAGCGCCGGGCACCTGCCTGGCAGCCGTTCGGTACCGGGTGGTCAATTGGTACAGGAAACCGACCACGTGGCAAGCGTGCGCGGGGCGCGGATCGTGCTGGTGGACGACGACGGTGTCCGCGCTAACATGAGCGCCTCGTGGCTGGCACAAATGGGCTGGCAGGTCGCCGTGCTCGACGGATTGTCGCCGGCTGACTTCGACAACGCGGGTGAATGGCAGCCGCCACTGCCAGAACTGCCCGCAGCCAACGAGATCAGTGTCGAGCAACTGTCCACCTGGCTCAAGCAAGACGGCACGGTGTTGCTGGACTTCACCACCAGTGCAAACTACGTCAAACGCCATATCCCAGGCGCCCACTGGGCAATTCGTGCACAACTGGCCGAGGCCTTGGAACGGCTGCCTCAGGCCAGTCGCTACGTGCTGACCTGCGGCAGCAGCCTGCTGGCGCGCTTCGCCGCTCAAGACCTGCAGGCACTCACACGCACTCCGGTCTACCTGCTTGAGGGCGGCACTGCGCAGTGGATCGCTGCCGGGCTGCCGCTGGAGACTGGCGAATCCCAACTTGCCGTGCGAAGAAGTGATCGCTATCGGCGCCCCTACGAGGGCACAGACAATCCACGCGAAGCGATGCAGGGTTACCTGGACTGGGAATTCGGCTTGATTGCGCAACTTGAGCGCGATGGCACCCACGGGTTCAAGGTGCTCTGAAGCGGAGCAGGCAAGTGTACGCTGTGGATCGATAGCAGCCTTTCGTAATGTGAGGCGTATTGGATCAGACAATGTACTGTTCGCTATCCGCTACGTAGCGTCGCAGGCAAGCGTGTCGAGATCAATCGGGTACTAGTGGTGGGGTCGAGCTATCATCGACCATTCAGATTTGCAGATCCCATCCGACGCCCCGTTGTGTTGTTGCTCAATTGGGGCTTGAGAGCGCAAATGCCTACAGCCACCTGGATGTTTTCAATCCTGCGTGTTTGTTTTCTTTGACTTGGATACCTGATGCTGACTGCCCTGCTGTTCGATCTCGATGGAACCTTGACCGACACCGATACCCTGCATTTGCAGGCATTTCGCCAATTACTCAACGCCTATGACGGCCGCGAACTGACCCAGGAGCAATTTGACGCCCAGGTCAGTGGGCGCGCTAATGGCGCATTGTTCGCTGAATTGTTTCCACTGGCGAGCACAAGCGAGCGCCAGGCGCTTGCCGAGCGCAAGGAGGCGCTGTTCCGCGAACTGTCCACTGAACTGCACCCCCTGCCCGGCCTGCTGCGCCTGATGGACCATGCCCGCGCCTGGGACATCGGCATGTGCGTGGTCACCAATGCGCCGCGGCTCAATGCCGAGCACATGCTCAACGCCATGGGGTTGGCAGCTCGTTTCGAGCACGTATTGGTAGCGGAGGAGCTGGCGCGGCCAAAGCCTGATCCGCTGCCGTACCTGACCGGCCTGTTGCGCCTAGAGGCGCTGGCGAGTGAAGCGTTGGCATTCGAGGACTCGTTGCCGGGGGTCGCTGCGGCAAGCGGCGCCGGAATATTCACCGTTGGGGTTGCCACCACGCAGACGCCAGAGCGCCTGCTTGCGGCTGGAGCAAAACTGGTTGTGAAGGATTTCGATGATCCAGCGCTCTGGGCGTTGATCGAAACCCTGCACGGTTGAACCTAGCAATGAGGTCGCCTTGTGTCTTTCATCGAGGCGGCAACCGGGCGCCGCACAGGCGGCGCTCGATCTCACTGGCAGCAGCGTTTTAGCCAAGCCCACCCATTGACCGCTGTTCAGCCTCTGACGCCGAGCATTCCACGCTCGACGATGAAGTCGATCACCGCCTGCAAACCCTCACCCTTCTTCAGGTTGCTGAAGGTCCAGGGCCGCTGGGGCCGCATGCGCTGGGTGTCACGCTCCATCACTTCCAGCGAGGCACCCACGTAAGGCGCCAGGTCAGTCTTGTTGATCACCAAAAAATCCGACTTGGTGATGCCGGGGCCGCCTTTACGCGGGATCTTTTCACCCTCGGCCACGTCGATGACGTAAATGGTCAGATCGGCCAGTTCCGGGCTGAAAGTGGCGCTGAGGTTATCGCCGCCACTCTCGACGAAAATCACCTCAAGGTTGCCGAACTTGCGCGCCAGTGCTTCTACCGCCGCAAGGTTCATCGAAGCATCTTCACGGATGGCGGTGTGCGGGCAGCCGCCGGTTTCTACGCCGACAATCCGCTCAGGCTCAAGCGCGCCGGCTTCGGTGAGAATACGCTGGTCTTCCTTGGTGTAGATATCGTTGGTGACAACGGCGATCTGGTAGTGGTCACGCATGGCCTTGCACAGGCATTCGAGCAGTGCGGTCTTGCCAGAGCCGACCGGGCCGCCGACACCGACGCGCAGGGGTTGCTGATAGCTTTGCATGGAGGCAGTCCTCAGGAACGGAATAAACGGGTGTATTGAGTTTCGTGACGTGATGAAGCGATCGCCAACAGCGGCAGACCCCCGCCTAGCTGGTCATCCGCCAGCGTCAGGGCCCGGTCCAGCACGCACGGCAGTTCGGCGCCCAGATCCCGCAGAAGAGTCTGCGCTGCCTGCTGGCCGAACGGCACCAGCTTGACCCCGGCCATCACCGCCCCTTCCAGCCAGGCGAAAGCATGGCCAAGGGCGAGTTGACGAAGGGGTATCTGCCAGTGCGCGGCGAGCCATGCCATGGCGCCGAGCTGGCTGAGTTCCAGGCTGCTGCGCCAGGCAGGCTCCTGACCTAGCTGCCAACCATCGAGCATCCGCGCCAGGGCCGCGCCGCGCTGCTGTTCTTCCAGGCGCAATTCGGCCGTTTCGCGGTTGGCCAGCAAGAATTGGCTCCAGCGAGTGAACCCTTGTGAATCGCCGGCCTCGCAGGCGTGGTACAGGCGCGCCAGCACAGGCCAGTCAAGGCAGGCCAGGGTGTCGTGGATCTGTTCGCGCTGCCAGGCGCAGAAGCTGGCGGTGTCACGCACCCAGCCAGCCTCGACGGCCCACTCCAAGCCCTGTGAGTAGGTGAAACCACCCACCGGCAGGCCCGGGCTGGCCAACTGCAGCAAACGCAGCAGTGCCAGGTCGCTGTTCATCACCCAGCGAGCACCAGAGCAGCACCGGCCAACATGCCGCCGCCGAAGGCTTTCTGCAGGCCGCTGTGGCGACGCAGCAGGCAACCTACCGCGAAACCGGCCAGCAACAGCAGGCCGCTGACGGTGACGAAGCCTGCGCTGAACATCCAGAATGCGCTCGGGGTAGCTTCAACGCCATGGGCCCAGCCGTGGAACAGGGCGAACACCGGCATGGCCAAGGCCAACACCAATTGGCGGCTTGGCAGCAGGACTGCGGCGGCGGCAACCAGCACCGAGACGGCAATCATGGTTTCCATCCCCAGCACGTCGCCGAACAGGTGGCCGCACACCGCACCGGCGAACATCGACGCCAGGGTGGCCAACGGCAGGGTCAGGTTGCGCCGGGTCAGTGCGGCGAGCACGCCTGTGCCAAGCAGCATCAGCAGGTGGTCGAGCCCGGTCAGCGGGTGCAGCAGACCATCATGCAACGGGTTGCCATCGTGGCCGGGGTGAGCGAAAGCCGGCAACGCGACCATCAACAGTGCAAGGGCGAAAATCTTTTTCATGGTGGACTCCTACGGGGAACGTTTCAGGAATGGGCAGGCAGGCGCACGAAGGGGTGGTCGTTGCCATGGCTGTGGCTGTGGCCGTGCGGCGCACTCTGGTAAGCGCCGGCTTCAGGCTCGAAGGGAGCCTGCTCGGCTTGTACCGTCAGGCCCAGGCCCCGCAGCATGTCGTCGAGCACATGGTCGTGCTGATAACGCAGCAAGCCCGGTTCGATCTGCAGGGGAACATGGCGGTTGCCAAGGTGATAAGCCGCGCGCGCCAGCAGGTGGGGGTCGGCGCAACGCACTGTCGATACCGCTTCTGGTGCCGCCAGCACACGCACCACTTGGCTTGCGGCATCATCGGTGAGCAACTCGCCGCCACGCAGCAGGTGGCCACGTTCGAGCATCAAGCCAGCTTCACGGCCATCGTCGAGGGTTACCCGTAAGCGGCTCTTGATGCGGCTGTCGACATCCAAGGTGACGCTTGCAGTGACATTGTCGGATGCCTCGATTCGGCGGGTCAGAACAATCATCTTCACTCCTTCAGAACAGAAAATATCGCTGGGCCAGCGGCAGTTCGCTGGCCGGCTCGCAGACCAGCAACTGGCCGTCGGCACGAACCTGGTACGTCTGCGAATCGACTTCGATCAGCGGTTGCAGGGTGTTGTGGACCATGTCGGCCTTGCGCACTTGGCGGCAACCGTGCGCTACGCCAATCAGGCTCTGCAGCCCAAGCTCCTGGTGCAAACCACGGTCCATGGCGGCCTGGGGCAGGAAGGTCATGCGCGTGGCATGTCGCGCCGCCCCCATGGCGCCGAACATCGGCCGGTAGTGCACAGGCTGCGGCGTCGGGATCGAGCCGTTGATGTCGCCCATGGGCGCAGTGGCGATCATCCCGCCCTTGATCACCAAGGCAGGCTTGACCGCAAAGAAAGCCGGCGCCCACAGCACCAGGTCGGCCAGCTTGCCGACTTCCACCGAGCCGACTTCATGGGCGATGCCATGGGTCAACGCCGGGTTGATGGTGTACTTAGCGATATAGCGTTTGACCCGGAAGTTATCGCTGTAGGCGGTGTCCGGTGCCAGCGGGCCACGGCGCAGCTTCATCTGATGGGCCACCTGCCAGGTGCGCAGCACCACTTCGCCCACCCGGCCCATTGCCTGGGAGTCGGATGAGGTCATGGCAAAGGCGCCCATGTCGTGGAGGATGTCTTCGGCGGCGATGGTCTCGCGGCGGATGCGCGACTCGGCAAATGCCACGTCCTCGGCAATGCTCGGGTCCAGGTGGTGGCAGACCATCAGCATGTCCAGGTGCTCGTCGACCGTATTGATGGTGTATGGCAGGGTCGGGTTGGTCGAGGACGGCAACACATTGGCCTGCCCCGCCGCGCGAATGATGTCAGGGGCATGTCCGCCACCGGCACCTTCGGTGTGGAAGGTATGGATGGTGCGGTCGCCAATGGCCGCCAAGGTATCCTCGATGCAGCCGGACTCGTTGAGGGTATCGGTATGGATGGCGACCTGGATGTCCATCTCTTCGGCCACCCCCAGGCAGCAATCGATGGCAGCCGGGGTCGAGCCCCAGTCTTCGTGCAGCTTCAGGCCCACCGCACCCGCGGCGATCTGTTCGCGCAGCGCTTCAGGGCGCGACGCATTGCCCTTACCCAGCAGGCCGATATTGATCGGCAGGCAGTCGGCGGCTTGGAGCATGCGGGCCAAGTACCAGGGCCCTGGCGTACAAGTGGTGGCATTGGTGCCAGTAGCAGGGCCGGTGCCACCGCCGATGAACGTGGTGATGCCACTGGTCAACGCCTCCTCCACCTGCTGCGGGCAGATGAAATGGATATGCGAATCGATCCCGCCTGCGGTGACGATCTTGCCTTCGGCGGCGATCACTTCGGTACCCGGGCCGACCGGCACGGTCACGCCCGGCTGCACATCCGGGTTGCCGGCCTTGCCTATGGCTGCGATGCGCCCGTGCTTGACGCCAATATCGGCCTTGACGATGCCCCAGTGGTCGATGATCAGGGCATTGGTCAGCACCAGATCCATGGCGTGGGCGGCGAGCATCTGGCCTTGGCCCATACCGTCGCGGATCACCTTGCCACCACCGAACTTGACCTCTTCGCCATAGATGGTGAAGTCCTGCTCGACCTCCACCCACAGCTCGGTGTCGGCCAGGCGTACGCGATCGCCCACGGTGGGGCCGAACATATCGGCATAGGCCCTACGCGAAATACGACTCATGCCTTGCCCTCCAGTGGGCCATTGATTTTGCCCTGAAAGCCATACACCTCACGCTTGCCGGCGTAGGCCACCAGCTGCACGGTGCGCGACTGGCCCGGCTCGAAACGCACCGCGGTGCCTGCCGGGATATCCAGGCGCATGCCACGGCTGGGATCGCGTTCGAACACCAGTGCTTCGTTGACTTCATAGAAGTGGTAGTGGGAACCGACCTGCACCGGCCGGTCGCCATGATTGGCCACACTCACGCGAACGGTTTCACGGCCGACGTTGAGTTCGATGTCGCCATCGGCGACCTGAATTTCACCTGGAATCATGCTGGGCTCCTGCTTCAGGTCAGACGATAGGGTCGTGTACGGTCACAAGCTTGGTGCCGTCGGGGAATGTTGCTTCGACCTGCACGTCGTGCAGCATTTCGGCCACCCCTTGCATGACCTGATCACGGCCGAGCACTTCGCGGCCAAGGCTCATCAGCTCGGCCACCGTGCGGCCATCGCGGGCGCCTTCGAGCACCGCTGCACTGATCAGCGCCACAGCCTCGGGGTAATTGAGCTTGAGGCCACGGGCCAGGCGCCGCTCGGCCAGCAATGCGGCGGTGAACAGCAGCAGTTTGTCTTTCTCTCTCGGGGTCAGCTCCATGGCGCTCTCTCAAGTGGCCCAGATGCGCGGCGGGCACGCGGCCAGGCCCAGAACGGCCGGGCGCAGCACGTACCACAGGCGCTGCAGGGTCTGTTGCAGATGTTGGTTGTCGTGGTCGAGCAAGCGAATCACCAGCAGCGAGCCGAGCAAGGTCGCGCCGGCGGGGATATCAAGTGCGTCCAGTTGCGCGCGCACCTGCTCCAGTACGAGCGGTGTCGCGGGATAGGCGCAAAAGGTAGCGACCAGCGGATGGTCCGCGACTTTGGCCAGTTGCCCGCCTGCGATGCGTAGACGCTCGTGCAGCCCCGGGTCGCCTGGCAGCTCTATGCACAAGCGGCTGTCGATGGCGCCCTGTTCGAAGCGCTCGTTCATCACCGGGCGCCCCAGGCACAAGGTCTCCCATGCCAGCAGTTTGGCACCGGGTTCAAGGGTAAAACGGTTATCCAGGCTGGCGCGGGCGCCGTTGAAAAAGATGCTGTCCTGGGGCAGCCATTCCAGGGTGCTGCCTGCCTGCAGGTGAAAATGCTGAGCCAGGCGCGCGGTGGGGCCGATACTGCGGTAGAACTTGCTGGCACCGGGCATGGTGAGCAGCGCGTGGCTACCCGGTTCGAGGTGTATGTCCAGTTCCAGCCGATCACCTGCGACGATGCCGCCAGGTGGATGCAGCACGTAAACATGACAAGGAGCACCCTCCGGATAGAATGGGCGCTGCACCAAAAGTGGGCCGAAATGCCGACGCGCACCAAGGCGGGTCATGCCCTCACCCTCGACAAAGCGCAAGTGCAGGTACGCGCTCCAGCCGGCGTCTGTTTCCAGTGGTTCGATATGCTCCGCGAGCGACATCCTGCGGCCCCTTGATTTCTGTGGCCTTGCGGCCTTTTTGAGGATCATGCGCCGGCCCTTGGGAGCACACGGACTGACCACTCGATCAAATTTCGTGGGTGGGATATAGCAGGTTGCGGGCCAACTCCGCAGGTGAACGAAGATGAAAGCTTGCAGGCTATGGCTCTGGCATGGGGCACAGCTGTGATGTGCGCCCATTACCGGGGCGCCTCTTGGCCCTGTTTCAGTGCTGCGCTAGAGTCACGTCACTCCCATCGACCCTGGTACCGCTATGTCCCTATCCCCCGCCATCCCGGTCTTGAGGATTTTTTCTGTCGACAAAGCCAAGGAGTTCTACCTCGACTTCCTGGGCTTTGAGCTCGACTGGGAACACCGCTTCAGCCCAGATTTGCCGCTCTATGCGCAGATTCACCGCGATGGCCTGATCCTTCACTTGAGCGAACACCACGGCGATGCCTGCCCAGGCGCCACCGTGTTTGCCCGTACCCAAGACCTGCGCGCACTGGAGCGCGAGCTGTTGGCCAAACAGTACGGTTACGCCCGCCCTCAGGCCGAACGCGTGGACTGGGGCCTGCAAATGCAGGTGCGCGACCCGTTCGGCAACCTGTTGCGCTTTTGCCAGCAGATCGATGAGCAGGCCGCCCAATGAGAGCCATGAGCAAGCGCGATCTGGCGCGCCTGGAGCGCGAACTGGTCGCCTGTCTGACTGATGCCTGCGAAACGGCCAAGGCCGAGATCGTCGGGTTCAGCTGGCTGACCCATCGGCTCGATCCAAACGATATTCCAGCAAGCCTTCGCGTCACTTGGGTGTTCGAGTACGAGGCCGACAAAGCAGCGGCGCTAGCGGGTGAAGCCAAGGCGCGGATGCTTGCGCTGACAGGCCAGGCGCTTCAAGAAGCCGGTGTGCACCTGGACCACTTGGCTTGGCATGTGCGCTTCGACAGTGAGCAGGCCTGCATCGCCAGCCATGCAGGTGACTGGAAACGGCGCCTACAGCAAGGCTGACGTCTAGTTGAGGCTGGGCTGGCCTCCTCGCGGGCGAACCCGCTTGCTCAACGAGAGATTGAGTCTGCTTTTGTTTACTCAGCCCGATCTGGGAGCACGGGCACCTCAGGGCTTAAGCAGTTCTTCCAAGAGCGGCTTTAGCCTCGAAGAGGCCAGCCAACCAGTGAGCGCTTGCAGATCAGTGCCAATTCGTGACTGACCGTTCCCGATCCGCGACGGATGTATTATCGTGGCGTGGTGCGCATATAACAGCAGCCCGAGCGATCGGGCACTTGCAAGACAATCGAGGGTGTCATGAGTAACGAAAGCATTAACTGGGACAAGCTGGGTTTCGACTACATCAAGACCGACAAGCGCTTCCTGTCCGTATGGCGCAATGGTGAGTGGGACAAAGGCACCCTGACCGAAGACAACATGCTGCACATCAGTGAAGGCTCCACCGCCCTGCACTATGGCCAGCAGTGCTTCGAAGGCCTGAAAGCCTATCGTTGCAAAGATGGCTCGATCAACCTGTTCCGCCCAGACCAGAATGCCGCCCGCATGCAGCGCAGCTGTGCGCGCCTGCTGATGCCTCAGGTCCCGACCGATGTGTTCATCGAGGCCTGCAAACAAGTGGTCAAGGCCAACGAGAAGTTTGTCCCTCCCCATGGCAAAGGCGCCCTTTACCTGCGCCCGTTCGTCATTGGCACCGGCGACAACATCGGCGTGCGCACCGCCCCCGAGTTCATCTTCTCGGTGTTCGCCATCCCTGTGGGTTCTTACTTCAAGGGCGGCATGAAGCCACACAACTTCCAGATTTCCAGCTTCGACCGTGCCGCCCCTCAAGGCACGGGCGCAGCCAAGGTCGGCGGCAACTATGCTGCCAGCCTGCAACCGGGCGCTGAAGCCAAGAAAGCCAACTTCGCTGACGCCATCTACCTCGACCCTCTGACCCACACCAAGATCGAAGAAGTCGGTTCGGCCAACTTCTTCGGTATCACGGCCAACAACGAGTTCGTCACGCCTAAGTCGGCCTCGGTGCTGCCGGGTATCACCCGCCTGTCGCTTATGGAACTTGCGCAATCGCGCCTGGGCCTGACCGTGATCGAAGGCGACGTCGAAATCAACAAGCTCGACCGCTTCATCGAAGCCGGCGCTTGCGGCACTGCCGCAGTGATCACCCCCATCGGCGGCATCGAGTACAACGGCAAGCTCCACGTGTTCCACGACCTGGAGAAGGTCGGCCCGGTTACCCAGAAGCTTTACAACGAGCTGACCGGTATCCAGAGCGGCGATGTCGAAGCGCCGGCGGGCTGGATCGTCAAGGTCGCCTGATACGCTGCGCCATGCTGACCGACGGGGCATGCCAGACACTGGCATGCCCCGTTTGGTTTAAGCCGGCGTAGATGAATTTTTCTTAAATCGCCGTTTGGCTATTCTTTGGCACAATCGAGTCTCCAACTAGACGCCCAGGAACGAGCATGCCACGCGTATTGACCATCGAAGACGACGCCGTCACCGGCCAGGAAATCGTCGCCGAACTCTCAAGCCACGGCCTGGAAGTGGATTGGGCCGATAACGGCCGCGAGGGCTTGGCCAAGGCTATCGCCGGCGGTTACGACCTGATCACCGTCGACCGCATGCTGCCCGAGGTTGATGGCCTGACGATCGTCACCACCCTGCGCAACCTGAAGATCGCCACCCCGATTCTGATGATCAGTGCCCTGTCCGACGTCGACGAGCGGGTTCGCGGCCTGCGTGCAGGGGGTGACGACTATCTGACCAAACCATTTGCCTCCGATGAAATGGCGGCGCGGGTCGAGGTACTGCTACGACGCAACAGCGTGCCGATGACCCAGACCCGCCTGCAAGTGGCAGACCTGCAACTGGACCTGATCAGCCACGAGGCGCGCCGTGGCGAGCAAACCCTGAACCTGCTGCCTACCGAATACAAATTGCTGGAATACCTGATGCGCCACAGCGGCCAGGTGATCACCCGAATGATGATTTTCGAGGAGGTCTGGGGCTACCACTTCGACCCAGGTACCAACCTGATCGACGTCCATATCGGCCGCCTTCGCAAGAAGATCGACTCCCCCGGCCAATCGCCGCTGATCCGTACGGTACGGGGCTCGGGTTATGCCATTGCTGAACCCGTCTAAGGGCTGGAGCTCCTCGACGAGCCGCCTGCTGGCGCTTTACAGCTTCCTGTTCGTGGCCTGGAGCTGCATCCTCATGGGGGTGCTGTACTTCGAAGTGTCCAGCTACCTGAACAAACTCACCCGCCATTCCATGCTGCAGCGCCAGCACCTGTTCGCGCACATGAGCGGCAAGCAACTGGACGACGCTCTGGTGGCAAGCCAAGCGTTCGAAGAGCGCAGCTTCGATGCCTATGGTTTGTTCGATGCCCAACTCAACCCTGTGGGCGGGCGGATTCGCACCATACCTCCTGAACTTGGGCTGGACGGTAAAGTGCACGAACTCAAGCGCTGCCTCGATGCTGACGACCCCCATGTGCCGCGCGACAGTTGCGATGCCGTGGCGATCAAAGTGCAAGATGGCCGCTGGCTGGTGCTGTTTCGCGACAATGGCTCGTTGTTCGTGGTCACGCGGATCATTCTCGATGCCCTGCTATGGGGTATCTCACTGACGCTGATTCCAGGCTTTGCCGGCTGGTATCTGCTGCGCCGCCGACCGCTCAAACGTATCCGCGCCATCCAGGCCCAGGCCGAGCTGATCGTCGCAGGTGACCTCACCCATCGCTTACCGCTGTCTGCACGCCGCGATGAGCTGGACATGCTCGCCGCCATCGTCAATGCCATGCTCGACCGTATCGAGCGGCTGATGCATGAAGTCAAAGGCGTCTGCGACAATATCGCCCATGATTTGCGCACGCCCCTCACCCGCCTGCGCGCCCAGCTCTATCGCATTCGCCAGCACAGCGAACACGACTCGCCCCAGGCCGAGGCACTGGACCAGGCGATCGGCGAAACCGACACATTGATGGCGCGGTTCCGTGGATTGCTGCGCATCAGCGAACTGGAAGACCGCCAGCGCCGTGCGGGTTTCGTTCAGCTGGACCCTCACGAGCTGCTGGTGGAGCTGCATGATTTCTATCTGCCCTTGGCCGAAGATGGCGGGATCCGCCTGAACCTTGAGCAGCCTGCGCAGTTGCCGGCACTGCATGGCGACCGCGAGCTGTTGTTCGAGGCCTTGGCCAATCTGGTGGGTAACGGCATCAAGTTCACACCTGAAGGCGGCCGGGTTGCCATCACCGCTCACCAGGATGATACAGGCGTGCACATTGCCATCGAAGACAGCGGCCCCGGTATCCCTGAAGAGGAACGGGCTGCGGTACTCAAGCGCTTTTATCGCAGTGAGGAAGGCCACCGCCACGCAGGTTTCGGCCTGGGGCTGTCGATCGTTGCGGCGATCGTCGACTTGCACGGGTTCGGGCTGGAGATTGGCGAGAGTGAGCTGGGCGGGGCAAAGCTGGTATTGCACTGCCCGCTGGCCGGCGCGAGCAAATAAATTCGGGGCCGCTTTGCGGCCCCTTCACATCGGTCAGTCCGCCAGGCGCCAGGTCGTTGCGCCCTTGCTGTCTTCCAGGACCACACCCATGGCGGTGATCTGGTCACGGATCCGGTCGGACTCTGCCCAGTTCTTGTCCGCACGCGCCTGCAGACGCGCCTGGATCAACGCTTCGACCTCAGCTGCATCGACCTTGCCCTCGGCACCGGCACGCAGGAAGTCATCGGCTTCTAGCTGCAGCACACCCAGCACATCACCCAGTTCACGCAGGCGACCGGCCAGCCCCGCTGCGGCATCGACATCGCTGTCACGCAAGCGATTGATCTCGCGCACCAGGTCGAACAGCACAGCGCAAGCTTCAGGGGTACCGAAGTCGTCGTTCATCGCCACGCTGAAGCGCTCGACGAAGGCTTCGCCACCCTTGGCGGCTACCCGCGGCAGGCCACGCAGGGCGTGGTAGAAACGCTCCAGGGCGCCCTTGGCATCGCGCAGGCTGTCTTCGGAGTAGTTGATCGCGCTGCGGTAGTGGCTGGCCACCAATAGATAGCGCACCACCTCCGGGTGATACTTGGCGAGCACATCGCGGATGGTGAAGAAGTTGTTCAACGACTTGGACATCTTCTCGCCGTTGATGCGGATCATGCCGCAGTGCATCCAGGCGTTGGCGTACTGCTTGCCAGTGGCAGCCTCACTTTGAGCGATCTCGTTTTCATGGTGCGGGAACTCGAGGTCGCTGCCGCCACCGTGGATATCGAAGCTCTCGCCCAGGCAGCAGGTCGACATCACCGAGCATTCGATGTGCCAGCCCGGACGGCCAGGCCCCCACGGCGAGTCCCAGTACGGCTCGCCTGGCTTGACGCCTTTCCAGAGAACGAAGTCCAGTGGGTCCTGCTTGGCCTCATCGACCTCGATGCGAGCGCCAATGCGCAGGTCTTCGACCTTTTTGCGCGACAGCTTGCCGTAACCGACGAACTTGCCGACACGGTAGTAGACGTCGCCATTCCCAGGGGCGTAGGCATAGCCCTTGTCGATCAGGGTCTGGATCATCGCGTGCATGCCGGCGATATGGTCGGTGGCACGTGGCTCCAGGTCCGGCTTGAGGATGTTCAGCCGGCGCTCGTCCTCATGCATCGCGTCGATCATGCGCGCGGTCAAGGCGTCGAACGCCTCGCCGTTTTCATTGGCGCGGTTGATGATCTTGTCATCGATGTCGGTGATGTTACGTACGTAAGTCAGCTCGTAGCCGCTCTTGCGCAACCAGCGGGTGACCAGGTCGAATGCCACCATGCTGCGGCCATGGCCAAGGTGGCAATAGTCGTACACGGTCATGCCGCATACATACATGCGCACCTTGTTGCCGTCGAGCGGCTTGAAGGCTTCCTTGGTCTTGCTCAGGGTGTTGTAGATGGTAAGCACGGCGGTTCCTCAACTCCCCCAGGAGTCACGCAGGGTGACGGTGCGATTGAATACCGGGCGCCCCGGCTGGCTGTCTTTGAGGTCGACGCAGAAGTAGCCTTCGCGCTCGAACTGGAAGCGGTCCTCAGGCTGCGCCTGAGCCAGCGACGGCTCGGCGCGGCAACCGGTGAGCACCTGCAGCGAGTCGGGGTTGATGTTGTCGAGGAAGCTGCCGCCTTCTTCGGTTTTTTCCGGGTTGGCGGAGCGGAACAGGCGGTCGTACAGACGCACTTCGCACTCGATGCTGTCTTGGGCAGGCACCCAGTGAATAACGCCCTTGACCTTGCGGCCTTCAGGGTTTTTGCCCAGGGTGTCGGGGTCGTACGAGCAGTGCAGCTCGACGATGTTGCCTTCGGCATCCTTGATCGCCTCGTCGGCACGGATCACATAGCTGCCGCGAAGGCGTACCTCCCCGCCCGGCTCCAGGCGCTTGTAGCCCTTGGGCGGCTCTTCCATGAAATCGTCGCGGTCGATGTACAACTCACGGGCGAACGGCAACACCCGCACACCCATGTCTTCTTTCGGGTGGCGCGGCAGTTCGAGCTGCTCGACCTGGCCTTGCGGATAGTTGGTGATGACCACTTTCAGCGGGCGCAGCACGCACATGGCACGCGGGGCAGTACGGTCCAGATCGTCCCGGATGCAGAATTCGAGCATCGACATGTCGACCACGCCGTCGGAACGGTTGGTGCCGATCATTTCGCAGAATGCACGGATCGATGCCGGGGTGTAACCCCGACGGCGGAAGCCCGACAGCGTCGACATGCGCGGGTCATCCCAGGCGGTGACGTGCTTTTCGTCGACCAACTGCTTGAGCTTGCGCTTGGAGGTGATGGTGTAGTTCAGGTTCAGGCGGCTGAACTCGTACTGACGCGGGTGCGCCGGTACCGGCAGGTTGTCGAGGAACCAGTCGTACAGCGGGCGGTGGCCTTCGAACTCGAGGGTGCAGATCGAGTGGGTGATGCCTTCGATGGCGTCCGACTGCCCGTGGGTGAAGTCGTAGTTGGGGTAGATGCACCACTTGTCACCGGTCTGGTGATGGTGAGCGTGGCGAATGCGATACAGGATCGGGTCGCGCAGGTTCATGTTCGGCGAAGCCATGTCGATCTTGGCACGCAGCACGCGCTCACCGTCCTTGAATTCGCCAGCCTTCATGCGTGCGAAGAGGTCGAGGTTTTCTTCGACGCTGCGCTCGCGGAACGGGCTGTTCTTGCCAGGTTCGGTCAGGCTGCCGCGGTATTGCTTGGCCTGATCAGGGGTCAGGTCGCAGACATAGGCCTTGCCACGCTTGATCAGTTCAACGGCCCAGTCATGCAGCTGGTCGAAGTAGTCGGAGGCAAAGCGCACCTCGCCTGCCCAGTCGAAGCCCAGCCACTTGACGTCGCGCTGGATGGCGTCGATGTATTCCTGGTCTTCCTTGGCCGGGTTGGTATCGTCGAAGCGCAGGTGGCACACGCCGCCAAACTCCTTGGCCAGGCCGAAGTTGACGCAAATCGACTTGGCATGACCAATGTGCAGGTAACCATTAGGCTCCGGCGGGAAACGGGTGACAATGGTGCTGTGCTTGCCCGAGTCCAGGTCGGCCTGAATGATTGGCCGCAGGAAGTTCGCAGGGACAGCGGGGGCGCCTTTGGTAGCGGCGTTGGGCGCGTTGTCGGCAGTGGGCTTGCTCATAGGATCCTTGAATGCACGTGTCCGGCCTGGGTAGGCCGATTGAATCAAAGGGCCTATCATAGCCGAAGCAGTCAAGCTGCTGACAGCCGGGCACCGACAAACTGGCGCGATTTATCGCCAGCCGTGCAAAATGACCGCTGCGGGCCATGCACATGTGTCGCGCTTGGCCGATGCTTCGTCTGGTCACTACCACGCGCCCAGCGCAGCCTATTTTCCTGTATGCCTTCAAAGAGCGAATTCCAGCATGTCCAAAGTCAAACTGACCACCAACCACGGCGACATCGTTCTGCAACTGAACGCCGAAAAAGCGCCGCAGACCACCGCAAACTTCGTTCAGTATGTCAAGGACGGCCACTACGACGGCACCGTTTTCCACCGTGTGATCAAGGGCTTCATGATTCAGGGCGGCGGCTTCGAAGCCAGCATGAAACAGAAGCAAACCCGTCCCAGCATTCAGAACGAAGCTGACAACGGCCTGAAGAACACCAAGTACAGCATTGCCATGGCCCGTACCATGGAGCCGCACTCCGCCTCCGCGCAGTTCTTCATCAATGCCTCCGACAACGACTTCCTCAACCACAGCGGCAAGAATGTGCAAGGCTGGGGTTACGCCGTGTTCGGTGAAGTGACCGAAGGCCGTGAAGTTGTCGATGCCATCGAAAAAGTCGCCACCGGTTCCAAGGCTGGCCACCAGGACGTGCCCAAGGATGACGTGATCATCGAGAAAGCCGAGATCATTGAGTGATCCTGCTGATCTCCGATCTGCACTTGCAAGAAGAACGCCCGGATATTACCCGGGCGTTTCTTGATCTGCTCGACGGGCGCGCCCGTCACGCCAAAGCGTTGTACATCCTCGGCGACTTTTTCGAAGCGTGGATCGGTGACGATGCCATGACCCCGTTCCAGCAGTCGATCTGCCAGGCCCTGCGCCAACTCAGCGACAGCGGCACGGCGATCTACTTGATGCATGGCAACCGCGACTTCCTGATTGGCCAGGCGTTCTGCAGCGCTGCCGGCTGCACACTGCTGGCTGACCCGAGCGTGATCGAGCTGGGCGGTGAGCAGGTGTTGCTGATGCATGGCGACACCCTGTGCACGCGGGACGTCGGCTACATGAAGATGCGCCGTTACTTACGCAACCCGTTAAGCCTTTGGGTTCTGCGGCACCTGCCGCTGGCCACTCGCCAGAAGCTGGCACGCAAACTGCGCAACGAAAGCCGGGCACAGGTGCGCACGAAGGCTACCGACATCGTCGACGTGACGCCGGACGAAGTGCCGAAAGTGATGGCAGCCCACGGGGTGCGCACGCTGGTGCATGGCCACACTCACCGGCCGGCGATTCACCAGTTGTTAGTCGAAGGTGAACCGGCACGGCGCATCGTGTTGGGGGACTGGGATCGCCGGGGCTGGGTTCTGCAGGTCGATGCCCAGGGCTTTGCTCTGGAGCCATTCGAGTTTTCCTGACCTGCCGACTCTGCCCCCGTCGCCGGTTGACCCGCGACGGGGGCAGTGTCGGCCAGGGCCTTAAGGCTGGCTAGCCACAGCATCCTTGTCTCGCTCGCTGATTGCATACTGACGGTACCCTGGGTCCGCCTTGATCTGCGCCTCGGTGAACGGCAGCGGTGCCAGTTGCTTGGCGGCGAACGCCTTGGTCTGGTCGCTGAAGTGCGCCGAGCCCGCTTCGCTGGACTGCGAAAACGCCAGTAGCCCACGCGCCTGCGGCCCCCGCTCGGTGAAACTCACCAGTTGCAAATAGCTGGTGCCGCTGACCACCAGACGTTTGCCTGGCCCATTGGGCACACTGAACATTGCGTTATAGACCCCCAGCTGTTGCGGCCCACCTGGCACCGGCGTGCCATCGGCAGCTTGTTGAATTTGCCCCCAACGCCGCCCCGGCGCCACACCGGCCTTAGCCACCTGCTGCATCGAAGCCAGAGCCGCATCGTGCAACAGCTTGCGCACCGATGCCTGCTCGACCGCCAGGCCACGCGGCGTGTGTTGCGGGTCTGCCGGGTCGAAAGGCACACGCCAGCTTTGCGGATCGCTGGCCAACGCCTCGAACAAGTTCTGGAAGTGCATCAGGCCCACGCCACTGTCCAGGTCCGCCTTGCCATTCCAGTCAGCAAGGCTCGAGCACACGCCCTGCACGTCTTGCCCTTCCCCTTTGCACCACTGCAGCAGGTCGGGCAGGACCAGATCGGCCAGGTACACCTGGTCATCCAGCACCATGCGCTGCAGGTCATCGACACTGAGCTTGGTGTTGCCTTGCAAACGTTGCAGAGCGAAACGCCCGCGCATACCCAGCGGCTGATCGCTACGACTGATCAACGGCGAAAAGCCCATCAGTGGCTGAGCCGGGTTGGTCATCCAGGCCGGGTCATTGGAGTTCTGCACATAATCACTGCGCTCCAGGCTGGGCAGCATCGCTGCCGGAAAGATGCCAGGCTGCGCGGCCTGGGCATCGACCTTCCACCGACAAGCACTGCGAGCGCCATCCAGTACTACCAGCGGCCCTTGCCCTGCCGGATCGCCGCATTCGCTGAGCAGTTGCTGATCGACATAGGGCACCACGGACTGGTTGAGGTAAAGCGCGGTGCCTTGGGCATCGACGGCCAAGGTGTTGACCCATGGAATACCTTGCAACTTTTCGATCGATCCTCTCAGCTCACCCAGGCTGTCGGCGCGGTTGATGCCGTACCACTGCTGCAGCACACGCGTGTTGTCCAGGTTGGCATCGCGCAGGCTGAAGGCCGCTTGAGTATCCCAGTCCAACCGGCCTGGCCATTGCACGATCGGCCCGAAATTCGAGCTGTAGACCTGGCGGTCAACCTGGTGGAGGGTGCCATCGGCGGCTTTGACCGTGACGCTGATGGTTTCCTGCGCCATCGGCACCGATTTGCCGTCCTGCAGGTAGTGAGTCGGGTCTTTGGGGTCCAGTTGCAGGCGGTACAGGGTGAAGTGCTTGGAGGTGTCCACCGTATGGGTCCAAGCCAAGTGACGATTGAAGCCGATGTTGACCACTGGCAGGCCAGGCAGCGCAGCGCCCATCACGTCCAGTTTGCCGGGAATGGTCAGTTGCATCTGGTAGAAACGCATGCCTCCTACCCACGGGAAATGCGGGTTGGCCAATAGCAGGCCTCGGCCGTTGGCTGAGCGCTCAGCGCCCACCGCTACCGCGTTGCTGCCGCGCTCGAAGGCAAAGCGCTGCTGCTGGGCCATTGCCACGTCGAAGCCCAGTGCGGCCTGCTGCGCGGCCTGCTTGGGCGGTTGTGCCCCCGCCAGCGCTTCGGCGAACTGGCCCAGCCCGCCTTCTGCCAGCAGCCGGCGCGTCAGTTTGATCAGGTCTTCACTGCTGATCGGCCGTACCCACTGGCCATCGCCGCATTCCGCTGGCAGGCCTTGGTGACGACGCTCGGCCAGCGCGCGGTTGAACCCGTTGGCGTAGCCCTGGAGCAACTCACGTACTGCGCCAGGCTGAGCCTGCAGGAAGCCATCTACCGCCGCCGGCTTGTTCAGCCAGGTGAAGAACAGGTCGCTGGCAAGGTTTGCGCGTTGTTCAAGCGTGACGCCCTCGGCGCCAAAGTAGCGCGAGCGCTGGCCATTGACCGTGAGCACTTCGTTGGCCAGCAGGCACAGGTTGTCCTCGGCATAGGCATAACCAATGCCATAGCCCAGACCACGCTCGTCCTTGGCGACGATGTGGGGGATGCCAAAACTGGTGCGGCGGATTTGCGCAGCGTCATCGCTGCCCGCCTCCCGCGCCTGTCCTGCGGCACTAAAGGCGACCAGGGCAGCGGCCAGGCTGGCACAGGTCAATGGACGCGATATTGGCAACACAGGCACTCCTCGGATTCAGGGGGTTATCCCTGGTCAGACGAATGGCGCGATGAAAATTTACGCGCTCAGTCTGCGCGAGCCGTCTTCATCAACGCAGGGCAGATTTTTATCAGCCACAGACTGCAGATTTGCCGCGCTCATTCGTCCTATCAGTGAGCCACCGAAATTTCGGGAAAGTCCACGAAAAGGAGTATTCACATGTACAACCCGCGACTCACAGCGCACACCGGGGGTAGTCCAGGCAAGCCGGTAAGTGCAGCGGCGGCCTGCGTGGACGAGCGAACCGGCAACGAGCAGATTCGCGAACTGCTGCGCAGCTACGGCCTGCGTACCAGCCTGATTCGCCTGAAGGTGATCGACGCGCTGTACAGTGCACAGCGCAGTGGGCGAAGTATCGGGGTGCGGGGAGTACACGCGCAATTGGAACAACTGGACATACCACTGTCGTTCCTGAGCGTACGAGAAGTGCTCAAACGGCTCTGCGCCGAAGGCGTGATCAGCCTTGGCAGCGACAAATGCTATAGCCTCGAACCCGAAGCGCGCGCCGTGCTCGAGCAGGCCTTACCGCGCTGATCCTAAGCTGGCGTCAGGGTTTGACCTTGCGCCGCAGAATGCCGTTTACCACCACCACAACCACGGCAATGGCGATGGCCAGCATCTGGAAGGTCTGTTCACTGATCGTGCCTTGCTTCTGCAGGTGCGACAGGCCCAGCATCAGGCCCAGCACCACCAGTATGATCAGAAGCGAGTATTTAAGGCGCTGCACGTGTGTCATCGAAGATTCCTTCAACATCAGGGTAATTGGCTCGCAACGAGCGAGCGCAATGATACAACGGTGATGGCTTGAAGCGGTGTATTTCCTGCTTAGCGCGATCATCGAGCCCTGAAAGCATTGGGTCTCACACCCCATGCTGGAGGGACTATGCGCCATCTACCGCTGTTGATCATGCTACTCACCCCGTCACTTGCCATCCATGCCCTGGAGACGCAACAAGCCCCGCCCGAACAATTGCACAAGCTGGGCAGCCAGTTGGCGGCACAGGCCGGCAATAGCCAATGGCAACAGCTATGGCAACGAACCCGTGCTGCTGGGCACCTGCAGGCCACCTCCGGGCATGCCTACTTCACGGTGCCTCACCCACTGCTGCCAGGCCTGGCTAGGCAGACGCTGGCGCGGGCGGATCAGGTCGAAGCCCTTGGCAATACCCTGGCGCGTTATCGGCGAAGCTTTCCCGACAGCGTGATCGGCCTGCTCGATGGCCGGCCTTTGAACAGCTTATGCCTGGTTATCGACTGGCGCACATTGCCCCAAAGCAACGCCAGCGAACCCCATGCCTACCTTGGCAGCGCCACCTTGCTAAAGAGCTATCCATGCGATTAAGGGTACGGGCAACCGTCTGCATGCTGGAAACACAACCCACCGTGAAATGGGGGCTGCAGGGCATCGCTAGGGCATCGTCCTACATTGCGCGACACCGTTGCCTGCGAGCCTTACTCACCGAAGCTACAACTGCCAGCCCACATGGCGCCTAGCGACCCACTTCGTCGCTCACCGAGAATTCCCCCATGCCAACGACAGGCATCGCGCCCCATCCACCGCGAGGAAGTCTCTTATGGAACTGCCAGATCTCACATCCATCGACATCGGCCAGTTACCGCATTCGTTGCAGGCCCTGATCGAATGCATCGGCATTGAAAACGCTTACTTGCTGACTTGCGCCTACGGCGGAAGGCCCAAGTACATACCCAAACATCGAGAACGCACCAAGCTTGCCGACGTGCTGCCGGCCGATGCCCTCGACGCCCTGATCAAACGCTTCGCAGGGGTCGCCCTGGAAATCCCCAAGGCTGATCACTTCCTGCGCCAACTGCGCAACCTGCAAATCCAGAAAGAAAGTGCCAACGGTTTGTCCCGCAGCTTGCTGGCCAATAAATACGGCTTGAGCCTTCGCCAGATCGGCAACATCCGTCGCCAGGAGCAATGCGTCCGCTGACGGCCCGCTCGGCCGCCCACAGCGGCCGTGTCCTCAACCCTAGAAAGAAGAGAGATCAACAATGTCCATCGACAATAGCCTCATCGGCTCGGTCATCAATGCTCTGCCCATGGACCGCATGATCGCTGCACCCCTGCAGGCCATGGTTCAGGCCCAGGTCACCGCCAGTAAATCCTATGCAGACTTCCTCATGCAGGTCTGTGTCCAGGATGGCAAGGCGGTAGCCATTCAGTTCGACTACGACGAAACCATCGTTGACGAACAAGGCGAGTACAAAGGCGTCGTCAGCAAGTCCATGAAGGTGCCGCTGCTGGCAGCCATCACGCACCCGAACATCACCATCGAACAAGGCAACGTCGAGTTCGAATTGACCATCAGCCAGATGGCCGAAGACTTCAGCGAATCGAACAAGTCCGGCGAACTTGCAGCGTCCCTGGGCTGGGGGCCATTCAAGCTGGATGTCAAAGGCAGCATCAGCAGCAAATCCACGCAAACTCGCAAGACCGATACCCGGGCACGCTATGCGTTCAACACCTCGCTGCGCCGCCAGGACCCGCCAGAGGCCATGATGCGAGTGATCGACTTTCTCACCGAAGCCGCTACCAAGCCAACCGTGGTGAAAACCTCGACACTCGAGAGCCAGGACTCGATCTCCCAGGCCGACACGCTCAAAGCGCTGCCTGGTGAGCAACAACCCGCTGGCAATAGCGCCCCCACCCCTTGATTGTCAGCTCGTCGCTTGACCGGTTGCCCCGCTACCGACAGCGGGGCTTCTTGCTGCCTCAGGAGCCCAAACCTTGGACAACTCACCCGCCCCCATGACCGCCATCGACCTGCGGGACATTACCCGTGGTCTGCAAGAAGCCGCTGCGGCTACCAACAGTTTGATCGCCCAGCAGTACATCAATCTGTTCGACCAGTTCTTCGATTGTGATACCCAGGCATTGGGCAGCCCGATGAAGGCCAAGATGGTCGAGGTTGCCATGGACGACCGGCACATCATGCGCGTGCCATTGTTCGCCCTGGTGGCTCCCAAGGGCCTGACGCTCGAGCGCATGCAGGTAGACCTGTCGGTACGGGTCAACGCTACCGAAGAGTTGCGCGCCCTACGCGAAGAATGTGACAAAGCCAGCACGGCCAGCTTCAAGGTGACCATCGGCGCGCAGGGTCGCCAGGGCGAAGCCCGGGACCCTGATGAAGTGCAGATCCGCATGCAGTTTCATGCCAGCGAACCCCCTGAAGCGCTCAACCGCTTGATCGAGGAATACACCAAGCTGATCACGCCGACGCGCAAGCCCGACACGCCTGCCCCCGAGCCAACCAACGAGTTCGTCGAAGCCGCTACAGTGCGTTGATGCCACTTAAAAGTCGCGCTTGTAGAAGATATCCAGGGAGCTTGCCAGCCCGCTGGCGGCCTCCAGATACACCTTCTTGCTCAGTTTGTAACGCAACGCAATGGTATTGGCCGGCTCGAAAACCCCTACGCCATAGCGCAGACTGAGCTTTTCGGTCAGGTTGCCGCTGGCCACCACGCTGGTACTGTTACCAGAGCCTTCGGTATCCAGCTGGAAGTCATCGATCCCCAGGCCAGATGCCAGCTTGCCGGTGATGCCCGCACTACCGGCCAAGCCCAAGCCCAATGCCGCTTCGGCCAACATGTTGTTGTCCTCTCCAGAGTTGCCTAGCGGGCGTCCAAGGACCAGATAAGACAGTGCTTGCTCCTGGCTCATGGCTGGCTCGGAGAACACGGTAGTCGTGGGTTGCTCGGCACTGCCACTGAGGCGAATGCCCGCGATCACATCGTCGACGGTGCGGATCGCCTCGATATCCAGATAAGGCTGATCTATCGGCCCTGCGAACAGCAGCCGGGCGCGGCGTATGGTCAGGCGTTGACCATAGGCGCGGTAGCGGCCGTCGGCCAGGCTCAGTTCACCCCGGGTGTCCATGTTGTCACCGATGTGCACATGGCCCAGCAGGTTGGCAGTCAGGCCAAAGCCGCTGAACGACAGCTTGTCCTGCCCCACCGCTACGTCGATGTCCATTGCCATCGCCATGGGCGGCTTGCCTTCTTCGGTCTGTTGGCCAACGATGACCGTATCATCCGAGACTTTGACGGTCGAAGGTGGCAGCTCGCGAACGGTAATCTTACCTTTGGGCACCAGCACTTTACCGGTCACCGCGAGCTTGTCGTCGATCAGGCGCAGGTTCAGATCTGGGGCGACTTCAAGGGTGGCGTAAGGCTCGACGGTCACGGGCAACTGCTGCCCCTGCAGCCGCAGGTCCATACCCAGAGCCTGCCCCCAGGTCAGTTGGCCGTTGAGCTGGCCGCGCCCGGCATCGCCGCTGCGCCAGTTGCCATTGAGCTGTACCTGCTCGCCGGCAATCAGCGCCCGTAACGACAAGTCATGCAGGCTGACCGGTAACTGTGCACCACTGACCTGGCCGCCACTGAGCTCCAGGTTGCCGTTGACCTGCGGCGCCAGCAGAGTCCCGGTCAAGCGCCCACTGCCATTGAGCTGCCCCGTCAACTGTTCGACCATCGGCACGAACGGCCGGGCGATCGACAGGTCCAGACCCGACAGGCGGAAATCACCCGACAGCGGCTTGTTGGTACCCAGCGGATCGATACGCGTGTTCAGGCTCAACTGGCCCAGGCGTTCACCGCGAAACTCCAAGCGGGTATCGACCCGGCGCGGCGCCAGCGTGCTGTCTACACGCAGGGCCTGGTAGGGGAAGTCGATCCAGCGCCCCTGGTCGCGAACCCGCAGCGTCCCACCACTGGCATCGACGCGAACGCTACCTTTCGGGCCGCCAGCCGGTATATCCAGGTTCACGTCTGCATTGAGCAGGCCTTGCCAGGCAAAGTCTTTGGGTAGCCATTGCGCCAGGCTGTCGAGCGGGAACTGCTTGAGGTGATAACGCAGGCGAGGCTCGGGGGCCAGGCGCTGGTCCTCACCGCACAAGCTCGCCTGGCCAGAGCGCCAGCAATGGGCGCCGAAATCCAGCTGACCATTGGCCAAGCGCTGCAAACGGGCCGGCCCCTGCAGCTGCCAGTCCTGGCCGCCGGCCTGGATCCTGCCTGTGGCCAGCCGTCCGCGCCAATCACCTTTGTTCAACTGGCCATCGAGCCCCAGGTTCAACTTCAGCTGAGGCCCCTCAAGGGCCAAGGTCAACGCCTGCTGACGAATATCGCCCTTTCCATTGGCTTGCAGGGTACCCAGCACGGTGTCACCCGAGCGGATGCCATCGGCTTTGAGCGCAAGCAGTGCGCGCTGGGCGCTGTCCAACTTCGCCTGCAGATCGAGCCGCTGAATGCGGTTAGCTTCTTGCGCCAATTGCTGGCCCTGCAAGGTCAAGTTGCCCTGCGGCGCGTCCAGGGTGCCACTGACGTCCACACGGCCCTTGATCTGGCCCTGCAGCCTTGGCCATAGCTGGCCCAGGCGCGGCAGGTCGAGGTCGATACGACCGGCAAGACGCTGCTGCAAGCTGCCGCTGCCGTTGATGCGGTTATCTCCCAATTGCACTGCCAGGGCGCCAAGGGTCCAGTCCTGGCCGCCACCCTGCGCCTGGACTTTGAGCAGCGCTGGTTGCCCGCGCAGGCGCCCTTTGAGGTCGAGCTGGGCATCCAGGCTCAGGTGCTCACCCTTCATTTCCCCCTTGCTGCGCAAAGGGCCTGCCAGGGTGCCCGGTAACTCAGCGAGCCAGTACGCAGGGTCCAGGGCAGACAACTGCAAGTCGACGTCCCAGGCCAGGGCGTCGGCGAAGCGTACCGCGACGCTGCCAGCCGCTTTGCCCTGCCCGGCAGTCAGCGCCAGTTGCGGTAGGCGCACTTGGCCCAGGTCACCCTCGAATGGGCTGGCCAGGTTGAACGCACCTGCCGGCCCATCGAGATCACCGTTGAAGTTGCCGTTGTAGGTACCGTCGCGGTAGTGCACCTGAGCGTTCAGCCGCTTGAGAGTCACCTGCGGCGCAGCCTCAAGCGGATAAAGCCGCAGCCATGGAAAGTCCTGCCAGTCGAGTTGCGCATCAGCCTGCAGACCTTGCTGCCAGTCCGCTTTGGCCTTGAGCTTGACCTGTTGAGTTTCGCTGGCGGTCAGGTCCAGCGCATCGAGCTGAGCGCCTTTGGCATCTACCTTACCCGCCAGAGCCAGTGCAATTGGGCCCTGTTCGGCGGGCAGACTGGCAGTGCCAGACAACCGGTAGCCATCGAGCAAATCGCCTTGGGCGTTCAGTACCAGCTGATCGAGCTGCAAGGTGTCAGGCAAAGAGGCCGCAGGTTTGAAGGCATCTGAACGAATCTGCAAAGTCGCCGGTAAATGTTCGGCCAAGGCCTGGATCGACCCGCTCAGGCGGGCATCGAGATAACCGCTGCTGGTGGCATCGAGGCTAAGCGCTTTCTGAAGCTCACCTTTGGCGCTCAGCGCCAGTTGCCACGCCTTGCCATCAACTGCCGGCAACTGCACCTGCCCTTGCAGTTGCAGCGGCCAATCGCCGTCAGGCTGCACATCACCTTGCAGGTCCACGCGCAAGTCGTCACGTTGCAATTGCAGGCTGTCGATATGCAATCCAGCGCCGGTCCAATGGGCCGCCAGGTGCAGATCGGCCAAGAGGTCGCTGCCATCCAGACGCAGCTGGCCAACCCTGACCTCCCCCACTTCGATCCCCAACGGCAAGCGCAGCGTCGGCAATTGTACGGGGCCGGGCTCGGCTGGCGTGTCGCTGGGGGCAAACGCCATGTCGATTCGCTCTGCACGCAGTTGCTCGATGCACAGCGTGGCACGCAGCAGGCAGGCCGGCGACCAGATCAGCAGCGGCGCCTGCACCTGGACCTGGCTATCACCCTGGCGCCAGCTCAACTGGCTGGCCTGCCAGGTGCCGGCCAGGCGCCCCTGGAAGTCATCGACCGTGAGCCCAGGCACGCGACTCAGCGCCCAGCGACTACCGCCTTCGGTGCCCAGTAGCAGACTCAAAACCAGAGCCACCAGCAGCACAGCCCCCACTACGCCCAGCAAAACCAACTTCAACGCACGCTTCACAGCTCAGGCCCCATGGAGAAGTGCAGGCGTATACCGCCATCGTCATCGAGCGCTTTGGCCAGATCCAGGCGCAACGGCCCTACCGGCGAGACCCAGCGCACCCCGAAACCCACCCCGGTCTTGAGGCTTGGCAGCTCCAGGGTATTGAACGCGTTACCTTGGTCGATGAAGGTTGCCACGCGCCATTTTTCGGTCAGTGAATACTGGTACTCCACACTGCCTGCGACCAGATAACGGCCACCGATACGATCGCCATCGCTGTTCTTGGGCGATAGGGTCTGGTAGTCATAACCGCGCACGCTTTGGTCGCCACCTGCGAAGAAGCGCAGCGAAGGTGGGATGTTGTTCTTGTAGCCGTTGGTGGCGCTGCCCCCGAACTGCACCCGGCCAAGCAAACGATGGTTGTGGCCCAGGGTGGTCAGGCCCTTGAGCAGAACATTGGCATGCAACAGATTGGTATCGGACACCAGACCTTCCTTTGCCACCTGGGTGTCGAACTGCAAGCGATAACCGTTGTGCGGGTCGATGCGGTTGTCACTGCGCAGATAGGAAAAACTCACACCTGGCATCAACAGGTTGCTCAAGCCCGAGTCATCGCCCAGGCGATACTCCTCGCGCTGGTATTTGAGCGAGATGACCCGTTGCCAGCCGCTGGGCAATTTACTGTGCCACTCGGGGCCGACGGTCAGCAGCTTGCTAAGCGTATCGGTGCCAGCGATTTCTTCGTTTTGATAGCCGCCCGCGAAGCGCAGCTTGTCGGTCAAGGGTGGATCAAGCGGCACGTCATACCACAACCCGACGTTTTGCCGCGGCGGCGACAGCTCTGTTTCCCAGCCATAACTGTGCCCCTGGGGGTTGACCCAGTGCCGGGTCCAGTTGGCCTTGCCACGTGGGCCCACGTCGGTGGAAAAGCCCAGCCCCAGGCCTAGGGTACGTGGTTTGCGGGTCTCGAGATGAACATCCACCGGGATGTCTTCGCCCACCGCCGCGGTAGGTGCGGCATCGACCCGCACCCCTTCGAAGTAGCCACTCGATTGCAGGTCGTTGTTCAGGCCGGCGATCAGTTCCGAGTCGTAGGGCGTGCCAGGCTTGAACGAAACCATGCGCTGCAGCAGGTCCTGGTCCAGCGGGGTGTCGCCACTGAATGTCACCGCCCCCAAGCGATAGCGCGGGCCACTCTGGTAAACCAGCTCGATGTCGGCAACCCCGGCCTGTGGGTCGACGGCCAGGCGCTGTTGCGTGAAATGGCCAGCAAAAAAACCATACCGCGAGGCCTGGTTCTGGATAAGCCGCTTGGCATCTTCGTAGAGGCCATGGTTGAGCTGCTCGCCCGGCCGCAGGGCCTTGCTGTCAGGTACGCGGAAGGCTTTGAGCTCACTGGCCGGCCCCTCGATGCGTACGGTTACGTTGCGCAAGCGCACCGGCTCACCTGGCTCTATCTTGACGACCAGTTGAGGGGATTGGTCTGCTTGGGCAGGCGGATTGACCTCGGTGTCGATCTGCGCCTGATAATAGCCAAGTGCCTGCGCAGCTTTGCGCGCCTGCTCCTGGGCACCGCGGCTGAAACGCAGCAGCGCTTCTTCGTCGCGGTCCCCCAGGGTACCGATATAGCCTTCGACATTGGCCTTGAGTGCTTTGTTGGCTGGTTTGACCTTCACCAGCAACTCGCTCTGGCCCCATGCGGCAAAACTGGCGGCCCAGAAAACCAGGCCCCAGGTGAATCTTCCTGAATACGTCATGCGGCGCATGCTACCAGAGCCAAGCGCTCAAGGGAGGCACTTGGCAGCCTTGCTCAGGCAATTGATGACAGCGATACCTCGGGATTTGGATGAAAAAACACCCTCTCCCGAACCGGCCCCAGTACCACCTCGCCAATCTCTTCATAGCCCTGACGCGCATAGAACGCCAGGTATTGCTCGTTGCCAGAGTCCAGCACCACCCCTTGGGTAGTGGGGTCCTCGGCGCACCAGTCATGAACAGCTTGTAACAATTGTTCACCGTAATGCCCGCCGCGAAAGTGCGGGTGAACGCCTAACAGCGGCAGCATATGCACCTGATCGGAAGGCACACAGCCAATCACGGCTGCCTGATAGTCCAGGTAGCGCCGGGTACAGCGCTGCCCAGCTCCCAGCAGCATGCGCAAGCGCCAGACCCAACTGTCGGCGACCCCCAGACGCCGCTGCGGCGGCACGATCAGAGCCAGGGCAATCAGGCGGTCATCAAGCAGTAGGCCTATGGCTGGCAATTGCAGGTAAAAGTGCTGCCGCACCCAATGGCGAATCATCACTCGCAGCCTTCGCTCATAGCCTGGACGATGCGCTTCGAAGATATAGGCGAAGGTTGGATCGTGCCGATAGGCGTCGTACAACAATGCGCGGGCCTCACGGCGGTAGCCGTTATCGAGCGTACAGACACGGGCCTGGGCGGCAGTGACATCGGGCATAGCGGGCGGTCCTTCTGAAAAAGGGCAATATCAATGCCTTGGAGGTGCCCGTGCGCACATCGTTCACCTCGGCACACGCACGATGTGGCAGCAGTAGGCTGGCATGCTGGTGATCAACGCCGATGTTCGTTAGCATCGGCGCTTTTACCGGGATTATCTTTCCATGAAGATCGTCTGTTTCAACATCAACGGCCTGCGGGCCCGCCCGCACCAGCTGGCGGCGCTGATCGACAAGCACCAGCCGGACGTGATCGGCCTGCAGGAAACCAAGGTCAGCGACGATCAGTTCCCCTTGGCCGATGTCCAGGCCTTGGGCTATCACGTGCATTACCACGGCCAGAAAGGCCATTACGGCGTAGCCCTGCTTTCGCGCCAAGCCCCGCTGAGCCTGTTCAAAGGGTTCGCCACGGATGAAGAAGATGCCCAGCGCCGCTTCATCTGGGGCACCTTCGCCGATGCCCAGGGCAACCCGATCACGATCATGAACGGCTACTTCCCCCAGGGGGAAAGCCGCGACCACCCCACCAAGTTCCCCGCCAAGCAGCGCTTCTACAGCGACCTGCAAGCGCTGCTTGAGGGGCAGTTCAAGAATGACCAGCCCATACTGGTGATGGGTGACATGAACATTTCCCCCCAGGATTGCGACATCGGCATCGGCGCGGACAATGCCAAGCGCTGGCTGAAAACCGGCAAGTGCAGCTTCCTGCCTGAAGAGCGCGAGTGGATGGAACGCCTCAAGGGCTGGGGCCTGGTGGACAGTTTCCGCCACCTGCACCCGGAAGTGGCCGACCGCTTCAGTTGGTTCGACTATCGCAGCCGTGGCTTCGAGGACGAACCCAAGCGCGGGCTGCGTATCGACCTGATCATGGCGTCCCAGGCGCTGGTGCCGCGGATCAAGGCAGCCGGTGTGGACTACGAGCTGCGCGGCATGGAAAAACCTTCCGACCACGCACCGATCTGGCTGCAGTTGCACTAAAGCACTCTCACCCGCCTACCGGGGGGGCGGCTTGCGTCGTGCCTCCGGTCAGCTGCTCACAACCCCAAGCGCAACGCCTCCCCCACCCTCGCCCCACGCCCATCGCTTGCCGCGCTGACCAGGGCAAAGTTGTAGGCCCCATGCGACCAGTAGCGGGCCTCGAGCTGACCATCCACCCGTTGACCCTGCGGCATGCTTGCATAGCGATCGCCCGGCGAGCGCAAAAACAAACTGATGCGTTGCCCACTGCGGTCCTGGAATACCAGCAACGCCGCCGGGCCCTGCTCGTTGCTGAGCAGCCGCGCCCCAACCGGCTCGAAGCCATACCCCGCCAGGTCCGGTAATTGTCCCACGCGGCTGAAATGCCGCCCCAGCCATTGGCGCAACTGCTCAGGGTCACTGGCCTGAATGTCCAGCGCCTGGGTGCCGGCAAACAGCCGATGGGCCTGCACGGCATCGGCCATTGGCAACGTATCGCTGGCCAAGGTGACCTGGCGAGCCTGCCATCCGCCGAGCCCGCCGACGCCCAACGCCAGCAACAGCATCGCCGCCGACGCCACGCGCTGTAGCCTGCGCTGGCGCAGCCGCTGCTGAACCTGGTGCAGGTCGAGCTTCGCCGCGCCCTGGGTCTCCCCCAACCCCGCCAGTGCGGCACGCAGGCGCCTGGCATCGCTGCGCCAGGCCTCCACCCGCGCCGCCTGCTGAGGGTTGGCCGCCAGCCATGCCTGTATTTCAGCACGCCGCGCCGGCTCCAGGCGGTCATCGACATAAGCATGCAGTTCGTCTTCACCAGGGATCAGGCGTTTCATTTGAGTCTCCGCAAGGCTGGCGGCTGGGGGGCGCCCTCGGTCAGTTCACGTAGGGCGGCGCGCGCGCGCGAGAGGCGCGACATGACCGTCCCGATGGGGATGTTCAAGGCCGTGGCTGCCTCCTTGTAGCTGAGCCCTTCGATGCTGATCAGCAACAGCAAGGCGCGCTGTTCCGTAGAAAGCTGGGCGAATGCCTGCAAATCCGCTTGGGCCAGGATGATGTCTTCGGTATTGTCGCCAACCGGTTCATCGGCGGCATCGGTGCGGCTGAACCACGACAACCAGCGCGCGTGCAGGCGCTCCCGGCGCTTGGAGTCGAGAAACAGCCGATACAGGATCGTGAACAGCCAGGCGCGCAAGGCCTCGCCTTCGCGTTGCTGGCTGCGGCGGGTCAAGGCGCGCTCGACCGTGGCCTGGACGAGGTCATCGGCACTGCCGGGTTCGCGCGTCAGCCAAACGGCGAAGCGCCGCAGGCGCTGCAGCAGCTCACGCCACTGCTGTTCGTCCAAATCGTGCATGGTGAGTTACCGGGCGCTAGGGTTGTCAGTGTATGGGGCAGACGCCTGGCGAGAAAATCTATTCCCTGCCATGGAATAAGTTTTTTCCTGGGACGTCGTACTGGCACCTTCTCACTGAACCGGGTATCTACCATGAACTCACCCTTGCATGGCCCAGCCAAGGCGCTTCGCCTGGCCGGCATAGGCGCCGTGATGCTGGCGCTGGGCGCAGGCTTCGCCTATGCCGCCGGCTGGATCGGCGGGCCGCAACTGACCCCTCAGCGCATCATCGATACCTTCGAGGCCCAGGCCGGCCACTATCCGGGCTACCGCAAGAACCACGCCAAGGGCCTGTGCGTCAGTGGCTACTTCCAGGCCAGCGGCCAGGCTGCAACGTTGTCCACCGCAAGGGCTTTCAGCCAGGAGCGGGTCCCGGTGATCGGCCGCTTTGCAATCGGCGGAGCCAATCCATTCGCCCCGGATACGGCAATACCGGTGCGTAGTATGGCGATCCAGCTGAGCACCGATGATGGCCAGATCTGGCGAACCGGCATGAACAACCCTCCGGTACTGGCAGTGAGCAACCCGCAAGGTTTCTATGACCAGGTGCTGGCCGGCGCGCCAGACCCCGCCACTGGCAAGCCTGACCCTGCCAAGATGCAGGCATTTTTCGCGGCGCACCCGGAAAGCGCGGCGTTTCGCCAGTGGGCCGCAAGCTACAAACCCAGCGACAGCTTCGCCAACACCCAATACCACAGCATCAATGCCTTTGAGCTGATCGATGCCAGCGGTACGGCGCATCCGGTACGGTGGCAGCTGGAACCACAAACAGCGTTCAGCCCCCTTCCCGGCCAGGTCGATGACAAGCTGTTCCTACAGCATGACCTGCAACGGCGCCTGGCCCAAGGGCCGCTGCGCTGGACCCTGCGCCTGGTGCTGGCCAACCCGGATGATGCAGTGGATGACCCGGCTCGACCATGGCCAGCTGACCGGCGCAGCGTTGAAGCCGGCACGCTGGTGATCGAGCAGGTCGATGCCCCCGAACAAGGCGCCTGTCGCGACTTGAACTTCGACCCATTGATCCTGCCTAGCGGCATCAAGCCCACTGCCGATCCGATCCTCGCTGCCCGTTCTGCCGCCTATTCGGAATCTTTCAACCGCCGCAGCCGCGAAGCCCAGGGCGAAGGAGCACAGCAATGAAACCCGACGTCTTTCACCCTCTGGCCCGCCTGATTCACTGGCTGATGGCGGTGCTGATCATCGCCATGCTGTTCATTGGCGTGAGCATGGTCGGCGACCTGTCCCTGCGCCACCCACTGTTGATCGACCTGCACAAAGCCACGGGCCTGGCCTTGCTTGTACTGGTGATCGTACGCCTGTGCCTGCGCCTGACTTTACCGCACCCGCCCTTGCCGACCGACATGCCAGCCTTGCAACGCATCGCCGCAGGCGCATCCCATTGGCTGCTGTATGGGCTGATGCTGGCCATGCCGCTGCTGGGCTGGGCGATGCTTTCGGCCGGTGGCTACCCACGCCCGCTGCAACTGCCGGCAATCGCCCCGCACGACTTGCAGCTGTACGCGGTGCTTCGCCAGGCCCACGGCTGGGCCGGCTATCTGCTGTTCGCCACCGTACTGGTGCACTTGGGTGCCGCGCTGATGCATGCCCTGGTAAGGCGTGACGGGGTGTTGCGCAGCATGTGGCCAGGCCCTGTGAGACGCGGCGAATGAAAAGCTGCTAAGCCGCACGGCGCTGGCAATTGCCATGCGCCGCGCGCCCGCTGATAAGCACTGCGCGCAACCTTGCAGAGTGTGTTTTAATGCGTCGCTAATTATTTTAAACACCTCTGATTACAAGGCGGCTATGGACACGGGGACGCGACTCAAACTGGTGCGTGAACGCAACAACCTCTCCCAGCGGGAACTGGCCCGCCGCAGCGGGTTGACCAATTCGACGATCTCGCAGATCGAACAGAACCGTGTCAGTCCATCGGTCAGCTCACTGAAAAAACTGCTCGAAGGGATCCCCATGACCCTGGCCGAGTTCTTCAGCTTCGACGAGCCAGTACGCGAGGAGCGTTTCGTGTTCCGCGCCAGCGAGCAACCAGACCTTGGCCGCAATGGCTTACGCATGCTGTTGGTCGGTGCCAGTGTCGAGGCCCGGCAGATGCGCATGTTGCGCGAGCTCTATGCCCCAGGTGCCGATTCAGGCGAGCCGATCGTGCATGCCGAAGGCGAAGAATGTGGCCTGGTGACTCGTGGCACTGTCGAGCTCTGGGTCGACGGCCAAGTGAGCATTCTCAACTCCGGCGACGGGTACTACATTCCCACCACCTTGCCACACAGTTTCAAGAACATCGGCCAGGACGAGGCGGAAATCATCAGCGCCAACACGCCGGCAAACTTCTGACCGAGCTGCGGCCTCGCCAGCGCGAGGCCTTGGTAGCTCATCGTTGCAGCGCTTGTTCGACGAAGTCCAGGCGGTCCTGGCCAAAGAACAACTCACCGGCGACGAACATGCTTGGCGCACCGAATATACCCCGCTCCACCGCCTGCTCAGTGGCGTGCTTGAGTTTCGCCTTGACCTGAACATCCGCCGCCAAGGTTTGAAACCCTACAGGGTCTAAACTCGCTTGGCGCAGTGTCTGTTCTAACACCGCCGCATCGCTCAGGTCGCGCTGGTGCTCCCACAGCCCCTTGAACAATACGCCCAGCAACGTTTCGAAGTGCTCCGGGGCATGCAACTGCGTACCAATGACCCCACGCATCAAGGTCAGCGTGTTCACCGGGAAGCCGGGCGGCAGCCCGAAGGGCACGCCGTAGCGTTTGGCACAACGCCCTAGATCGTTGAACATGTAACGACCTTTTGCCGGAATCATCGCCGGCGAGGCGTTGCCAGTGGCCTGAAACACCCCGCCCAGCAGCATTGGCCTATAGCTCAGGGTCGCGCCATTGCGGGCACACAGACTAGGCAACTGAGTCCAGGCCAGATAGCTGGCTGGGCTGCCCAGGTCGAAGTAGAACTCTACGGTCTTGCTCATTTAATCCACTCCTTGATTCCCAGGCTTACCAGCGCTCCATCCACGGCCGCAGATCCAGTTCGAAGGTCCAGGCATCACGGGGCTGGGTGTGCAGGAACCAATAGCTGTCGGCGATGTGTACCGGGTCCAGAATGCCGGCCTGATCTCTCAATGCGTAGCGCTCTGGGAAACTGTCGCGGATAAAAGCAGTATCGATGGCTCCATCCACCACCACATGGGCAACATGGATATGACGTGGCCCAAGCTCGCGCGCCATGCTCTGGGCCAGCGCCCGCAGCCCATGCTTGGCGCCGGCGAACGCAGCAAATCCGGCGGCACCCCGGGTACCTGCCGTTGCACCGGTGAACAGAATGGTGCCCCGTTCGCGAGTGACCATCCTACGGGCAACGGCCTGAGCCGTGAGAAAACCTGCAAAACACGCCATTTCCCAGACCTTGAAGTATTTGCGCGGGGTTTCATCAAGAATGCTGCACGGGACATTGGCGCCGACATTGAACACAAACACTTCGATTGGCCCGATATCACGCTCGATGCGTTCGACCAGCTCAGCTACTTCCTGCTCCTTACGAGCGTCAGAGCCGTAGCCATGGGCCTGGCCGCCCTCGCCGCGAATTTCATCGATCAGCGGCTGCAACTTGTCGGCTTGACGACGCGTTACACAGGCCACGTAACCCTCTCGGGCAAACCGCTTGGCGATCGCGCCGCCGGTGGCATCGCCGGCGCCGACGATCAGCGCCACCTTGGGTTGCTCTCCCATGCCTGCCTCCATTAATGAATGATCGTTTAGTAAACGAACGCTATGTTAAGATCAGCGCTTCGTCAAGCAGCGCGCAGAGGCCGCCATGCGCTACTCCTCAGAACACAAACAGCAGACCCGCGACAGGTTGTTGGCAAGCAGCGGCGCGCTGGCCAAGCGCGGTGGTTTTTCTGGCACCGGCGTGGCCGGCCTGATGAAGGCCATCGGCCTGACAGGCGGCGCCTTCTACAATCACTTTCCCTCCAAAGACGCGCTATTTACCGAAGTGGTCCGCCAGGAGCTGTGCAATAGCCCTTTGGCACGACTGGCCGAACAGGGCGCAAGTCGCGAGCGCCTGGCGCGATGCCTTCAGCAGTACCTGAGCCTGGCGCACTTGCACAATGCCGAGGGCGGCTGCCCGCTACCGCCGTTAGGTGTGGAAATCGCCCGTGCCGAACAGCCTGTGCGCGAAGAGGCTGAACACTGGCTGGTGACTTTGCATGGCGCATGGAGCCAGACGCTGGAAGACTCGGACTTGGCTTGGGTACTGATCAGCCAGTGCGTCGGCGCGGTGATGGTCGGGCGCATGCTAGCCAGCGAGCAGGTGCAGCAGCAGTTGCTCGATGCCAGTAAAGGCTTCGTGGTCAGGGCGCTGAATGAGGGTGATTGACTTGCAACAGAGGCCCATACCGCTTCGCGCCGCACGGGCCAGCCTTAATGATCGCCCATGGCGTCACGAATAGGCTATCGGGGCCAACGGGTTGGAAAACCCGCTAATCGATCGTATCCCTCAGGCACGGCCAATTGCGGGTTTGCCACAGTGATCACGAAGAAGCACTCAACGCCTGACTGGTTTGCTCCCGGGCGGCATAACGCTGCGCCAACACCGCACAAACCATCAACTGGATCTGGTGAAACAGCATCAGCGGCAGAATCATCGCGCCAATACCCGCCCCAACGAATAGCACCTGCGCCATCGGCACGCCGGTGGCGAGGCTTTTCTTGGAGCCGGCGAACAGGATGGTGATGCGGTCTTCCAAATTGAACCCCAGCACCTTGCCAAGCACGCGTGTGCCCAACAGTACCACCGCCAGCAGGATGCCGCAGACCGCGAATAGCCCCGCAAGATGCTGTGGCGACACGGTGTGCCACAGGCCAGTCACCACTGCATCGCTGAACGCGGTGTAGACCACCAGCAGGATCGAGCCCTGGTCGACGATCTTGAGCCAGCGAGCATTCTGCTTGACCCACGCGCCTATCCAGCGTCGTGCGATCTGGCCGGCCACGAAAGGCACCAACAGCTGCAGAGTGATCTTCAACACAGCATCCAGACCCGACCCGGTATCGCCATTGGCCCCGAGCAACAACATCACCAGCAGCGGCGTCAGGAAAATACCGATCAGGCTGGACGCGGCAGCACTGCAAATAGCAGCTGGCACGTTGCCGCGGGCTAACGAGGTAAAGGCGATGGCTGACTGCACGGTTGCGGGCAACGCGCACAGATAAAGCACTCCCAGGTACAGCTCATTGCCTACCAGCGGCACGAACAACGGCTTGAACGCCAGCCCCAGCAACGGGAACATGACGAACGTGCAGGAAAATACCAACAAATGCAGGCGCCAGTGACCGGCGCCGGCGATGATCGCCTCGCGGGAAAGCTTGGCACCGTGCAGGAAGAACAACAGACCGATTGCCAGGTTCGTCAGCCAGCCAAAGTACACCGCGCCGTCGCCCGAGCAAGGTAGCACGGAGGCAGTCAGCACCACCGCAAGTAGGCAGAGGGTGAACTTGTCGAACAACATGCGCAAATATTTCATAACAGTTTCCATCTTGTCGTTGTGCAACGATGGACGATAAGGTCTGGCGTTTTTTCCTGCTAACGCCGAAACCCCGGTCGATATCGCTAAACGGACACCTCAAACAAGGACATTGCATGATCATCAAACGTCTCGCCCCACTTAGCCTGATGTTCGCTTTCAGCTCGGTGTACGCTACCGACGCTTTGCAGGCCAGGGTCGACCAGGTCATTGGCCCTTTGATGAAAGAGCAGGACATCGCAGGCATGGCCGTTGCGGTGTATGTCGATGGCCAGCCCCACTACTTCACCTATGGCGTCGCCAGTAAAGCCGATGGCAGGCCAGTGACCGCTGACACACTGTTCGAAATCGGTTCACTGAGCAAAACCTACACCGCTACCCTGGCTGCCCTGGCCAGTGCCGAGGGCAAGCTCGACCTGCAAGCTTCGGCACGCAAGTACCAGCCCGCACTAGCCGGCACGCCCTTGGGCGAGGTCAGCGTCCTTGAACTGGGCGCCTACAGCGCGGATTGCCTGCCTTTGCAGTTCCCTGATGAGGTACAGAGCGCCGAGCAGACCCTGGCATTCTTCCAGCACTGGCAGCCGCGCACTAAGCACGGCACTCAGCGCTGCTATTCCAATCCCAGCCTGGGCTTGTTTGGCGACCTCGCGGCACGTGCGCAACATCGCCCGTTCGCCGAGGTGATGACCGATCATCTGTTGCCGCAATTGGGTCTCCGACATACCTATCTGCAGGTGCCAGGCAGCGCCCAGGGCTTGTACGCCCAAGGCTACGACGCGCAGAACCGCCCGGTGCACGTTGGCCCAGGTCCGTACGCTGATCAAGCCTATGGCATCAAAACCAGTGCCAATGACCTGCTGCGCTACCTGCGCCTACAAATGCAACCGGCTGAACTGGCACCCGCCCTGCGTAAAGCCATGGCCGTCACCCAGGCAGGTTACTTCAAGGTAGGTAGCATGACGCAAGGCCTGGGCTGGGAGCGCTACGCGTACCCGGTGCAACTGAACACGTTGATCGAAGGTAACAGCTCTCAACTGATTCTTCAGCCACAGGCTACTCAGCGCCTGACCCCACCACTGCCAGCCCAACCTGCGGCCTGGTACAACAAGACCGGCTCGACCAATGGCTTCGGTGTATACGCCGCTTTCATTCCCTCCGAAGGCAAAGCCATCGCTCTGCTTGCCAACCGCAATTATCCCAACGAAGCCCGCGTGCGGGCCGCCTACAAAATCCTCGAAAAACTCGACCACCAAGTCACGCGAAAAGGATTGTCGGACAAAATGTAGTGGTTGAAAAATTTCACTACAAAACCATTGACGCCCTTCATCGGCCTTGGGCATGATGAAGCTGTCTCCCCGATCGGGAGCGGTGGCAAGGGTGTTCCAGGCGGTCTGCGCGGTAACGCAGGCTGCCCGTGGAGAGGGAATCTGTCCAAAAGGCAGCGTAAGAAAGCCCCTGTTGCGATGCTGCTGTAGCAGCCTTGGTAGCGCGCTACAACCTGTGGCGCCAACTGTGAAAATCAACAACAACTGGGTGATGGGGGCTTTATGATGAACCTGAACAACAATCCGACTATCGATCAACTGGCAGAGCTGTTCGCCGTTCGTAAGGACAGCCTCGACGACCACCTGCTGTGGGTCAGCCAAACCGGCGAGGTGCGTATTGACCGCCTGCCGCCGAACACCGTCGAGGATGAATTCGAAACGCACCTGCCCAGCATGCGTGCTCGTTTCAAGGTCTACCGCCGTGGCCAGGGCTATGTCGGCAAAAAGGCCGCAGCCGACACCGAGTTCGTTGGCCGCGTTCTGCAGACCCTGCAACAAGAATGGCCCGCCGCCCGTGAGCGGCAGGCAGTCAAGGTGATCGAATCGCTCAATTGAGCATCCATCATCATTAATCAAGCCCGGCCTCAATAGGCCGGGCTTTTTTCATGACCGCTACCAATACGCTTGGTCAGGCCTTGAGCCGGTGCGGCTGCCCAGGCATCGGTAAAGCCCCCGTGGCAAGGGCCCGAGCGCGGTCGACACCCCACACCAGCGCGCGAGTCATGGTCTCGCCTGGCCGTGTTGGGTAGTACTCCTCATGCAACGACCTACCATCGCGCGCGTATAACCCAAGAAACAACTGCGTCGCGCCGAGCCGCGACAGGCGCACTTGGATATCCAGCGAAGTGCCATCGCTGAGTACCTCGTCGTGGCTGCGACAATGCAACTGGGCATCGGCCCATTGCCAATACGTCTCGTCCCTGACTCGCATGAAAGCTCAATCCTCTGTGGCCTGAATGCCACCCAAGAAGACCACAAGTGAGCAGCGGCTACGAGCGCAACCGGCTATTACCATGAGCCGGGTCAATCAACACGAACAAAAACCCCGCCGTTGGGCGGGGCACTGTGAGTAGGTTCACATATTGATGGGTTTACTTACGTGCAGGTACCCGGGGCGTGAAACGGCCTTTCTTGCTGCGCTGTACTGATGCGGGCTTGAGCTCCTCTGAATCATCCAGCGTCATGTGTGCAAAGCCAAGGCGGAAAGCTGCCTGGCCGCAACGCACTTGGCTGTTGATCGGAAAAGCATCGTTCATGTCTTCGTAAAAGGAATCGCTCATGCCCTGTCTCCGTTCAGTGGCGACCGCGCCGGCCAGTGCTGGACTGGCCTCAAGAACACGGCCTGTGAAAATGAGACTAGCCGGTCACATGCAGACTGCCCGGACAAAAAACATCGAACCGACAAGTGGCATTTAGCTACCTCAGCCGCACCGCCGTGCCGGTAGCGAATACAACAACCATGCCACCCTGAACCGATGGCATGCTGATTTCAAAGTCCACCCCGACCACGGCATCGGCTTGCAACTGCCGTGCCCGCGCTATCAGCTCTTCTGTTGCCTGCTGGCGCGCCTCACGTAGCGCGCCTTCCAGCGTCTGCGAACGCCCGCCGAACACGTCACGAAACCGGGTGAAGAAATCGCGCACGAAGTTGATGCCTTGCACCGATTCGGAGCTCACCACGCCGAGATATTCGGCGATCGGGCGACCTTCGAGCTGGCTGGTGGTAGAGATGATCACATTGCGCTCCTTGGCCTGGGTAAAATGCCGAGTCTACCAAAGCCGTGCAGTGCTTCCCTATTGCGCGCTGGCTGCCCGCAGGCGCTGCCCAAGTTTCGCCCCGAACACATTGACCACCAGCCCGAGCATCACCAGCAGCGCGCCCCACCCTTGCACCGCCGTCAGCCGCTCACCCAGCAACCAGGCCGAAGAGCTCAGGCCGATGACGGGCACCAGCAGCGAAAAAGGCGCTACCTTGCCTGCTGGGTGGCGCGACAACAGCTTGCTCCACAGGCTGTAGCCAATCATGGTGGCCACGAATGCCAGGTAAGCCAGTGCCAGCACCGAGCTCCAACCTATGTTTGCCAGAGAATGGCCGATGCGCTCCGGCCCCTCCAGCCACCAGGACAAGGCCAGAAATGGCAGCGGCGGGATCAACCCGCCCCAGATCACCAGTGCCACCAGGTCCACCGAGCCGAAGCGTCTGGTGATGATGTTGCCCATGCCCCACATGGCACCGCCACACAGGGTCAGCAGTAGCGCAATCAGTGGCACATGACCGCTGTCTTCGCTGCCGATCAGCGCAAGGCCACTCGCCGCCACCAGCAAGCCCAGCACACTGGCCAGGCGCAGACGCTCGCCGAGGAACAGCGCAGCGAAGCCAAGCGTGAAGAAGGCCTGCGACTGCAATACCAGCGACGCAAGCCCTGGCGGCATGCCGCTGTACATGGCCTGAAAGAGGAAGGCGAATTGGCCTAGGGAGATGGTCGCGCCGTAGGCGATCAACCAGCGCCATGGCAGCTTGGGTCTCTTGACCAGAAGCACGGCAGGAAACGCCACCAGCAAAAAGCGCAAAGCGCCCAGGAGCATCGGTGGCAAGCCATCCAAGCCGACTTTGATGACCACGAAATTGACTCCCCAGGCGACGATGACCACTAGGGCGATCAGCAGGTCCTTGAGCGGCATTGCAGCTTCCTTCTTCAAGCGTTCTAGACATATTTAGTAACAGCATAAGGGCTTTCTCAAAGGAGCGACCAGCACAGTTGTGGCCAACCCTTGCACTACAGATAGTGTTACGTCCGCCGAAGTCCGCTGACCTCTTCTGCATGTTCATCAGTAAATCCACTGTGAATCATCAGCGCTTTCGCCGCTGGCGACTATCTCGGGGTGGATAGGGGATCAGAAGAAAGCAGGCGTACTCGTAGTACGTAATACGTATATACCGAAGCCTGCGGCAGCCGCGGGGAATGTCCGAGCATCACTGGACAGCACTAGGAATAGCCAAGAGCTTGCGCCCCACGCATTTGCACCTAGCTCCGAACCCGTGGCATAGATACTGGTCAACGTTCTTATGTGGTCGATTTCGCGCTTTCCGAGGAGAACCTGCATGAGCAAGCCCAGCTACGTCCCGCCCAAGGTCTGGCGCAACGAGGCCGCGTCCGGCGGCCAATTCGCCAGCATCAACCGCCCCATCGCAGGGCCGACCCATGACAAACAACTACCGATCGGCAACCACCCTCTTCAGCTGTACTCACTGGCCACGCCCAATGGGGTTAAAGTCACCATCCTTCTCGAGGAATTGCTTGCCTTGGGCCACAGCGGCGCCGAATACGATGCCTGGCTGATTCGCATCAGCGACGGCGATCAGTTCTCCAGCGGGTTCGTCGAGGTCAACCCCAACTCCAAAATCCCAGCACTGCTCGACCGCAGCGTAGAGCCGCCGGTGCGTGTTTTCGAATCTGGTTCGATCCTGCTGCACTTGGCGGAAAAATTCGGTGCATTGCTGCCCACAGCTCCAGCAGAGCGCACCGAAACGCTGAACTGGCTGTTCTGGCAGATGGGCGCGGCGCCGTATCTTGGCGGTGGGTTCGGCCACTTCTACGTCTACGCGCCGGAAAAAATCGAGTACGCCATCAACCGCTTCACCATGGAAGCCAAGCGCCAACTCGATGTACTGGAGCGCCGTCTGGCGGTCAGCAAGTACCTGGGCGGCGAGCGCTACAGCATCGCCGACATCGCCGTGTGGCCATGGTATGGCCAGCTAGTGCTCGGCAAGCTTTATGATGCCGCCGAGTTTCTTGCGGTAGACGATTACCCGAACCTTCAGCGCTGGGCTAAAGCCATCGCCCAACGCCCAGCTGTGCAGCGCGGCACCCGCGTCAACCGCACCTGGGGCGATGAAGCCAGCCGCGTGCCGGAACGTCACTCGGCAGCGGACCTGGACTGATGCAACAGGGGCCGCGCTGCGGCCCCGACAATGCCCCGACGCAACAACCCATTTCTGCAGCGCAAACCTCCCTCTCTCGATCCCTTCTTGTACACTCCTGGCATTAGCCCAACCTGCACAAATTCTGGTGAAAGCATGATCGAGGTAACCGAGGTTTCCATCGCCGAACTGCGCGATGCGCTCGAAACAGGCCGCACGACGTCGGTCGAGTTGGTCAAAGCCTATCTGGCACGAATCGAGGCCTATGACGGTTCCGATACGGCCACTGCACTCAATGCCGTAGTGGTACGCAACCCCGAAGCGCTCAAAGAAGCTGAAGCCTCCGACGCTCGTCGCAGCAAGGGCCAAACGCTGAGCCCGCTGGACGGCATCCCCTACACCGCCAAGGACAGTTATCTGGTCAAGGGCCTGACCGCCGCTTCCGGCAGCCCTGCGTTCAAGGACCTGGTCGCCCAGCGCGACGCCTTCACCATCGAGCGCCTGCGGGCTGCCGGTGCGGTGTGCCTGGGCAAGACCAATATGCCGCCGATGGCCAATGGTGGCATGCAGCGTGGTGTCTATGGGCGCGCCGAAAGCCCATACAACGCCAAGTACCTCACTGCACCGTTCGCCTCGGGCTCATCCAATGGCGCCGGCACTGCGACCGCCGCCAGTTTCAGCGCTTTCGGGCTGGCCGAAGAAACCTGGTCGAGCGGGCGCGGCCCGGCCTCGAACAATGGCCTGTGCGCCTACACCCCATCGCGCGGGGTGATTTCGGTACGCGGTAACTGGCCGCTGACCCCCACCATGGATGTCGTGGTGCCCTACGCCCGGACCATGGCCGACCTGCTGGAAATCCTCGATGTGGTGGTAGCCGATGACGCCGACCCGCGCGGTGACCTGTGGCGCTTGCAGCCGTGGGTGCCGATCCCCAAACCGTCCTCTGTACGCCCAGCCTCCTACCCAAGCCTTGCGGCCAGCGCCAGTGTCAAGGGTAAGCGATTTGGCGTACCGCGCATGTACATCAATAAAGATGAAGCGGCCGGCACTTCAGCGAAGCCTGGAATCGGCGGCCCAACCGGGCAACGCATCAACACCCGCGCCAGCGTCATCGACTTGTGGAACCAAGCGCGTCAAGCCCTGGAGGCGGCCGGCGCCGAGGTGGTCGAGGTGGATTTCCCGCTGGTGTCCAACTGCGAAGGCGACCGGCCGGGTGCGCCGACGGTTTACAACCGCGGCATCGTCAGCAGGCAATTCCTGCACGACGAACTGTGGGAGCTGTCCGGCTGGGCATTCGATGATTTTCTGCGGGCCAACAATGATCCGAAGCTCAACCGCCTGGCCGATGTAGACGGCCCGCAGATCTTCCCCCACGACCCCGGCACACTGCCCAACCGTGAGGACGACCTGGCCGCCGGCATGGACGAATACGTCAACATGGCCAAGCGTGGCCTGAAAAGCTGGGAGCAGATCGAGACGCTTCCAGACGGCCTGCGCGGGCTGGAAAAAACCCGCAAAATGGACCTTGAAGACTGGATGGACGCTCAGCGCCTGGACGCCGTGCTGTTCCCAACCGTGGCCGATGTTGGGCCGGCCGATGCCGACGTCAACCCAACCTCGGCGGACATTGCCTGGAGCAACGGCATCTGGGTCGCCAATGGCAACCTGGCCATACGTCACCTCGGTGTGCCGACCGTAACCGTGCCAATGGGCGTAATGGCAGACATCGGCATGCCAGTTGGCTTGACCTTCGCCGGCAAGGCTTACAGCGACAATGACCTGCTGAGCTTTGCTGCGGCGTTTGAGGCCACTGGATCGCGGCGGATGATTCCGCCGCGTACGCCGGCTCTGGGTTAACACACCCAGGCTACAGGTGAACCCGCTTGCAGGGCGATTCGGCCAGCATGAGGGGTTCACCTGCACTGACATAGGCCATGTGTCGCTTATTTCAACGAGCTGTGTAAAAATCAACACAAAGTTGAAATAGTGGTCCCTCCATGGCACCCATCGAAGAACGAGCACTGACATTCAAAGTGCTCAAGGCCGCTATTCAGGCCTTGGGCAGTGTCGCCCCGCGCAACATGGAAATCCTCCTGCACGACCTGGACCACCCGGAGCATTCCGTGGTGTCTATCGTCAACGGCCATATTTCCGGGCGGGTCATCGGCAGCCCGATCCTCGCCGCCCCAGAGCAGGACCAAGGTTTCAAAGCGCTGATGCACGCAAGCCACGCCCAACGAGGCGCGGACCCCGTGGTATTGCCTGATTACCCCACCTCGGTGAAAGGCCGCACGCTGCGCAGTGCCACGGCGATTCTGCGCGACAGCAGCGGCCACCCCTTCGCCAGCCTGTGCGTCAACACTGACCTGAGCGACCTGAATGCCGCGATGGATTTTCTGCGCCAGCTGCAGCCATTGGGCGCTGAGCCGCCGGAGGCTATCGTTGAGGAGCCTGCCGACATGGCGTTGTTGATGGCAGAAATCATCGAAGACGCGCTACAGCGCACAGGCCATGGCCGAATGAACAAGCAGGCCAAGGTCGAGGCCGTGAGCGTGATGCAGGAGCGCGGCCTGTTCATCGTCAAGGGCGGCGTGGAAAAGGCCGCTGCTGCCCTCGGCGTCACCCGTTACACCATCTACAACTACCTAGAGCAATTGCGCGGAGCGAACCGATGACCTTGCACATTCACACGCCATTGATCGAATCTCGCCCGCTGTCGCTTGCCGCAGGTGCTACGGTGCGGCTCAAACTCGATGCCCTGCAGCCCTGCGGCTCGTTCAAGCTGCGCGGCGTAGGCCACGCCTGCGAGATACACCACAGGCGGGGTGCGCGGCACTTTGTGTCGTCGTCGGGCGGCAATGCCGGGCTAGCGGTGGCCTATGCCGGGCGCACGCTCGGGGTACCCGTCACTGTGGTGGTGCCTGAGACCACCACCGAGCGCGCCAAGCAGTTGCTGCGCCTTGAGGACGCCAAGGTGGTGGTGCATGGCAGTTCGTGGCAAGAGGCCAACGAACTGGCCTTGACGCTGGTTGGCGCCGAAGATGCATTCATTCACCCGTTCGACGACCCGCTGCTGTGGGCAGGGCATGCCAGCCTGGTAGATGAAGTGGCAGCAGCAGGCTTCAAACCCGATGCAGTGGTGCTGTCGGTTGGCGGCGGGGGGCTGCTCAGCGGTGTGGTCCAGGGCCTGCAGCGCAATGGCTGGGACGACATACCGGTATTGGCAGTGGAAACCCGCGGAGCTGCCTCACTGCATGCGGCCATGCAGGCCGGGCACACGGTGGAACTGCCGGGTATCGCTTCGGTGGCCAGCTCACTGGGTGCCAAACGCGTGGCGGAACAGGCGCTGACGTGCACCCGAGCACATCCCGTGCACAGTCACGTGGTCAGCGACCGCGCCGCGCTACAGGCTTGCGAGCGCTTTCTACTTGACCATAGGTTGCTGGTCGAACCGGCGTGTGGTGCTGCCCTTGCGCTCGCCTACGATGAGCAGACCCTGGCCAGCTACTCACGTGTGCTGGTAGTGGTTTGCGGCGGCGCCACCGCCACGCTGGAACAGATCCAGGCGTGGCTCAAGCAGGCTGACTGACCCGCGATCAAAGAAGGTTGCACCTGTCAGGCTTTTTCCAGGGCATCTTCTTTGTGCATCGCCAAATGCCCGGTCTTGTCGCTTTTGACTTCATATTGCGGCGCCTCTTTTGAGCAGTGGCGCTGTCGCCCGCAGAATTCGACGTCCTGCACATGCACCTTGACTACCTTGCCATGGATGACGCCGGCCTCGGAATTCCACTTCACGTGGTCGCCAGCCTTGTACCGATTGCTCATGATATTCCCCTTGCCATTGGTCGAACTGTCATCAAGTTGTTCGCTTTGCGCTGTACTACTGAACCTTCCATAGGTTGAACAATTCAATGCTGATCACCGCCGCCTGGACGAAATGCACCCTGCGCCCTTTCGATCTGTGGCAAGTGAAGGCACAATGCGGGTCTTTTTTTTGGCCGGCCTGGCCGGGGGCCTTTAAATGATCAAGACGCCGTACTACCTCATCGACAAAACCAAGCTGCTGAGCAACATGGAGAAGATCGCTTACGTGCGTGAAAACTCCGGGGCCAAGGCGCTGCTCGCCCTCAAGTGCTTCGCCACCTGGTCGGTGTTCGACCTGATGCAGCAGTACATGGACGGCACCACCTCGTCGTCGCTGTTCGAGCTCAAGCTCGGCCGCCAGAAGTTCGCTGGCGAAACCCATGCCTACAGCGTGGCCTGGGCCGATGACGAGATCGAGGAAATGCTCGAGAATTGCGACAAGATCATTTTCAATTCTATCGGGCAGCTACAGCGCTTCGCCGAACAGTCCGAAGGCAAGGTCCGCGGCCTGCGCGTCAACCCCCAGGTGAGTAGCTCCGACTATTTGCTGGCCGATCCAGCCCGCCCGTTCAGCCGCCTCGGGGAATGGGACCCGGAAAAGATCGAGCAAGTGATCGAGCAGATTTCCGGCTTCATGTTCCACAACAACTGCGAAAACGGCGACTTCAGCCTGTTCGACAACATGCTGTCGCACATCGAAGAGCGTTTCGGTCACCTGCTGCACAAGGTCCAATGGGTCAGCCTGGGTGGCGGTATCCATTTCACCGGCGAAGGGTATGCACTGGACGCCTTCTGTGCGCGCTTGAAAGCTTTCTCGCAGAAATACGGTGTGCAGGTCTACCTGGAACCAGGCGAGGCCGCCATCACCAATAGCGCTTCGCTTGAAGTGACGGTGCTCGACACCCTGTTCAACGGCAAGCACCTGGCCGTGGTGGACAGCTCGATCGAGGCACACCTGCTGGACCTTCTGATCTACCGCCTCAACGCCAAAATGGCCCCCAATGACGGCGAGCATACCTACATGGTGTGCGGCAAGTCGTGCCTGGCGGGTGACATCTTCGGCGAATACCAATTCGACCGCCCTCTGGCCATCGGCGACCGCCTGTCGTTCATCGACACTGCCGGTTACACCATGGTCAAGAAAAACTGGTTCAACGGTCTGAAAATGCCATCGATCGTGGTCAAGCAGCTCGACGGCAGCGTCGAGGTGGTCCGCGACTTCGGTTTCGAAGACTACGTTTCCAGCCTGTCTTAAGACTGGCAATCCAAGTAAGGAGCAACAGGTAAATTGAAGAAGAACGTTCTTATCATTGGTGCAGGAGGTGTCGCCAAGGTGGTGGCCCACAAGTGCGCGCAGCATAACGACGAACTGGGTCGTATCGCCATCGCGTCACGGAACATCTCCAAATGCCAGGCCATCATCGACAGCGTCAAGGCTAAGGGTAGCCTGAAGGTACCCGCCGACATCCAGGCCTTTTCGCTCAATGCCCTCGATGTCGAGGCGACCAAGGCACTGATCCGCGAGACCGAGTCGCAGATCGTGATCAACGTAGGTTCCGCCTTCCTCAACATGTCGGTGCTGCGTGCCTGCATCGATACCGGTGTCGCCTATCTGGACACCGCCATCCACGAAGAGCCGGGCAAGATCTGCGAGACCCCGCCGTGGTACGGCAACTACGAGTGGAAACACCTCGAAGAGTGCCAACAAAAGAACATTACCGCCATTCTCGGCGTCGGTTTCGACCCGGGTGTGGTGAACAGCTACGCAAAACTTGCGCAGCAGCAATATTTCGACAGCATTGACTCGATCGACATTCTCGACGTCAACGCAGGCTCCCACGGCAAGTATTTCGCCACCAACTTCGACCCGGAAATCAACTTCCGTGAATTCACCGGGCAAGTCTGGAGCTGGCAGAACAGCCAGTGGACCAGCAACACCATGTTCGAAGTCAAGCGTACCGATGACCTGCCGGTAGTCGGCTCGCAAAACCTGTACCTGACCGGCCACGATGAGGTGCATTCGATCTCGAAGAACCTCAATGTGCCGAATGTGCGGTTTTGGATGAGCTTCGGCGAGCACTACATCAACGTGTTCACCGTGCTGAAAAACCTCGGCCTGCTCTCCGAGCAACCGGTCAAAACCGCCGAAGGCCTGGAAGTGGTACCGCTGAAAGTAGTCAAAGCCGTGCTGCCTGACCCAGCTTCGCTGGCCCCGGGCTACACCGGCAAGACCTGCATCGGTGACCTGGTCAAAGGCACCAAGGACGGTAAGCTACGTGAAGTGTTCATCTACAACGTTGCTGACCACGAAGAGGCCTACGCTGAAACCGACAGCCAGGGTATTTCCTACACTGCCGGTGTACCCCCTGTGGCGGCAGCTCTGCTGGTTGCCCGTGGCCAGTGGGATGCCAAGCGCATGGTCAACGTCGAGGAGCTGCCAGCCGAGCCTTTCCTGAAGGCGCTGGACGTGATGGGCCTGCCGACCCGTGTGAAAGACGAAAATGGCGATCGTCCATGGGACGCTGAAGTCTAAACGGTCAGACACCAGGGGCGCCCACAGGGCGCCCCTTCTCTATTGAGTGTTCGCGCACATACCTTTCGTAGGCTACCCCTTGCAAAAGCCAGGCTCTGCAAATACTGTATGAATATTCAGTATCTCGGGGCACGCCATGCAGCTCATCGCCAAACTCGGTATTCTCGCCGACGCCGCCAAGTATGATGCCTCTTGCGCCAGTAGCGGGGCGCCAAAGCGCAGCTCGCGCGGCAGCAGTGGCCTAGGGGCTACCGATGGCATGGGTATCTGCCACAGCTACACCCCTGATGGTCGCTGTGTTTCGTTACTCAAGGTGCTGCTCACAAACTTCTGCCTGTACGACTGCCAGTACTGCGTCAACCGCCGTTCGAGCAATGTGCCCAGAGCCCGCTTCAGCCCTGAAGAGGTGGTACGCCTGACCCTGGACTTCTACCGGCGCAACTGCATCAGCGGCCTGTTCTTGAGCTCCGGCATCATTCGTTCCGCTGACTACACCATGGAGCAGTTGATCCGCGTGGCGCGCCTGCTGCGTGAGGAGCACAACTTCCGTGGCTACATCCACCTCAAGACCATCCCCGATGCCGACCCTCTGTTGATCGAAGAAGCCGGTCGGCTGGCCGACCGACTCAGCGTCAATATCGAGTTGCCGACCGATGCCAGCCTCAAGCGTCTGGCGCCGGAAAAACAGGCTCACACCATTCGCCAGGCCATGGGTGTGATTCATCAGGGCCAGCAAGCAGTAGCGGGTGAACCGAAGGCCCCACGCTTTACCCCAGCCGGGCAGAGTACTCAGGTGATCGTCGGTGCCGACAGCACCGACGACAGCACGTTGCTGCGCAACGCCGAGTCCCTGTATCAGGGCTTTGGCCTCAAGCGGGTGTATTACTCGGCCTTCAGCCCGATCCCTGACAGCCCTGGCAGTGTTCCCCTGGCCGCACCGCCACTGCTGCGCGAACACCGTTTGTATCAAGCCGATTTCCTGCTGCGCGGTTATGGCTACAAAGCCGGAGAATTGCTCGGCCAGGCCGGCAACCTGGCGCTGGACATCGACCCCAAGTTGGCCTGGGCACTGGCCAATCGGGAGGTGTTTCCGCTGGACGTGAACCGCGCTGAACCAGCGCTGCTGGCCCGCATCCCCGGCATAGGCTTGCGCAGCGTACAGCGGCTGGTAGCCCTGCGCCGTGAGCGACGGGTGCGCTACGACGACCTGATTCAGTTGCGCTGCGTGCTGGACAAGGCGCGGCCATTCATCGTCACCAGCGACTACCGCCCCGCCGATGGGGAATTGCGCAGCGGCCTGCTTCGGGCGCGTTTGCGCGAACCTCAGGCACCGGTGCAGATGGGGTTATGGGGGTGATCGCGCTCGATTGCGATGGGCAGTTCGGCATCTGGCGTAACCAGGCCCGTACCCTGCTCGGCCATGGCATCGACCCTGCCAACGTGACCTGGGCCCAAGGCCCAACTCAAGATTTACTGGCGTTACCCATACCACTGCCCGAGGGCCCTGGCCCATTCCGCGCCAAGGTGCCAGCCGCGTTGTTGACGCAATTGGAGCAAGCCTCACGCTACCGCGGCGAGCAACGCTGGAACTTGTTGTACGAAGTGCTTTGGCGCGTCGCCCATGGCGACCGTACCGCAATGCTGGCCGGTGACCGCCTGGGTAGCGAATTGCAGCGGCGGATCAAGCAGGTCAGTAGAGAAGCGCATCACCTGCATGCGTTCGTGCGCTTCGTGCCCTTGCCAGACCCGTTGGCCGAAACCCTGCAATTGGATTTGGTGGCGTATCACGAGCCTGCTCACGACATTCTGGAAAGCGCCAGCGGGCACTTCGCCGACCGCCTGGGCACCCAGCGTTGGTTGATTGCAACGCCTCAGGACGGTATTCGCTTCGATGGTCAGGGCTTCGATTACCGGCGGCGCTGCCCTATCGACTGGCAACAATGGGCGCAACACGCTGAAGACCCAGGTGCGCAGCTTTGGTGTACCTACTATCGGCACACCTTCAACCCGGCCAGGCTCAATCCCGATGCACTGCGTCTGCACATGCCTGGGCGATTCTGGCGGCACTTGCCCGAGGGTATGCTGATTCCTCAGCTAGTAGGCCTGGCGCGGCAAGGCAAGCAGCGTGACGGGCAGGCGCTGGAGGTGGCTAGCCAACAAGGCAAGACGATTAAGCTTTCCAGCGAGTTGTGAAAATTTTGTAATGGATTTGGTATACCACCTTCCCATGTAGCGACACATCCTGACAGAATTACTGCTAATCATTCTCATGTTTAATTACATTAGCAGTACTCAGGAGCCTATCCACCATGCTGTCGCCCCTCGCGCCCACGCGCCCCCTGCCCGCCCGCAACTTGCTCGCCATGGCCGTGTGCATGGCCATCGCCTCACCGGTGCTGGCCGAAGACGCCCCCGCAACGCTAGAGCTTGGCGCAACAGAAATCAGCTCCGAGACACTGGGCAGCACTACCGAAGGCTCGGGTTCTTACACCACCGGCTCCATGTCCACCGCTACTAAATTACCGCTGAGCATGCGTGAGACACCCCAGGCAGTGACGGTGATCACTCGCCAGCGCATGGATGACCAGGCCATGACCAGTATCAACGACGTGGTCAGAGCTACCCCTGGCCTGTTTCTCGATTACTCCAGCGGCCCTGGCCGACAGACCTACTCGGCGCGTGGCTTCGACATCGACAACCTCATGTACGATGGCATCCCCAGTGGCTATACCGGCTACGTGGTCGGGGTACAACCCAACCTGGCAATGTTTGATCGGGTCGAGGTCGTGCGCGGTGCAACTGGCCTGGTCACTGGTGCCGGTAACCCGTCGGCGGCGATCAACCTGGTACGCAAGCGTCCACTGGCCGAGCAGAAGGTCACCCTCACTGGCGCTGCTGGCAGTTGGGACAACTACCGCGGCGAGCTGGATGCCTCCAGCCCGCTCAACGACAGCGGCACCCTGCGTGGGCGAGTGGTTGCATCCTACCGGGACGCCAACAGCTTCGTTGACGACGTCGAAGAAGACCACGGTCTTTTTTATGCTGTGACCGAGGCGGATCTGTCCGATGACACCAGCCTGCTGCTGGGTTTTTCCCATCAAAAGGACAAGACCAATTACTTCTGGGGCGCAATGCCCACTGCCCTCGATGGCCACCACATGGGCTTCTCGCGCTCCTACAACCCCGGCACCGATTGGGAGAACAAGGACCAGCAGATCGACACCCTGTTCGCCGAATTGCGCCATCGCCTGGCTAATGACTGGACGCTTCAGCTCAACGCCAACTATGCGCAACAGGATGGCACCTTCACAGGTTCCTACCAGTCGCGCTGGAGTGGGCTGCAGGCGCCCATCTCGCGCACGGTTTACCAATCCAAGCACCAGGAGAACCAGACGGGCTTGGATGGTTTCCTCAGTGGCCCCTTCGAGCTGCTGGGGCGAACCCACGAACTGGTGGTCGGTGCCAGCAAACGCATCTACGACATGGACACGCGCAACTATGACCCTTACGACCTGAGTTGGCCGCTCAACGCCAGCAAGCCAAACTTCGTACATATCAGCAACGAACGCGAAGTCACCACCCAGGACGGCGTGTACTTGACGACTCGGCTGAATTTGGCCGACCCGCTCAAACTGATTCTTGGCGGCCGCCTGGACTGGTACGACTACGATAATCGCGACGGCGACGGCGACTACAAGGTCACCCGCAACGTCACCAAGTACGCTGGCTTGATTTACGACCTCGACGACCATCACTCGGTGTATGTCAGCTACAGCGACATCTTCACCCCGCAGAGCAAAAAGGACACCTCTGGCACACCCGTCAAACCGATCGTGGGCAAGAACTACGAGGTCGGTATCAAGGGCGAATATTTTGGCGGCGCGCTCAATGCCAGTGTTGCTCTGTTCCGCATCGACCAGGAAAACCGTGCCACGCAGATCTTCGTCGCAAATTGCCCGCAAACCACTTGCTACCAAGCTTCCGGCGAGGTCCGCAGCCAGGGTATCGACTTGGAACTGCAAGGCGCCCTGACACCGAACTGGCAGGTCGCAGGCGGCTACACCTACGCCCGCGTGCACACCCTCAAAGACGCCGCCACCCCCGCCAATGTCAATCAGCGGTTCGACACCGACACCCCGGAGCACATGTTCAAGCTGAACACCGTTTACCATTTCCAGGGCCCGCTGGAAAAACTGCGGGTCGGCGGCAACATTTCGTGGCAGAGCCGCATCTATAACGACTTCACCGTAGCCGATGGCAGTCAGTACCGACTGGTTCAGGGTGCTTATGCAGTCACTGCCCTGATGGCCGGCTACCGGGTCAACCAGCATCTGGACCTGCAGCTCAATGCCAACAACGTGTTTGATCGCAAGTACTACTCGGCGGTTGCCAGCTCCGTGGACTATGGCGGCGACACATGGGGCGCACCGCGCAATATGATGCTGACGGCCAAGTACAGCTTCTGAGCAAGCGCCTGACGACACCGGCCAGGCCGGTGCTCGCAGGCTGCTTCAAGCCGGAACGTTCAGCCGAACAGCTTGGCCAGGCAGCCCAGCTTTTTCTTGTATGAGCGCCTGGCTGCCAGGGCATCCTCCAGGGTCACCGCCAGGAATCGCGCCTGCTGGTTTGGCTGCATCTGCCCGATCAGATCCAGGTCGGCACTGATCACCGTGCCGATCATCGCATAGCCACCGCCGGACACAGCATCGCGGTGCAGGATGATCGGCTCAAGCCCCGCCGGGACCTGAATGGAGCCTATCGGGTAGCAGCTATCGACGATGTTCGAGGGGTCAGAGCCGGCTCCGAAAGGTTGTTCGCGGGCTTGGAAGCTCAGCGCACCCCCGCCCTTGTAGCGATAGCCTATCCGATCGGCTTCCGACCCCACGGTCCAGGCATCGGTGAAAAAGCGCTTGGCCGCCGCCTCGGTCAGGCGGTGAAAGTACAGCCCCGGCACCACCCGCAACAGCACTTCGCCACCCAATGCCTGGCGCAACGCCATCGGCAGACTGGCCCCGGCACGGCCCCTGCCACTGGGCACACCTACCGGCAGAAGATCGCCCGCCGCCAGCTTGCGCCCGTGAAAGCCACCCAGCCCGCCAAGGGCGTAGGTCGAACGGCTGCCCAGCGCCATCGGCACATCGATGCCCCCGGCCACTGCCAGGTAAGCTCGCGCCCCTGCCGCGGGGTAGCTAAAGCGCAGTACCTGCCCGGCACGCACGGCAAAAGCGGTGTCTGGGCGCTGTTCCCGGTCATCGAGTAGCACCGGCATTTGCGCGCCGCAGACCGCGACCAAGGCATCTTGCTGAAATTCCAGCTCCGGCCCCACCAAGGCACACTCCAGGCCCGCCGCGTCTGCCGGGTTGCCGACCAGGTGGTTGGCGGCCTGCAATGCATACTGGTCCAGCGCGCCAGAAGGCGGTATGCCGAGGTGATAGTAACCTTCGCGGCCCAGGTCCTGTACCGAGGTGGCCAACCCGGGTTTGATGACCTTGATCATGCCAACACCTCCTGCAGCGACTTGGGGTAGCCGACAGGGTCGGCAAGAAATGCATCCAGAGAGAACTCCACCGGGCGTATGCGCAAGTCGAAACGACCGTCTTCCACATCCGCCACGGCCTGGTCATAGGCCCGGCGGTCGATAGGCTTGAACTGCACGATATCCCCCGGGCGGAAGAACACCATGTGCTCTTTGAGGTAGGCCAGTGACTGCTGCGGGTCATAGATCGGCGCCGGGGTTACGCCGAACATCTGGTAGCCCCCGGCGCCACGTACCGAATAGATGCAGCCGAAACAGCCGCCATGGCCCAGGGTCAGCTTGGGTGTGTCGGTACGCGGACGCAGGTACTTTGGCACCTGCAACTGCCGCTCACGCTCCACCATCTGGAACATGAACGGCAAGCCGGCAACGAATCCCACCATCGACACGAACCACGGCGCGCCACTGTGCGCAGCGACGAAGGCCTCGACGTTGGCCAGCCCATTGATGCGGGCAGCGTACTCCAGGTCGGTGCTGTCGGGGTCCTGGTGACGATCACGGAAGCGCATCAGCGTCTCGTGGGTCCAAGGGTCGTTGTACAGCACCGGGATCTCGATGATCCGAGTGCTCAGCGAGCGCTCGGTAACAGCTTGGGCCTCTGCGCTTCGAACTGCTTCGAGCAAGGCGTGGGGGGCGATGCGATCGGGGTCGAACCGCACCTGGAACGAGGCGTTGGCCAGGCAGATGTCCAGCACGCCTTCCAGTGCCATACGTTCCACTGCACGGGTCACCGCCATACCTTTGAAAAAGGCTTCCAGCGACATGCTGTCGCTGACTTCGGCGAACAGGTGCTCGTCGGCACCGAAGCTGTAGCGGATCGGGGAAGTCGCCATGTCTGCTCCTTGTTGGAATCTTTATCGACGGCAGGCAAAACAATGCGGTGCTGCGGGCCTTGGCGTCTTCGCGCCAGCAGCCAATCAAGCTCGGTGCGGTGCACGCACCTCGATACCTGCAGCGTCCAGCGCAGCGCGAGTGGCTTCGATCAGGTCGAGCGCTCCGGGGGTGTCGCTATGCAGGCAGATCGACTCGAATTCGACGGTCAGATCTTGGCCCTCCACGGTTTGCACACGCCCCTGCTGACATGCCCGCAGCACTCGCTCGGCAACCCTTTGTGGCTGATAGCCGCTTACGTTGCGGGTAAATACGATCGAGCCACTGAGGTCGTATTCGCGGTCTGCGTAGAACTCCCGCACGACCGGTTGGCCGAGCTCTTGGGCGATGCGGCAGATCACCGAGCCTGGCATGCAGTACAGCAACAAGTCAGGCGCCAGCACCTGCAGGTTTTCCACCAACAGGCGTGCCGCCTCCTCGTCACGGGCCAGATGCATGTACAGCGCGCCATGGGGCTTGATGTGCTGCAGGCGCACGCCCTGTGCCCAGGCGATTTCGCGCAGGGCGCCAAGCTGATAAAGGATATCGTCGACCAGCTCTTGAGCCGGTGCGTTGATATGCCGGCGACCGAAACCCACCAGGTCGCGGAAACCAGGATGCGCGCCCACCCCAACACCCAGCGCCTTGGCCCGCGCAACCGTGCGCCGCATGGTCCCGGGGTCACCGGCATGAAAGCCAGTGGCGATGTTGGCCGAGCTGATGAATCCCATCAGTTCGTTATCGACACCATCGCCGATCGTCCAAGGCCCGAAGCCCTCGCCCATATCAGAATTGAAATCCACTACACGCATCGCGCTACCCCTGGCTTGTGACGGCATGCCAGCCACGTTAGATTCTGCCTGCCCCCTTGGGAAGATCTATAAACAGATGGGGTGTCTTCTGAAAATCAGATACCCAGGAGCCCACCGTGTCTCTCACGCTACGCCAGGTACGTTACTTCGTTGCCACTGCCGAGATTGGCCAGATCTCCCAGGCAGCGATACACCTCAATATCTCCCAGTCGGCGATCACCACTGCGATCAAGGAATTGGAAGCCATGCTGGGTGTGCTGTTATTTCAGCGCTCGGCCCAAGGCATGAGCCTGACCGAAGCCGGCCGGCACTTTCTCAACCGCGCCTACGTGATCCTGCGCAGCGTCGACGATGCCCTGAACAGTCCTCTACCCAACGTGCGCGCCAGTGGCCTTCTGCACCTTGCGGCAAGCTATACGGTCATCGGCTACTTTCTGCCGCACCATTTGCAGCGCCTGGAGCACTGGCACCCGGACGTGGAGCTCAAGGTTCACGAGCAGGAGCGCAGCGCCATCGAGCAAGGGCTGCTGGAGGGACGTTTCGACATGGCAGTGGTGCTCACCGCCAACCTCACCCATCCGGATATCGTCTCCGAGACCCTGTTCAATTCCGAGCGCCGGCTGTGGCTGCCCGGCCATCATCCGCTGTGTGAGCGGTCGGCAGTGAGCCTGGCCGACGTGGCCCAGCAGCCGTTCATTCTGCTCACTGTCGATGAGGCCGAACAAAGCGCCATGCGCTATTGGCAGCAGGCCGGGCAGCGACCGAATGTGCGGGTACGCACAAGCTCGGTGGAAGCGGTACGCAGCATGGTGGCCAATGGCAGCGGCGTGGCGATCCTTTCCGATCTGGTGCACCGCCCCTGGTCGCTGGAAGGCAAGCGTATCGAAACGGTGTCCATCTCCGACCCGGTGACGCCTATGAGTGTGGGCCTTGCCTGGCACCGCGAACGCGCATTCAGCCCGGCGATGCAAGCACTGCGCGATTACTTCCGCGATGCTTTCCTGGCACCGCAGCAACATGCAGCTAGGCGCTGAAACGCCTGACCAACCCACGCAGCCGATGGCCCGGTACAAGTCTCACTCGGCCTTGGTCTGCTCGGCCAGCTTGGCCAGCAGTGCCTTAGCCAGTGCCTTGTCGGAGAAAGGGTTTTGCCCGGTGATCAGTTCTCGATCCACCTGCACGTGCGGCTGCCAGGCCTGGGCGTAGCTCATCGCCCCACCGGCACCGGCCATGGCCGCGGCGGGGTAGAAAAGCAGCTTCTGCGGTTTGAGGGATGCCTCGAACACCTGCTCTTCAGCGTCGGAGAAAATGGTCATGCGGTAGCCTTGATAGGCCCAGTCGTCAGCCATCGGTTGCTCGCCACGCACCAGGGCGGCCTGATAGCTGGCAGGGTCTCGTTGCGCCGACAACAATGCAATTGGCCCGTGGCAAATGGCAGCCGTGGCTTTTCCGGCCTGGTGGAAGTGGCGCAGTAAAGCCCCGACCTCTGGGTTGTTGGCCAGATCGATCAGCGGCGCGTGGCCGCCGGGAATGAACAAACCGGCGTAGCGGTCGAGGTCGCCAGCCAGCACTTCTTTGAGCGACAGAGTGTCGTCGATGCCCGGCAGCCCCCGCACGAGTTGCTCGATGCGCCGCATTTCTTTGACGTCCCCGGCAAAATACTGCGGATCCACCGAGCGTACGTCCACGCTCGGCGCGTTGCCTTTAGGCGTCACTAGCACCAGCTTATAGCCAGCTTTGAGCAACTGGTCAGCAGGGACGCCAAATTCGTTGAGGTAATAGCCTGTGGGATAGCGCTTGCCATCCTCCAGCATCAACTGGTTTTCACTGGACAGCAGAACCAGCACTTCGCCTTTGGGTGCCGCGTGTGCGCCGCCGGCAAGCACTGCTGCGGTTATTGCCAGGCCCAGGGTGGGGATGCCTTTCATCATGTGCTACCTATTCACTTGGATTCAGTAGGCGCAGTCTAAACAGAGCGCTAAAATTCGATAATTCGAAACCCTTCATCTCTGTAATCCAAATAATGAATATCGCCGGCAAGGATCTGAACCTACTGTATTTGTTCCATGTGCTCTATCAGGAACGCAACGCCACGATGGCTGCAGCCCGCATGGCCCTGAGCCAGCCCGCATTGAGCCACAAGCTGAACAAGCTTCGACACCAGTTCGGCGACCCGCTGTTTGTGCGTGCCCCCCGTGGCCTTACCGCCACGCCGCGTGCCCACGAACTTGCCCCCCAGGTGCAGCAGCTGGTCGAGGGGCTGGCCACCTTCTATGAGCAATGCGAGGGCCAGGACTTCTTGGCCCGCCCTGCACGTTTGCACGTCTACAGCACCGACTTCATGGAGCAGACCCTGCTGCCTCGGCTGCTGCCGGTGCTGCGGCAGTCAGCGCCAAACCTGGTGCTGGTGACCCACAATACGGGGGGCCAATTGCCCCGAGAAGCGCTGGAGAAGGGCACCTGCGATGTGGCCATCGCGGGCTTCTACACCGACCTGCCTGACACCTTCCATCAGCAGCGCCTGCTCAGCGAGGACTTCGTGGTGCTGGCATCGCGCAGCAACCCTCACCTTGCCCAAGGCCTGGATCTCAAAGCCTTTCTGGCCTGTGATCATCTACTGACCACGCTCACTGGCGATCTTGATGGCCTGGTGGACCGCGCCTTGCGCGCTGCCGGGCACAGCCGTCGCATAGTGGCCGGGTTGTCGAGCTTCCTCGCACCGACACGGCTGGTGCGCGGTACCGACCTACTGCTCACCTGCCTGCGCTCGGTGGCGCAAGAAGCTGCCGAGCGGGACGATGATGTGTGTATCCACCCGCTGCCTCTGGTGCTGCCCAAGGTCGAGGTGATGCAGATCTGGCATGAGCGCACCCAGGCCGATCCTTTGCGCAAATGGTTTCGCCAACAGCTGTACAGCGCAGCCACGGCTGATGCCAAACCGAACGATACGTTTGAGTTACCGTCATAACTTGGGCCGGTGCCGCCACGCAAAGAGGACGCGAAATGACCCAGCCCGACCCGTCTTACCTCCAATGGCTAGAAGAACGTTCCATGTTGAAAGCCTCGCAGGAACGCGCTCGCCTTTATTCCGGCCAGTCGCGCCTGTGGCAGAACCCTTACGCCGAAGCGCAGCCACGCCGCGCCACTGAGATCGCTTCGGTGTGGCTGACCGTTTACCCCGACGCCATCATCGCGCCAGAGGGCTGCTCGGTATTGGCAGCCCTTGGCCACCCTGCCCTGTGGAAACGCCTTTCAGAGATTGGCGTGCAAGGCATCCACACTGGGCCGATCAAGCAGTCCGGTGGTGTGCAGGGGCATGAGTTCACCCCCAGCATCGACGGCAACTTCGACCGCATCAGCTTTGACATCGACCCGCTTTACGGCAATGAGCAAGAGCTGGTGCAGATGAGCCGCCTGGCGGCGGCGCACAACGCCGTGACCATCGATGACCTGATCCCCTCGCACACCGGCAAGGGTGCCGATTTCCGCCTGGCCGAGCTGGCTTACGGGGCCTATCCAGGCCTCTACCACATGGTCGAGATCAATGAGGAAGACTGGCCGCTGCTGCCTGATGTGCCCCAGGGGCGGGATGCGGTCAACCTGTTACCGGCGCAGTGCGACGAACTGAAGCTGCGCCACTACATCGTCGGCCAGTTGCAACGGGTGATTTTCTTCGAGCCAGGGGTCAAGGAAACCGACTGGAGCGCTACCCCACCGATCACAGGCGTAGACGGCAAGACTCGGCGCTGGGTATACCTGCACTATTTCAAGGAAGGCCAGCCGTCATTGAACTGGCTGGACCCAAGCTTCGCCGCCCAGCAAATGATCATCGGCGATGCCCTGCACGCACTCGACTGCCTGGGCGCCAGAGGCTTGCGCCTGGATGCCAATGGTTTTCTCGGCGTGGAAACCCGAGCTGCCGGCAGCGCTTGGTCCGAAAGCCACCCGCTGTCGATCGTCGGCAACCAGCTCATCGGTGGCATGATCCGCAAGGCAGGTGGCTTCAGCTTCCAGGAGTTGAACCTGACCCTGGACGATATCGCGCAAATGTCCAAAGGCGGCGCCGATCTGTCTTACGACTTCATCACGCGCCCGGCCTATCAGCACGCGCTGCTGACCGGCGATACCGAATTCCTGCGCTTGATGCTCAAGGAAATGCACGCATTCGGTATCGACCCCGCGTCGCTGATCCACGCCCTGCAAAACCATGACGAGTTGACGGTAGAGTTGGTGCACTTCTGGACGCTGCACGCCAACGACATGTACCTGTACAAGGGCCAGACCTTGCCGGGCAGCATCCTGCGCGAGCATATCCGCGAGGAAATCTATGAGCGCCTGTCGGGTGAACATGCCCCCTATAACCTGCGCTTTGTCACCAACGGCATTTCCTGCACCACCGCCAGCCTGATCACCGCCGCCCTGGGGCTGCGCGACATCGAGCAACTCAGTGCGCAAGATATCGCCAAGGTGCAGAAAATTCACCTGCTACTGGTGATGTACAACGCCATGCAACCGGGCGTCGTCGCGCTGTCGGGCTGGGACATGGTCGGCGCCTTGCCGCTACCACCGGAGGCGGTCGCCGAGCGAATGGGTGACGGTGACACCCGCTGGATCCACCGCGGCGGCTACGACCTGGCAGGGCTCGACCCGCAGGCCGAACAATCGGTGCGCGGCATGCCGCGTGCCCGCGCCCTGTATGGCAGCCTCGACAGCCAGCTCGAAGACCCAGGCTCGTTCGCCAGCCAGGTGAAGAAACTGCTGGCCGTGCGCCAGGCCTATGGCATCGCCACCAGCCGTCAGGTGTTGGTGCCCGAGGTCAGCAGCCCTGGCCTGCTGGTGATGGTGCACGAACTGCCGTCTGGGCGTGGCATCCAGATCAGTGCCTTGAACTTCGGCCAGGATGTGATCGCCGAGGAGCTTGAGCTGACCGGCTTCACCCCGGGCCCGGTGGTCGACATGATCAACGAGACTGTAGAGGGCGACCTGACCGAAGATGGCCGCTTGATGATCAACCTGGACCCTTATGAAGCACTGTGCCTGAGGATCGTCAACAGCAGCGGCCATGTCTGAACCGTCCTGCGGCCCCTTCGCCGTGCACCCAGGATGGTGCTGCCGGCGAAGGGGGCGGCACGGGTTGCTTGCATTTGCAGCGCCACGGGCATAGTTTCCTGATGCTTTCCCTTCAGAGCCCAGGAGCAACCCATGTACACCGGCATCGTCCAGGCCGTGCGCCCTCTGCTTGATGTGACCTGCTATCCGGGCCACAACCAGTTCACCATCGACCTGACCCCCGAATTGCTTGATGAACTGAAGATCGGCGCCAGCGTCAGTGTCGAGGGTACCTGCCTGTCGGTGACGGAAATCGACGGCAGCCGGGTCAAGTTCGATGCCATGAACGCGACCCTGGAACGCACCAACCTGGGCTCGCTCAAAGCAGGCCAGGGTGTGAACATCGAACGCTCAGCGAAGATGAACGCCGAAGTCGGCGGCCACCTGATGGCCGGGCACATTGCGACCACGGCACAGATCGTCGAGCTGTCGATCAAGGAGACTGGCGCTTACATCAAGTTCCGCATGCCTGCAGAGTGGGCCAAGTACGTGTTCCCGCGCGGTTTCATCGGGGTCAATGGCTGCAGCCTGACCGTCGCCGACATTGACGATAACGTGGTGACGATCAACCTCATTCCCGAAACCCTGCGCCAGACCACCTTCGCCCGTTACAAGCCCGGCGAGCTGCTGAACATCGAGGTAGACCAGCCGACCATGGTCCTGGTCGATGTGGTGGAGCGCACCCTTCAAGGCACCTTGGCCCGCCTGAAACTCCTGCCCTGAGGCCAACCGATGCTGCCCAATGCCCTTCCCGCCCGCACAGCCAGGCACCTTCGCCTGCAGGTGTTGCGCGGTCGCGTTGGCCTTGGCCTGGTGGCCGGGCTGTCGGTACTGGCCGGCATGACCGACGCCATTGGCTTGCTGGCGCTTGGCGACTTCGTGTCGTTCATGAGTGGCAATACCACACGTCTGGCGGTAGCCATCAGCGAGGCGGACCTGGCCCTGGTGTTGCGCCTGAGCGCTGCCGTATTGGGCTTCGTGGCAGGCAACGCACTGGGGGTGCTGCTGGCCAGAGGCTTCGGCCGGCGAGCCTGGCCGGTGCTGGCGATAGTGGCCGGGCTGTTGGCGTGGGCGGCGGTTTGGCCGTTTGCCGCTACCTTCCCAGCGCTGCTGGCGGCTACGTTGGCGATGGGCATGATCAACGCCGTAGTCGAACAGGTCAACGGCCTGCCCATTGGGCTTACTTATGTGACTGGCGCGCTGTCGCGTTTTGGCAGGGGCCTAGGGCGTTGGCTGCTGGGCGAACGCCGCGATGGCTGGAGGGTTCAATTGGTACCGTGGGCCGGCATGCTGCTTGGCGCAGCCCTAGGGGCCTGGCTGCAACAACGTTTAGGGCTTCAGGCGCTGGCAGGCAGCGCGGCGCTGGCCTGCCTGCTGGCGCTGATATCGCGGTTCATCCCACGCTCGTGGCAGCGCGGTTACATGCCGCGCTGAGGCTCAATCGATGCGCGGGTGCTGCTGGACCAGCAGCTTGCGCTTGGCCTCCAGCTCGGCGATCTGGTTGTCGATGTCCTCGATCTTCTGCTCGATGTTGTCGTGGTGCTCCTGCAGCAACTCGCGCGCCTCTTCCATATCCGACGCCGCTGGCGCTGCGCCACGCAGTGGCTTATTGGCGGTTTCCTTCATGGTCAGGCCAGTGATCAGGCCGATGGCGGCGATCACCATCAGGTAATAGGCTGGCATGTACAGATTGCCGCTGGTTTCAACCAGCCACGCCGCAAGGGTCGGGGTCAGGCCGGCGATCAGGACCGAGATATTGAACGCACTGGCCAAGGCACTGTAGCGGATGTGGGTGGGGAACATCGCTGGCAAGGTCGAAGCCATCACCCCGATGAAGAAGTTCAGAAGCACTGCGATGATCAGCAAGCCAGAGAAGATCAACCCTAGCGCGCCACTATTGATCAGCATGAAAGCAGGGATGGCCAGCGCGAACAGGCCGATGCTGCCGACCACAATGAAAGGTCGCCGCCCCACTTTGTCGCTGAGCAGGCCGATCAGAGGCTGCACGAACAGCATGCCGACCATGATGGCGATAATGATCAGCACACCATGGTCTTCGCTGTAGTGCAGGTTGTGCGACAGATAACTAGGCATGTAGGTGAGCAGCATGTAGTAGGTGACGTTGGTAGCGATCACCACACCGACGCAGGTAATAAGGCTGCGCCAATGCTTGGTCGCCACCTCCTTGAACGACACCTTAGGCCCTGAGGCCAGACCCTCGCGATCACCCTGCTCAAGCTTGTCCACATGCTGCTGAAATGCCGGGGTTTCCTCGAGCGCATTACGCAGGTAGAGGCCGATGATGCCGAGCGGCAACGCCAGGAAGAACGGCAGGCGCCAGCCCCATTCGAGAAACTTCTCTTCCCCCAGCACGGTGGAAATCAATACCACAACGCCCGCACCCAACACGAAGCCGGCAATCGAGCCGAAGTCCAGCCAACTGCCAAGGAACCCACGCTTGCGGTCGGGCGCGTATTCAGCGACGAAGATCGACGCCCCGGTGTATTCACCGCCAACCGAAAAGCCTTGGGCCATCTTAGCCGCCAACAGCAGGATGGGTGCCCATATGCCTATGCTTTCATAGGACGGAATCAAACCGATGGCAAAGGTGCTCAAGGACATGATCACGATAGTGGCGGCCAGAACCTTCTGCCGGCCGAACTTGTCGCCCAGGGCGCCGAAGAACAACCCACCCAGCGGGCGGATCAGGAACGGCACGGAGAAGGTGGCCAGCGCTGCGATCATCTGCACACTGGGGTCGGCGTTGGGGAAAAACACTTTGCCCAAGGCATAGGCGACGAAGCCGTAAACGCCGAAGTCGAACCATTCCATGGCGTTACCCAGCGCAGCTGCGGTAATCGCCTTTCTCATCTTGGCGTCGTCGACGATGGTGATGTCTTTCAAGCCGATGGGCTTTACGCTTTTTTTGCGTGATTTCATGCCTGTGTCCCTGATTACTGAAGGCTCTAAGGCATCAGATACAAAGGGACACTAAATAATTCAGCGCTTAATGGTTTTTTCTGAATCTTCAGATGCGGGCGCCGTTGGCGGCGGCGCCCGTTGCCATCAGATGCCCTGCTGGGCCAGGTCCATGGCGAAGTAAGTCAGAATCAAGTCAGCACCGGCACGCTTGATGGCGCCAATGCTTTCGCGTACCACGCGCCCCTCGTCGATGGCGCCGGCAAGCCCGCCGAACTTGATCATCGCGTATTCGCCGCTTACCTGGTAAGCCGCCAGCGGCAGGCGCGATGCGGCGCGGATATCGGCGATCACGTCCAGGTAGGCGCCAGCAGGTTTGACCATCAACACATCGGCCCCTTCCTGCTCGTCCAGCAGCGACTCACGTACCGCTTCGCGGCGGTTCATCGGGTTCATCTGGTAGCTCTTGCGGTCACCCTTGAGCGCCGTGCCCCCGGCTTCGCGGAATGGACCATACAGCGACGAAGCGAATTTGGTGGAGTAAGCCATGATCGCCGTGTCATGGAACCCAGCACCGTCCAGCGCGCTACGAATGGCCTGGACCTGCCCATCCATCGCCGCCGAAGGGGCAATGAAGTCGGCGCCAGCTGCAGCGGCAATCACCGCCTGCTTGCCCAGGTTGACCAAGGTGGCATCGTTGTCCACGCCATGGTCATGCAGCACGCCACAGTGGCCGTGGCTGGTGTATTCGCAGAAGCAGGTGTCGGACATCACCACCATCTCCGGCACGGTGTCCTTGCAGATGCGCGACATGCGCGCGACAAGCCCGTTTTCATTCCAGGTGTCGCTGCCGCTGGCATCGAGGTTGTGCGATACCCCGAACGTCATAACCGACTTGATACCGGCGCGGGCATAGCGCTCGATTTCCTGAGCCAGCAGCTTCTCTGGAATACGGTTGACGCCCGGCATGCTGGTGATCGGCACGAAATCATCGATGCCCTCTTCGACGAAGATCGGCAGGATCAGGTCTTCAAGGCGGAATTCGGTTTCCTGGAAGATCGTGCGCAGGGATTCGTTCTGGCGCAGGCGGCGAGGACGAACGGAAGGGAAACGGTTGGACATGACAGCTCCAGGGCATTTTTAACGGCCTATACCTTATGCCTGTGGCACGCCAGTGAAAAGGCCAGATGACGAGATTATGCGTTGCATCAAAGGTAACGACAGGCGACTTTTTAGTGTTTACGCCTTGGGCGACCTAACGGCGGGTGTCCGCCATTGATCCGCCGGGGGTGAGTCATTGCATCCAAGGCGGTGTCGGCTCTTGAGCCGTGGTCGGCCCATGCTCGTCCTCGGCACGGGCAGCACGGCGGCGCGCTTCGTCGCGCAAAGTGGCATCGATCTCGCGCAGCACCCCGGCCACGTCGGCGGCCTGGTCCTCATCCTCGAACTGCCCAGTGAGCGGGCTGTCAGCACGCAACTCGCCAGCCTCGTACAAAGCCCACATCTCATCGGCGTAACGCGTAGCCTTGAGCTCAGGCGCGAAGCGTCCGAAATAATGCGCCATGTTCGCTACATCGCGCTGCAGCATGCTGAACGCATGGTTATTGCCCGCAGCATCCACGGCCTGAGGCAGGTCGATGATCACCGGGCCGTCCGGGCCAAGCAGAACGTTGAACTCGGACAAGTCGCCATGCACCAGGCCGGCGCAGAGCATCAGAACAATCTGGCGGATCACGAAGGCATGGTATTCACGGGCCTGCTCGGCTTCCAGGTGCACATCGTTCAAGCGAGGCGCGGCGTCACCGTCGGCGTCGGTCACCAGTTCCATCAGCAGCACGCCGTCTTGAAAGTCGTAGGGTTTGGGCACCCGCACCCCGGCATTGGCCAGGCGGAACAGCGCCGTCACTTCTGCGTTCTGCCACGCGTCCTCAGCCTCTTTACGGCCATATTTGCTGCCCTTGGCCATAGCCCTGGCCTGGCGGCTGTTGCGGACCTTGCGCCCCTCTTGGTATTCGGCGGCCTGGCGGAAGCTGCGTTTGTTGGCCTCCTTGTAGACCTTGGCACAGCGTACCTGGGCCCCGCAGCGCACCACGTAAACGGCTGCTTCCTTGCCGCTCATCAATGGCCGCAGCACTTCGTCGATCAGGCCGTCTTCGATCAGTGGTTCGATTCGTTTTGGAGTCTTCATCAGGCTGCGTTCGGGGTCCTGGCTAAGGTGACGGACATCCTCTCACAGGCTGGGGCGACTTGCTCGTCTGTCTGCACACCGGCCTGCCCACGTCGGCGCGCACGGGCAGCCATGGCCTGTGTGCAAACGCTCATAAATCGCACAACGGTTCGGTAATCGCACAAATTCCACTCGGTGCTCTCTACTGTTGCCTTGTCTTGCGGCAGGCTATAGGCAAGCCAGCACACAACGCCAAGCGCCCAATGGCCCCGCCGCGTCAGCACGCTGCCAGGTCGACAATCAATACTCCAGGAAGAACCAGGAGCCCGCTTTGATCAATAAAACGTTTGAGTCCATCGCCCAAGCGGTGGAAGGAATCACCGACGGATCGACCATCATGGTCGGTGGCTTCGGTACTGCCGGCATGCCGTCCGAGCTCATCGATGGCTTGATTGCCACCGGTGCCCGCGACCTTACCATCATCAGCAACAACGCCGGCAACGGCGAGATCGGCCTGGCCGCTTTGCTGATGGCGGGCAGTGTACGCAAGGTCATCTGCTCGTTCCCGCGCCAGTCCGACTCTTACGTATTCGACGAACTGTACCGTGCAGGCAAGATCGAGCTGGAGGTGGTTCCCCAAGGCAACCTGGCTGAGCGCATCCGCGCGGCCGGCTCGGGTATCGGGGCGTTCTTCTCGCCGACCGGCTATGGCACCCTGCTGGCCGAAGGCAAGGAAACCCGTGAAATCGACGGCCGCCAATACGTGCTGGAGATGCCGCTGCATGCCGATTTCGCCCTGATCAAGGCGCACAAGGGCGACCGCTGGGGCAACCTGGTCTACCGCAAGGCCGCCCGCAACTTCGGCCCGATCATGGCGATGGCCGCCAAGACTGCCATCGCTCAGGTAGATGAGGTCGTCGAGCTCGGTGAGCTGGACCCGGAGCACATCATCACCCCGGGTATTTTCGTCCAGCGCGTGGTCGCCGTCTCCGGCGCTGCCGCTTCTTCGATCGCCAACGCTGTCTGAGGCCTGCCATGACCATCACCAAAAAGCTTTCCCGCACCGAGATGGCCCAACGCGTGGCCGCAGACATTCAGGAAGGTGCCTATGTCAACCTGGGCATCGGCGCTCCAACGCTTGTGGCCAATTACCTGGGCGACAAAGAAGTGTTCCTGCACAGCGAGAACGGCCTGCTGGGCATGGGCCCGAGCCCAGCCCCTGGCGAGGAAGACGATGACCTGATCAACGCCGGCAAGCAGCATGTCACGCTGCTGACCGGTGGCGCCTACTTCCACCACGCCGACTCGTTTTCGATGATGCGTGGCGGGCATCTGGACATCGCCGTGCTGGGCGCTTTCCAGGTTTCGGTCAAAGGCGACCTGGCCAACTGGCATACCGGTGCCGAAGGTTCGATCCCCGCTGTAGGCGGCGCAATGGACCTGGCCACGGGAGCGCGGCAGGTGTTCGTGATGATGGACCACCTGACCAAAACCGGCGAAAGCAAGCTTGTGCCCGAATGCACTTACCCGCTCACTGGCATCGGTTGCGTCAGCCGCATCTACACCGACCTAGCCGTACTGCAAGTAACCGCCGAGGGCTTGAAGGTGGTGGAGATCTGCGCGGACATCGACTTCGATGAACTGCAGAAACTCAGCGGTGTACCGCTAATCAAGTGACGCGCTGGCTCTGGCTCCTGCAGGCGCAGGGGCCAGGCCAATCACCCTGCCAGTCATTTCCCGCAAACGCAGCCACTGATGCAATGCGTTTGAACTTCACGGCTCGGCCAAGGCCTTTCCAAGAAGTCACAGTAAAAAACGGAGATGACATGATGAGCGCAACACTCAACGGCAAGCGCGTGGCCATTCTGGTCACCGATGGTTTCGAGCAAGTGGAGTTGACCGGCCCCCGTGATGCGCTGAAACAGCACGGCGCGGTAGTCGACATTCTCAGCGACAAGCCAGGCACCGTGCGTGGCTGGAACCACGACAAGCCCGCCGATGCATTCGATGTGGATGCCACGTTCGACAGCGCCCAGCCTGATGTCTACGATGCCGTCGTGCTGCCAGGCGGCGTGCAGAACTCGGACACCATCCGCTTGATCCCCGGCGCCCAGAAACTGGTGAAAAGCCTTGATGCGGCAGGCAAGCCCGTGGCTGTGATCTGCCACGGTGGCTGGTTGCTGATTTCGGCAGGCCTTGCCCAGGGTAAACGGATGACCAGTTTCAAGACCTTGCAAGACGACATCCGCAATGCCGGGGGTAATTGGGTCGACGAGCAGGTGGTGGTGGACGGCAATCTGATCAGTAGCCGTCAGCCGGACGATATCCCGGCATTCAACGAGCAACTGATCAAAGCCTTGGCTTGATAGCGGGACGCCCTCGCACGAAAGTGCGGGGGCTCCGGGGCTTTGGCGATTTTCACAGCAGGTTGCGAGGGCGCCCCACTCATGTCACACCCGTGAAGCCATCAAGAACTTGCCTTACCCGGCGGGCAAGGTCATGTGGCTGGCACGGTTTGGAAATCACCTCGAACTCAGACCCGCCGATATCCGTGCGCTCAATCGAGTTTTCCGCATAGCCGGTGGTCAACAACACCTTCATCTGCGGCTGAAGGCGCCGCACTTCCCGCGCCAGCATCACGCCGTTCATGCCGCCTGGCATGATCAGGTCGGTGAACAGTAAATCGTAATGTTCCCCCGCCTGAATCAGCTTGAGCGCTTCGCGTGCATTGAGCACCATGTCAGCGGCGTAGCCGTAATCCTCCAGTACCATCTTGGCGAGTTCAGCCACATCCGGTCGATCTTCGACGATCAGGATACGCTCGGTGCCCGAGCTGCGGTCCACCTTTTTCACAGGTTGCGTGGGGATGATCTTGCCTTGGTCAACCGGGAAATACAGGCGTAACGTCGTGCCCTCGCCCTCTTCTGTATATATGCGTGCCGCCCCACCGGACTGCTTGGCGAAACCGTACACCATCGACAGCCCTAGGCCAGAGCCTTTGCCCTCCTCCTTGGTGGTGAAGAACGGGTCCATGACTCGATCACGGATGCTGGCCGGCATCCCGACGCCATTGTCGGTGACCGAGAGGCTCACGTAATTTCCCGGCAGCAGCCCATCGAACGAGTGGTTGATATCGGTGACGGAAATATTCCGGGTTTCGATGAACACATGCGGCCGCTGGCGCCCGATAAGCGCATCGCGTGCGTTCATGAAAATGTTGAGCAACGCGACCTCTGCCTGAGTCGGGTCGATACGGCAGTTGTGCAGGTTGGCTTCGAGGTCGAAATCAACAGCCACTTCAGCGTCGAAAGTTCGCTCCATCATGGGGCGTACGTCATCGAGCAGGTGATTGAGGTTGAGCACCCGGCCATGGAGTTTCTGCTTGCGGGCGAAGGCCAGCAGCTGCTTGGTCAGGGTACTGGCACGTTCGACCGCGCTCTGGGCGTGCCCTACACTGCGCCGCACGCGGTTCAGGTCGACCTGGGACTTGTCCGCCTCACTGGCGATCAACCCCAGATAACCGCCCATCACTTGCAAAAGATTGTTGAAATCGTGCGCGATACCGCCAGTCAGTTGCCCAAGCGCTTCCATCTTTTGCGCCTGGTTCAGCGCATCCTCGGCGTCACGCCGCCTGCTCACATCCAGTTGCGATGCAAAGAAGTAAATCAGGTCGCCCCGTTCATTGAAGATCGGTGAGATGAATAGCGCGTTCCAAAAGCTGGAACCATCCTTGCGGTAATTGAGGATCTCGGTAGAGATATCGACCTTCTGGGCGATAGCGTCCCGCACGGCATCCACCACCGCAGCTTCGGTTTCAGGGCCTTGGAGGAACCGGCAATTACGGCCAATGATGTCCGCCAACTCATAGCCGGTCATTTCCAGAAATGCTCGATTGGCGAAAATGATCGGATTATCGTCACGGTTGGGGTCGGTGACGATCATCGGCATCCGCGTGGTTTGCACCGCGGCGAAGAACATGTCGTGTGGCAGCTGCGAAATATCACCCGATGCCTGGTTGCTGACGCGCGCCTTCTTGCTGGTCACGCGGACCTCCTTGCTCATTGCAGTAGGACGTTTATCGATTCAACCATGTCGACTCTCGTTGCCTACGCTTGGTTTCACCGAGTGCAGACTGTCTGACAGCCTGCACGATCGGCCGCCGAGCTTTCTAGCCAAGGTGCAGGCCAGCCGCCTCTACTGACGAGGATTGATAGCGCCTGATGCACATCACAACATACGCTGCACTTGCGCAGGGGTGCGACGCATCAGCACCTTGCCAGCGCGTACCGATACCAGCGCGTGGCCCTGGCTGCGGACCATTTCGTAGTCATCCGGTGCCGACAGTAACAGCAGATTGGCTGGCCGCCCCACCTCGATGCCGTAGCGCTCGCCGAGGTTCAGTGTGCGAGCGCTGTTGTCGGTGATCAGGTCCAGGCTGCGTTGCAGGTCTTCGTAACCGAGCATATGGCAGATATGCAGGCCGGCTTCGAGAATTCGCAAAATGTTGCCGTTACCCAGCGGGTACCAGGGATCGACGATTGAGTCCTGGCCGAAGCACACGTTCATCCCGGCGCGATCGATTTCGGCCACTCGGGTCAGCCCCCGCCGCTTCGGATAGTTGTCGAAGCGCCCTTGCAGGTGAATGCTTTCGGTAGGGCAAGAGACGAAGTTGATGCCCGACATCTTGAGCAGCCGGAACAGCTTGTAGCAGTAAGCGTTGTCGTACGAACCCATGGCCACCGTATGGCTGGCCGTGACGCGCGGGCCCATACCGCGCACCCGCGCCTCCTCGGCCAACACTTCCAAAAAGCGCGACTGCGGGTCATCGGTTTCATCGCAATGCACATCCACCAGGCAGCCAGTGCGTTCGGCCAGGTCCATCAGGAACTTGACCGACGCTACCCCCTGATCACGTGTGTTCTCGAAATGTGGGATACCGCCGACCACATCGGCGCCGATCGCCACCGCTTCAGTCATCAGCGCGCGGCCGTTGGCATACGACTCGATGCCTTCCTGTGGGAATGCGACGATCTGCAGGTCGACCAGGTCGCGTACTTCCTCGCGCACCTCGACCATGGCCTTGAGTGCGGTGAGCCTCGGGTCGGTGACATCGACATGGGTGCGCACATGCTGTATGCCATGATCGACGAGCATGCCGATGGTTTTTTTCGCTCGGGTCTTGATGTCGTCGTGGGTGGTGATTTCCTTGCGCTCGGCCCAGCGCTCGATGCCTTCGAACAAGGTACCGCTCATGTTCCACTTCGGCTCGCCCGCCGTGAGGGTAGCGTCAAGGTGGATGTGCGGCTCGACGAAAGGCGCCACCACCAGGTTCTGCTGGGCATCCAGGTCATCAGGGCTACTCAGCACAACCTGGGCCTGGGAAGTGATGGCAGCAATGCGCTCGCCATCGAGCTCGATGCGGTACAGCCCAGGCTTGCCACGCAGGCGGGCGTTGATGATGTTCATGGCGTTACTCCTTGACGTGGTCCGTTCATGCGCCATACCAGCATGGCGACAGATGCGTTCATGCGAAACAGTGGGTCGTCCAGCGATTGCCCGCTCAGTTGCTCGATACGTTGAATGCGTTGGTTGATGGTATTGCGGTGCAGGCCCAAACGCTGAGCGGCCTTGAGGCCGTTACCGTTTTCCTTGAGCAAGGCGTCGAGAGTATCTACCAGCACGTAAGGCTGCTTGCGCCCAGGGTTGATCAGCCTGCCGAGGGTCTGGGCAACGAAGTCATCGATCCGCGCGCGGTCATTGATGCCCTGGAGCAGGCGCAGTACCCCCAACTCGCTGAAATCACAGAAACCATCGGCAGGGTGCAACTGTTGTGCAACGTCCAGAGCCTGACGCGCTTCGCTGAGCGCTTGACGGTAACCTGCGCAGTCGGCGGCCAGCCGCGACAGGCCCATATGCAGCCTGAGTTCCCCGGCCACCATGCACAACTGCCGATGCAGCGCTGCCAGGCTGCTCGGCAGGTCGCCAGCGTCGGCCAGTAACAGCACCTGCAAGTCACCCGGCATTTGCACCAGCACCGCCCCAGGCCGCGCTCGGCACCAAGTCTGAAGGTGATCTTCCAGCGCCTGGCGCACAGCTTGCCAGAGCCGCTCGCCCTCGGCCAGGCCATGACGCTCGAACAACTGCTCAACCTGCACCAAGCGCAGCGCAACCACCCGCCGCGGTTCGTCAAGCATCAACTCCAGGTGCCTGGCACGCTGGCAGGCGATAGCCAGGCTTGGGTAATCACCGCTGAGTAACTGGCCGAGAATATCGTTGCGCGACCGGCGCAACTGGCTCATCTGCACGAGGGCCGTACCGATCAGGTGGGTTACCACTACCATTTTCAAAGCATAGGGCTGTTCGATCAGCGGCAAACCCAGTTGCTCGGCGCGCGCTATCACCGGGGGCGCAATCTTCTGGATGAAACTGCCACCGGTTAGAATCACCAAGCCGGCGATCCCTACCGCTTCGCCATCCTCGATCAGGCTGAGCAGATTTGCCTGGCCACGCGGGTGGTTGATACCGGTGACGAACACCAACTCACCGCCCATCACCCACTCGGCGATCCCCTCATTTTCCGCCACGTAAGGCCAGCGCACCCGCCGCTGCAGGTTTCGCGCGCCGGCTCGCACGCTCATCGCCTCCAGGCCCGGCAAGTGCAGGATTTCCTCCAGGGTCAGGCTCACGGCTCAACGCTCTGTTGGCCCAGCGCCTTGCGCCGGCCTTGCAGTTCAAGCATTAAGATGTAGCTCAAGGCCGAAGCGCCGATGCCGACCAGTGGCGCGACCCAGGGCGAGGCGTAGGCAAGCACCGCGCCCACGGCATACGCCAGCAGGCCGTTGATGTTGTAGCGGGGCAAGGTTACCGACGCCAGTGCGGGGTAACTGCCCCGATGGCGGTACCAGAAATCGGCCATGATCACCCCGCCGACCGGAGGAATGATCGAGCCCAACAACACCAGAAACGGAATCAGCATTTCATACATACCACCGATCGCCAGCACCACCCCTACACCTGCCGCAACCAGCGTAGCGGTGCGTCGTCGCTCACTGCGCAGCAAGTGGCAGGCAGCAGCCGAGACGTTGTAGATGGTGGGCCCCTGGATGGTCCAGAGATTCAGGCACAGCATCACTACCGCGGCGAACGACAGCCCTTGCAGGATCATCACCTCGACGATGTCAGCCTGCTGATAGACCATGGCGCACCACGCCCCTGCCACCACCATCAGCCCATTGCCGAGCAGGAAAGCAACCACACTGGCCACCACCGCCACCCGGCCATTGCGCGACAGGCGAGTCCAGTTGGTGGCCTGAGTGGCGCCACTGGCAAAGGTGCCGAACACCATGGTGACCGCCGCCGAGAAGGTCATGCTTTCATGGGGAACCACCGCTGCGAGGCCGGCAAAACCACCCGCATCGGCCGTTGCCAGGTACATCGATATCACTAGCAGAACGAACATCAGTGGCACCGAAACTCGCGACAGCCAGTCAAGCCCCTTGAAACCGATGATTGCAGTGATGCTGAAACCCATGCCAAACAGCACCATCAACGGCACCGCGAAGCCGCCCGCCAGGCCGAGCAGCTTGACCAGTACGATCGCCACCGTCGCAGTCCCCCAGGCGTACCAACCCAGTTCGGCAAAGCCCAGGATGAAGTCGGAAAGCCGGCTGCCCATCTCCCCAAAACAGAAGCGCCCCATCAGCACCGTGTTCAAACCGCTGCGTGAAGCGATGAAGGCCAGCGCCGCAGCGTACAACGCCAGCAGCGAATTACCGATGGCTGCGATCCACAGCATGTCAACAAAGCTGAAAGCCATGCCCAGCTTGCCTCCGGCAAACATGGTGCCGGTAAAAAACGTGAAACTGAACAGCACCATTGCGATGGGCAGCAGCCCTTTGCGTGAAGATGCCGGGGCCTCGCAAAGCGGAAATTCGTCAGTTGCGCTCATGCCAAGTTGCTCCAGGTTGTCGTTTGCGCCGAGATGGAGCAATAAACGGGCCGCTTCTTCGCTGGGGCAAGTGCAGTAAATCTGCGGTCAACGGGCACAGCATTGGCTGTTCAAACTGCACATTTATAGATCAGTTTCACCGCGCCAACCTGTGATAACCGAACTGTTTGGAGGCGTTCACGCACCAAAGCGGAACAGCTGTGGGTAGCTTTCACCCAACGCTCGCTAAATCGATATCGCCTGCACGTCACTGGCCATCGCAGATGACCCAAGGGGCTTTACTCCTTGGCCAGCAGGCGCCTTGCCGGTAAGATGCCCGTCGGGTGCTAGCTGCAAAGTGCGGTGATGCAGGTTAAAGAACAGTGCAGGTCGGGCCGCCTGCAGGAGTTCTTGCGCCTATGCAAAAAAACCATATGACCCGCGCTCAGCGTCTGGCCAAAACCGCCTTCGCCAACTTCGAGCGGTTCCTGCACATCGAAGCGGTCAGCGGCATTGTCTTGCTGATCGCTGCCGTTGCGGCCCTGATCTGGGCCAACTCCCCGGCTGCCGCCAGCTACGATGCGCTCTGGCACACACCGATCAGCTTCGGCATCGGTTCGCTGAGCTTCTCGCAATCACTGCATTTCTGGATCAACGATGGGTTGATGACCATCTTCTTCCTGGTGGTCGGTATGGAGATCCGTCGGGAAATTCACGAGGGTGCCTTGGCCAGCCTACGCCAGGCGATGTTGCCCATGGCCGCTGCGGTTGGCGGCGTAGCGGTACCGGCCCTGATCTACCTGGCGTTCGGGCATGCACCGGCCGAGCAACAAGGCTGGGCCGTGCCGACCGCCACCGATATTGCCTTTGCCGTTGGCGTGCTTGCCCTGCTCGGCAAGTCGATCCCGTCCAACATCCGCGTGTTCCTGCTGGCCTTGGCGATCATCGATGACATCATCGCCGTGCTGATCATCGCCGTGTTCTACTCGGGCGGTCTGGACTACAGCGGCTTTGGCGTTGCCGCGGTTGGCCTGCTGCTGGTGATCGGCCTGCAGAAGATCGGCGTGGGTTCGGCATGGGCCTATGTAATCCCCGGTGCAATCACCTGGGTTGGCATGCTGATGACCGGTGCGCATCCTACCCTGGCGGGCGTTGTGCTGGGTTTGATGACCCCGGTCGCCGCCATGCCGCTGGGCGAGCGGCCCGTGGATGCAGTCGCGCGCTTCACCAACGACCTACTCGGCCGCGCCAAGGCACCCGACCAGGACGATGGCGACCTCAGCGCCCCGCTCAAGCAACTGCGCCTGGCCCAACGCGAACTGGTTCCACCGGTAACCCGCGTCGGCGGCGCCCTGCACCCGTGGGTGGCTTACGCGATCATGCCATTGTTCGCCTTGGCCAATGCCGGTGTCGGCCTGTCTGGCATCGACCTTTCCGCCGAGGGGCCGCACTGGGTGATGACCGCCGTGGCCGTAGCCCTGGTAGCTGGCAAACCGTTGGGGATCATCGGCATCAGTTGGCTGATGGTGCGCCTGGGCTGGTGCAGCCTGCCGGCGCAGGTCACCTGGCGCGGTATCACCCTGATTGGCCTGCTGGCCGGCATCGGCTTCACCATGTCGATCTTCATTGCCAACCTGGCCTACAGTGACCCAGCGTCGCTGGGTGCAGCCAAACTGGGCGTGCTGTCGGGCTCGGTCATCGCTGCCGTGCTAGGCCTGGCCTGGGGCGTGACTGCCATGCGCAGGCACACCGCAAAGGCTCCGCTCAACGCGGGCTGAAGCCGGTCGGGGCCTACGGGCCCCGGCATTTTTCTGTATACAAGAATTTAAAACTTTGCTTACATGGCCACCTGTGCGCCTACGACATCGGCAATCGTCGCTGCGTATTGTGCCAGGCACAAGCCATGCAAGCTCCTTCGCAACATACCCCCAAGACCCTCCTGGTCAAGAACGCTGCACTGTTGGTCACCATGGACGGCGAACGCCGCGAGATCAAAGGCGGCGGCCTGTACATCGAAGACAACCTAATCAAGCAGGTCGGCCCAAGCGATACGCTGCCCCAAGACGCAGATGTGATCCTGGACATGGCCGGCAAGGTGGTCATCCCTGGGCTGGTCAACACCCACCATCATATGTACCAAAGCCTCACCCGCGTGGTACCGGCGGCGCAGGACGGTGAACTGTTCAACTGGCTGACCAACCTGTACCCGATCTGGGCCCGGCTCACGCCGGAGATGATTTCGGTGTCGACTCAGACGGCCATGGCCGAACTGATCCTGTCCGGTTGCACCACCTCCAGTGACCACCTGTACATCTACCCCAACGGCTGCAAGCTCGACGACAGCATCCACGCAGCCAACGAGATCGGCATGCGTTTCCACGCAGCGCGCGGCAGCATGAGCGTTGGTCGTAGCCAAGGCGGCTTGCCACCTGATTCGGTGGTGGAAAAGGAAAGCAACATCCTCAAAGAGTCCCAGCGCCTGATCGAGGATTATCACGATGCCAGCCACGGCTCGATGCTGCGCGTGGTGGTGGCGCCATGCTCGCCGTTCTCTGTCAGCCGCGACCTGATGCGCGAGGCTGCCGTGCTGGCGCGCAATTACGGGGTTTCGTTGCACACCCATTTGGCGGAAAACGTCAACGACATCGCCTACAGCCGTGAAAAGTTCGGCATGACCCCGGCCGAATACGCAGAAGACCTCGGCTGGGTCGGCCATGATGTGTGGCATGCTCACTGCGTGCAGCTCGACCAGCACGGTATCGAATTGTTCGCGCGCACCGGCACCGGTGTTGCCCACTGCCCCTGCTCGAACATGCGCCTGGCCTCGGGCATCGCGCCAATTCGCAAGATGCGTGACCACGGCGTTGCAGTAGGCTTGGGCGTAGACGGCTCAGCCTCCAACGATGGCGCCAGCATGATCGGCGAGGTTCGCCAGGCGTTGCTGCTGCAGCGTGTCGGCTTCGGGCCTGACGCGATGACCGCACGTGAGGCCCTGGAGATCGCGACCTTGGGCGGCGCCAAGGTGCTGAACCGTAACGACATAGGTGCATTGGCACCGGGCATGATCGCCGACTTCGTCGCTTTCGACCTGGGCCACGTGGCGTATGCCGGCGCCCTGCACGACCCACTGGCAGCCTTGGTGTTCTGCACGCCGACCCACGTCGATACCAGCGTGATCAATGGCCGGGTCGTGGTCCAGGATGGCCGCATCACAACCATCGACCTGCCGCGTGTACTGGAACGGCACAACCAGCTGGCCTACCAGCTCGTCAGCGGTCAATAACCTCAACGGCCCTGATCCTACTGGCCATGGTGACCGGCACGCCGGTGGCCATGGCCTCAGGCAGGGTCGGCTTCTCCCGGCGCTGGCCGGCTCAGCCGTGGCACTGCATGAACAAATCTTCATGCAGGCCCAAACGCCGTGATACCGGGCTTATCGGCAAGGCTTGACTCGCACTCGGGCGCCCTCGCCTTGAGGCCAGGGACGGTGTTGCGTAGCATCGCCGGCCCTTAGGCCGCCTGGCGGCCCATCCGCGACGAAAGAGCCCCCATGCCGCAACCGATTCCGCTCAAGGACCACGAAAAGGAAAAACACCTGGTCAACCGCCGGCTCCTGGCCTGCGCCGCCCTGGTGTTCAGCCTGTGCGCGGTTCTGGTCGGTCGGCTGTATGTGCTGCAGGTGCTGCAGCACGACCAACAGAGCGCGGTCTCGGAAAACAACCGTGTGCACGTGCTGCCCATTGCCCCTGAGCGCGGGCTGATCTACGACCGCAATGGCGTGGTGCTGGCCGACAACAAACCCAGCTTCGATTTGACCATGACGCGCGAGCGCGCCGGCGATTCGGCCAAGGTGCTCGATAGCCTGGTGCAGATCCTTGGCTTGGGTGAAGACGACCGCAAGCAGTTCGACAAAGACCTGCGTCGCGGCCGCAAGCCATTCGAGCCGGTGACCCTGATGGTCGGGCTGACCGAAGAACAGATCGCCCTGATCGCCGTCAACCAGTTCCGCTTGCCTGGGCTGGACGTGGAACCGCAGTTCATCCGTGAATACCCACTGGCCGAACATTTCGCCCATTCGGTCGGCTACGTCGGACGGATCAACGAGAAAGAAGCCAAAACCCTCGACAGCACCGAATACCGGGGCACTCAGTCGATTGGCAAGACCGGCATCGAGCATTTCTACGAAGCCCAGCTGCATGGCCACGTAGGCTATGAAGAAGTGGAAACCAACGCCCAGGGCCGGGTGATGCGCGTGCTCAACCACAAAGACCCAATTCCTGGCAAAGACATCATCCTCAGCCTTGACGCGCACCTGCAGCTAGCCGCCGAAAAGGCCTTGGGCGATCGCCGCGGCGCAGTGGTAGTACTGGACCCGGCCAATGGTGATGTCCTGGCGATGGTGAGCAACCCCAGCTTCGACCCCAACTTGTTCGTCAAGGGCATCAGTTTCAAGCAATATGCCGCGCTGCGCGACTCGATCGATCGGCCGCTGTTCAACCGCGTGCTGCGGGGTTTGTATGCGCCCGGCTCGACGGTCAAACCCGAGGTCGCCATCGCCGGCCTGGACAGCGGTGTCATCACCCCAGGCAGCCGGGTGTTCGACCCTGGATACTACGAGCTGCCCAACTACGACCACAAGTACCGCAACTGGAACCACAGCGGCGATGGCTGGGTTGACATGTACACAGCCATCATGCGCTCCAACGACACCTACTTCTACGACCTGGCACACAAGCTCGGCATCGACCGCCTGCACGACTATATGGCCGAGTTCGGCCTTGGCCAGAAGGTTTCGCTGGACATGTTCGAAGAGGCCCCTGGGCTGATGCCCTCGCAAGCCTGGAAACGCGCCACCCGCCGTCAGGCCTGGTATCCGGGTGAAACGCTGATCCTCGGCATCGGCCAAGGCTACATGCAAGTCACGCCACTACAACTGGCTCAGGCCACCAGCCTGCTGGCCAGCAAAGGCGTGTGGCACCGCCCGCACCTGGCCATGACCGTCGGCGGTCAGACCCCAATCGACCCCAACCCGATGCCCGACATCGTGCTGCACGACAAACATGCCTGGGACCAGGTCAATGTCGGTATGCAGATGGTGATGCACGACCCGCGCGGCATCGCCCGTGCGGCTGCGGCCGGCGCTCAGTACCGGATTGCCGGCAAAAGCGGCACGGCGCAGGTGGTAGCGATCAAGCAGGGTGAGCGCTACAACCGCAACAAGACCCTCGAAAGGCACCGTGACAATGCGCTGTTCGTCGGTTTTGCCCCGGCCGACCATCCCAGCGTAGTGGTCGCGGTGATGATCGAGAACGGCGAGGCTGGCGGCCGTGTGGCAGGGCCAGTGGTGCGCGAAGTCATGGATGCTTACCTGCTCGATGATCAGGGCCACCTCAAACCTCAGTATGCCGGCACCCCTGTGGCCAAGGCCGCGCCTCACGGCTGACGCACCCCGTGGCCTCAGGCCACCTCTTCGTACGGCAACCCCACGTAGTTTTCGGCGATGTTCGCCAACCCCGCCGGCGAGGTCAGGAAGTACTCGCGGTCGGCTTCTTGCATCTTTCGGTCCCACGCATCCTTGTGCTCACCAAAGTCATGCAGCAACTGGGTCATGAACCAACTGAAGCGCTCCCCCTTCCACACCCGCCGCAGAGCAAGCGGCGAATACTGCTCCAGCAGGTCGGTGCGCCCCTCGCGGTAAACCTTGACCAGTATCCGGTACAGATAATTGACATCGGAGGCCGCCAGGTTAAGGCCTTTGGCACCCGTGGGCGGCACGATGTGCGCCGCGTCGCCCACCAGGAACAGATGACCATATTGCATCGGTTCAACCACCAGGCTGCGCAGCGGCGCGATGCTTTTTTCCAGCGCAGGCCCAGTGACCAGCTGCTGCGCCACATCTTCAGGCAGGCGTGCCTTGAGCTCGTCCCAGAACCGCTGATCGGACCAGTCCTCGACCTTTTCATCCAAAGGGACCTGCAGGTAGTAGCGACTGCGGGTCTGCGAACGCTGGCTGCACAGGGAAAAGCCGCGCACGTGATGGGCGTAGATCAGTTCGTGATTGACCGGTGGAGTGTCGGACAACAGGCCCAGCCAGCCGAATGGGTAGACCCGTTCATATTCCTTGAGCACTCCTTCGGGAATGCTCTTGCGTGACACGCCATGAAAACCGTCGCAGCCGGCGATATAGTCACAGTCCAGGCGATAGGCCTGGCCGGCCTTTTCAAACGTGACATAAGGCCGCTCGCCCTTGAGGTCATGGGGCTGCACATTTTCGGCAGCGTAGATGATCGGTGCACCACTGCTTTCACGGGCCTGCATCAGGTCCCGGGTGACTTCGGTCTGGCCGTAGACCATCACCGTCTTGCCACCGGTAAGGCCTTTCAAGTCCAGACGCTGACGCCGGCCAGCGACCAACAACTCGACCCCCTCATGAACCAGCCCTTCCCGGTCCATCCGTTCGGCCACGCCCGCTTCGCGCAGCAGGTCGACGGTACCCTGCTCGAGCACTCCGGCCCGGATCCTGCCCAGCACATAGTCAGGTGTCTGGCGTTCGAGAATGACCGTGTCGATTCCGGCCTTGTGCAGCAACTGACCCAGCAGCAGGCCAGAAGGGCCCGCGCCTATGATCGCAACTTGAGTGTTCATTGTTCTTATCTCGTTATTAACGGGTAGCCCTTGCATTTTTACTGGCATTAACCGGCAATAAAATGTGAAATCAGATGAGAAAAATGCACTTTTACAAAATCTGTTCGATTAGCGCACAGGCAAATTCTGCGATGAAGTCCTCCCTCCCCGGCGTACCCTTGTTTCAGTTATATGGCGAGAACCACCAATGGCCTGGCACCGACCTGCTGCACTGCGAGCCAATATCGGCACGCAGCAGCCTCCATCATTGGGAGATCAAGCCGCACCAACATGCCGAGCTGTTTCAGCTGCTGTATGTGCAACGCGGCCAGGTGCAGGTGGAGATTGAGGGCATGCGCAGCCGCATCAGCGCGGCGGCAGTCCAGGTGGTGCCGCCATTGACCGTGCACGGTTTTCGCTTCAGTACCGATATCCAGGGCCATGTTTTGACCTTCGGCACTACGCTGGTCGCCGAGCTGGAACAACGCCTGGGGGCGCCACTGGGGGTGCTGGCGAAAGCGGCGTGTTACCCGCTGGGTAGAGATCGCGTACTGCTGCGGGGGCTGATCGATACCCTGCAGCACGAATACCAAGGCAATGCTTCGTCACGGGCGACCATGCTCCAAGCGCTGGTCACGGCGCTGATGGTATGGATCAGCCGGCGCCCACAGCCTAGCGAGGCTCCACGCAACCGCGACGAGCGTGATCGGCACCTGCTCGGGCAGTACTTACGCCTGGTCGAGGCGCATTATCGCGAACACCTGTCAGTGGAGGCGTTCGCCGCACGCCTGAATATCTCCAGCCTGCAACTGAACCAGCTGTGCCGCAGACTGAGCGGGCAGACGGCGTTACAGGTGATGCACCAGCGCCTGTTGCTGGAGGCGCGGCGCAACCTGATCTATACGCGCATGAGCATCGGGCAGCTGTCGGACAGTTTGGGATTCAGCGACCCCACTTACTTCTCCCGTTTTTTCAAGCGGCTGAGTGGGCAGACGCCTCACGCCTACCGCCGCGCGGGGGACGACCACCGATCTGCTTGACGTATACGTCAACGCGCCTTCAGGATACCGCCATACCCTACGCCGAGCCCGAGCATGAGCAGCCAAACCTATAGCATCTCCGACCTTTCCCGTGAGCTGGACATCACCACACGCGCTATCCGCTTCTACGAGGAACAAGGCCTGCTGAGCCCCGAGCGGCGTGGGCTGGAACGCATCTACTCGGCCCGTGACAAGGTCAGCCTCAAGCTTATTCTGCGTGGCAAGCGCATTGGCTTTTCACTGGCCGAATGCCGTGAGCTGATCGAGTTGTACGACCCCAGCAGCGGCAACCTCAAGCAGCTCAACAGCATGCTGGCGAAGATCGCCGAACGTCGCGCCCAGCTTGAACAGCAAATGCTCGACATCCATCAAATGCAGCTGGAACTGGACACCGCACAGGAGCGCTGCGAGCAGGCCCTGGCAGCCACCTTGAACACTCACGCAAAACGCTGACAGGAAGATCACCATGGCTATGCCTACAACAGTCCGTCTGGTCGAAGTCGGCCCACGAGACGGTCTGCAGAATGAAGCTCAACCCATCGATGTAGCCGACAAGGTACGGCTGGTCGATGACCTGACAGACGCCGGGGTCAGCTACATCGAAGTCGGCAGTTTCGTCTCGCCCAAATGGGTGCCGCAGATGGCAGGCTCCGCGCAGGTATTTGCCGGCATCCGCCAGCGCCCCGGTGTCACCTATGCCGCACTGGCGCCCAATTTGCGCGGTTTCGAAGACGCGGTGGCGGCTGGGGTGAAGGAAGTGGCAGTGTTCGCAGCAGCTTCCGAAGCGTTCTCCCAACGCAACATCAACTGCTCTATCAGCGATAGCCTGCAACGCTTCGAGCCAATCATGAACGCCGCACTTGAGCACGGTGTACGGATGCGCGGGTACGTCTCCTGCGTGCTGGGCTGCCCTTATGAAGGCAAGGTCCGCGCCGAGCAGGTGGCGCCGGTGGCCAAGGCCCTCCATGAGATGGGCTGCTACGAGGTGTCGCTGGGGGACACCATCGGTACTGGGACGGCGGGCGACACGCGGCGGCTGTTCGAGGTGGTTTCGGCAGTGGTGCCTCGCGCGCAATTGGCCGGCCACTTTCACGACACCTATGGCCAAGCGCTGGCCAACGTCTACGCCAGCTTGCTCGAGGGGATCAGTGTCTTCGACAGTTCGGTCGCGGGCTTGGGTGGCTGCCCTTACGCCAAAGGTGCCACGGGCAATATCGCCACCGAGGACGTGCTTTATCTGCTGCAGGGCCTGGGCATCGAAACCGGCATCGACCTTGAACGGTTGATCGCCGCCGGCCAGCGCATCAGTACCGTGCTGGGGCGGGCCAATGGTTCGCGGGTAGCCCGTGCGCGTAGCGCAGGATGAGTTTCATTCCAGTGTCACATGAGTGTGGGTGAGTGTTACCTCCCCCACAATTTTCAGCAGAAAATCGGGTAACAGAGAAACAAATCGACAAATACTTGGGCTGTTCGCTTCAGCTGAAAAGTCTTAACCCATTGATTTTAAAGTACTTTCAAAAGTTGGCACGGCACCTGCTTTATTACTGGTACAAAAACAAGAAAAACGCGACAACCAATAAAAACAACATGCAACGGCTCTGACATAACAAGAACAACACGGCAGAGGCGCAGCAAGCAGATTTTTTTGGAGTCGACAGGCTTTTCAGGGGGTTACCCCGCGCGCTGGCACACAACAATAAAACTACCTTGAGGTAGCGGCAGCCAGTTTCGGATCCACAGGATGAAAGCAGGTCAGCGCTCAAAAAAATACGTTTGCTCTTGACCCCGGATGGGGGTCGCACGTGACATCAAGGTTGGCCTACAAAAACAACAAAAGGCTGGCCTCAATAATAAAAAAGAGCAGGCAACATTGCTTTGAGGGGAGCTTCGGCTCCCCTCAGTGCTTTCCCCCCCACCTTTCACTGCCCTTCTGCGCCATTTGGCATTCGCGATGCAGCAACCAGCCGGTGCCCGCGGTCAGACCCTGTAACTGCACAGGAGACCCGATCATGCCCATCGAGATTGAAGAGAGTACTCAGCGCTGCACCCTCATTGGCGACAAACTGCGCATCGAAGGCAAAGGCCACGAAATCGAAATCGTCACCGACGCCCAATTGCGCATGTCCGTGGCCGTCCTCGCCGGTGAGCGCTTCCCGATCACCGAACTCGAAGCCGATGCATTGACCGTAGCAGGTGCGGTGGACAACCGCAGGCACCTCAAGGCCAGCACGCCAGGCTCAGTAATCTGAAGCTTTAGCCGTCCAAGGCCGAATTCTGATATGGATTTTGTCGCCCAAGCTGAGTCTGTGCTGGAACCCGTTTGGCAGGCATAGTGTGTTTCTTGCCTCAACCACCTGGCCTGCCGAACACCCATGAAACGTTACGAACGCTTTGCCGAGGACATTGCCGAACTGATCCGCAGCGGTGTACTGGCCCCTGGTCAGCGTGTGCCCTCGGTGCGCTACGCCAGCCAGACCCACGGGGTAAGCCCTTCAACGGTATTTCAGGCCTACTACCTGCTTGAACGACGAGGCCTGATTCGCGCGCGCCCGCGCTCAGGCTATTTCGTCAACGCCCATGCCCCACGACAGTTCCAAGAACCACAGGCACTTGCCCCACTGAGCGAGTCGACCGAAGTGGACGTCAGTGGCCTGGTGTTCTCGATTCTCGACTCGATCAAAGATCCGAGCACCGTACCGTTCGGCTCGGCGTTTCCCAGCCCCCTTTTGTTCCCATTGCAGCGTCTGGCACGCTCCCTGGCCAGTGCCAGCCGTGCCATGGACCCACGCATGGTGGTCACCGACCTGTCACCGGGCAACCCGCAGCTGCGTCGACAGATCGCCCTGCGTTACATGGTGGGTGGGTTGATGTTGCCCATCGAAGAGCTTTTGATCACCAATGGCGCGCTGGAAGCGTTGAACCTCTGCCTGCAAGCTGTCACAGAGCCCGGCGACCTGGTGGCCATCGAGGCACCGGCCTTCTACGCCTGCCTGCAAATACTGGAACGGCTCAAGCTCAAGGCCGTGGAGATTCCAGTACACCCGCGCGAAGGCATGGACCTCACAGCGCTGGCGCACACCCTGGACAAGCATCCGATCAAGGCGGTGTGGTGCATGACCAACTTCCAAAACCCAGTGGGCGCAAGCATGCCTGAGGCGAAGAAACAGGCCTTGGTCGAACTGCTCAATCGCCATCAGGTACCTCTGATCGAAGACGATGTCTACGCCGAACTGTACTACTCGCAGCAAGCCCCCAAACCTGCCAAGGCATTCGACACCCAAGGCCTGGTCATGCACTGCGGCTCTTTCGCCAAAAGCCTGGCACCCGGTTATCGGATCGGCTGGGTAGCCGCTGGCCGCTTCGCTCAGAAGATCGAGCGGCTGAAGCTGATGACCTCACTCTGCGCCTCGATGCCGGCCCAGGCAGCCATCGCAGACTACCTGCAACACGGAGGCTACGATCGCCACTTGCGCAAGTTGCGCTACGCCCTGGAGGGCCAGCAGGCCAGCATGCTGGCCGCCATTGTCCGTCACTTTCCGTCGCAGACCCGTGTCAGCCAACCTTGCGGCGGCTACTTCCTGTGGCTGGAGCTGCCTGAACAAATCGATGCCTTGAAGTTATTTCACATGGCTCTGGCTCAAGGTATCAGCATCGCTCCGGGGCCGATCTTTTCGCCGACCCGGCGTTTTGGCAACTGCATAAGGCTGAACTATGGCTCACCGTGGAACGAGGCGGCTGAGAACGCAATGGCCACGCTAGGCCAGATCATTCGTTCGTTTTGAACCTGCATCCAGCTCTGTGTGGCTATAGTTGTTGGACGAACAGCGAGCCAGCACCATGCCATCTGATGATCCGACCTCCTGCACCGCCACACAAGGTGCACGCCAATGCAGCGACTCCTCCCAGGCCACCAGCAAGCTGCTAGCGGAGTTGATCGACCACAGCTTGGCCAATGTATTCGCCTTTGACCGCGAGTTCCGACTGTTGGCAATCAACCGCACAGCCCAGCAAACCTTCCAGCGAGTACGCAGTATGGTGCCGCAGGTCGGGGATAACCTTCTACAGTGGATCACGCGACACCCTGACCTTGCCGCTTTGATGCAGCCCTTCATACCCCGGATGGTGGCTGGTCAGCCGTTTACCGAAAGCATCGCACTCGGCCCTGCCGATGACCTGCGCCACTACCAGATCATCTATAACGCATTGCGTGATCCTGAGCATGGAATGCTGGGAGGGTCGCTGTTTGCCTATGACATCAGTGAGCGCGTTGCCGAGCAGGCGCGTATGCGCAAGATCGAAGAAGCGCTATATCAGTCGCAAAAGATGGAAGCGGTCGGCCAATTGACTGGTGGTATCGCTCACGATTTCAACAATCTGCTTGGCGGGATTCTCGGTGCTCTGGAAATGGCCGAGCAGCACCAAGACGAGCAACGTTACCTGGATACCACCCGGCTGCTGGGCGTGGCCCGGCAGAACGCGCTACGCGCGGCTTCTCTGGTGCAACGCCTGCTGGCATTCTCGCGCCAGCAGACCCTTGCACCTCAGCTGGTGAACGTACATCAACTGGTCGCCGGCATGCATGAGCTGATTGCCAGCTCGCTTGGAACACGCATTACGTTCATCGACCAGACCCAGCAGGAGCATTGGCCGGTCCTGATAGATCCCAATCAACTGGAGAACACGCTGCTCAATCTGTGCATCAATGCTCGCGATGCCATGCCATCTGGCGGCACTGTGCTTCTGGCCAGTGATAACACCTTGCTCGATCAGGCGCAGGCTCAGGCGCTGGAACTGCCAAGCGGCTCGTATCTTCACGTCAGCGTCAGCGACAGTGGTACCGGCATGCCTGCAGAGGTCTTGCAACGAGCATTCGACCCCTTCTTCACCACCAAACCTGCTGGCCAGGGCTCTGGCCTTGGGCTGTCGATCGTCTATGGCTTCGTCCGTCAATCCGGGGGGCAAGTACGTATCACTAGCAACCCCGAGCAAGGCACCTGCGTTCACCTGTACCTACCACGGGCTGCCAGCCAGGCAAGCGCGCACACCGATGGGCAGCCACAAACGGTCATGGTCGTCGAGGGCCAGGCCGTGCAGCGGATGCTGATCTGTGAGGTATTGGAGGAGCAAGGGCATCAGGTGCACAGCTTCAGCGATGGCTATAGCGCACTGGAAGCGCTACGCGGCGGCTTGCGTCCTGACCTGTTGATCACCGACATCAGCCTGCCCGGCGGTATCGATGGTTACCAGGTTGCAGCGGCCTGCCAAAAAAGGCCTGAATGTGTACTGGTGCTGTTCATCACCAGCTCTGCCAGCAGTCGAGTCAATGTACGCCCCGATCCATACTGTGACGTGCTTTATAAACCGTTCGAACTGGCTGCGCTGAGCCAGCACGTTGAAAAGTTGCTAAAAAAACGATACCTGCCCCGGTAGGTTGCTAGGCGGCTGCCCACTAGGCAGGTAAAGTCTACTCACTTTCATCTGTCGGACGTCGACATGCCTCACCGCGACTTGATCGCTCTGCGCCAAGAAATCGAAACCCTGAGCCTGCGTAACCAGCAATTGGAAAGTCAGCTGCGGCAACATCAGGATCACGATCTTGCCATCTATCGGTTTCTGTTCGACACCATGGATGAAGGGTTTTGCATCATCGAGTTCTTCGATGGCCCCCATGGCCCGCTGAGCGATTACGTCCACGTGATGGCAAACGCCGCTTATGCCAAGCATGCCGGCATTCCCAACGTGGTCGGGCAGAAACTGCGCGAGATGGTTCCCGAAGAGGCCGATGACTGGATCGCTCGCTACGGTGCGGTACTGCGCACAGGCCAGCCTTTGCAGTTCGAACAGGAACTGGTGGCCACCGGGCGTGTACTGTCGATCACCACGTTTCGCGTGGAGCCGGCCCAGCGGCGCCAGGTTGCGGTGCTGTTCAAGGACGTGACCGAGCGCCGCAAGGCGGAGCTTGCACTGCGCCAGCTCAACGATGAGCTTGAGCAACGGATCAGCGCAGCACTGGCTGAACGCCGCCTGTTCGCCGAATTGATAGACCACGGCACCAGCAATGTCTATGTGATCGATATGCAGATGCGCTGGCTGGCGATCAACCGCCAGGCCCGGCAGGATTTTCAAACGATGTACGGCAGTGTGCCTGAAGTTGGCGATTCGCTGCCGGCTTTCTTGAATGACCACCCGGACGAACGCGACTTGGTGCTGCCGCTATGGCAGAGGGCGTTGGCTGGTGAGCAATTCATCGAAACAGGCACTTTCGCTCAACGCCCCTACGAACTGCATTTCAACGCATTGCGTGACCATGACGGTAACGTGCAGGCCGCCTACCTGTTCGCCTATGACATCACTGAGCGGGTCAAGGAGCAGCAACGCTTGGCCAATGCAGAGCAGGCATTGCGGCAGGCGCAGAAAATGGAAGCCGTAGGCCAGCTCAGCGGCGGCATCGCACATGACTTCAACAACCTGCTTGGCGGCATCATCAACGCCCAGGAGCTGATGCAGCGGCGCCTCGATCAGCAGCGCTACGCAGCCCTAGCGCCCCTGCTGGAACTTTCCTGCCAGTCGGCACAACGTGCGTCTGCGCTGGTGCACCGATTGCTGGCTTTCTCTCGCCAGCAGACCTTGCAACCGCTTGCGACCGACGTTGCCGTTCTGGTCAATAGCATGCAAGCGTTGGTGCGGCCGGTTATCAGCCATGCGATCTCCTTGCGCAGTGAATTCGTCAACGATTTGTGGCCGACCTATATCGACCCCCCGCAACTGGAAAGCGCTTTACTGAACCTTTGCATCAACGCCCGCGACGCCATGCCAGCGGGCGGGACCATCGATATTCGCGGCGATAACATCAGCCTGGACAGCGAGCAGGCTCAACCGCTGGGGATGCCCGCTGGCGATTACGTGCGCCTGAGCGTGACCGACACCGGTCACGGGATGAGCGAAGCGGTAGCAGCGCGTGCAATCGACCCGTTCTTCTCCACCAAACCACCAGGCCGGGGCACCGGCCTTGGGTTGTCGATGACCTATGGGTTCGTGCGTCAATCGGGTGGCCAGTTACGCCTGCTCTCCTCCCCCGGCCAGGGCACGCGTGTCGAGTTGTATCTACCGCGCCACCACGAGCAGCCTGCAGCGCCTATCCGACCGAATCCTGGCAAGACGGCGGCCAACAGCCACCCGAGCGGCCAACGGATCGTGCTGGTAGAGGACCAGGCGGCATTGCGCCTGGTCGTCGGGGAAGCGCTGAAGGAGCTGGGTTATGAGGTCGAAGCCTTCGAAAATGGCGCTGCCGCGCTGGCGCATATGCACAAGTGCGAGCAACCTGACCTGCTGCTTAGCGATATCGGCCTGCCCGAAGGCCTCAATGGCCACCAGGTTGCCGAGCGCTGCCGGCAAATCTTTCCGCAACTCAAGGTGCTTTTCATCACCGGCTACGATGAAAGTGCAGCGCTGGGTGACGGCCAGCTGCTGCCGGGCACCAGCATACTGACCAAGCCTTTCGAGCTTCATGCGCTAGCTGAGCGTGTGGGCCATTTGCTGGAAAACGAAGTGTGCTGACGGTGGCAATCAACGCCCTCCGCCCAGGTCGATAAAACTGCCGGTGGAATAAGAGGCCTTGTCCGAAAGCAACCAGAGGATTGCCTCGGCGACTTCCTCAGCGCGGCCGCCGCGCCCCATGGGCAGGCTCGCTTCAAGCTTGCTGACGCGCTCAGCATCACCGGACAATGCGTGAAAGCCGGTATGGATGTAACCCGGCCGCACGCCATTGACCCGCACGCCCTCGCCCGCCACTTCCTTGGCCAGGCCCAAGGTGAAGGTGTCCAGCGCGCCTTTGGAGGCAGCATAATCGACATACTCGTTGGGTGAGCCCAGGCGCGCGGCAACCGACGACACATTGACGATGGCACCGCCGTGCCCGCCGTGGCGCCGGGCCATGCGCAACAAGGCGTGCTTGGCACACAGCATCGGCCCGACGACATTGGTCTTCATCACCTCAAGCAGCCGGAACTCGGACATGCCCTCAAGCCGGCTCTGCTGGCCGATGGTGCCAGCATTGTTGACCAACGCGGTCACAGGCCCCAGTGCTTGGTCGACGCGCTGGAACAGATGCACCACTTCGTCCTCGACGCAGGCGTTGGCGCGCACGGCGATGGCCACGGCCCCCAGTGCGCGCACCTGAGCGAGGGTATGTTCGGCAGCCTTTTCGTCAGCATGGTAGTTGATGCAGACGCGATAGCCCTCGCGGGCGGCCTGCAAGGCAGTGGCGGCGCCGATGCCGCGACTGGCACCGGTTATGACGATGACGTTGTGCATAGTGGTTTGGAGTGGTTCAAGAACGGTGATTCGACAATAGGTCAAAAGCCGCGCCAATGGAATGAGCGATCCGGTTAGACAAACCACTGCGCGCATTTGTGGGTTTGATTGCGAACAGGTGCCGGGATGCTTTGCGCGAGGTATTCAATTTATGGGCGTAGGCCTGGATTGAATCAACGAGCCTCATTGCGCCAAGGACAACAGGATGATCAGACCCACCAAGCCGCGCTGCCTGACGCTTTGCACCCTGACATTCAGCTCTTGCTCTTGCTTCTAAGCGCGCGATAGCTCAGACAACGCGAAAGGCGACTTCAGGAGGCCGAGCGCAGGCGTCAGCCAAAACCATCGCGCTCTAGCTTTGGGCTTTGGGCTTTGGGCTTTGGGCTTTGGGCTTTGGGCTTTGGGCTTTGGGCTTTGGGCTTTCAAATCAGGGTTACATTCATTTGCCATGGTGGCGCGGAATACGCTTTTCGCCTTTACGGCGACCTACTTTTTGACTGGGCAAAAAGTAGGCAAAAACCCCCGCTCCCATCATCCGGCCCCTCCGCTTCGCTCCGGGGTCCCCTCACTCCGGCGCCTTCCGGGCCCGCGCGGCCTACGACTTGCTACGCAAGTCTACATCTCGCGCCTTCGGCTACGCCGAAGGGGTGCTACGCACCCTGGCCCTCCAGACGCCTGCGTTCGGCCTCCTGAAGTCGCACTCTGTGTCGCCTGAACTATCGCGCGCTTAGAAGCCAAAGCAACAGCAACAGCAACAGCAACAGCAACAGCAACAGCAACAGCAACAGTAAAATCAACAACGAGCGCTAGAGCGAGAGGACAGCTACCTCATCAATGCCCCGCCGAAGCCGGCCCTGCCTTGGCCGTAAACGGCGGCTTGGCCAGCCATACCAGCAAGATCAACCCAGCAAACACCCACGTCATCAAGGTGAAATAATCCACCGTCGACATCATGTATGCCTGGGCATTGACGATCTGCTCAAGCTGCGCGTAGTTCTGCGTGCTGGCCCCGCCCAACTGCTCAAGCGTATGCCTCGTCGCCGGGTCGAACTGGCTGATGTGCTCGCTCAGGTAGGCATGATGCTGATCCGCCCGGCGAATCCAGATCCAAGTCGTCAACGACGCAGCAAAGCTGCCGCCCAACGTACGCAGGAAGGTCGCCAGCCCCGACCCATCGGCAATCTGCTGCGGCGGCAGGTCCGACAGCAGGATGCTCAAGGTCGGCATGAAAAACAGCGCCACACCAATACCCATGAACAACTGCACCAGGGCAATGTGCTGGAAGTCCACCTCGCTGGTGAACCCCGCCCGCATGAAGCAACTGGTGCCAATGGCCAGAAACGCCAGGCCCGCCAGCACCCGCAGGTCGAAGCGATGCGCATACTTGCCTACGAAAGGCGACATGATCACCGGCAGCACACCAATCGGCGCCACCGCCAACCCCGCCCAGGTGGCTGTATAGCCCATCTGTGTCTGCAGCCACTGAGGCAAGATCAGGTTGATGCCGAAAAAACCCGCGTAGCCCCCCACCAGTACGATGGTGCCGACCCGAAAGTTGCGGTGCACGAACAGGCGCAGATTGACCACCGGATGACGGTCGGTGAGCTCCCAAATGACGAAAATCGCCAGAAAGACCACCGAAATCAGGCTGCCAATAATGATGAACGACGACTCGAACCAGTCCAGGTCATTACCCTTGTCCAGCACCACTTGCAGCGCGCCCACACCCACGATCAACGTCAACAGGCCGATGTAGTCCATCGGCTGGCGGCTGGTGACCACTGGCCGGGCGCGCATCTGCTGGCGCACCACGGCAGCTGCGAACAGGCCGATCGGTACGTTGATGAAGAAGATCCACGGCCAGCTGTAACTGTCGGTGATCCAGCCGCCCAATATGGGACCCGCGATCGGCGCCACCACCGTAACCATCGCCAGCAATGCCAGGGCCATACCGCGCTTGGCGGGTGGGTAAACCGCAATCAGCAGAGTCTGGGTCATGGGATACAAGGGCCCTGCCACCACACCTTGCAACACCCGAAAGCCCACCAGCTCAGGCATCGACTGGGCGATGCCGCACAGAAACGAGGCCAGCACGAACAACAACGTCGCCCAGATGAACAGCTTGACCTCGCCAAAGCGCCGACTCAGCCAACCAGTCAGCGGCAAGGCGATGGCATTACTGACTGCAAACGAAGTGATGACCCAGGTGCCCTGCTCGTAGCTCACACCCAAGTTGCCGGAAATGGTCGGCAGCGCCACGTTGGCAATGGTGGTATCGAGCACCTGCATGAAGGTCGCCAGCGACAGACCAATGGTGGTCAGCAGCAGGCTCGGCGGGGTGAACTGGGCCGGCGCGTCGTTGCTCATCGCTCGACCGTCTTGCCGGCGGCACTGTTCTGGTGAATCAGCCTGGCAATCAGCTGGTCTGCCTCGTCCAACTGGCGGTCGTACACCTGCGTGGTGTAGCTGGCCTGCTGTGGAGGCTGCTGAGCCAGGGTCGGGCCACGCTGGTCATGCAGGTCCACGTCGACGACGGTGGACAGGCCAATGCGCAGGGGGTGGTCCTTGAGTTGGTCAGGGCTCAGGTGAATGCGCACCGGCACCCGCTGGACGATCTTGATCCAGTTGCCGGTGGCGTTCTGCGCAGGCAGCAGCGCGAAGGCGCTCCCGGTGCCGGCGCCTAGGCTGTCGACCGTGCCGCTGTACTTGACCGAGCTGCCGTACAAGTCAGCGCTGACCTCGACCGGCTGACCGATGCGCATGTCGCGCAACTGGGTCTCTTTGAAATTGGCGTCGATCCACACCTCATCCAGCGGGATCACTGCCATGGTAGCGGTCCCCGGCTGCAGGCGCTGGCCAAGCTGCACGGTACGCTTGGCGACATAGCCGGTTACCGGGGCAACCAAGGTGGTGCGGGCGTGATCGAGGTAGGCCTGGCGCAAATCAGCGGCAGCCGCCATCACTTCAGGGTGCGAGGACACCACGGTGTCGTCGACCAGTGCGCTGCTGGTGTTCAGTTGCTGGCGCGCACTGTTGACTGCGGCCTGGGCGACGGTCAGGTCATCCCGGGCATGGGACAGCTCTTCCGCCGCGATCGCGCCACTGGCGGCCAGTACCTTGCGCCGGTTGAAGTCCTGGTGAGCCTTCTGCAACTCGGCCTGGCGCGTTTGCAACTGAGCCTTGAGCGAGTCGACATTGCTGTACAAGCCGCGGACCTGTCGCACTGTCCGCGCGAGCTTGGCCTCGGCAGCCTGCTGCGCCACTTCACTGTCCGAAGGGTCGAACTGCAACAGCACCTGGCCAGCATGCACCAGGTCGCCATCGTCGGCGCCAATGCTGATCACGGTACCGGTCACCAATGGCGTGATCTCCACCACGTTGCCGTTGACGTAGGCGTCGTCGGTGTTCTCATACCAGCGCCCGACCAGGCTGTACCAAGCCCAGGTACCGGCGCCGACCAGCAGCACCAACACCAACAGGCCGAGCAGCCAGGCCTTGCGTTTACCCGGCGCTGGCGCGTCGGTCGGAGGGTTTGCAGTGTCTGCGGAAGTGGCCATGACAGTACCTTGAAATATTCGAAACAGGGATCAACGATCAGCGAAGCGGCGGATCGTCAGAGGGTCGCCGGCACTGAGCAGTATTTTGGCCAACAGGCTTTCCAGAGCCTTGAGCTCGTCTGCTTGCAGCGCGCCGACCAGTTCGTTCATTGCCGCCGCGCCGATCTCTGGCAGGCGGTCGGCCAGGCGTTGCCCCTCCCTGGTCAACGCCAGGCGCACCTGACGGCGATCATCGGCGCAGCGGTTGCGCATGATCAGGCCCTTGTGCTCAAGGCGGTCGAGCATGCGGGTCATCGAGCCACTGTCCAGCCCGAGGTAACGGCACAGTTCAGCGGGGGTATCCACCTCGTACTGGGTCACGATGATCAACACCTTGAACTGCGCTGCCGTCACACCCTCAGATTCCAGGTGCCAATCGAGAATACGGTCTTTGAGGATGGCTGCGCGGCCCAACAACATGCCGATGGCACAGCTCTGGAAATTTTCCGGCGTGAAATGGGACATGAATATCGGCTCAAGCATTTGTTTAAAAATATTACTGCCTAGGCAGTAAATGTCAAAGCCTTCGTTAGCTGGCTATGTAAATAGCGACGAAGGGTTTGCCCGCAGCGGTTGTCGCGAAGCATTCTCAAACATCGGAAATTCGTCACGAAATCCAGGAAAACCCGCACAACTGATAGTCATTCGCCATTAGCTCGTTTTCGCCCCCCCCTGTGCAGGGTAGAATGGGCAAAACCCGGAGCCCTGATGAACCAAGACCGCCTCAACCCCAGCCCCGACGACGCCATCACCGACGCTGCCGCGCATTGGTGCATGCGCCTGCACGCCGATGATTGCACAGCGCTCGAACATGAAGCGTTCGCCTGCTGGCTGGCGGCTGACCCGCGGCATGAAGAGGAATACCGGGCGATGCTGGAGATTTGGCAAACTGCCGATCACCTCCCGCGCACAGCCACGGTCATCGACTTCAACCAAACGGCGCAGCAAGCGCCACAGGTACGCAACTGGCGGCCGCTGGCGTCGGCGGCGGCACTGGCCCTGCTGGCCTTGCCGCTGGCAGCATGGCTAGGCTGGACCCAGGGCTGGCTGCCCAATGACTATCAGCACTTTGAAACCGGCGATCAACGGCGCACCGTGCAGTTGAGCGACGGCAGCCAGGTCGAACTTAACCTGCACAGCGAACTGACCTACCTCAACTACAAGGACCAGCGCCAGGTCACGCTCAAACGCGGCGAGGCTTACTTCACGGTGCAGCACGACAGCAAGCACCCGTTCATCGTCCGCGCCGGCAGTGGTCAGGCACGGGTCACCGGTACGCAATTCAATGTTTGGAAGTACCAGGACCAGGTCAAGGTCACCCTGGTGCAGGGGTCGGTGCTGGTCAGTAGCGAGGGCAGCACCGGCGGCTACCGCCTTGGCCCTGGCATGCAGGCCAGCTACCACAGCGGTGACTTCGAGCCACAACTGGCCGAAAGCGACGACTATGGCAACAGCCTGGCCTGGCGCCAGGGCAAATTGGTGCTCGACAACCTGAGCCTTGAGCAGGCGCTGCCAGTGATCAACCGCTACCTCGATGCGCCGCTGCAGTTGGCGGACCCTGCAACCGGGCGCATCCGCATCAGCGGCATCTACAGCACCCGCGAAGTCAGGCGATTGGTCGACAGCCTGCCCAAGGTGCTGCCGATCTACCTGACCCGCAGCAAGGACGGCAGCACCGTCATCAACAGCATCCTGCCGCCGCCGAACAAGGGCTGAGGCTTTACAGCGTCATCGCCGCCAACCAACCGAACGCCAGTAACGGTAGGTTGTAGTGAAGGAAGGTCGGCACAACGGTGTCCCAGATATGATGATGCTGTCCGTCCACGTTCAGGCCTGAAGTTGGCCCAAGGGTCGAGTCCGAGGCCGGCGAGCCGGCGTCACCCAACGCGCCTGCGGTACCGACGATGCACACGGTGGCCAGTGGGTCGAAGCCCAGCTGCATGCACAATGGCACGAAGATCGCTGCCAGGATCGGCACCGTGGAGAACGATGAGCCGATGCCCATGGTCACCAGCAGCCCCACCAGCAGCATCAGCAAGGCGCCGACGCCTTTGCTGTGATCGATCCACTGCGCCGACGCCTCGACCAAGGTCTTGACCTCACCGGTTGCTTTCATCACCTCGGCAAATCCGGAGGCTGCGATCATGATGAAACCGATCATGGCCATCATCTTCATGCCCTCGGTGAACAGCCCGTCGGTTTCCTTCCAGCGAACGATGCCCGACAGCGAGAAGATCAAAAAGCCCACCATGGCGCCGATGATCATCGACTCCAGCCACAATTGCACAACGAACGCCGCAGCGATTGCCAGCGCTGCAACCAGCAGGGTGAGCGGGTTGTACTGCACGCTGACCTGCTCGACCTGCTCGATGCGTGCCAGGTCGTAGTCGCGCTTGTTGCGGTAGCTGACGAACACAGCCAACAAAAGGCCGACGAACATGCCCGCCGCAGGGATAGCCATGGCGTGGGTCACATTGACCCCGCTGACGTCGACCCCTGCCCGCGCGACATTGGCCAGCAGAATCTCGTTCAGAAAGATGTTGCCAAAGCCAATCGGCAAAAACATGTAAGGGGTGATCAGGCCGAAGGTGATCACACAGGCGACCAACCGACGATCGATGCGCAGCCGCGTCAGCACATACAGCAGCGGCGGCACCAGTAGCGGGATGAAGGCGATGTGAATGGGCAGAATATTCTGCGATGACACCGCTACCACCAGCATGAGCCCGATCAGCAGCCATTTAACCTTGCCACCACTGGCGTGGCCCTGGCGGTCGATCATGCCGAGCGCGCGGTCGGCCAGGGCGTGAGCCAGCCCAGACTTGGCAATAGCCACCGCGAACGCCCCGAGCAACGCGTAGGACAGTGCCACCGTGGCGCCGCCTCCCAGGCCACCATTGAAAGCCTTGAGCGTACCCTCGACCCCCAGCCCCCCGATCAAACCACCGGCCAAAGCGCCGATGATCAGGGCGATGACCACGTGCACGCGGGACAGGCTCAATATCAGCATGATGCCCACCGCGGCGATCACTGCATTCATGGTTTGGCTTTCCTCTACCAACAGACAAAAAGCGCGCACTCTGAAGCAGTGCAAGGCAGATGTCAAAAGCGCCATGACAGGACGTAATCGTCCAGCACTTAAATTGAATGTTTGAATAAAGAAAAAACCCAGCGGGTCGATAAAGCGGGAGGCTGGAGGGCGAATTGCGCCTACTGACACTTGCAAAGCCGGGCGGTGGCGCCCTTCGAGGCAACTTCCTCCTGCCCTACTACCAAAACCCTTACTGCTAAAAAGGGATTGCACCCCATGCCTTTGCGACAACTTTCCATCCAGTGGAAAATCACCCTGCTCGCCGGCCTGTGCCTTGCCAGCATCGTCACCCTGCTCGTCGGCCTATCGCTGTACCGCATGGACCACAGCTCGGACCTGGTCAAGGCCAGCAGCATGCAGATGCTTACCGAGGCTGCCCAGGCGCGTATCGAGTCGCAAGGCGAAGTTCAGGCGCTGAACATTCGCCGCCAGTTCATGGACGCCTATCAGTACGGCGCAGGCTTCTCGCGCCAGGTGCTGTTCCTGCGTGAGCAGGCGGAAAAGCGTTTTCTGGACGCTTTCGACCTGCGCGAAGACATGACCCGCCAGGTGCATGCCGCACTGCAGGCCAACCCTGACCTGCTCGGCCTCTCGCTGGTTTTCGAGCCCAATGCGCTGGACAACAAGGACAGCCTGTTCGCCGGCAAAGCCGAGCTGGGCAGCAACGAAACCGGGCGCTTCGCCTTGTATTGGTCGCAGCCCCGGGCGGGTCAGCTGACCGCAATGGCTTTGCCCGAACATGATATGACCAACACCGAGATAGGCCCCAGCGGACAGCCAGCCAATACGTGGTGGACCTGCCCGCGCAGCACCGGCAAGGTCTGCGTGGTGGAACCCTACTTCTATGATATCGACGGGCAGCGCGTGTTGATGACCAGCATCGTCTTCCCGCTGACGGTCAACGGTAAGATCATTGCTACGCTCTCGATCGACATCAACCTCAATAGCTTGCAGGCCCTGAGCCAGGATGCCAGCCGCAACCTGTACGAAGGCCGCGCCACGGTTGGCATCCTCAGCCCGGTCGGCCTGCTGGCCGGCTATAGCGCTGATGCCAGCAAGCTGGCTCAGCGCTTCGACCAGGTCGACCCTCGCCAAGGCGCGGAGCTGGTACGCAAGATGGCCAGCGGCAAACTCAGCATCCTCCACGACCAGGCGCGCCTGAAAGTGCTAGCGGCGTTCGAGCCAATCCCAGGTGCCAAACCCTGGGGGGTGATGCTGGATGTCCCGGAAAACGCCCTGACCGGCCCTGCCGAAGCCCTCAAGCAAGAGCTCGACACCCTTAACACCAGCGGTACGCTGCTGGAGCTGGGCCTGGGCTTAGGTGCAGCCGTCGCCGGCTTGCTGCTGGTGTGGCTGATGGCCCGAGGTGTGACCAAGCCGATCCTTGGCGTGGCGGCGATGCTTGAGGACATCGCCAGCGGTGAAGGCGACTTGACCCGCCGTCTGACCTACGACAAGCGTGACGAACTCGGCGAGCTGGCAGGCTGGTTCAACCGCTTCCTGGACAAGCTGCAACCGACCATCGCCGAGGTCAAGCGCTCGGTGCAGGCTGCCCGTGGCACCGCGGACCAATCCTCGTCCATCGCGACCCAAACCAGCGCTGGCATGGAGCAGCAGTACCGCCAGGTGGACCAAGTGGCCACCGCCTCCCATGAAATGAGTGCCACCGCCCAGGACGTCGCCCGCAGCGCCGCCCAGGCCGCGCAGGCTGCCCGTGACGCAGACCAAGCCACCCGCGAAGGCCTGGCAGTGATCGACCGCACCACCAGCAGCATCGACGCCTTGGCAGACAACATGAGCCAGGCCATGGCCGAAGTCCAAGGGCTGGCCCAGAACAGCGAGAAAATCGGTTCGGTACTGGAGGTGATCCGCTCGATCGCCGAACAGACCAACCTGCTCGCGCTCAATGCTGCCATCGAAGCGGCCCGTGCCGGTGAAGCCGGCCGCGGATTTGCCGTGGTCGCCGACGAAGTGCGCAACCTGGCGCAGCGTACTCAGCAGTCGGTGGAAGAGACACGTCAGGTAATCGAAGACCTGCAGACCGGCACGCGCGATGTGGTCGGCAGTATGGACCACAGCCATCGCCAGGCCCAGGGCGGCGTCGAGCAGGTGAGCCAGGCGGTGACTGCGTTGCAGCGCATCGGCCAGGCGGTGAGCGTGATCACTGACATGAACCTGCAAATCGCTTCGGCCGCCGAAGAGCAAAGTGCGGTGGCCGAGGAGATCAATAGCAACGTTGCGACCATCCGCGATGTGACCGAATCGCTCTCGGGCCAGGCCAATGAATCGGCGCGGGTCAGCCAGTCGCTGAACAGCCTGGCCAACCAGCAACAGGCGCTGATGGATCAGTTCCGCGTCTAGCCCTGGGCCGTGCAGTCATCGGTGCTGCAGTAGCCCTGGTCTGGCAGGTAGAAGCGCCCTGCCTGGACGATGCGATCGAGCAACGCCATGGCGCCCAGCACATTCGGGCGGGCGCCCATTGGCAGCGTATCGGTCAGAGGCAGCGTGGCATCCTTGTACCCCGACTCCATGACCAGCAGATGCATCTGGTCGGCATTGAGGTAGAGGTGATGCTCTTCGATGGCGTAGGCCTGGATAAGGGCCAAGGCCCCGGTTACCAGGGGTGTGGCACTGGAGGTGCCGCTGTAGCTGTCGGTGTAATCCCGGTCGTGCTCATTCCTATCCTGCAGATCGCCGTAGCCCGTGGTGGCTACGCTGTCGCCCCAGGCATTGAGCATGCGGTAGCGATAGTTGTAGTTGGAATACTGATGCGGCTTGCCATCCCATGAATGGCTGGCGCCTACCAGAATCGCATCAGCATCGCCAAAATCCTCGAAATAGCTGAACCGTGCCAGGTCAACACCATAACCTTTAGTGGTAGCTATCCTGGGGTCCCCCTGCCAAGTGCCATTGCACGCCGCATTGAGTACCACCGCACCTCGGGCTGTCAGCGCGCGGGTGACGTCCCACCAAGCCTGATCATGCAGCGACGGCAGGAACGTACCCAGCGCATTGATATTGGCTGTCTGCCGATTGACCGCAACGATATCTCCCGGATTCACATAGGCCAGCATTTTTTTCAGGGTCTGAGAAAACCCCTCGGCGTCCTTGGCTCGGTTGTCGTAAACGAACAGCTCTGCGCCGTGGCAGATGCCTGTCATGCCAAAGCCGTTGTCGCGGGCAACCAGGATGCCCACCGAGGCGGTGCCGTGCTTCTGATCGCTGTTATCGGCCGGCGGTATCAGTTTGAGTTTTGGGTTGTCGCGCAGGTCCTCATGGTTGAAATACAGGCCTGCGTCCGAGAAATGCACGCGCGCGCCCCTGCCATTGACACCCGCCTCCCAGGCTTTACGAATGTTCAGCCCCTTCTGCTGGGCGTCCGGTGCGTTCAGGTAGCGTTGCAGTGCGGTGAAGTCCGGAGTCGGCTGCGCCTCGCTGTGCGCCCTGTTGCCGGCGACGAAGGCGGCGCCCGTCAGTAAGGTGGCGAACACCGCCGAAGCCCCCAGAGCAAACAAATTACCAGGCACTACCTGCGGTGGCACAAAGGCTGTCTGCTCCACGTAATCCAATGCCTCCAGGCTCTGGATCAGTGCGACGAAGGTGGCGTTGGACATGCTCGCAGGCTGTTCCAGCCAATAATGGTTGGCCAGCACCGCAAAGCGCTCATCGTTGCGCTCTTGTGCGTTCAAGAAGGGTTGTACATCGATCATCCGGGCAAGCCCCGGCCAGTGGCGTTGCAAAAGCGACGCCGAGTCAGGCTGCAGGTCGGCCATCAAACGGGCGAAACCTCCCTGCTGAAAAACCAGGATCAACGGCGGGTAGCGCTGGCCCTCTGGCTGGTAAGGGAACCTGACCGGCATAGGGTCAGACACTTGGCGCTTGCGACGCTCTGCCTGAGCAGGCAATGGCACGCGATCAAGGATGCGCCGGGTCAACTCACTCTCGGCAACCTGCACGACGAACGACGCCAGGCGCAAGATACCGTTGTCCAGCAGTGCAGGGTCCAGTTGCAGCGCCGCGCTATCGATCAAACGCACTTTGGGGGTTATCAGGTAGTGGCCGGCACGCACATCGCAGCTCAGAGTCGCAGGGCAGCCATAGTTGGCGACCTTGGCGCTAGTGGTTTGGGAAGGCACGGTAACGCCGTCCAGGTGAACGATGTCGCCGTCAGGGGTTTTGCGCTCCAGCAGATAGTGGATGGACTTGACCTTGGGCAAGTCGTCACCGATGCAGCGCATGTGAAACTTCCCATCGAAGGTGAAATTACGGTAGTACACGAAATCCAGCTCAAGGCTCATGAGTAGCTCCTGTAGACCACGGCCCGGTTGGGCGCGGCTTGCCAGTCTCATGAATCTGCAGCCGAGCACGCAGGCTGAAGTCGTTCCAGCGCTTGGCCTGGGCAACACGAGGGCGTTGGCTACACTTGCCCGATCCGCACGGCAATACTTGAGAGGTTCGAATGAGGAAGTTTCCAGCGTTGCTGGCCAGCCTGATGCTTGCCATGGGCCTGGCCAGCACGGGCAGCGCCGCTTCGGCAGAGCCAGTAAAACCTATCCACTTTGGCGCCATCGGCTGGGAAAGCGGCGCTTTGACCACGGAAATACTGCGCCATATCGTCGAGCACGGTTTCGGCTACCCCACCGACACCCTGCCCGGCAGCACCGTGAGTATGGAAGTGGCCCTGGCGCGCAACGACCTGCAAGTGATCGCCGAAGAGTGGGCCGGGCGCAGCCCTGCTTGGGTCAAAGCCGAACAGGCCGGGCAGGTCTTTGCCTTGGGCGACACAGTGAAAAACGCCGAAGAAGGCTGGTGGGTACCGGCCTATGTGATCAAGGGCGACCCGGCCCGTGGTTTGAAGCCACTGGCACCGACTTTGCGCAGCGTCGAAGACCTCAAAGACTACCCGCAAGTGTTCCGCGACCCTGAAATGCCAGACAAAGGCCGCTTTCTCAACAGCCCAAGCGGCTGGACCTCGGAAACGGTCAACTCGCAGAAGCTCAAGGCCTATGGTCTGGATGGGCTGTATAACAATTTCCGCAGCGGCTCGGGCGCAGCGCTGGACGCGGAAATCAATTCGGCCATCCGCCGTGGGCAACCGGTGTTGTTCTATTACTGGAGCCCGACGCCGTTGATTGGCCGCTACGACCTGGTGCGCCTGCAGGAGCCGGCTTTCGATGCGGCGGCATGGGCGACCCTGACAGACGCCAAGAACCCTGATCCCAAAGGCAGCCAGTCATTGCCGGCCAAGTTGTCGATCGGTGTTTCCAAGGCATTTCGCGACAGCTACCCAGATTTGGTAGCGGTTTTCGAGAAAGTCGACCTGCCGATCGACCGGCTGAACAAGGCACTGGCCGAAATGAGCGACAAACGCCAGAAGCCCACCGATGCTGCGATCGCTTTCCTGCGCGCCAACCCTGATGTATGGAAGCCCTGGCTGCCCGCCGATGCCGCCAGCAAGGTCGAGGCCAGCCTATGAGCGCAGGCTTCCCCGAAGCCCTTCAGGTGTCGTTCGCCGACGCAATCAATCGCCTGGTCGACTGGCTCGTGGTGCACTATGGCGACCAGTTACGCAGCATTTCAGATCAGTTGCTGCAGCTTTTGGTGGGGCTTGAGAACCTGCTGCGCCTGATTCCCTGGTGGCTGCTGCTGGTATTGGTCGGCCTTATGGCCTGGCATGCCAGCCGCAGCTTGCTGCGCAGCGTAGTGATGGTCGGGTTACTCGCGTTCATCGGCATGCTCGGGTTGTGGGACAAGCTGCTGCAGACCCTGGCCTTGGTGCTGGTCAGTACCGGCCTGTGCGTGCTGGTTGGTGTGCCGCTGGGCATCTTGCTGGCCACCCGCCCGCTGGCCAGGCGGGTGTTGATGCCTGTACTGGACGTGATGCAAACGCTACCAGCTTTCGTCTACCTGATCCCGGTCCTGATGTTGTTCGGCCTAGGCAAAGTGCCAGCGATATTCGCCACGCTCGTCTATGCCCTGCCGCCGCTGGTACGCCTGACGGAACTGGGTTTGAGCCAAATCGACCCGTCGTTGCTGCAGGCCGCGCATGGTTTGGGGGCTAGCCGCTGGCAGCGCTTGCGACGGATTGCCCTGCCACTGGCCTTGCCCAGCATCATGGCCGGCCTCAATCAATCAGTGATGATGGCGTTGTCGATGGTGGTGGTGGCGTCGATGATCGGCGCCCGGGGGCTGGGTGAAGACGTGCTGGCGGGCATTCAAACGCTCAATGTCGGCCAGGGCGTCGAAGCCGGGTTGGCCATTGTTGCGCTGGCGATGGTCATCGACCGAATCAGCCAGGCGTATGGTCGCAAAGCTCGATAACGTTGGTGATTGGCGCGCAGTGATCACGCAGACGAGACGAAAAAACAGGAAGGAATAAGAATATGAATTCTTATTTCTTCTTAACGCTGCCTAGCCGCGTTATAACGTCGACCAACTGCGCAGCTGCCTCATGGGCCAACTGCCCGCAGCGCAATACCTCATCAACCGTGATCACGCACACATAACACCCAGTCCCGGCTACTGAAGGCCAAGCGGTTGATCCTCATAGTTTTATACCCCGGTACGACGATTGCTCGAGCAAAGTCCCCCACACTCTAACCGAACTGGAGACATGCCGATGAGCACCCCACTGAACGTCGTCGCCCTTTCCGGCGGCACCAGCCGCCCTTCACGCACGCTGGCCCTCACGGAGGCCATCCTCGAGGAGTTGGGCCAGCATTTGCACATCAAGCCCCATCTCATCGAGCTAGGCGACATCGCTCGACCGCTGGGTGCCGCATTATGGCGTAGTGAACTGCCGGATACTGTCGAGCAACAGTTGCGCCAGGTGGAAAGGGCCGATTTGCTGGTAGTTGCCACACCGGTCTACCGTGGGAGCTTCCCAGGCCATTTCAAGCATTTGTTCGACCTGATCGGCCAAGACGCTCTGATCGACACCCCAGTGCTGCTCGCCGCGACCGGCGGCAGCGAACGTCACGCACTGGTGCTCGACCACCAACTACGCCCCCTTTTCAGCTTCCTTCAGGCCCTGACCCTGCCGATTGGCGTCTACGCAAGCCAGGCTGAGCTTGCTGAATACAAGGTGGCCAGCGACGCACTTGGGGCACGTATCCGGTTGGCTGCCGAGCGCGCAGTACCGCTATTCGCGAGTCACCACGCACTGCGTCGCAGCGCCTGAGAAGCCGCCTTGCAGGCACTTTGAACGGACTGGCAGGCACCGTCAGTGGGCCTTGCCTCACAGCCAGCCCAGTGCAGAGGACCGTGACCGATACGGCGCTAGGCTCAACACCGAACACCGAACGCGGCGCGCTGCGCAGCAGCGGCTTGATATAGCTGCTGACTCTATGGGCACTTGGCGCCAAGCGCCCTGCCCCGTCGTGATCCCCTCAAAAAGCAGATGGGGCGCAAGCGCCCCACTGGTGTTTACTTCAGGTCGAATCGATCGAGCTCCATCACCTTCACCCAGGCCGCAACGAAGTCGCTGACGAACTTGTCATTCCCATCGCTGCTGCCATACACCTCACTCAAAGCCCGCAACTGCGCATGGGACCCGAACACTAGGTCAACGCGGCTAGCGGTCCATTTCACTTGCCCGCTCTTGCGGTCACGGCCCTCGAAGCTTTCGTTGTCCGCCGAAGTTGGCTTCCATTCCACGCCCATATCCAGCAGGTTGCGGAAAAAGTCGTTACTCAAAGTGCCAGGCTTGTCAGTGAATACCCCTTGCTTGTTATCGCCATGGTTGGCACCTAGCACCCGAAGGCCACCGATCAAAACCGTCAGCTCAGGGGCCGTGAGCGTCAGTAGCTGGGCTTTATCCAGCAGCAGCTTTTCGGCCTTGACGCTATAACGGGCCTTGGTGAAGTTACGCAAACCATCGGCCAAAGGCTCCAGCACAGCGAACGACTCGACATCGGTCTGCGCCTGGGAGGCATCGACCCTGCCTGGGCGAAATGCCACAGTGCCGCTGAACCCAGCATCCTTGGCTGCCTTCTCGACCGCCGCAGTGCCCGCCAGCACGATCAGGTCGGCCAAAGACACCTTCTTGCCGCCGCTGTTGAACGCGCTCTGGATTTGCTCCAGCACCCCCAGCACCTTCGCCGTCCCCGCATTCGCCACCCAGTCTTTTTGCGGCGCAAGGCGCAGGCGCCCGCCGTTTGCACCACCGCGCTTGTCCGAACCGCGGAATGTCGAGGCTGCTGCCCAGGCGGTGGAAACCAGCTCGCCAACGCTCAGGCCCGAAGCCAGTATCTTGGCCTTGAGGCCGGCGACATCCTGCTCGTCCACCAGAGGGTGGTCGACTTTTGGCAGCGGGTCTTGCCAGAGCAGTTCCTCGTTGGGCATTTCAGGGCCCAAGTAACGTGACAACGGGCCCATGTCACGGTGAATCAGCTTGTACCAGGCGCGGGCGAAGGCATCGGCTAGCTGGTCCGGGTTATCTTTGAAACGCCGGGCGATCGGCTCGTAGATCGGGTCAAAGCGCAGGGCCAGGTCGGAGGTGAGCATGGACGGGGCGTGTTTCTTGGCCGGGTCATGGGCATCCGGCACGGTCCCTGCCCCCCCTCCGTCTTTGGGCCGCCATTGATGGGCACCGGCCGGACTTTTGGTCAGTTCCCACTCGTAGTTGAACAGGTTGTTGAGGTATTCATTGCTCCACTTGGTGGGCGTGGAGGTCCAGGTTACTTCCAGGCCGCTGGTGATGGTATCTGCGCCTTTGCCACTGCCGAACTTGTTGGCCCAGCCTAGCCCCTGAAGCTCCAGGGCTGCTGCTTCCGGCTCGGGGCCGACGTTATCGGCCGGGCCTGCACCGTGCGTCTTACCGAACGCATGGCCGCCTGCGATCAGCGCCACCGTTTCTTCATCGTTCATGGCCATGCGGCCAAATGTCTCGCGGATATCCTTGCCGGACTTGACCGGGTCAGGCTCGCCTTCCGGGCCTTCCGGATTGACATAGATCAGGCCCATCTGCACAGCGGCCAAGGGGTTTTCAAGGTTGCGCTCTGCCGACAGATCACGGCTTTGTTCTTCAGCATGTTTGGCAGGTTCGGCCACCAGGTCACCTTGGCCGGGTGGCTGCGCCTTGACCTGCTCTTTGCCATAGCGCGTATCACCGCCCAGCCAGACTTTTTCCGACCCCCAATACACGTCTTCGTCCGGCTCCCATACATCGGCGCGCCCGCCGGAAAAACCGAAGGTCTTAAAGCCCATGGACTCCAGGGCGACGTTACCGGTAAGCACAATCAGGTCAGCCCAGGAGATCTTGTTGCCATATTTCTGCTTGATTGGCCACAACAGGCGCCGAGCCTTGTCGAGGCTAACGTTGTCCGGCCAGCTGTTGAGCGGGGCGAAGCGCTGTTGGCCAGACCCGGCACCGCCACGGCCATCACCGATGCGATAGGTACCGGCGCTGTGCCAGGCCATGCGCACGAACAGCGGGCCATAGTGGCCGAAGTCGGCTGGCCACCAGTCCTGGGAGTCGGTCATCAAAGCCCTGAGGTCGGCTTTGAGGGCTTGGAAATCAAGGCTCTTGAAAGCCTTGGCATAGTCGAAGTCCGGGTCAGGGCTGGACTTGGACGAGTGCTGATGAAGAATCCTGAGGTTGAGCTGGTCAGGCCACCAGTCACGGTTGGTGGTGCCGCCACCTGCGGTTTGATGGAACGGGCATTTCGATTCGTTCGACATCTGCTGTTACCTTTGGGTCGGTTATCCAGATTTACCGGTGTAGGCGAGGTAGTGTTGGAGTCCTGCTCAAGGCTTTTTGCCTACCCCCTCATCAGGTCAGGTCGGCCACGCGCCGAGACGGCTTGCGAAGTGCTCAATCGGTGATTTCGCAGGGCCAGAACAAAGACTAGCCGAGCTTGGGCAGAGGTCTAATAGAGTGGCTCTAGCAGGCTGATAGCCGCGACGCATTCATCTTCTGCACAACGGCCGCCGACGTGCTTCAATACACAGCCAACCCCTCTGCCCCGGTGAGCCAAGCCCCATGAACCGCAACGACCTGCGCCGTGTCGACATGAACCTGCTGGTGCTGTTCGAAGCCTTGATGATCGAGCGCAACCTGACCCGCGTCGGCGAAAAGCTGTTCATTACGCAATCCACCGTCAGCGCTGCGCTGGCGCGGCTGCGCGAACTGTTCGACGACCCGCTATTGATCCGCAGCGGCCGGGCCATGGAGCCGACGCCGCGGGCCCTGCAAATTTTCGCTGAATTGGGGCCAGCGATGGATGTGATTTCTTCTGCCATCAGCCGCGCCCGCGACTTCGACCCGGGCAGCAGCTGCAATCAGTTCCGTCTGGGCCTGTCGGATGACGCCGAGTTCGGCCTGTTCCCCGCCCTGCTGCAAGCCTTGCGCGAAGAGGCGCCGGACATCAGTGTGGTAGTGCGCCGCGCCAACTTTCTGTTGATGCCAGGCCTGTTGGCCAGCGGCGAGATTTCGGTGGGCATCAGCTACACCACCGATCTGCCGGCCACTGCCAAACGGCGCAAATTGCGCGATATCGGCGTGAGAGTACTGCGTGCTGACGACCGCCCCGGCCCATTGACGCTCGACGAGTATTGCGCCCGCCCCCATGTGATGGTGTCGTTCTCCGGTGACATGAGCGGCAACATCGACCTGGATTTGGCGCGGATAGGCCGCTGTCGCAAGGTAGTGCTGGCTGTACCGCAGTTTGGCAGCCTGCGCGCCCTGCTGCGCAATACCGAAATGATCGCCACCGTGCCCGACTACGCCGCCTGCGCACTGGCCGACGATGGCAATCTGCGAGCCGACCCCGCCCCGTTCGAGATCTCCGAGGCCGAGTTGTCGATGGTGTGGAGCGGTGCCCAAGACAACGACCCTGCCGAGCGCTGGCTGCGCGAGCGCATCCTGCAATATATGGCCAGCCCAAGCTGATCCATCGACCTCGTCGATAGCCACCATGAATGCCATCGAGTTCCGCTGCTGGGACGACCGGCGCAAGATGGCGGCATCCACGGATCGATGAGACGCTACCCATGAAAACCGGCATGCTCGCTGCCTTGCTCGCTTTGTTCGCTGCCCTGGCGGGGTGCACAACCTCGGCCAGCCCTTCGGGCGCCGAGCCTGAAGGGCATTTCTATTCAGCCACCGCCCTTTCCAGCCTCGCCCTGGCGCCGGGGCAACATGTGGCCGTGCTGTTGGGGCGCGACACGCAAACTACCCTTGGCTATCTGCAACAGCACCGAGGGCAGGCGCAGACTGCAGCGCCGCCGCGCAGTATTGCAGTGGCCATCCTGCGCGGGGGTAGCCAAGCCTACGACTGGCTAGCGCATTCGCTGGCGCAACAGTTCGCCGAGGTTAGGTTCTATGAAGACCTCGACAGCCTGCTGGCCGACCAGCCGGATGTGATCGTGCTGCTGGACAGCGAAAGCCGCCTGGCCACAGCCGACGTCGAGAGCCGTGTGGTGGCGCGCTTTTTCGACAGCCAACTCACCTACATCGGCCGCGCCGAAGGGCGAGCACGCAAAAATGTCGACAGCACGGCACGGCTACTGGAAAACGAAGCAGCGGCCAAAGCCGACGCCCTGCGCGATTTCGATCAGTCCCTGCAACGTTTGCTGAGCGGCAAGGTGTAACGACAACCGGGGTCCTGCACAGGGAACTCCCGCCAGTGCGGCGCTATCCTATGGGTGAGTGGTTTCTTCCCTAATGCTTGCTGCTACTGGAGAACTCGACATGCGCCACCTACTCATTGCCCCTGCGCTGCTGCTTCTGTTGCCTGCCGGTGCTGCCCTGGCCCGCGTTGATGCGGGCGACGTGGCAACTTCGGCAGGTGTTTCCGCATCGCTGTATTCCACCTTCAAAGACGATAAACGCATCATCCCTGCACGCGACGAGCTTTCTGCGTTCGTGGCCAGCGGTGGTAGCATCCGTGGCGCCTATGTCGAGTCCGCGCTGGAGCAGGTGCGTAAGGACAACCCAGGCTTGCAAGCCAGTGATGAAGAGTTGGCCAAAGCCATTCTTTCCCAGGATGACCCGCTGGCCCATCATTGATATTCATCCGTACGCCTGACCCTCGACATCTTGGTTGCCAAACGATAGGCACCCAAGGTGTCGAGCCTTCCCTGCAGCGCCTGCGCTAATTCAAACCGGTCTTCTATACTCAGTCGTTCGCCCCGCTCTGCCCTGCAGCGCGCAACCTTGGCAGGGACTGGTCGGCTTGCCAATAAAAACAAAAGCCATCGAGTGAAGCCCATGAACATCCTCTACGACCCGCGTGTCGATGGAGCGTTGCCCAACGTTGATCAGCACGCGTTGCTGCAAGCTTTGCGTGATGCCTTGCCCGACCTTCACATCCTGCACCGCACTGAAGACCTCAAACCCTACGAATGTGATGGCCTTTCGGCTTACCGAACCGTGCCGCTTCTGGTGGTGCTGCCCGAGCGGTTCGAACAGGTGCAGGTCTTGCTCAAGCTTTGTCATCAGCGTGGCGTGCCGGTGGTGGCACGCGGCGCCGGCACCGGTCTATCAGGCGGTGCACTGCCGCTGGCTCAAGGGATTCTGCTGGTGATGGCACGGTTGAACCGCATCCTTGAAGTCAACCCAGAAGGCCGCTTCGCCCGTGTGCAGCCCGGGGTACGCAACCTCGCCATCTCGCAAGCCGCTGCGCCCCATGGCCTGTACTACGCACCCGATCCGTCGTCGCAGATCGCTTGCTCGATCGGCGGTAACGTCGCGGAGAATGCAGGCGGTGTGCACTGCTTGAAATACGGCTTGACCGTGCACAATCTGCTCAAGGTCGAGGTGCTCACCATCGAAGGCGAACGCCTGACGCTAGGCAGTGACGCCCTGGACAGCCCGGGTTTCGATTTACTGGCACTGTTCACCGGCTCCGAGGGCATGCTCGGCATCGTCACCGAAGTCACCGTCAAGCTACTGCCCAGGCCTCAGGTGGCTCGGGTGCTGCTTGCCAGCTTCGACTGCGTCGAGGATGCGGGCCGCGCGGTGGCTCAAATCATTGCTGCCGGCATCATCCCCGGGGGCTTGGAGATGATGGACAACCTGGCGATCCGCGCGGCCGAAGCATTCATCCATGCCGGTTACCCCGTGGAGGCAGCCGCCATTCTGTTGTGCGAACTCGACGGCGTGGAAGCCGACGTGCAGGAGGACTGCGAGCGCGTGGGCGAGGTACTCAAGCAAGCCGGCGCCCGGGATGTACGCCTGGCCTGCGACGAAGCGGAACGTGTGCGCTTCTGGGCCGGTCGCAAGAATGCTTTCCCAGCGGTAGGACGGCTTGCGCCGGATTACTACTGCATGGACGGCACCATCCCGCGCCGGGAACTGCCGCGAGTACTCAAAGGCATCAGTGAACTTAGCGAAACCTACGGCTTGCGTGTGGCCAACGTGTTCCACGCCGGCGACGGCAACATGCATCCGTTGATCCTGTTCGATGCCAATCAGCCGGGGGAACTGGAGCGCGCCGAGGCAATCGGCGGGCGCATCCTCGAGCTGTGCGTGGCGGTAGGCGGCAGCATCACCGGTGAGCATGGGGTCGGTCGCGAGAAGATCAACCAGATGTGCGCGCAGTTCAACAGCGACGAGATCACCCTGTTTCACGCCGTGAAGGCGGCTTTCGACCCACAAGGGCTGCTCAATCCAGGCAAAAACATTCCCACGTTGCAGCGCTGCGCTGAATTTGGCGCTTTGCATGTGCACCACGGGCAATTGCCCTTCCCCGATCTGGAGCGTTTCTGATGAGCATGGACTGCGATGTCAGCCAGGACTGGCTGGATCAGGTCAATCAGGCCCTCAAGCACGGCACGGCGCTGCGCATCCAGGGGGGCAACAGTAAAGCCATGCTTGGCCGTAGGGTGGAGGGCGAGGTGCTCGATACTCGCTGCCACCGCGGCCTGGTCAGTTACGACCCGACCGAATTGGTGCTCACCGCCCGAGCCGGCACCCCGCTGGTGGAAATCGAAGCAGCGCTGCACGAGGCTGGGCAGATGCTGCCGTGCGAGCCACCCCACCTGAGCGATGAGGCGACCCTTGGCGGCATGGTCGCGGCCGGGTTGTCCGGGCCGCGCCGCCCTTGGGCAGGAGCGGTAAGAGACTACGTACTCGGTACACGGGTGATCACCGGCCACGGCAAACTCCTGCGCTTTGGCGGCGAGGTGATGAAAAACGTAGCAGGCTATGACGTATCACGCTTGCTGGCTGGCAGCTTCGGCTGCTTGGGGCTGGTCACGGAGGTATCGTTGAAAGTGCTGCCGCGCCCGCGCCAATGCTTGAGCCTGCGCATGCCGATGAGCCGCCATCAGGCGCTGGCCGAGCTGGCCACGTGGGGCCAGCAACCATTGCCGATCAGCGCCGCCTGCCATGAAGGCGAAACCTTGTATCTACGCCTGGAGGGTGGTGAAGGTTCAGTGCAGTCGGCCTATCGGCGCCTGGGTGGCGAGCTGCTCGATAGCCTGTTCTGGAGCGATCTGCGGGAACAGCGCCTGGCATTCTTCGATGACCCCGCCCCCCTATGGCGGCTGTCGCTGCCGACCGCCACCGCAGAAGTCGACCTGCCAGGGCCACAACTGATCGACTGGGGCGGCGCACAACGCTGGCTTAAGTCTAGCGCGCCAGCCGAGCTGATTCGTCAGCAGCTCGCCACGGTCGGTGGTCACGCCACCGGCTATTTCCCAGGTGATGACAGCACGGCACCGCTGCCCGCAGCACTGATGCGCTACCACCGCGCCCTCAAGCAGCAACTCGACCCCCAGGGTGTATTCAACCCTGGCCGTTTGTACCCCGATTTGTGAGCAGCCACCCATGCAAACCCACCTGAGCGATAGCGCCAAGCAGCTGGCCCGTGGCGACGAGGCCGAAAGCATTCTGCGCTCGTGCGTACACTGCGGCTTCTGCACGGCCACCTGCCCGACCTATCAACTGCTCGGCGACGAGCTCGATGGCCCGCGGGGGCGTATCTATCTGATCAAACAAGTACTGGAGGGTGAACCAGCCACCGCCAGTACCCAACTGCATCTGGACCGCTGCCTGAGCTGTCGCAGCTGTGAAACCACCTGCCCATCAGGGGTGCAGTATCACCACTTGCTGGATATCGGCCGCGCCGTGCTGACGCAAAAAGTGCCGCGCACGCTCGGTCAGCGCCTGCTGCGCTTGGGCCTGCGCGCAGTGGTGCCGCATCCTGCGCTGTTCAAAGCGCTGACCCGCACTGGCCAAGCCTTGCGGCCGCTGCTGCCGGCCAGCCTCAGGTGCAAGCTGCCAGCTCGGGTAGCACCTGCCGGCAAACGGCCAGCGCCCCGTCACGCCCGGCGAGTGCTGTTGCTCGAAGGCTGCGTACAGGCGGCCTTCTCACCCAACACCAATGCCGCCACCGCGCGGCTGCTGGATCGCTTGGGCATCAGCGTGGAGCCAGCCTACCAAGCCGGTTGCTGCGGCGCCGTGGACTACCACCTTGACGCCCAACAACAAGGCCTGCAACGTGCTCGGCGCAACATTGATGCGTGGTGGCCGGCGGTCGAGGCCGGGGCTGAGGCCATCGTGCAAACTGCCAGCGGCTGCGGTGCGTTCGTGCGCGATTATGGCCACCTGCTCAAACAAGACCCGCACTACGCGGCCAAGGCTGCACGGGTCAGCGCACTGTCACGGGACCTGGTCGAAGTGCTTGGCAACGAGCCGCTCGAAAGGCTCGGCCTGTGCCCCGAGCAGCGCGTGGCCTTTCACTGCCCATGCACCCTGCAGCATGCCCTCAAGCTTGGCGGCCAAGTAGAAAGCCTGCTGTCACGCTTGGGCTTCACGCTCACTCCCGTAGCCGATGGGCACTTGTGCTGTGGCTCGGCCGGTACTTACTCTCTGACCCAGCCTGAGCTGTCGCGACAACTTCGCGACAACCGGCTCAATGCGTTGGAAAGCGGCAGACCCCAGGTCATCGTCACCGCCAACATCGGTTGCCAGATCCACCTGCACGCGGCCGCGCGCACGCCGGTCCAACACTGGATAGAAGTCGTCGAGGCTGCCCTGCAACCGGACATCGATCCCGCTTAGCCAGGCGGTGATCGTCCGCAGGCACCGCGCAGGCTGGATCGCTCGGTCCTCCTCCAACGCCCATCGCCCTCAGAACTTTCCTACAGAAGATGCGGATGTGCCTTACTTGCGGCTGTGAGCCAGCAAAAACATGCTTCAGCCATCGAACCCGAGGAGGCTGCGCATGCACCCAGACACCCGCACCACCGCCGAACTGCGCAGTGCCCTGCGCGAATTGCTGGCTCACGACATCAGCAACCCCGACGACGACCCTCACCTCTCAGGCGTGCTGTTTTTCTGCGCCACCGACGAGCGCACTCGGCAATTGGTCGAACGCATCGAACTACTGGCCAGCGAGATCTTCTTCGACCCCTGCGGGCGGGCCGTCAGCTTCCAGATGCGCGCTGTTGGGGTCAAAGGAGTGTGCATCAAGCAAAAACGCAAGGCCCTGGCAGATGAGACGGTGATACGCATCGCGCTGGGCGCCAAAGGGTACATCACGGTAAGCACCACACGCTTGTGATCCGCTATTCTGAGCGCTCTTGCGCTTGGAAACCGATCATGGAATTGCATATCCGCCTGGACGGCCGCAAAGGCCTGGCCGACCAGCTCTACCAACAGCTACGCGCCGGCATCGATAGCGGCCATCTGGCCGCAGGCACACAACTGCCGCCGACCCGGCTGCTGGCAGCGCAACTGGGGGTGTCGCGCAAAACCGTGGCTGAAGCCTATTCCAGGCTGACCTACGAAAACCTGCTCAGCGGTGTGGTCGGCCGCGGCACGTTCATCACGCCTCGCGTACCGCTGCCAAGCGGCGAAGCACGCACGGTGCCACTTGCGGCAGCGGCGACGCTGCAACGCTGGCAGCAACGGGCCACGGTGCTCGCCGGGCGTGGGCAGGAGGCGCCGTCGCGCTACGACTTCGTCGGTGGCGCTTCAAGTAAAGCGCAGTTTCCCTTCGACCAGTGGCGTAGCTGCCTGAATTACGCCCTGCGCCGCAGCCAGCGCCATCCTGAGCGGCAGTTCGCTGCCCAGGGTTTGCCCGAACTGCGTGAGGCCATCGCCCACCATATCGCCTATGCGCGCGGAGTGCATTGCAGTGCGGCAGACATATTGGTCAGCAATGGCGCACAGCAGGCCCTGGACCTGATTGCCCGGGTGCTGGTCGAGCCAGGTTGCCAAGTGGCCATGGAAGACCCTGGCTACCCACCGGCGCGGCAACTGTTCCTGGCGCAGGGCGCGAAGGTGCAATCCGTACCCGTGGACGATCAGGGCATGTGCGTTTCGCACATTGCCGATGGCACCCGCTTGATCTACGTGACACCCTCGCACCAGTTTCCGCTCGGCATGCCGATGAGCGAGCCTCGCCGCCAGGCCCTGTTGACGCGGGCCGCAGAACTCGGCGCGGTGATCATCGAGGATGATTACGACTGCGAGTTTCGCTACCAGGGCCCGCCAGCCGATGCCCTGCAGCGGCTGGACCGGCACGGGCTGGTGGCCTATGTCGGGACCTTTTCCAAGACCTTGCTGCCAGAACTGCGCCTGGGTTACGCGGTGCTCCCCCCGGCAGTGCTCGGCGCCGCCAGCGTGGCCAAACACCTGAGTGACTGGCATAGCCCGACATTGTTGCAGTGGGCGCTGGCGCGCTTCATAGCCGAAGGCCACCTGAACAAACACATTCGCCGCTGCCACGATATCTACAGCGCCCGCCGGGCACGAATCCTGGCGCGGCTGGACGACGACTTGTCGCCTTGGTTGAGCGCGGTGCCGGCCAGTGCCGGGTTCCACCTGAGCGCCCTTGCCCAGCCAGGTGTAGATATCGGGTTGCTGACCAAACTGGCCCGCAATGTACAGGTTGGCCTGTATTCACTGGCACCTTTCTTCAGCCAAGCACCGGTACGCCCAGGGCTGCTGATGGGGTTTGGCGCCATCGAATTGCTGGACATCGACCCGGCGTTGGATCGGGTCCGCGACACCCTGCAGATGCTCAGTTGATCTGGGCCACTCGGTCATCCGGCGCAGGTCGCGCCAGCGCCGCTGCGTAGCCACGCGGGGTGAAACGCGCGGTCACCAGCAACATCGCCAGCACCGTGACGGTCAACAGCGTCCAGGATGCCTGGAAGTCGCCGCTCATATCGCGTAACCAACCGGCAATATAGGGCACGATCCCAGTGATGATGAACCCGATGCCCTGCACGAACGCCGCGAGGCTACCGGCCTCGGCGGGTGCCTTGAGGTGCTCCAGAGTCAAGGTCAAGCTGAGGCTGAAGCAGGCACCCAAGCCGAAACCAATCATCGCCACCCATAGCCCCGTGGCCATGGTCGGCGCCAGCAGTAGCCCAACAAAACCTGCAAGCTGTACTCCCAGAGCCAGCCACAGACCTGGGCGGCGGTCGGTGACGCCGCGCAGCAACAAGGGTAAGCCCAAGGCACCGCAAACCTGGAACAGGGTCATCAGCCCGACCAGGTCGCCGCCACCTTGCGCCGTACCGCCGTGTTCCAGATGAAAAGCTGGCAGCCAGGCGACCATGCTGGTGTAGCCGCCGTTGATCAGGCCGAAATACAGCGCCAGCAACCAGGCCCTGGGAGAGCTGAACCAATGCCCGCTGCGGGCACTGCTGAGCATCGGCACGGGTGACCGAGGGCGCAGCACGGCCCAGGCGAGTATCGCCAGCACCGCTGGAATCGCCCACAGACCAAGCCCGGCCTGCCAATGGCCGAAGTGCTCGCTGACCCGCGGCCCCAGCATCGCTGCCAGACCTCCGCCACTCATCAGCGCCGCCGAGTACAGGCCCATGCACCCAGCCAAACGGGTGGGGAACCAGCGATTGACCAGCCCGGGCATCATGCCCTGTACCACCGCCACGCCGATTCCCGCCAGTACCGCGCTGGCAACCAGTGCCCAGGCACTGTCCAACTGCAGCCGCCACAGGCAAGCCAGGGCAATGGCGCTGAGGCCGGCCAGCATTCCGCCATGTTCGCTGACCCAGCGTCTTAGCCAAGGCTGCAGTAACGGCACCAGGCCCATGCACAGCACTGGCAGCGCAGTAAGCAGCGCCGCTTGCTGGTAGCCCAAGCCGGTACTGGCACGCATCGGCCCAAGCAACGGCCCGATACTGGTGAGGGTCGGCCTCAGGTTCACTGCCAGCACGATCATCAGCAACAGGTTCAACGCCACTCTCATCACACATCCACTCCGAACAAGACCGCCTGATTATCCTGTCTGGGAGGTCAGGGTAGAAATGAAGAGATTGGATGCAGGTCAGTGGCCAGCTGAATAACCCGATTGGCCTCCCGGCAAACCGCGCGATTGGCTATGGGGCATGCAGGCGACGGCGGCTAATGTAGGGCCAAGTCCACAACAGACCCTTGGAGCACTTATGAACGACCGTATCGAATGGGCCAAACACTCGCCGCAAGCCTACAAAGCCATGGTCGGGCTCGAGCAGGCTTTGGCCCAGAGCGGGCTGGAAAACTCCCTACTGGAACTGGTGCGCCTGCGTGCCTCGCAAATCAATGGCTGCGCCTACTGTGTGAACGTGCATGCCAATGATGCGCGCAAGGCCGGTGAAACCGAGGCGCGCTTGCAAACATTGTGCGTCTGGCAGGAAACCCCTTACTTCAGCGCCCGTGAACGTGCCGCATTGGCATGGCTGGAATGCCTGACCCGGCTGCCCGAGCGCGGTGCGCCACAAGCCGAATATCAGGCATTGCACGCTCACTTCGAACCCACTGAAGTGGTCAACCTGACGTTTGCCATTGCCACTATCAATGCCTGGAACCGCTTCGGCGTAGGGTTCGCGATGGCCCCGGCCTGAGCCGAACCTGAAATCGGCCGTGGGATCGAGGCGCTGCCTTGCAGCGTTCGGCCCCACGACCGCTCAGGCAAGGGTGCGTCGGCGGCTCAGGCAGACGTAACCCATCATCAGCACACACAGCAAGGTAACCGCCAACAACCCCACCAGCTCCCGACTGTAGCGCGCAACCAGCGCAGGGAAACCGGTGAACTCCCGATAGACTCGGATATCCGCTTCGCCCCCGGCGAAGCTCACGCCTATGCCACCTTGACGGATCTGCGAGTAGTCGGCGTCGAAGTACACCCAGACCTTGCACGCCCCGCCCTTTTCGATCAGAGGTATCAGCACCTGGGCTGTGGCCGCTTCGTACAACGTGTCGTTGCCAGCTGCATCACGTACCTGCACCAGGCCTTTGGCTGGTAGACGTACTTTTACCTCACGCACATCGCTGTCACCCAGGTTCTGCAGGTCGATGAGCAATCCGGTGCGATGATCGACCAGGCCGGCTTCGAAGGGCTTGGCAAACAGTTGCGCATAAGGGGCCTGGGCCATTTCGATCAACTTGTCGATCTGGTATTGATTCAACGCGCCGCCACTGATGCTATTGATCCGTGGCTGCAACTGCTCGTACTTGAGCTGGTCATTGGCCTTGCTGATGCGCTCGCTGAACTGGCTGGGATAGGTCAGGTAGGCGTAGGTCAGCGTCGCCTCGAGCCTTGGCTGGTTTGTGACCAGCACATAGGCCACCAGCAAGACCATCAGGCCAAGCAACATGGCAACCAGGGTTTTGCCGATTTTTTCCCAGCTCAAGAGCGTGCTTCCTTCTGTCACGGCATGAACAATCGATCCGGCGCAAAGGGTGACAAGTTCAACGCCGCCAGGCAAGCCCTCGAAGCCACGCTGCCTGCCGACGTGAAACCGCAAAGGTGACTGACCTGCCCCAGGCGCCGCCGTGGCCGACGGTTGCCTCGCGCTGCCCGGTGTCTGCTGGCGAATCAGAAGCCGAGTGTTGCCGATAGCAGGTAGGTACGCGGGGTGGCCAGGGTCAAGCCAGGCTCGCTATCGTCCGGCGCGCCCGCCGATGCCCAGTAACGTTTGTCCATCAGATTCTCGACATTGGCGCGCAGGGTGACCTCAGTGCTGTCGAGCTTCAACGCATAGCGCGCGCCCACGTCGAATCGTTCCCAGCCGTCGATCCGCTTGCTATTGGCCTGGTCCAGGTACTGGGAGCTGGAATGAATGCCCCGCCCTGTCAGGGTCAAACCGTTGACCCCAGGCACATCCCATTCCACGCCCAGGTTAACGTTGTATCGCGGAGTTGCCGGGGCGCGGTTGCCGTCAAAAGCGCCGTTGACCGTACCGGTCAGCTCGCTGTCGATGAACATCACGCCCCCGAGCACGCGGATACCGTCAAGCGGCTCGCCGAATACACTCAGTTCCACTCCACGATTTTCACGTTTACCGTTGGGGCCGAATACCCGAGACGTGGCATTGGTTTCGTATGCTGGCTGGCGGATGCGGAAGGCACTGGCAGTGAAAGCCACGCGGCCTAGATCATATTTGGCGCCGACTTCGATCTGACGGCTGATGAACGGTGGGAAGATCTGGTCCTCGTTGATCGAAGTCGACGGCGCAATCTTGCCTTGGCTCAAGCCCTCCATATAGTTGGCATAGAGCGAAAGCTGGTCGGTGACCTTGAGCAGCAGGCCAGCGGAAGGCGAAACCTTCTCTTCGTCATACGCTGTATCGCCCTTGACACCATCGCTCCAGTCGTCCACCTGAACCCGTTGCCAGCGAGCGCCCAGGGTCAGCAGCAGTCGATCGTCGACAAAGCCAAGTGTGTCGGCCAGCGCAATCCCGGAGAACCGATTTTCGGTGTAAGCCTCAGCGTCGCTGCGGGTTGGGGTGACCGGTGTTGGGGTAGCGACGGGGTTGTACAGGTTGCTCGGGGCCGTGGCATAGCGTGCGCCGCCGTTGGTGAAGTCCATGTAGAAGTAGCTGGCGGCCAGATTGACTTCATGGCTGACGGGGCCTGTTTGAAACCAGTTGCGCACCCCGGCCATGGCGGTGCGCACCGACTCGTCACGGGTGAAGTCGCGGGGCTGCACGCTGAAGTCACCGGCGTTGTTGATGATCGACACGTTATGGCGCAGGAAATCGTGGTGGCTCTCGCGAGCGCCGACTGCACCGTAGGCCATCAGTGAGTCGCTGATATCGTACTCGGCATTGAATGTGCCGAAGGTGTCGTTGGTGTGCGCCTGGCTCCAGCGCTGCGCATAGTTGTGGCGTACATCGCTGGCACTGGGCACCCTGGCATTGGCCCCGACCAAAACACGCTCCTGGGGGGCGTCGGTGTCACGCTCAGTGTGGCCCAGGTCTGCCGACAGCCGCAGGCGCTCGCCCCTGAAGTCCAGTCCAAGCACGGCCATTTCGCGGTCCACGCGCTGCTGGCCCCACTCGGTATCGCCGCCCTGCTTCACCCCATTGAAGCGCAGGCCGAACTGCTCACCCTCACCGAATCGGCGGCCAACATCCACTGCACCGCCAACTTGGCTATTGGAAGCGTAGCTACCGGTGAACTCGGTGATCGGCGTGTCGCCAGCGCGCTTGGGGACCACGTTAATGGCGCCACCCACGCTGCCCCGCGGCGAAATGCCATTGATCAGCTGGCTTGGGCCTTTGAGAATGTCAACGCGGTCGGCCATCTCCATGTCGATCGAATAGGTCGGCAGGATGCCGTAGAGGCCATTGTAGGACACATCGCTATTGAACAGGCTCAAGCCACGGATGGTGAACTGCTCGAAGCGCCCGCCTGCCGGGTTGGTAGCACGCACCGAGGGGTCGCTGGCCACTACATCGCTCAAGGTGCGAGCCTGTTGGTTCTTCACCAACTCATGGGTGTAGGTGGTCATACTGAAGGGTGTGTCCATGAAGTCGCGCGCACCGAGCAGGCCCTGCGAGCCCTTGCGCGCCACTTGCCCGCCCGCATAAGGCTGGCCGTCGTTGAGCTGGAGCTGGCCGCCGCTGATGTTGGTTGGTGCAATCTCCAGCACACTCGCGTCCTTGGGGGCCGGCACCAGGGTGAACGCCCTCTCGCCTACCGGCTGCAACAGCAGGCCCGTGCCGCGCAGCAATTGCAGGAAGCCTTCGTCCAGGGTGTAACGGCCAGACAAACCTAGGCTTTGCTGGCCACTGACCAAAGCCGGGTCAAGCGACAGGCTCACCCCAGCCTGGTCGGCGAAGCGTGTAAGCGCAGTGCCCAGGCTGCCAGCAGGTACTTCGTAGGTGCGCAGCGCTCGGTCTGCGGCCCATAGTGGTGTGCTGAACAACAGGCTCATGGCGAACCCGGCACGCAGCAAGTGGCGCGTGGAAAGTGGCATTACAGCAGGCATCGAGAAGGCTCCCTAGTGTTCTTCTACCGGTAATGACCGGTGAGAAGAATAAAGGGGACAGCCTTAGCCACGAATTTCTGGCGCCGTCAGGCTTACCCAGTAACGGGTGTGGGTCTGCACATGCAGTGGAAGGCTTGCGGCCAACAGGGCCAACACACGGTCGGTATCATCCAGGCGGAAAGTGCCTGTTACCCGCAACCGTTCCAACTCAGGATCCCAACGCAGCACACCTGGGCGATACCGGCGCAGCTCGTTGAGCAGGTCGCCCAATGGCCGATCGTTCAAGCGCAGCACGCCCTCGCGCCAGCCCAGCAGCAAATCGTCTAGGGCCGCAACACGGCCAGGGCCGTCGGCCCGCACATCGGTTTGCTGGCCCGCTTGCAGCACCACGGCACCGCCACTTAACGGGTACACCGTGGCCTGGCCTTTGACTACCGAGACTCGGCATGCCTGTTCGAACAGGTGCAGGCAAACGTCAGCGCCACTGATAACTACTTGCCCATAAGGCTGCTGCAGTACTTGGTTGCGCCCCTGGGGCACTGCCAAAGCTACCTCGCCACGCAGCAGTTTCACGCTCGCACCTTCAAGGTTCAGATCGACCGCACTATCGGTGTTCAGTTGCAACACCGTACCGTCACTTAGAACCAGCCGTCTGCGCTCGCCGACCGCCGTGTGCACATCGGCGGTCCATGCCTCTAACGGCAATTGCCGGCTCAGCAACCAGGCCGCGGGCGCCAGGGCGGCTAGGCCCAATGCCTGCTTGAGCAAGGCGCGGCGACTGGCCTGGGGGCGGTCTAGGGTAGCCATGGCCAACTCGGGGGGCAATTGCGAAAAGCGCTGGCGCAACTGCTGCGCTTTTTGCCAGGCCTGTTCATGTTCGCTGTTGCTGCCTCGCCATTGCGCCAGGCGCTTGAGGTCGCTCGGGCTAGCCCGACCGGATTCGAGCAATGCCAGCCAGCAGGCAGCTGCGCGTAGGGCCTCGCGCGTCTGGTTCGAATGCGTGTGCATCACAGCTGAGCCAATAGGCAGTGCTCGTAGGCCTGCGCCATGTAACGTTTGACCGTGCGCTCAGAAACACCCAGACGCTCGGCGATTTCGCAGTAGCCCAGGCCTTCTAGCTGACTCCAGAGAAAAGCCCTGCGCACTGCTGGTTTGAGGCCATCGAGCAGTTCATCCAACGCTTGCAGGGTTTCGAGCAGTATCCAGCGCTGCTCGGGCGACGGCAGACTCTGCTCTGGCAAATGTGCCAGTGCCTCGAGGTAGGCCTTCTCGAGGTTGCGCCTTGTGTGAAAGTTGCTGAGCAGTCGTTTGCCTACGGTAAGAAGATAGGCACGGGGTTCGCGAAGCTCGGCCAGGGGCTGAGCGCTAGCGAGCAAGCGCAGGAAGGTGTCCTGGCTGAGGTCTGCGGCATCCCAGGCGTTGCCCATACGCCGGCGCAGCCAGGCCTCCAGCCAACTGCGATGTTCACGGTAAAGATCAGGCAGGCTGTGCTGGGAAGGCGGCGCGGCGTCGACCATGATGAAGCTCGGCAAGTGAAGTAAATGGTAGTGATTCTAATTTACTTTAATCGCCGAGCCAAGACTGAGCGCAGGTGGTGTATGCCGACCTTAACGGGTCGCCACGACGAATAAGCGTGGGAATGGGAGCAATACCTTGCCGTCGGTCGATGGCGGATAGTCACGCTGCATGGCCTGCAGGTACATCTGCAGAAAATCCACCTGCTCGTCAGCCTCGAGTTTGCTCAAGTACGGCCGCAACGCCGAGCCCTTGAACCACTCCACCACTGCCTCGGCGCCACCCTGCAGCGGATGATGATAGGTGGTGCGCCACACGTCGACCCGTGTGCACAGTGGGCTGAGCAGGTCGTAGTAAAAAGCAGCATTGTGCCGCGGTGGAAGGCTGAATTCGCTGAACTTGCCCGCCCAGGGGCCACGCCCGGCGATCTCGCGCAGTTGCCGATGTGCCGGTTCATCAAGGTTGTCCGGGGTTTGCACGGCCAGGCTGCCGCCTTCGTTCAGCTGGCGCACCAGGTGCGGGTACAGCGAGCCGTGGTCGGGCACCCATTGCAGCGAGGCATTGGCCAGAATGAGGTCCTGAGGCTCTGGGGCGGCCCAGCCAGCGATGTCGGCGATCTCGCAGCGCACCCGCGGAATCAGCAAGCGCTTGCGCTGGCGTGCCTTCTCGATCATGTCGGGGTCGCTGTCCAGCGCGACCACCAGCGCATCTGGACAATGCTGCAACAGCACTTCGGTGGAATTGCCCGGCCCGCAGCCCAGATCGGTGGCATGGCGCACCGGCCTTGGCGGCACGGCGGCCAGCAGGTCGCGCACAGCGCGCGTACGTTCATCTTCGAACAGCGAGTACTGGGTGGCGGACCAGGCCATGGGCGGCTCCTTCTGAGGGCGATGCTGTGAGCATACGCCATGTAGCCAAGCCAATGGGCCTGAACTGTGCGCCTATGCTTGTAGTCATTCCCTGTATGCGCATGCCGATGAAAATCTTTCTGGCTCTGGCCATCGTGGCATTGATTGCCGCCGCCGCACTGCTCGGCTCACCCTGGATGAACCAGCGCTTTCACATGCCGGCAGAAAAACACCAGGCCCAGCAACGCGAAACGGCCGGGTCCACGAGGGAGCCGGCCGCTTCCAACAGCGAGTAAGGCTTAGTGCTGCTGCTTGCCAGAGCGGATCTGGTGGACCACGCCCATCGCTACCACCAGGGCAGCGGCGATGCCGGTAGAGATCACCAGAATCTGGTAGTCAGGCATGAAAGCCATGGTCACCAGGGCAGCGATGATGAAAGCGATCACCAGATAAGTCAGCCATGGGAACAGCCACATCTTAAGGCGCACTTCCTTGCCTTCGGCGATCAGCTTGCGGCGCATGCGCAGTTGCGAGAAGGCGATGACCAGGTACACCAACAGGGCAATCATACCGGTGGTGTTCATCAGGGTTTCCAGCACGTCTTTGGGGCGCAGGGTCTCACTGAAGTTGATCAGCGCGCAGACCACCGCCACCATGCAGGAGCCGATGATGGCGTATACCGGCACACCGGTACCGGCGCGGGTGATCTTGAAGAACGATGGCGCATCACCGCGCTGGGCCAGGGAGAACAGCATGCGCGAAGCAGTGTAATGGCCCGAGATCAGGCAACTGCTCACCGACGTCAGCACCACGAAGTTCATCAGCAGTTCAGCGTGCGGCACACCCAACAGCTCCAGGGTGCGGCGGTACGCGCCGTAGCCGGAAACCCCCAGTTGCGGGTCGTTCCATGGCACCAGGCAGACGATCAGGAAGATCGAGCCCACGTAGAACAGGCACACTCGCCATACCACCGAGTTGGTGGCTTTGACGATCTGGGTAGCAGGGTCCTTGGCTTCGGATGCGGCGATGGTGACGATCTCGGCACCCAGGAAGGCGAACATCACCCCAAGCAACGCACCGATCACGGTGGTGATGCCATTGGGCATGAAACCCTCGGCGGTCAGGTGGGTGATGCCCCGCACCTCACCGAACTGCCAGATGTTCATCACTGCGGCGGTACAAACCACCAGGAAGCAGACGATCGCCACGACCTTGATCAGCGCGAACCAGAATTCGAACTCACCGTAGTGCTTGACGTTGAAGAAGTTGACAGTGATCAGCAGCAGCGTGGTGGCCAGCACGAACACGTTGACGCTGACGTCGGGGAAGAAGCCATGGAGGATCTTGCCCGCCACGTACGCTTCCCAGGCCATCAGGATGACCCAGTACCACCAGTACAGCCAGCCGATGGTGAAGCCGGCCCAACGGCCGATGGCACGGTCAGCATAGGTCGAGAACGAGCCGGTGTCGGGCGAGGATGTCGCCATTTCGCCGAGCATGCGCATGATCAGCACCACCAGGATGCCCCCGGCCAGGTAGGCCAGTACGGCCGCTGGACCGGCGCTGTGGATCACGCTGCCGGAGCCGACGAACAAGGCGCCGCCGATCACCCCAGCGATCGACATCATCGTCAGGTGGCGCGACTTGAGCGAGGCACTGAGCTTGCTCTCGTGCTCCCCTTTCGCGGAGGTGGTTGTGGATGTTGCGTCCATCAGTTGTGTACCCCGTGCTTCTTTTTATCCAAGGAAAACTGTGAAACCCCGATGGCTCTCGGTTTCACCTGTACATCAGTGCTAATGCGGGCAGGATGGTGTGCATAGACACACGCAGGCCTTCCATGGCGGCCTGCTGACGCGCCCCAGGTGGCACCTGAGGCGAACTGAACATGCTTTGTGTGGCGCTATCTGCAACCTAATGTAAAAATGTCCGGCGTAGAGAGCCATGCACAGTGGCATGAATCTCGCACTGCACTGTACAGGCCGCCAATGCAATACACCCCATTGGCGCCTGGCGTTCCGCACCCTGAAGGCCCCTAATGTTCGAACTACATCCAGACTCTTCCACGCCGTTGGTCAATCAGATCATCGACGGCCTGCGCGAGCTGATCGATAACCAGACCCTCAAGCCCGGCGCCAAGGTGCCATCTATCCGGGCGTTCGCTGCGAGCTACTCGGTGAGTACCTTTACCGTGGTGGAGGCGTACGACCGGCTGGTGGCTCAAGGTCTGCTGGTGAGCAAGGGCAATGCCGGGTTCTTTGTCAATCGGGCCGCAGCGGAACTGCTGGACACTCACAGCGCTGAGGCCGACGCCACTCGACCATCGTTCAACTCCGAATGGTACCTGCAGCAGATCTTCGAAACCCGCCAGCTGCCATTCAAACCTGGTTGTGGATGGCTGCCCAATGAATGGATGTACGAGGAAGGTTTGCGCCGCGGCCTGCGTCAGGTGGCCGGCAGCCCGCTGGAACTTTCAGGCTACGGCGACCCGATGGGCCTTCCAGAGCTACGGGCGCTGACGGCGCAGAACCTGCAGCAGGAGCTGTCGATCGTCTGCAACCCGGCGCAGCTGATGTTGACCCACGGTGCCAGCCAGGCACTGGACCTGGCCGTGCGCACCTTGGTAAGGCCGGGTGACGTGGTGCTGGTGGACGACCCAGGCTACCCCAATCTGATGAGCATCTTGCGTACCCAAGGGGCAACCCTGGTCGGCGTGCCACGCACCCCGAACGGCTATGACCTCAATCAGCTGGAACAGCTGCTGACCCACCACCGCCCTACCGCGTTCTTCACTCAGCCGCACCTGCATAGCCCGACCTGCTCACGCACCCCGCTGCCACAGCTGCACCGCTTGCTGCAGTTGGCCAGCCAACACGGCTTCCGCCTGGTGGAAAACAACCTGTATGCCGACATGGTCGCCGAGCCGCAACCCTGCCTGGCCAGCCTCGACCATCTGCAGCAGGTGGTGTACGTGGGCAGCTACTCAAAGAGTATTTCGCCCAATGTCCGGGTCGGCTATTTGCTGGCCAACCCGCAGTTGTCACAAAACTTGCTGCACCTGAAGATGCGCTCGGGGCTGACCACGTCGCAGGTGATGGAGCGCGTGGTGTATGCCGCGATCATCGACGGGCGTTGGCGCAAGCACCTCAAGCGTCTGCGCCAGCGGCTGGCCGACGCGCATCAGGCCGTTGGCCGGCATTTACATCGGTTGGGCTTCGAGCTGTTCACCGAATCGGATGAAGGCATGTACATCTGGACCCGGCACCCGGCCATTTTGGACAGTGCTGCTTTGCTGGACGATGCCTTGGAGAAAGGCATCATGCTCGGGCCCGGGCAGTTGTTCATGGTCGATGCCCAGGCCACCGGGTGGATGCGGTTCAATGTGGCGTTCAGTACGGATCCGGCGATGTGGGAGCTTTTGGAGAAAGTGCTGGTCAAGCATGTGAGGCGCGGTGGGGCAAGGTAGCAGCCTTTGCCAAATGGTGCCCACAGCCAGTTGAGCTGTTCAGCCGAAACCAGCAAAAAGGGCGGCACTGCCGCCCAGTAATCAGCAAATGTTTCAGAGCTGTTAGGTTGCCGATTATCGCCAGTCAGCCTTTTGCGCAAAGAACGCCCGCGCATTCGCCTCCAAACTCTCCAGGTGATACCCCCCCTCCTGCACAATCACACATGGCAAACCCAACGCCCGAATCCGCTCACCCAACGCCGCAAACCCCTGCGTCGTCACCGCCACCTTGCTCTGCGGATCCAGCTCATAGATATCGAACCCAAGTGACAACACCAGCACCTGGGCGCCAAAATCCTTCACCGCATCCAGCGCAATCTGCAACTGCCCCATGAAGTCTGCCTCGCTAGCCCCGTGCGCCATCGGCAGGTTGAGGTTGTATCCCGTCCCCGCCCCCCTGCCGCGCTCGCCCTCGAACCCGGCAACTGCAGGGTAGAAGTTGGTCGGGTCACCATGGGTCGACACGTACAGTACATCGTCGCGTTCGTAGAAGATCTCTTGAATCCCCTGCCCGTGGTGCATGTCGGTATCGAGTATCGCTACACGGCTGTAGCGGCTGCGCAGGGCCTGGGCCGCCACGGCAGCATTGTTGATGTAGCAGAATCCACCCGCCGCATCGAACCGCGCATGGTGCCCTGGTGGCCGGCACAAAGCATAGGCCGCCGGCTCACCATCGAGAATGGCCTTGGCGGCAGCCACTGCGCTCTGCGCTGACCAGTAGGCCGAACGCCAGGTATTTTCCCCTATCGGGCAGCTGCCATCAGCCAGATAGCGCCCAGCCTGGGCGAGGATGCCGCGCAGGGCGTTGGGCTCGCGCACGAAGATGTTGGACATCACCTCTTCGCCCCAGTCCTCGGGCACTTCCTTCCAGCGCGCATGGGCCTGTTCGAGAAACGCCAGGTAGGCCTGGCCATGCACTGCCTTCAGCGGCTTTAGGCCTGCGTCTTCGGGCTGGCGGATGTCAAAATCCAGGTCCTTGACGGCGTGGAGCAGATGCCGGGCACGGTCGGGGACTTCCTGTGGGGTACGCATGGCGCCGCGCGAGTAGTAACTGCGCGGATGGTGCAACAGCTGTTCGGGGTGAAAGTAGCAACGCATCAGGCTTCTCCTTGTGCGACCTGGCCGGCGCGCGCCAGCACGGCATTGAGCAGCACGTCGACACCCTGGCGGGCATGCTCGGGCAAGACGTCTTCGGCTTCGTTGTGGCTCAAGCCGCCGACGCAGGGGATGAACACCATCGCCGTCGGGCAATAGCGGGCCAGCAGGATGGCGTCGTGGCCCGCACCGCTGACGATGGACTGTTGCGCGTAGCCCAGGCCGTCCACCGCCTGCTGCACGGCGGCCACGCAGTCAGGGTCGAACGGGGTGGCCGGGCTGGCCCAGTGGCGCTCGATACGAACCTGCAAGCCGCGCTGGCTGGCGATGGCCTGTAGCTTCAAGGCCAGGTCGCGCTCCATGGCCTCGAGGGCGTCGTCGCGGTGGTGGCGCAGGTCGACGGTAAAGCGCAGCACACCGGGGATGGTATTGCGCGAGGACTTGGCGATCGCCAGTTCACCCACGGTGGTCAGGCCGTGCGGCGCATGATCAGCCGCCAACCGCTCGACCGCTTGGATCATCTGCGCAGCACCGTAGAGAGCGTCCTTTCGCAGCGGCATCGGTGTGGTACCGGCGTGAGCGGCCATGCCTTGGACTGTGACGTCCAGCCAGCGGATGGCCTGCCCACCGCTGACCACACCGATGGCCTTGGCATTGTCTTCAAGGATCGGGCCTTGTTCGATATGTGCCTCGAAGTAGGCATCGACCTGGCCGCCCAGCGGGCGCTGACCGGCATAGCCGGTGCGCTGCAACTCGTCGGCGACGCTGATACCATCGGCATCACGTATGGCCAGCGCCTGCTCCAGGGCCAGGGTGCCGGTGAACACCGCCGAGCCGAACATGGCCGGGGTGAAGCGGGCGCCCTCTTCGTTGGTCCACACTGCGATTTCCAGCGGCTTGCGGGTGTGGATTTTTAGGTCGTTGAGGCGGCGCACCACCTCAAGGCCAGCCAGCACCCCATAGACACCATCGAAACGGCCGCCTTCGGGTTGGGTGTCGAGGTGGCTGCCCATCATCACCGGCGCGGCGCCCGAGTCGCTACCGGCGCGGCGCGCGAACAGGTTGCCGATGGCATCCACCGACAGCGTCAGGCCCGCCTCGCGGCACCAGTGGCTGAACAGTTCGCGACCGGCTTTGTCTTCGTCGCTCAGGGCCAGGCGGCAGCTGCCGCCACGGGCCGTGGCGCCGATTTCGGCCATGGCCATCAGGCTAGCCCACAGGCGTTTGCCATTGCTTTTCAACATGTGCGGGTACTCCAGAATCAGGTGGATCGATCAGACCAGCCCCAGGCGCTGGCTACGGGCGTACTGACGCGCCAGGGCGAGCACGCAGACCAGCGAAAGGGTGGCGATCAGCGTGTAGAACACGGCCATCGGCCACCATTGGCCAGTGAAACTGTGGGCCAACCAGGTACCGATCAGCGGGGTCAGGCCACCGGCAAGGGCACCGCACACCTGGTAGGCCAATGAAATCGCGGTATAGCGCACCCGGGTTTCGAACATGCCGCTGACATAGCCGGCGATCACCGCGTAGAACGACGCCATGCACGCTGCAGCCAAGGCGATGCCGAGCACGATCAGCGGGCCTTGGCCGGTGCTGACCAGCACGAACATCGGGTACGGCGAGGCCATTGCCAATCCTGCGACCAAGGCCAGGAAGCGGGTGGCACCAAGCTTTTCCGACAGCCAGGCGGCCAGCGGCTGCACACAGAACTGGATGACGGCCACGAAGAACAGGCATTCGAGGATCAGCGAGCGCTCAAGGTGCAGTTGCTGGGTCGTGTAGCTGATCATGAAGGTGTTGGTGAAATAGACCCCAGCGATACCCAAGGTATTGGCACCCATGCAAAGCAGCAGTGGGCGCCAGGCGGTGCGCAGCACCTCCAGTACTGGCGCCTGCTCGGCGAGTTTGGCTCGGGCCGCCTGCTCGCGGCTGGCGATGAATTCTGGCGACTCGTTGACCCCTAGGCGAATCGCCAGGCCCACCAGCAGCAACAGAGCGCTGGCCAGAAACGGCACACGCCAGCCCCAACTCATCAATTCTGCTTCTGGCAGGCGAGTCACCGCACCAAATGCCAGCAGCGACAAGATCAGGCCTGCCGGGCTGCCCAGCTGGGCGAACGAGGCGAAGAAATTACGCCGGCCCGTGGGCGCATGTTCGCCAGCCATCAACACCGCCCCGCCCCACTCGCCGCCCACGGCGATCCCTTGGACCACGCGCAGGATGATCAGCAGCACCGGAGCGGCAGCGCCGATCTGCGCATAGGTCGGCAACAGGCCGATGCACACGGTGACGATGCCCATCATCAACAGGGTGATAACCAGCGACTTCTTGCGGCCAATGCGGTCGCCCATGTGGCCGAACACGATGCCGCCCAGTGGCCGGGCAAAGAAGCCCACGGCGAAGGTGCCGAACGCGGCCATGGTGCTGAACAGGCTGTTATCGGAGGGGAAAAACAAGGCACCGAACACCAGGGCGGCAGCGGTGGCGTAAATGTAAAAGTCGTACCACTCGATCATGGTACCGATGAATGCGGCGGCGGCAGCGCGGCGCGGCTGGGGCGAAGCGGCGGGCTTCATGGGAGGCTCCTTTGCTTGTTTTTTTGGCAGGAGTTGACGGGGTCACGGTGACGCTCTGGCGGCGCTTGGGCTTGCGGCCGGTGTTGCATGCTTTCGGGGTGAGCTCGCTTGCGCTACGGCGGGCTTGGGGCTTACTCGCGAAGCATCCAACACCAAGGCCACAGGCCTGAATGACGATGATTTATCATCCTGAGGCTATGATTAGTCAATTTTCTATTTATTATTCGAATTATTAGCCCCGCTTATCATCGAGTCTGCCATGCCCGACCGTCTACTCAACGACCGCCTCGATTGGAACCTGCTGCGCACCTTTCGCGTCATCGGCCAAGAGCTGTCCATCAGCCGCGCCGCCGCGCGCCTGCACCTGACCCAACCTGCCGTCAGCCAGGCGCTCAAACGCCTTGAAGAGCAGCTTGGGCGCCAGCTTATCGCTCGCCGAGGCCCACGCTTTGTGTTGACCGAAGTGGGCGAACAGCTTTTTCAACTGGCCGGCGAGGTCTACGGCCAGATGTCACAAATCGGCGGCCTGCTGGAGCAGCCGGCCGATGAACTGGTGGGCAGGGTGCGCTTGCTGATGATCAGCCGCATCGTCAGCGCGCGCTTCGATGACATGCTTGCGGATTTCCACCGGCAGCACCCCAGGGTCGATCTGGAAATCGATGTGATGCGCAGCTCCGACATCGTCGCCGCCCTACAGGAGAAGACTGCCACCGCCGGGCTGAGCCTTTATCGCCGACCGCAGCCACGGCTGGAGCAGCGGCTATTCCTGCGCCAGCGTTATGCGTTTTTCTGCGGCAAGCATCACGCGTTGTTCGGCCAGCCTGAGGGCAACCTGCAGCGGGAGAATTTCGTTAGTTTCACCAGCGACCAGATCGGCGGGATGCTGTCGCCGCTCGCCATCTTCCGCGATCAGCAGGGCTTTTCCGGGCGGATCGTGGCGTCTTCGCCAAGCCTTGAAGAAGTGCGGCGGCTGGTGATTGCCGGGTTCGGCATTGGTTGCCTGCCCGAGCATGTGGTGGCAGCGGATGTAGCGGCTGGTTTGCTGTGGAAACTACCACCGGTGGAGGGCATCGCCGATGTCGATATCCACTTGTTGTGGAACAAAGACCAAAGGTTAAGCCGCGCCGAAGTGCTGTTCATCGAGGCGCTGCAGCACAGCCTGATAGAAACGAATCCTTGAGCCATCCGCAACACTGCACACCGCCAATCCGGCTGAACTTGGATCCACTTGGTCAAAAGAGTATGCTGGCGAAGTAGCCAATTGCCATCATCCAGTTACCCGTCGTAGCTGGCGTTCAAGGACGAAGCTCTGTGCCCAGCCATCCAACCCGCCACACCATCGCCAGACAATGGCAACTGCTCAAACTGCTCCCCGACCGCCATCCCGGAATGAGCTCAACGCAGTTGCAGGCCGCGCTGGCACGGGCTGGGCACAAGACCAGCAAGCGTACCGTGGAGCGCGACCTCAACGAACTGGCAATGCTGTTCCCGCTGCACTGCAATAGCAAAGGCATGCCTTACGGCTGGTACTGGCAGCCCGGCCTTAGCTTGAACGGCGCAGAGCAGCTACAGCCGGACGCGCTTTGCCCATCCCAGCAGATCGAGCTGCATGCCTGGGTCGATGATGGCCTGGCCCGTCGACTGGAAGGCCAGCCGCTGTCCGCTGACATGCATCTTGACCACCAAGATGAAGGCGGAGCAATGCTCGCGGCCACGGTCCAAGACAGCCGAGCGCTGATGGGCTGGCTGCTCTCCCAGGCCAGCTCGATCAAGGTGAAGGCGCCAGAAACGCTGCGCCTGTCATTGATCGCACAGCTTCGCCAGAGCCTGGCCTTGAACGACGAAGGGTATTGACCGATTAGGGTTGCCCCAGGTGCTGCCGCTCGGCCAGCGCAGTGAAATATCATACAGCACGAACCGTACACCCTTACGGTGAGGGGCTAGTGGCATCACTAGCATTGGCACTCCTTCGATCAAGCGAGTGCCATTTCCATGTTCATGAACCCCTCCCGCTACCCTGCGCTGACGCTGCTGTGCGCCAGTGTGCTTGCAAGCCCAGCACTGCTGGCCCTGCCCTTGACCCGCGATAATGGCGCGGTAGTGGGTGAGAATCAGCATTCCCTGACCGCAGGTGCCGCTGGCCCAACCTTGCTGCAGGATGTGCAACTTATCCAGAAGCTGCAACGATTCGACCGCGAACGGATACCCGAGCGTGTGGTGCATGCGCGTGGCACGGGGGCCCATGGCGAGTTCACCGCCACCGAAGACCTGTCTGCACTGACCACAGCGCCGTTATTTACCCCAGGTGAAAAAACGCCAGTGTTCGTGCGCTTTTCATCGGTAGTACATGGCCTGCACTCGCCGGAAACCCTGCGCGACCCGCGCGGTTTTGCCACCCGCTTCTACACTTCGGCGGGCAACTGGGACCTGGTTGGCAACAACTTTCCAACGTTCTTTATCCGCGACGCCATCAAATTCCCGGACATGGTCCATGCCTTCAAGCCAGACCCGCGCAACAACCTGGGCAACGATGCCCGGCGCTTCGACCTGTTCTCGCACATGCCAGAGGCCACTCGCACCCTGACTTTGCTGTACTCCAACGAAGGCACACCGAAAAGCTACCGGTACATGGATGGCAACAGCGTCCATGCCTACAAGTTCGTCAACGCCCAGGGCCAGCCCACCTACGTGAAGTTTCGCTGGAAGAGCCTGCAAGGCCGGGAAAACCTCGACCCCAAGGCTGTTGAACAGATCCAAGGCAAGAACTTCAGTCACATGACCGAAGACTTGGTTGGCGCCATTGCCACTGGCGACTACCCCAAGTGGGACTTGTACATCCAGACACTGCGCCCCGAGCAGCTGGCCGATTTCGATTTCGACCCGCTGGATGCCACCAAAATCTGGCCTGACGTGCCCGAGCGTCGGGTTGGGCAGATGGTACTCAACCGTAATGTCGGCAACTTTTTCCAGGAAACCGAGCAGGTCGCACTGGCACCTTCGAACCTGATCAAGGGCATCGAGCCCTCCGAAGACCGGTTGTTGCAGGGCCGGCTTTTCGCCTATGCCGACACCCAGATGTACCGTGTAGGTGCCAACGCCGGTAGCCTGCCGATCAACCAGCCACGGGTGCGGGTCAACAATGGCAATCAGGACGGTGCGCTGAACCCCAATCGGACCCGCGACATGGTCAACTACCAGCCCAGCCGCCTACAGCCGCGCAGCTCAAGCGACTCGGCGCGCCACAGCCAACTGGCCTTGAGCGGCAGCACTCAGCAACAAGGGATCAGCCGCGAGCAGAACTTCAAGCAGGCCGGTGAGCTTTACCGCGCCTATTCGAAAAGCGAGCAACGCGACCTGGTCAACAGCTTTGGCCAATCGCTGATGGCTGCCGATGACCAGAGCAAGCACATCATCCTGTCATTCCTGTACAAAGCCGATGCCGACTATGGTACTCGGGTAGCGAAGGTAGCTGGCGGCGACTTGAAGCGGGTCAAGATGTTGGCAGCAGACCTGCAGGACTAAGCTGAGCAGCCCCTGACAAACGGGTCCGGTAACTGCCGGGACTGTACCCGGTCCACTTCTTGAACGCTCGGTGGAACGCGCTGGGCTCCTGAAAACCTGCCTGCTCGGCAATTTCAGCGATGCTCAGCGTACCGTCGCGCAGGCGCTCGAAAGCCATTGCGCGGCGCACTTCATCCTTTATCTGCTGATAAGAGCGCCCTTCTCGCTCGAGCTGGCGGCGAAAGGTGCTGGCACTGACCCCTTGCTGCTCGGCCATGACTGCCAATGTCGGCCATTGCCCGTAGTGCCGGGCGCGCAAGTGCCGGTAGACCTTGGCTACCAGGCCGCTGTTATTGCGAAAACGAATGACCAGGCCTTGTGGCGCACTGCGCAAGAAGGTCTTCAATGCTGGCAGGTCTTGTATCACGGGTAAGCGCAGCCATGCACTGTCGAACTCGACCTCGGTACGCCCACTCCCCAGGCGCAGGTCCGGCCCCCACAGCAGCGCGTCATCGTCCTGGGGCGGGCGCGCCACTGCCAGCTCGGTGCGGTCGATGCTGATGCGCCGCCCGGCCAGCCAGCACAACAGCCCGATCACCAGCACCAGATAGGTTTCCTCGGCGTACACCCGGGTCAGCGGGTCGGTGATCTGCGACTGCACGCTGATCACCGCGCGCCCTGCGCGCAGCGTCAGGCTGCCACGCAGGTCGCGAAGGAACAGGGCAAAGCCGCTCATGCACTGGCGCAAGGCCTTTTCCAGGTTCGGCTCATGAATCAAACCACGGCAGATCAGGGCAAAGCTGCCCAGCGGCATGCCGTGGCTATCTAAGCGAAAGAACTCGTCGCCCAGCAGCTCGATCATTTCCAACCACAGGCGGGCGAAAGCCTTGGCCGGCACCCGCCCTTGCGGCTGGCCAAGCACGGCAGGGTCGATGCCCACATCCCGCAGGCGGGCCTGGAGCAGTTCAGGTTGGTCGCGCAAGGCGTGCAGCATGGCATTGAGAAAATACACCGCGACCGTATCGCTATCGCGCATCGCGCAATTCCCTGTCTATGCTGAGTGGCAAAAAATGCCAGGTTGACTGAACAGATCCGGCATAGGCCGCGACGCAGCCTTTGCCTAGACTCGGACCCACCTCGGGGGCCGCCGGCCATTCTCGCAGAGCCTGGCCCACCCCCGCCATGCCTTCGCAATCGGAGCTTCTATGAGTAGCGCAGAAATCTACGTCGTCAGTGCCGTGCGAACCGCCATCGGCGGTTTCGGTGGTAGCCTCAAGGACCTGCCGTTGGCCGAGCTGGCCACCGCCGTAACCCGCGCCGCCATTGAGCGTTCGGGCGTGGCCGCCGAGCAGATCGGCCATGTGGTAATGGCCAATGTCATTCCCACGGAACCTCGCGACGCCTATCTGTCGCGGGTGGCGGCGATGAACGCCGGTATACCCAAGGAAACGCCGGCATTCAATGTCAACCGCCTCTGTGGTTCCGGGTTGCAAGCCATCGTTTCGGCGGCGCAGTGCCTGCTGCTTGGGGATGCCGACGTAGCGCTGGCCGCCGGTGCCGAATCCATGAGCCGTGGCCCATACCTGCTGCCGCAAGCGCGTTGGGGGGCACGCATGGGCGACCTGCAAGGCATCGACTACACCGTTGGCGTGCTGCAGGATCCGTTCGAGCATTTCCACATGGGCATCACCGCAGAAAACGTCGCAGCCCAGCACGGCATCACTCGCCAGATGCAGGACGAGCTGGCCTTGACCAGCCAGCGCCGCGCCGCCCGCGCCCAGGCAGAAGGCCGCTTCGACAGCCAGATCGTGCCGCTGGAGCTGAAAACCCGTAAAGGCACTGTACATTTCGCTGTCGATGAGCACGTACGAGCCGAGGTCACCGCTGAGCAGCTGGCCGGTATGAAGACCGTGTTCAAGAAAGACGGCACTGTCACCGCCGGCAACGCCAGCGGCATCAACGATGGCGCCGCTGGCCTGGTGCTTGCCACTGGCGACGCCGTGCGCCGCCTGGGCCTTAAACCCCTGGCGCGGCTGGTGGCCTATGCCCACGCCGGCGTCGAGCCAGAGCTGATGGGCCTGGGCCCGATCCCAGCGACGCGCAAGGTGCTGGAGAAAGCCGGCTTGAGCGTCGGTGACCTGGACGTGATCGAGTCCAACGAAGCGTTCGCCGCCCAAGCCTGCGCCGTCGCCCGCGAGCTTGGCTTCGATCCGGAGAAGGTCAACCCCAACGGCTCAGGTATTTCCCTTGGCCACCCAGTCGGTGCCACTGGCGCGATCATCGCGACCAAGGCCATCCACGAGCTACAACGCATTCAAGGTCGCTATGCACTGGCCACCATGTGCATCGGCGGTGGCCAAGGCATCGCCGTGGTCTTCGAGCGCGTCTGAGGGGGTGAGCATGACGATTGAACACATTGCCGTCATCGGCGCCGGCACCATGGGCAACGGTATTGCACAAGTGTGTGCGGTGGCTGGCTACGAAGTGCTGCTGGTGGATGTTTCCGACGCCGCGCTGGAGCGCGGCATGAGTACCTTGAGCAAAAACCTGGGGCGTCAGGTGAGCAAGGCCACCCTCAGCGCCGAGCACGCCGAGGCGGCAAAGGCGCGCATCCGCACCAGCACCGACTACTCACAACTGGGTGCCGCGCAACTGGTGATCGAGGCTGCGACCGAAAACCTTCAGCTCAAGCAGCGCATCCTTCAGCAGGTGGCCGCCAATGTGGCGTCCGACTGCCTGATCGCCACCAACACCTCGTCGCTGTCGGTCACCCAGTTGGCCGCCAGCATCGAACACCCCCAACGCTTCATTGGCGTGCACTTTTTCAACCCGGTGCCGATGATGGCCCTGGTCGAGATCATTCGAGGTCTGCAGACCACAGACAGCACCTACGCCCAAGCCCTGTTGGTTACCGAGAAGCTCGGCAAGACCCCGATAACCGCTGGCAACCGCCCAGGTTTTGTAGTCAACCGCATTCTGGTGCCAATGATCAACGAAGCGATCTTCGTCCGACAGGAAGGCCTGGCCAGCGCCGAGGACATCGACACCGGCATGCGCCTGGGCTGCAATCAGCCGATCGGGCCACTGGCCCTGGCCGACCTGATCGGCCTGGATACGCTGCTGGCGATCATGGAGGCTTTTCACGAAGGCTTCAACGACAGCAAATATCGCCCCGCTCCACTGCTCAAGGAAATGGTCGCGGCCGGATGGCTGGGGCGCAAGAGCGGCCGTGGTTTCTTCACTTACTGAGGAGCACGCACCATGCCCCCGGTCACTGCCACGCGCTGTGTCGATTTCGAAGAACGTCGCGACCGGGCCATGGCGCTGTTCGCTGAAAAAGGCTTTGGCCAGGTCAGCATGCGCGAGCTGGCAGCGCATATCGGCCTGACCGCAGGCTCGCTGTATCACCACTTCCCCAGCAAGCAGGACCTGCTGTACGACCTGATCGAGGAACTGTACGAAGAACTGCAGGCGACCCTGGAGCAAGGTCGAAGGGCCATGGCCCGTGGTGAGTCTGCATTGAGTTGCCTGATCGCCGCTCATTGGCAGTTGCACGCAGAACGGCCATTGCAGTTTCGCCTGGCCGAGCGCGACATATGCTGCTTGAGCGAGCAGCAGCAGATGCAGCTGGCTTTATTGCGCGAGCGCTACGAGGCAAGGTTGCTGAGCATGATCGCGCCCCAGGCCAGCCTGCAGGGCGACGCGCGCATGGCAACGGCGCATGTCGTTGCAAACCTGCTCAACCAGTTGCCTGCAATGCTCAAAAGACTGCCGGAACAACAGGGCCTCGGGTTGATGGAAAGCCTGTTGCTGGGCGGCATCGAAAGGACCCTGCGCTAAGCTGTTCAGGCGTTATCGCAGTTGCCCTCGTGAGCCGGCCAGGCGCTTAACGCAACTCGGCCTGGATCTGGGCTCGCAGGGTATCGAGGTTGAACGGCTTGGCCAGAATTGGCGCCTTGCGCGCGATAGGGCTGCCGGACTCCAGGATTTCGGCCGGGTAGCCACTGATGAATATCACCTTGAGGTCCGGGCGCAGCTTCAACGCCGGCTCGGCGATCTCAACCCCGGAGATCCCCCCTGGCAAGCGGAAGTCGGTCACCATCAAATCAAGGTGCGGTTTGCTCGCCAGGATGGCGAACGCCTGTTCACCATCTTCGGCCTCCAGCACGTGATACCCCTCACCTGCCAAGTAATCGCTCAGCATCATGCGGATCGCCGGTTCGTCCTCGACTATCAGGACTACATCTTGTGCATCTTCACTCATGGTAACGCCTTCGAATTCATACAGTTGGCCATCAGACCCCAAGCTCAAGCAGAGGTTGCCCGCAGCTGGTCGTTTTGCTCTATTTCACCTGCCAGGGGTAGTTGCAGAGTGAAGGTGGCACCTTTGCCCTCCTCACTTTGCACCTGAATGCGCCCCCCATGGGCATGGACGATTTGTTCGGAAATGTACAACCCCAGCCCCAGCCCAGCGCTGGACTGTTGACTGGCCACACGCTCGAACTGCTGGAAGATCCGCTGCTGGTTCACCGCGCTGATGCCGATGCCTTGGTCCTGGACCTGCACCCAAGCTAGACCCGCTTGCTCGAACACCCTCACCCGCACGGGCTTACGGTTGCCATAACGCAGCGCGTTGGACAACAAATTGGCCAGCACTTGCTCAATGCGAAACTCATCCCACTCACCCTGCAGGGCCTCACAGGCCTGCAATTCGATGTGCGTACCCAGCGCCGTCGCCTGCGCCTCGAAGTTTTCCACCAGGGCGCGTACCAATTGACCGAGATCGAACGCCTTCGGGCGCAGCGACAGCTTGCCGGTGCGAATTCGCGAAACGTCGAGCATGTCCTCGATCAGGCGAATCAGGCTGTTGATCTGGCGCTCGTCACGCTCGACCATGGCCTTGAGTTTCTCGGGGCTGAAGGCGGCGAGATTGCCACGCGCCAGGTGCATCTTGCGCAGCTGGGTTTCCAGTATCAGGCCGTTGAGCGGGGTACGCACTTCATGGGCGACGATGGACATGAAGTCGTCTCGCATGCGCACTGCATGCTCAAGCTCGCCCCGCGCCACTTGCAACTGATCCAGCAGCAGTGCCTGCTCCTGGCGGCTGCGCTCGATCGCCTGCAACTGACGATCGAGAACCTTGCGCTGGCGATACAAATCGACGAACACCGACACCTTGCTTTTAACTGCCTGGGTGTCCAGGGGCTTGTGCAGGAAGTCCACGGCGCCGCTTTCGTAACCTTTGAAGGCGTAGTTCATTTCACGCCCCGCCGCAGAAACGAACACGATAGGGATGTTGCGGGTCTTTTCCGTGCCGCGCATCAGTTCGGCCAGTTCGAAGCCGTTCATGCCAGGCATCTGCACATCGAGAATGGCCAGGGCGAATTCGTGCTCGAGCAACAGCGTCAACGCTGCGTCCGCCGATTGCGCCTCATGCACTTCGCGGTCATCGCCATGGATGAGGGCGGCGAGTGCCAGCAGATTCTCCGGCAGGTCGTCGACGATCAGCAGTTTGGCAGTGGTGTGGCTTAGCATGCGCTGGTTTCCAGGGTAGCGAGCAACTGTGCGATACCGCTCAGAGAAAGAATGAGGTCGGGCGTATGCAGGGCCAATGCGGCCTCCGGCATCAACGCGACCTGTGCGTCACGAGGGTCCTGGACAATGGTCCGGCCGCCGCTGTTCTTGATGTACGCGAGCCCTTGAGCGCCGTCCTGGTTTGCCCCGGTCAGCAACACACCGAGCAAGCCACGGCCAAACACGTCAGCGGCCGAGGTGAAAAGGAAGTCGATCGCCGGACGGGAAAAATGCACTGGATCTTCCTGGCTCAGCGACAGGGTAAGGTCGGCTTCCACCGACAAATGATAGCCCGGCCCGGCCACATAGATCAGCCCCGGAGCAATCGCTTGCTTGTCGCACGCCTGGAGCACCGGCCGCAGCAAGCGCCGCTGCAGCACCTCGGCCAGTTGGCTGTGACGGTCGTCTGGCAGGTGCAGCACGCACAGCACCGGTATGTCGAAATCGGCGGGCAAGCCACCGAGCACCGTAAACAGGGCAGCAACGCCACCTGCCGAGGCACCGATCACCACCGCTTCTACGCCCTTCATGATTTGCGGTAGATCCGTTCTGGCTTGACCAACGGCTCGAAACACTCGCTATAAGCCGAAAAGTCTACCGACTCCTTGCTTCCCAATACCAAAAAACCGCGGTGGCACAAGGATTCGTGAAACAGCCCGAAGGCGCGGTCCTGCAAGGTCTTGTTGAAGTAGATCAGCACGTTGCGACACGACACCAGCTGGGTTTCGGAAAACACACTGTCGGTGGCCAGGCTATGGTCCGCGAAGGTCACATTCTCGCGCAGGCTGCCGTCCATGATGGCGTTGCCGTAAGCGGCCGTGTAGTACTCGGCAAAATCACGGCGCCCTCCCGCCAGGCGGTAGTTTTCTTCGTACTCGCGCATGCTCTGCATCGAGTAGATGCCTTGCTTGGCGCGGTCCAAAGAATGCGGGTTGATGTCGGTTGCGTAAATGATGGTGCGCTCCAGCAGGCCCTCTTCGCGCAGCAGGATGGCCATCGAATAGACCTCTTCGCCTGTACTGCAGCCGGCGATCCACACTTTGATCGACGGCCAGGTGCGCAGCAGCGGAACTACCTCCTGGCGCAGTGCCAGGAAGTGGCTCGGGTCGCGGAACATTTCGCTGACCGGGATGGTGAGATATTGCAGCAACTGCATGAAAACACCGGAGTCGTGCAGTACCCGCTCCTGCAGCGCCGATACCGTGAGGCAGTCGAACTGGCGCAATGCATGAAGAATCCGACGCTTGATGGAGGCGCCAGAGTAGTTGCGAAAATCGTAGCTGTACTTGAGGTAGATCGCCTCGATCAGCAGCCTGATCTCGATGTCGGTGTTGCGTTCGCTAGTCAAATTCGCTCCAGTTGCGGCAACCATACGCGGATCAACGAGAACAGGCGGTCCAGGTCAATCGGTTTGGCCAAATAATCGTTGGCACCGGCCTGCAGGCAACGATGCTGGTCGTCTTTCATCGCCTTGGCCGTGACCGCGATGATCGGCAGTTTGCGCCAGCGCGCTTGCTGGCGGATCAGCCGGGTGGCCTCAAAGCCGTCCATCTCCGGCATCATCACGTCCATCAGCACCAGGTCGATGTCCTCGTGCTGCTCCAGACGCTCGATGGCCTCACGCCCGTTGCGTCCGATTTCGACGATAGCGCCCTTGTGCTCCAAAGCGCTGGTGAGGGCGAAGATGTTGCGCACATCGTCGTCCACCAGCAACACCTTGCGGCCTTCGAACACCTTGTCACGGCTGCGCGCGGTCTTGAGCATGCGCTGACGTTCATGGGACAGCTGCGACTCGACTTTGTGCAGGAACAGGGTCACTTCATCGAGCAGGCGCTCCGGCGAACGCGCGCCTTTGATGATGATCGAGCGCGAGTACTTGAGTAGGTCGGCCTCTTCTTCGCGGGTGAGATTACGCCCGGTGTAGACGATCACTGGCGGGAACGAACGGATGTCCTCGGCCGTCATGCGCTTGAGCAACTCATTGCCAAGCATGTCGGGCAGCTTGAGGTCGATGATCATGCAGTCGTAGATGTTCTCGCGCAGCAGTGCCAGCGCCTCCTGGGCCATGCCCACGGCGGTGATTTCGACGTCATCGTCACCGATCAGACGAGCAATGCTTTCGCGCTGCAGGTCGTCGTCTTCGACCAGCAGAATGTGCTTGAGCTTCTGGGTCAGTTTGGCCTCCAGGCGGGCGAAGACCTCCTTGAGCTCCTCGCGGCTGGTTGGCTTGACCGCGTAACCCACTGCCCCCATGTGCATGGCGGCTTCGACACGGTCTTCTACCGAAATGATATGAACCGGAATGTGCCGCGTGCTGGGCTGCTCCTTGAGGCGCTGCAGCACAGTCAGCCCGGAGTGGTCCGGCAGGCGCATGTCCAGCAGAACCGCGTCGGGGACGAACTGTGCGGCCAATTCGAAGCCTTCGTCAGCGGCCTGCGCTACCAGGCAGCTGTAACCCAGCTCGTGGGCCAGGTCGAAGAGGATGCGCGCAAAATTCGGCTCATCCTCGATCACCAAGATGCAACGGTTGCTGAAAGGCGCTCGGCCGCGGTCGTCGGTAAAGTCGACCAACGGGCGGTGGATCAACGCTGGCGCGCCCACTTTCGGCGCAGGCGGTAGGCAATCGACGGCAGGGCGCAAGCTCAGAGCTTCGACCTCCTCGTCCTGTGCCTCATAGCGCGCCGGTAGCGTCAGGCTGAACACGCTGCCTTGGCCTGGACTGCTCTGGACGCTGATCGTCCCACCCAGCAAGTGCGCCAGGTCTCGCGAGATCGAAAGGCCCAAACCAGTGCCGCCATAACGTCTGTTGCTGGTGCCGTCGACCTGGTGGAACGCACCGAAGATCGCTTCCTGCTGGTCGCCGGCGATGCCAATGCCCGAGTCGCGCACCGCAAATATGATGCCGGCGTCGGCCTGATAGGTGATGCCGAGGCTAACCTGGCCCTGCTCGGTGAACTTGAGGGCGTTGGACAGCAGGTTCTTGAGGATCTGCTCCACGCGCTGGCGGTCGGTGAACAGCGTGGCAGGCACCTGCGGCCCGACCGTTATCTCAAAGCTCAGGCCCTTCTGCTCGGCCACCGGCAGGAACATGCCGCGCAACCCTTCGACCAAGCGTTCGAGCTGGGTGGTTTCCGGGCGAACTTCCAGCTTGCCGGCCTCGACCTTGGCGATATCGAGGATGTCATTGATCAGGTTCAGCAGGTCGTTGCCGGCCGAATAGATGGAGTCGGCAAACTTGACCTGTTCAGCGCTGAGGTTGCCCTCACCGTTCTCGGCCAGCAGCTTGGCCAGAATCAGCGAGCTGTTGAGCGGCGTGCGCAACTCATGAGACATGTTGGCGAGGAATTCGGACTTGTACCTGCTCGAGCGCTGCAGGTCGTCGGCACGAGCCTGCAGCTCGTCCTGAGCCTGACGCAGTTCATCGTTCTTGCGGTCCAGAGCCTCGGTGCGTTCGGACAACTGCTCGTTGGTCTGCTCAAGCTCGGCCTGCTGAGTTTCCAGGTGGGCCTGCGACTCCTTGAGTACCCGCGACTGCTCTTCGAGCTCCTCGTTGGCGGTCTTGAGTTCTTCCTGCTGCACCTGCAGCTCCTCGTTGAGCTGCTGGGTCTCGGCAAGCACTTCCTGCAGGCGCTGGCGATAGCGAGCGCTTTCGATCGAGATCCCGAGGTTCTCAGTGACGCGCTCCATGAACTCGTCGTCACGCGCTTGCAGCGGGCGCAGGAAACCAAGCTCGACTACACCGTTGATCTGCCCATCATGACGGGCCGGCATCAACAGGGCGCCACGCGGCAACCCATCGCCAAGGCCTGTGCTGAGCCGATAGTAATCCTGCGGCAAGTCGTCCAGGCGCAGCAGGCGCGCCTCGCGCACAGCCTGTGCCAATAAGCCGTCATGGTCACCGAGGACCTGCTGGCGGGCCTGCTCCTCGGCCGCCAAACCATAGCTGGCTACGCGGACCAGTCGGCCGTGTTCATCGCGCACGTATACCGCACCGACCACACTGCCGAGGTAGGTCGCGAAGAATCGCAGGATATTCTCACCCAGCATCGGTAGCGTCAGTTGGCCTAGTACCTGCTCAGCCAGTTGCGTCTGGCCGTTGCGTAGCCAGGCCTGGTGTTCCAGACGTTCGGCCGAACGCTGCTGCGCCTGCAGGTTCTTGGTATAGCTGTCAGACAGGGCGAGCAGATCGCGACGGCCCAGGTATGCGAGCAAGGCGCTCAGCCCGACAATCAGCAGCACGAAGATGGAGATAGCCGTGACAGTGACAGTGCCAACTTTCTCGGTGCGGGTCATACGCAGCTGTTGCTCGGTACCGATCAGATCGTCGAACTGCTTGCGGATTTCATCCGTGATGCGCTTGCCGCGGCCGTTGCCTACCGATGCGCGGTAGTCACCGCCATTGCGACGCTGGCTGATCATTTCGCCACCGAAAGCGTTCCAGGCATCTTGCAATGCGATCAACCGGTCGATCCGGTCAACCTGCTGAGGGTTGTCCTTTACCATGTCCCGCAGGCTGCGCAGGCTGCCGAGAATGCGCGGCTTGGCAACCTCGTAAGGGTCCAGGAAACGCTCATCGCCAGTGATCAGAAAACCGCGCATGCCGGTTTCCATGTCGATCGAGAGCTTGACCGTTTCGTTGGCATTGCCGATCACTCGATCGGTGTGCTCGACCCATTGCATGGCCGACAGTAGGTAGCTGATCACCGCGACGAAGGCCACGGCGCCCAGCAGGCCGACCCCAAGCGGAAGACCAACATTACGGCTCAGCAGCTTGCGAAAGCTTTGCTGGTCCATCGAGGCTGCTTGAATCATCTGAAAACGCCCGCGCGAAAAAAAGTCCATGGATAGATTGTGGCGGCTACTGCCGGTGCTCGCCTACCGTAGCGCTCACCACGTAGCCGGCGAGTTTAACGCGCACAAGCGCCGCCGGCAGGGCATTTAGCCAGTATTTGAAGGCGACGTGTTCGAATCGTTCCATCTAAATGTCACAATCGCTATTCTCGGGAACTTCTGTGGCTGCCTGGCGCACAGAGTAGAGACATGCCTTTCATTATAGGAATCCCCCCATGCACCTTCTGGTAGTCGAAGACGACGACATCGTACGTATGCTGATGGTCGAAGTGCTCGACGATTTGGGCTACAGCACCCTTGAAGCCGATAATGCCACGGCGGCGCTGAAAATCATCGCCGATGCCAACCAGCCTTTGGCTCTGCTGGTGACCGATGTCGGCTTGCCGGACATGAGCGGTGAAGTACTGGCGGGCGAGGCACGCAAGTTGCGTCCACTACTGCCGGTGCTGTTCGCCAGCGGTTATGCCGAGAGCTTCGATATTCCCGAAGGCATGCACATGATCGGCAAGCCGTTCAGCATCGATCTGCTGCGTGACAAAGTGGTGAGCATCTTGGGGCCACGCTGAACGCCCCAGTAAGCGCCAGTGCCGGTGAACAGCGCTAGGGTTCCCGGCGCAATAGATAGGTATCCATGATCCAGCCTTTGCGCAACCGCTCCCGTTCGCGCACCTCAAGTATCTGCGACTTCACCAAGTGCAAGGGCCCGGCAATGATCACTTCATCTTCAGTGCCAAGGTACGCACCCCAGTAGATCATCAGCGCTGGATCCTCAATATTTGCGAACTCGCACTGCCCATCGAGCATAACAACCACGTTGTCCACCCGCGTCAGTTCGGCGAGCCGGCGCCCTGGCAGAACCATCAGCGGTTCGCCGACACGGTTGAGTGAAATTTGATGCTTGGCGGCCAGCGCTTGGACACTACTGATGCCAGGGATCACCTGTAAGCGCAACGCCACGCCGCATTCGCGAACCAAGTTCAGAATGCGCAGAGTGCTGTCATAAAGGCTGGGCTCACCCCACAGCAAAAAGGCGCCGATATCCTCTTCACCCATTTCTTGGTTGATCAGCCGTGCGTACAGTGCGGCACGCTGGCGGTGCCAATCGTGCACTGCGCGCTGGTAATCCACAGCTTGCCCATCACGTGATGGGTCAGCAAGTTGCATCAGACGATAGCCACCCTTGGGCCGATAGCGATCGAGCAATGCCTTGCGAAGGGTAACCAGCGCTTGTTTGGCAGGCCCCTTGTCGTGAACGAAGAACACTGTTGCCCTGCCCAGGGCCTCGACAGCTTCCAGGGTGACCTGCCGAGGATCGCCCGGACCAATACCGATAAGCAGCAATTCTTTCATGGCACCATGCGGCCCTTGAATAACTATAGGGAGATTTATAGCCGACTACGACCTTGACGCCTATCTGTTGACGAATAGCCGCAGCGTTGACATGGCTGCCGGCACACAACCGCTAAAGGCTGCGCAGGCCAATGGATATCCGAAACTGCAGTCAAGACAAGATTCACAAGTACGCTGCAAAATTGCCACTCACGCACGAACGTTGCGCCTGCGCATAGAAAACCAACATTGATCGACCTTTGTCTGAAAGAACCCTCGAATACCCGAGATCACGCCTTTGCACCCAGGGCCAGCGCGCGAGGAATCGTCATCTTGTTAAGCCTCGGTCACCGCGTGCAAAACATAGAAAGTTCCAAGTTACTTATGAAAAGTTTGAGGTTTACCAAAGTCGCGCCGCTGTCTACACTCGGTATCAGCGAACAGTTCTACCCACCTGCATGGCCGCCGTTCAGTGTTTCTAATGTTCGTCACGCCGCGCCATGAAAGACGTACAGGAGTGATTACAGTGTCCAGACTTGCAGAGTTTCGTGCTGCCGAAAAAGCGCTCCAGGAACAGATGGCGCAACTGGAGGTGCTGAAAAAGGATGCCGGCTTAAAACGCGAAATCGAATTTGAACAGAAACTAGTCGGCTTGATGAAAAGCTATGACAAAAGTTTGCGCGATATCATCGCCATTCTCGATCCCAAAGCGGACAGCCGCAGTACCGCCCCGGCCGCCAAGCAACAGCGGCGCCCGCGCGCGGTAAAAGTCTATGCAAACCCACACAGTGGCGAGCTGATCGAAACCAAAGGCGGCAACCACCGCGGGCTCAAGGCCTGGAAGGAGCAATATGGGGCCGATACTGTGGAAAGCTGGGTGCGCTGATGAAACGTCAACGCCAACTTCACACTTTTTTCACAAGGCCTGAAGCAGTATCGAGACAGCTAACGGACTAGCGACCCCATCACGCGCCCGCACATGCGGGCCTCTAATTCTGGCGCCCTGCTCTTTCGAGCAGGGCGCTTTCATTTGCGCAGATGCTCGACTGCCGTATCATGGTTCACCTGTCTGTTTTGCTGGCACCTGCGTGTCAGCCACGATTCTGGAGTACTCATGAGCCTGCACGACCTGAACACCCTGCCTGGCGTTACCGCACAGCCCGATGCTGCGACCGCCCAGTTCGTTTTCAACCACACCATGCTGCGGGTCAAGAACATCGAGCGCTCGCTGGATTTCTACACCCGCGTGCTGGGCTTTTCCCTCGTCGACAAGCGCGACTTCCCCGAAGCTGCTTTCAGCTTGTATTTCCTGGCCTTGGTAGACCCTGCGCACATCCCTGCCGACGATGCCGCACGCCACCAATGGATGAAGTCGATCCCCGGGGTATTGGAACTGACCCATAACCACGGCACCGAAACCGACCCGGACTTCGCCTACCATGACGGCAATACCGACCCGCGGGGCTTTGGCCACATCTGCGTATCGGTGCCGGACGTGCGTGAAGCCTGCGCCCGCTTCGAAGCCCTTGGCGTACCGTTCCAGAAACGCCTGCAGGACGGCCGCATGAATCACCTGGCATTCATCAAGGACCCGGACGGTTACTGGGTGGAAGTGATTCAGCCAACCGAGCTCAAAGGCTGACAGCAGCGATTCGCATTCGTCGGGCCAGCAACTGATGGCCGCTCGCTGTGGTATATGAAGGTATAGCTTCACATGCCACAGCGAGGTAAAGGACGATGCAATCTCTTCACTGTGAATACCGCAACCACACCATCACTGCCAGCGTGATGCCGCACCCGGACTCTCCCCTGCCCTATGCTGCAGGCTGCCTGATCACCGATCCACAGGGGCATACCAGCAGGCGGATGTCCATGCCAATGAAATTCTTCTCTGACCTTGAGCATGCACAGCATGTCTCCTTGGCCCATGGCCGGGCCTTGGTCGATGAGCAGTTGGACAAGGGTCACAAAGCGTTCTGATCCCCTTGTTCAGCCTTGTCAGGGAGCGGCGCGCGCATAGGCCACCGCCGCTTCTACCTGCTCCGGGCTTGGACGAACGCCTGTGTAAAGCACAAACTGCTCCAGGGCCTGCAGCGCGATGACTTCCAATCCGGTAATGACGGGTTTACCTAAAGCTTCGGCCCGCTGAATCAATGGCGTACGCGCAGGCATCGCCACTACATCGAATACGCGCTCAGCCGCCGCGATCGCCTGTTCGCTGAAGGCCAGATCATTGGCCTCAGGGCCGCCTGCCATACCGATAGGGGTCACGTTCACCAGCATCGGTGGGCATCGGTCACCGAGGTCTGGCACCCAGCGGTAGCCGCAAGCATCGGCCAACTGCCGACCGGCTTGCTCGTTGCGCGCGGCGATGATCCCTTCTGCAAACCCCGCATCGCGCAGGGCACTGGCGACAGCCTTGGCCATCCCCCCACTGCCGCGCAGCGCGAACGCAGTGCAGGGGTCTACCTCGTGCGCCTCAAGCAGTTGTCGCACGGCGAGGTAGTCGGTGTTGTAGGCTTTCAGATGGCCTGCGTGATTGACCAGGGTATTGACAGACTCGATTGCCGCAGCCGATGGATCGACTTCATCGACCAGCGCCAGGCACGCCTCTTTGTACGGCATCGACACACCACAGCCACGAATGCCCAGCGCGCGGATGCCGGCAACGGCTGCAGGCAGGTCATCAGTGGTCATGGCCTTGTAGTAGTAGTCAAGGCCAAGTTGTTGGTAGAGGTGGTTATGAAAACGCACCCCGAATGTGCCAGGGCGCCCGGCCAGGGAAATGCAAAGCACCGTGTCTCTACTGGGCGTTGTCGCCATTGCCTGCTCCACTTTGAATACGCAATCGTTTTGCCAGCGTATCAGAGACCGCCACTGGTCGTCCCTTACACAACATTTACCGTTTCCCTGTGCTCGGTTTACCCAGACAGCAGTCATAGTAATAAGGCCCCAAGCGCGGGGTAACCTTGCGAGGAAGTCTCATGAAGCGTCATCTCCCCGGAATCGTCCTGTTGGTCGGTGCCCTGGCCATCAGCGGGCAAGCCTCTGCCCACGGTGGCGGCGGCCACGGCTGGTACGGCCCAGGCCCACTGCTCGGCGCGGCGGTCGTTGGGGCCGTGGTCGGGGCGACCGTGTCTGGCGGCCACGACCGTACAGTCTATGTAGAGCGTCAGCCAGCCTACTATGGGCCGCCGCCGGTCTATGTACAGGCGCCGCCCCAGCCGGTTTATTACCAACCGTACTACGTGCCGGCACCGCCACCCCCGGCTTACCGCCCCTACTACGGCCCGCCACCTGTGTATTACGGCCCGCCGCGCTGGTAAGCGTTGATAAAACTGATGAGTACTATTGAGCGCGTTGATTTCCAGGCAAGCCGGCTGCTGCGTAAGGTAGTGCCATGTTTCACAGGAGGTCCGTATGGCCACTATCCAGATCATGTCCGTTGTCGGCACCGCAGTGCCGGCCGTGTTGCGCGAGCAAGGCCTGCTGGCTTGCTGGTACCTGGTCAGCAATGGCGAAGCCGTCAGCGGGCCACTGGCCTCCCGGGCCTCGGCCCAGGCCCTGGCTGAGCAGATACAGGCCAGTTGCCTGATCGCTTGACCCATTGTGTTGTGCGTTGCTCCCTACGCAACTTGTGACCCGCCGCATGGCGGGTCTTTTTTTGCCCGTTGACCCGACCAGTGGAGGTTGGACAACCGATACAGCATGAAGCTTTTTTCATTTCTGTCAGGGGGCTCAACGAGCAATCGACAGCCGTTGAGCCATACTCCAGAATGCACCGGTTTTGGGGGAAAACCCTTGCACAGCCAACGACATACCAACTATTAGTGAGCCTCAACGTGAAAACATCCCTGTCTATCCTCAGCCTGCTGCTGTTGCTCACAGGTACTGCGACCTTTGCGTCGACCGCTGCTGCACAACCCCCGGCCCAGGTTCAGCGTGATCCCGCCAAGCTGCATCTGGCCTCTGGCAGCGCCCTGCTCATCGATCTCAACACCAATCAGGAGCTGTATTCGAGCCGCGCTGACCGCGTAGTGCCTATCGCGTCGGTCACCAAACTGATGACGGCGATGGTGGTGCTCGACGCCAAGTTGCCCATGGATGAGATGCTCACCATGACCATTGCCAACAACCCGGACATGAAAGGCGTGTATTCGCGCGTGCGCCTGGGCAGTGAACTGAACCGTCGCGAAACCCTGCTGATCACCTTGATGTCCTCGGAAAACCGAGCGGCGACGACCCTGGCCAACCATTATCCAGGCGGCTACCCAGCCTTCATCAAGGCGATGAACGCCAAAGCGCGCAGCCTGGGGATGGCGCACACCCGCTACATCGAGCCAACCGGCCTTTCAACCCAGAACGTCTCCACAGCGCGTGATCTGGCCAAGCTGCTGATGGCGGCGCGCAAGTACCCGATGCTCAGCGAGCTGTCGACCACGCGTGAAAAGACCGTAGCCTTCCGCAAGCCGAATTACACCTTAGGCTTTCGTAACACCGATCACCTGGTCAACAAAAGCAACTGGGACATCAAGCTGACCAAGACCGGTTTCACCAACGAGGCCGGCCATTGCCTGGTATTGCTGACCAAAATGGACAACCGCCCAGTGGCCATGGTGATCCTCGATGCCTTTGGCAAATACACGCACTTCGCTGACGCCTCGCGGATGCGCCAGTGGCTGGAAACCGGCGCCACCAAGCCAGCCCCGGCAGTGGCCATGCAATACAAGGCAGAAAAACACGGCAAAGGGCGCTTGGCGTCGGACTGAATGCCACCCGCTGGCCTCAACGCTGCATCAGCAGCGGTGAGGCCAGCCCAATCACCTTCAGGCTTGCGTGTCGACTACGCTGCCAGCGCTGCTGCCACCGGTTTTTTCCAAGGCTTCGAGCAATTGTGCGGTGGCCGCCATGATTTCCCCGCTGAGGGTGGCGATGCTGGCCTGCTTGGCCGTGATGAGCGCCAACTTGGCGGGATCTTCGCTGTTCTGCGCCATCAAGCTGGCCAACTGCTTCTGTTCTTCGGCCATCTGCTTCTGAAGATTCTTGATCATTTCGCGCAGTTGCTTGATATGTGCAGGCTCAGCGCTTTCGCTGCTGCCCTGAGCGCCGCCTGCGGCCTGGGCCTGCCCGTTGCTGCGAAGCTTCGAGGCGTCGACTTGCAGGGTCGAGCCGCTGGCCTGGGTGGTTGCGCTTTCGTTGGCCGGTGTTGTGCTAGTGGCCTGGGACGAAGCGTTGCTGATACTGACTGCTGGGATACCTACCATGTCTTGCTCCCTGTGTAGCCATGGATTCTTGAGCTGACCGGCTTATCGGCAGGCATCGCCAGAGCTTGAGACGCTACCGGCCACAGGCAGGCGCCTTGGCAGTAAATTCCCCTTTCGCTGGCTCGTTCCACCCAATGTACCAGCGCAGGCGCCGTAGCCCGGCATGCGCCCACATTCGACCCATATGGAATCGCAGCCATGAGCCAGCCTGCACACCCGGAAACTATCAAGGACCTGATCGGCGTGGGCTTCGGCCCGTCCAACCTGGCCTTGGCCATCGCCCTGGAAGAACTCGCCCAGAGCCAGGGCCATGCCCTGGATGCACTGTTCATCGACAAGCAGAAGGATTACCGCTGGCACGGCGAAACCCTGGCGACCCAGAGTGAATTGCAGATCTCGTTCCTCAAGGACCTGGTTTCGCTACGCAACCCCACCAGCCCTTACAGCTTCGTCAACTACCTGCACCATAAGCAACGCCTTGCCGATTTCATCAACCTCGGCACCTTCTACCCCTGCCGCCTGGAGTACAACGACTACCTGCGCTGGGCGGCCGAACAATTTGCTGATCAGGCTGTGTATGGCGAGCAGGTGCTGCGTATCGAGCCTGAGCTCAACGCGGGGCGTGTGGAGCACTTGCGCCTGATTTCACGCGACGCCCAGGGCCGCGAGATGAGCCGGCGCACCCGCGCCGTAGTGGTAGGGAGCGGCGGCACGCCGAAGATTCCCGAGAAATTCGGTGCATTCAAAGACGACCCAAGGGTTTTCCACCACTCTCAATACCTGAGCAGCCTCGACAAACTGCCGTGCTCGGCAGGCCAACCCATGCGTATCGCCGTGATCGGCTCGGGTCAGAGCGCTGCTGAAGCCTTCATCGACCTGAACGACAGCTACCCATCAGTCAAAGTCGACATGGTGCTGCGCGGTTCTGCCCTCAAGCCGGCCGACGACAGCCCATTCGTCAACGAAATCTTCTCACCCGATTACACCGACCTGGTCTTCAATGAACCTGCCGACCAGCGCGCCAAGCTGCTTGGCGAATACCACAACACCAATTACTCAGTGGTCGATCTCAACCTGATCGAGCGGATCTACGGCATTCTCTACCGCCAGAAAGTCGCCCACCAATTCCGCCACAATGTCTTGTGTCGGCGCCAGGTGGAAGCGGTAGTGGCCACCCGCGACGGTATCGAGCTTACCCTGCGTGACTTGGCTACCGGCCAGCACCAGACTCACCGCTACGATGCGGTGATACTCGCCACAGGCTACGAGCGCCGCTCGCACCGCGAACTCTTGGCCCCGCTGGCAGACTACGTGCAAGACTTTGCCGTCGACCGTCACTACCGAGTGCTAAGCAGCCCCGACATGCAGGCTTGCGTCTATCTGCAAGGGTTCTGTGAGAGCAGCCATGGCTTGAGCGACACCCTGCTGTCGGTACTGCCCTCTCGTGCCGCTGAGATCGGCCAAGCGCTCTACCGCGATTTGGCACATCAGCGGGGCACCCCCCAGCCCGCCGTCGCCCTCACCAGCGCCTGATCGCCCCATCCAACCTCGACGGGGCCTACAGCAGCCCCGTCGAGCTGTGCCGCTCCTGAAACATTTACTTGCACTTAATGCTTCAGGATTTTCATTCTCATTCGTCTTTTGAAGAGCAGCCCTTTTTGGTTGGGCCTGTGTTCGCCCCCTATTTCAGAAGACTGACCGATGGCAAAATCACCGAAAAAATCCAAGTCTAAGTTGTGGTTCCTGGTCCACAGCTGGCTCGCCCTGCCGATCTGGTTCTTCGTGCTGATCGTCTGCTTCACCGGCATGCTGGCCGTGGTCAGCCAAGAACTCGTCTGGCTGGCAAACCCAGACGTGCGTGCCAGCAAACCTGACGACAACGCCGAACGTCTGACTTTTCAGCAGGTGCTCGACGCCTTGCACCAGGCAGAACCTGACATGGCAGTGAACACCCTCAGCCAACCCGACGGTTCACACTTCGCCGTCACGGCGCGGGTCACCTACCCCGATGGCTCGAGCCCCATGCTGTACGTCAACCCTTACACCGGCGCCATCCAGGGCAAGATGCCGGACTTCAACTTCGAAGCTTTCACCCGCGCCCTGCATGGCTGGTGGCTGGTGCCTTTCACCAACGGCTTCAGCTGGGGTTGGTACATGGTTTCGCTGTTGGGGCTACCGATGCTGGCGTCGCTGGTCACGGGCCTTGTGGTGTACAAGAAGTTCTGGAAAGGCTTCTTCAAACCGCTGCGCACTGGCCACGGCCCGCGCATTTTCTGGGGCGACCTGCACCGCTTGGCCGGCGTGTGGTCGATCTGGTTCATCGCCGTCATCTCCATCACCAGCATCTGGTTCCTCATCCGGGCCATTCTCTTCGACAACCAGATCACCATCTCAAGCGAGCCGATCGTACCAGTGATCGCCCGTGAGCAGGTGCCGCAGACTCTCGACGGCAGCCCGGCGCCACGCATCGACCTGGACGAAGCCGCGCGCATTGCCGGCCTGGCCATTCCCAGCCTGGATATCACCTCCGTCTCACTACCAGCCACTGCCTACAGCCACATCGAAATGGGCGGGCGCGGCTGGTACCCGTTGATGTTCCAAAGCGCCTCGGTCAACCCTTATACCCGCCAGGTCGACAGTCAGTTCCTGCTCAGCGACCGCTCGGCGTTGGAGTTCGTCACCGAATCCATGCGGCCTTTGCACACCGGAGATTTTGGTGGGCTGCCGATCAAACTGATCTGGTTCTTCTTCGGCCTGGTGCTGACCCTGATGGTCTTCAGCGGCCTGCTGATCTGGACCAAGCGCACTGCCCAAGCCACCGCAGCCGCACTCAAGCGCAGTGAGCGCGCCACGGGCGGCGCGCACCGTGAAACCGCCCTGGAGGCGCGCCCATGAACCCGGCCAACGCATTGCCCACCCACCCAGTCAAGCAGTGGTGGCACAAGTGGCGCTTCCACCTGAACATTCTGCTCATTCTCATTCCGCTGGGCTTCATGCCCAAATACTTCGCTGACGCCAAGCTGCTGCGCGGCGACGCAGGTCTGGGTGCCAACCCCGTCTCAGGTATCCAGGTCGGCCCCTACAGCCTTGACCTGGCCGAGCTGCGCGACGAAGCACCCCGCGCAGACGGCCCCGCAGGGCATTTCAAGCTATTCAACGCGGCGCTGTGCAAGGCATGTGTGAATGAGGTCAAGGCGGTTTACCTGCGCATCGGCAAGCCACGCAGCCTGCGTACCGCCGGCACAATTTTCTTCGGAGCACCGTACAGGATGATCACCAACCTCCCCATCCCACCGCGCACCCGCACCGATGCGCAAATCTGGATCACCCTCGAAGGCTGGGACGGCAGCCTGCACCAGGCATCCGTCCCGTTGGCACAGGCTTCGCCGGCCACTGTGGCCTGGCTCGAAAAACAAGGAGGCACCCCATGAACACCTTGATGCGCAGGCTCGCCCTGCCTCTACTGGCCATCGCAGCAGGCCCCGCCCTGGCCCACAACCCGATGTGCGAATGCGAGGAAGTTGCCGGCGGCCAGGTCAAATGCACGGGCGGATTTTCCGATGGCAGTGGTGCGCCGGGGGTAACCCTCGATGTGATCGGCTATGACGAGCAGGTACTGGTCGGCGGCAAACTCGGTGACGACTCCAGCCTCACCTTCAAACGCCCGGACGGCGAGTTCTACGTGCTGTTCGACGCAGGCCCCGGCCATGTCGTGGAAGTCGACCACGCCGATATCACGCCGCCATGAGCTGCCCTGCCATGCGCCATACCCAGGTGGTACGCCCGGCAGGTGCCGGGCATGAAACCCTCTATGTACTGCTGGTCAGCCTGCTGATCGTCGCCCTTGCCGCCAGTGTGGTGGCACTGCGTGGCGAGCGGATAGACGAACAGACCATCGCCAGCCATCAGATCGATGCACGCCGCGACCTGACGGCTGCCGAACAAGGGATCTACACCGACTTGCGGGTGGCCTTCGACGAAATCCAGCTGATGCGCGAAGAAAGCGGCGCCATTCCCAGCGTCGCCGCATTGGCTGAAGAAGGCCTGCCGCCGTTCGTGGTCGATGTCGGCAGCCAGAGCCGCGGCGAACATCGCTGGCATTTGTTGCCGAACGCTACCTACCTTGGCCTGAGCCAGACGCCGGAGGTGGCCGGCAGCTTCCTGCTGATCCTGCCCGAGGCCAACGGTGCTGAGGTCGACGTCTGGTTGCGCCGCGACAGCGCCACCACGCTTCCCGATGACCTCGGCCAAGCGGCACTGATCGCCGCCGGCTGGCAGCAAGTGGTCAGCCATTACGACGCCGGGGTCACCCGCGAACACCGTCACTGAATCCAAGGACTGCCCATGCTTCGTAGAACCTTCGCCCTGCTCTTGGCCTTGGCCCTGCCAGCGATGGCCCTGGCCGCTCCCGGCCAGCCGCTGCGTATCGGTATAACCCTGCACCCGTACTACAGCTATGTCAGCAATATCGTAGGTGACAAAGCCGAAGTGGTGCCGCTGATCCCCGCAGGTTTCAACCCCCATGCCTACGAGCCGCGCGCCGAGGACATCAAGCGCATCGGCACTCTGGATGTGGTGGTTCTCAATGGCGTAGGTCATGACGACTTCGCCGACCGAATGATCGCGGCCAGCGAAAAACCCGATGTCACGACCATAGAGGCCAACCGCAACGTACCTCTGCTGGCGGCCACGGGCATTGCCGCGCGTGGCGCCGGCAAGGTGGTCAACCCGCATACCTTCCTGTCGATCAGCACCACCATTGCTCAGGTCAACAACATCGCTCGCGAGCTGGGCAAGCTCGACCCCGACAACGCCAAGTTCTACACGCAGAACGCCCGCGCCTATGCCAAGCGCCTGCGCGCTTTGCGCGCAGAAGCCCTGGCCAAGGTCAGCCAAGCGCCTTCGGCGACATTGCGCGTGGCCACCATCCACGCCGCCTACGACTACCTAGTACGCGACTTCGGCCTGGAGGTCACGGCTGTAGTAGAACCCGCCCACGGGATCGAACCCAGCCCTGCGCAACTGAAGAAAACCATCGATCAGCTCAAGGCCCTGGACGTAAAAGTGATCTTCTCGGAAATGGACTTCCCCTCGGCTTATGTTGCAACCATTCAACGGGAGGCCGGCGTACGCCTTTATCCACTCACTCACATTTCCTACGGTGAATATACCCAGGATAAGTATGAAATAGAGATGAAGCGCAACCTCGACACCGTGGTCCGGGCCATCGAGGAGAACCGCACATGACCGCCGCGGCCAACCTGACCGTCCCTACAGGGCCGGGCATCGAATTCGCCTGCATCGACCTCACCTTGGGCCGCACCCGCATTCTTCAGCAGGTGCAGTTCAACGTTGCCCCTGGCAGCGTGCACGCCATCGTCGGCCCCAATGGCGGCGGCAAGAGTTCATTGATCAAGACGCTGCTCGGGCAGATGCCCCATCAAGGCCAGCTGGCGCTGCATTGGCCAAGTGCTCACCAGGTGATCGGCTACGTGCCGCAGGCACTGGAGTTCGACCGCGGGCTACCGATGACCGTGGATGATTTCATGGCAGCCATGTGCCAGCGGCGGCCGGCCTTCCTTGGCCTGTCGCGCAGGGCAAAACCGGCGATCGATGCGGCGCTGGAGCGTGTTGGTATGCTCGACAAGCGCAAGCGGCGCATGGGCGCTTTGTCTGGCGGTGAGCGCCAACGCGTGCTCTTGGCCCAAGGCCTGATTCCCGAGCCGCAGCTGCTGGTACTCGACGAGCCGATGTCGGCGCTCGACGAGGCAGGCATTCAGGTGTTCGAACAACTGCTGCATGGCTGGCGCCAGGCCGGCACCACGGTGCTGTGGATCGAACATGACCTGCAAGCTGTGCTGCGCCTGGCCGACCGAGTCACCGGGCTGAACCGCCAGGTGCTGTTCGATGCCCCGCCGGCCCAGGCGCTGACCCCGGAGCGCCTGCTTGGCCTGTTCTCTGTTCACCCTCGCAGCGAGCGCCCTGTATGATGAGCTTCGAAGCATTGCGCCAACTGATTCAGGCCTGGGCCGAAGCCGGTTACCTGCCCCAGGCCTTGGCTTATGGTTTCGTGATCAATGCCTTGCTGGCTGGCTTGATGATCGGCCCGGTGCTCGGAGGCCTGGGTACCCTGGTGGTGGTCAAGCGCTTCGCGTTCTTTTCCGAAGCAGTCGGCCACGCCGCACTCACCGGGGTCGCTATCGGCATCCTGCTCGGCGAACCCTACACCGGCCCATATGGCAGCCTGTTCGGCTACTGTCTGCTGTTCGGCATTTTGCTCAACTTCCTGCGCAACCGCACGGGGCTGTCACCAGACACGCTGATCGGCGTCTTTCTATCGGTGTCGCTGGCCCTTGGCGCCAGCCTGTTGCTGATGCTGGCTGGCAAAATCAACGTGCATATTCTCGAGAACGTGTTGTTCGGGTCGGTGCTGACCGTCAGCGCTCAAGACCTGATGGTGCTGGGCATCGTCGCGGTGCTGGTGGTGGCACTGGCGGTGCCGCTTTACAACCGCATCATGCTGGCCAGTTTCAACCCGCAGTTGGCAGCAGTGCGTGGGGTGGCGGTGAAGACCCTGGATTATCTGTTCGTCGTGCTGGTCACCCTGGTCACCGTGGCTTCGGTCAAGGTGATCGGCGCCATTCTGGTCGGTGCGCTGTTGGTCATACCGGCGGCGGCGGCACGGTTGGTCAGCCAGTCACTGAAGGGCTTTTTCTTCATATCGATGCTGATTGCCACCCTGAGCACCCTGCTTGGCATTCTGCTGCCGATCATGCTCGACCTGCCGGTGCCCTCGGGCGCGGCGATCATTCTGGTCGCAGGCATGTGCTTCGCCCTAGCCGCACTGGCTCGCGCCCTCGTTCCACGCCTGCAAGGAAACCCGGCATGAACTTCAAACACCTGACCCTGGCCGTCGTCCTGGCCGGCCTGCCTGTCTACGCTACGGCCACTGAAGTGCTGACCACCCTGCCGGTGACCCACAGTTTGGCCAGCGCCCTGCTCGAGGGCACAGAAGTACAGCTCAAGCGGGCCGCCCCGGCCAACCTGCCGGCCAGCCGTCAACCTGCGTATTTCAGCAGCCGAGGTGCTGCTGCTTTGGCCAGAGCCGCGCAGCATGCAGACGCGGTCATCGGCGTGCGCTCTATCTGGCGGGACGACCCGCTGTATCCAATGGCCCGGCGCAGCAACATTCGCATCGTCGAGATCGATGCGGCGCGGCCGGTCGATGGTGCGCTACCGGGTATCGCCATAAGCGGCGATGACGCCTATGCGAGCTACCCCTGGCTGAACCCGACCAACCTTGGGCGTATGGCCGATGTGCTGGCCAATGACCTGGAGCGCCTGGCACCCGCCGACAAAAACAGGATCCAAAGCAACCTGGCCGGGCTCAAGCGACAACTACTGGAGATGACTGCCAGCAGCCAGACGCGACTGGCCCAGGCCGACAACCTGAGTGTGGTCAACTTGTCCGAGCGCCTGGGGTATCTGGCCAGTGGCTTGAACCTGGATGTGGTGGAGCAACCGTTGCCGGCCGACGGCAAGTGGGACGCAAAGGCGCTGGAGGCCCTGCGTGAGAACCTTCAAGGGCAGGATGTGGTATTGGTGCTGGATCATCGCCAGCCAGAGGCGGCGCTTATGCAGGTGATCGAGGCGGCCGGGGCGAAACTGCTGGTGGTCGAGAGTGACCCGCAAGACGCTGTGGCTGGGCTTAAGGCCAGCGTCGAACAGGTCGTCACCGCGCTGGACGCAGGATGACGCACTGGCCTGCTCGCAGGGATTGACCCTTGAGCAGGCCAGTTCACTCTAGCGCTTCATGCAGCGCTGATAGCGTTCATCCACGCGCCCGGCAAACCAGGCGGTGGTCAGCTTGCGGGTGATCTTGGGGCTTTTGAGTTCGATCCCAGGGAGGATGGCCCGCGCTGATGGCTTACCTGCGGCCGCATCGGCCATGGCAAAGACCCCGCTGTACAGCTGGCTGTCCTCGAACGCCAGGCTGTCACCGAGCTCCAGCTGGCTGCGGATCTGAGGATGACGCAACCCAAGCTTGCGCCCCAGTTTGCGTGCCGCCTGCTCGGTACTGCCCGGCATGATCGAGCCTGGGGCGATCAAGTCACCGTCCAGCGCCAACGTGATCCCCGTGACCTTGCTCAAGGCTGCCTGGAACGCGGCATTGCGGCTTGCATACCACCCTGCGTTGAAATCAGCGAAGCGGTACAACTGCCGCTCGTAATGCGCCGGGTAGCCCAGCAAGTGAGCAATGCCGAAATACATGCCACCTCGGCGGGTGAACACTTCCTGACGAATCGTCCCGCTGTAGGTATAAGGATAATCTTGGGTGTGTTTCTGAGCGAAATCGATGCTGACCTGCATGGGCCCGCCGGTGTGCACCGGGTTCAAGCCGCCGAGCAAGGTTTTGCCCAATGGCAGGCGGGCGATGAACTCGTCGTAAAGTGCGCTCAGTTGCTTCTCGCTACGGACGGCCAACAGCCGCTGTTGATAGCTTTGGCCATTGCCCGAAGACGTGTTCAACGCAGCGTCCACCAGCATGCCTGGGATATGCAGGCGCGCAGCGCGGCGGTCGATTTCGCCGCGGGCGATGCGCCCCAGGTTAGGCACCTGCGGGTCTGCGTTGAAGGTCGACTCCTGCTCGGTCACCGCCAGCACCGCACACAGGTTGCTCTTGCTGGGCGAAATGCGCTGGGCCTGGAAAGCGGTCTGGATATCTTTCGCCCAGCCCTCTCGGTCTTTGGCCTGTGCCGGCAACAGGCGCATCAGTTGAGCGCGCACCTCGGCTGGATCGGCTTCGGGCGCTTGCTCACGGCGCCCGGCGCAGCCCTGCAGCAGCGCCAAAGCCATCAGCCCGGCCGCCCATAGCCGCCGGTTCAGGGCTGTTCTCCGACCATATAGGTCTTGCTGATGTGGCGGAACTGCGGATGGCTGGCACTGCCCATGAGCTCGAACAGCACCATTTCTCGGGTCACCAGCTGTGCGCCGGCCTGACGCATGCGCGCAAGGCCGGCCGCCTTGTTGGCTGGCGTACGGCTGTCGCAGGCATCCTCGACCACGAATACCTGCTTACCGCAGCCCAGCAGGCCAAGCACGGTCTGAAGCACGCAGACATGGGCTTCCATGCCACAGACGATCACTTGCTCCCGGGCCATCAGGCTGGCCGGCAGGCAACCGGCGGCCACGCAGGAGAAATGGCTTTTTTCCACCACCTCTGCGGCCGGGGCCGCAGCCAGAAGTGCTGGCAAGGTCGGGCCCAAACCTTTGGGGTATTGCTCGGAAATCACCACGGGCAATGCCAGGTCGGCGCAGGCAGCCAGCAACCAATGAGCGCGATCACGCATGCCCTGCGGGTCACTCATGGCGCCAATGAGCCGCTCTTGGATGTCGACGACCAGCAATGTGGCCCGGTGATGTTCGATCAGCATTATCTGCCCCTTACCTGGGAAAAGGCCTAGCCTCCCCCAGGCAAACGGCGCCGTCAATCAGGCAGACGGCCTCTGCCCTTCAAGGGCCTGGGTAATGGCCCCGAGCACCTGATCCTCGTGTTCGTGGATGAAGAAATGGCCTCCCGGGAACATCTGCAACGAAAACGCTGCACAGGTTTCCTGCCGCCAGGCCTGCAGCTGCGCCTCGCTGGCCCGATCTGCCTCGCCCCCGAGCACATGCAATGGGCATTGCAGGGCTGGCCGGTGACGATACCGGTAGCGGCCACAGAGCAGGAAGTCGGCGCGCAGGACGGGCAAGGTCAGGCTCATCAGTTCGGCGTTTTCCAGCACCTGCGGCGGGGTGCCGTTGAGTTCGCGCAGGTCCTGCTTGAGCTCATCGTCGCTCTTGGGCGCACGCCAGTTGTTGCCATCGTAATCCTCGCGCCGTGTAGGCGCTGCGGTGCCACAGGCAAACAACGCCAAGGGTAGCGGGCTGCCCAGCGCCTGAAGTTCGTGAGCCAGTTCAAATGCCAGCAGCGCGCCCATGCTGTGGCCGAGCAGCGCATAAGGGGCATGGGCGAGCATGCGCTGTTCATTGGCCAACTGCCGGGCCAACCCTTGCATGTCAGTCTGCAGCGGCTCACCGATGCGCGTGCCACGGCCTGGCAGTTCCACAGGACGCACTTGCAGCCAAGCCGGCAGCTTGCGCCGCCAGCGGCTGTAGACCATGGCGCTTGCGCCCGAATAAGGCAGGCAAAGCAGATTGATGGCGGTCACTGGGCGGCGGCTTCGGCCATCTGCTTGCGCAGGCTCAATGGGCGCATGTCGGTCCATACTTCGTCGATATACGCCAGACATTCCTGCTTCAGGCCGCGCTTGCCCACTGCACGCCAGCCTTCAGGGATAGCCTTGTAGTCTGGCCAGATGGAATATTGCTCTTCGTGGTTGACCACTACCTGGAACTGGATATCGTCGCGGTCGAATACGGAAGTCATTGCCTGTCTCCTTGAGTGAGGGTGCCGCTGCGCGCCTGGCGCAGGCAGGTTCTCAGGTAGACGTAGCGCGCTGCGGAAAAATTAGCTTCATGCGTCCCTGAGCAAGTCATGGGCATCGAGCAAGCGGAACGCCACTTCTGGATTGCGCTCCAGGCCACGGCGAATCGCAGCCGGTATCGACTGCCGGGTCTTGCGGCAAAGGCCAGGCTGCTCGTCCAGCTCTATGGCGATGCCACGCATGGTGCGCACCTCGTTCAGGCCAGGGCTGATGCGCACTCGGATACCCAGGTTTTGGTACATCTTCGATTGCAGGTGGTGCAGGTCAGCGAGGTCTTTGAGCTGCTCGAGGCGCTCGATCAGACGCTTTTCCTCCTGCCGGGTCAGCAGCAGGATGCGCTGGGCCGCTGCTGGCTGCTCGACCAGCTGTTCACGGCCGCAGTCACAGACGCCAGGCGGGCACGGTTGGCGAAGTGGGATGGACATAGTCATGGTTCAAGCATAGCCGGTTGATACCACCGCGTCGGCGCAAAAAAAATTCCTCCCAGGATAAAAAATTTCACAAAACACTGGACCTGGCGCCCGCGCTTCGCCTATAAATCGCCCAAGAGAAACTTATATTCCCATCAAGAAACATGATCGCCAGCTGCACCCTCTTTTGTGCTCTTGTGCCCCGACCTGCCCCAATTCATCACGAGGCCTACCCCACATGCACCCCGCTCCTGATCATTTCATCCTGCGCGTCAGTTGCCCGGCCGTGTCCGGAATCGTCGCCGCGGTAACCACTTACCTGGCCGAGCACGGTTGCTACATCAGCGAGATGGCGCAGTTCGACGACGAGGACAATGGGCGTTTCTTCATGCGCGCGGTGTTCCGCTACAACACCAACGTCCAGGGGGATACGCCGCAACTGGAAGCAGGGTTTGCCGATGTGGCGCAACGTTTCGCCATGGACTGGAGCCTGCACAGCAGCGCCCGGCCGTTGCGGGTACTGTTGATGGTCAGCAAGTTCGACCACTGCCTGGCAGACCTGCTCTACCGGCACGCCAAGGGCGAGCTGGACATGCAGATTACCGCCGTGGTGTCCAACCACCTGGACCTGCGTCCGATGGCCGAGCGTCAGGGTATTCGCTTCGTCTACCTGCCCGTAAGCAAAGAGACCAAGGCCGAGCAGGAAGCGGCACTGATGCGCATTGTCGAGGACACAGGTACAGAACTGGTGGTGCTGGCGCGCTACATGCAAATCCTCTCCGATGACTTGTGCCGGCAGCTGTCGGGCCGCGCGATCAATATCCACCACTCGTTCCTGCCAGGTTTCAAAGGTGCCAAGCCTTATCACCAAGCCTATCAGCGCGGGGTCAAGCTGATTGGCGCCACTGCCCACTACGTCACCAGCGACTTGGACGAGGGCCCGATCATCGAGCAAGAAGTGCAACGCGTAGACCACGCCTACGCTCCCGACGACCTTGTGGCCATCGGCCGCGACACCGAGACCATCGCTTTGTCACGAGCGGTCAAGTACCACCTTGAGCATCGGGTGTTCCTGAACCACGACCGCACGGTGATCTTCAAATGAACGCCATCCCCAGCATCAAGCTGATAGACGGCAAGGCGACTGCAAAACGGGTGCTGGCCGAGGTCGGCGAGCAGGTGCAGGCGTTGCGTCAAGCAGGCGTACAGCCGGCCCTTGCGGTGGTATTGGTCGGCTGCGACGCAGCCAGCCAGGTCTATGTTCGCAACAAGGTGCTACGGGCCGAGGAAGTCGGCATTCGCTCCCTGGAACACCGCCTGCCCGGCGATACCTCCCAGGCCCATTTGCTGGCCCTGATCGAGCGCCTCAACCGGGACAGGGAAATCAACGGCATTCTCGTGCAGTTGCCATTACCTGGGCATATTGACGAACACCGCGTCCTCCAGGCCATCGACCCTTTGAAGGACGTGGACGGCTTTCACAGCGCCAATGTAGGGGGCCTGGCCCAGGGCCGCGATGTGCTGACGCCCTGTACGCCCAGTGGCTGCATGCGCTTGCTGCGCGATGCCTGTGGCGAGCTGCGCGGCAAGCATGCGGTGGTGGTCGGCCGCTCGAACATCGTCGGCAAACCCATGGCTGCGCTGCTGCTTCAGGCCGACTGTACGGTGACCATGGTGCACTCACGCAGCCACGATCTGCCGGCGTTGTGCCGCCAGGCCGACATCGTCGTCGCCGCAGTGGGCAAGCCACGCTTGATCGGTGCCGATTGGCTCAAGCCAGGGGCGGTAGTCATTGATGTCGGCATCAACCGCATTGAAGAAGCCGGCCAAAGTCGTCTGGTCGGTGACGTCGACCTTGCCGCCGCGCTGACGCAAGTGGCCGCCATCACCCCAGTACCCGGCGGGGTCGGCCCAATGACCATCGCCTACCTGATGAAAAACACACTGCTTGCCCTCGACCTGCAACAACAGGCCGCCCACCAGGAGCGCACCTCATGCCTTTCGCCCTGCTGAAGTACGGCCTGAGCGCCGACTACCCGGTGGAGGTCGACCTGCCGCCACCGTGCGATCTCAAGCCGCGCTATGACGTGGTGATCATCGGTGGCGGCGGCCATGGCCTGGCCATCGCCTACTACCTGGCCAAATACCACGGCGTGACCAACATCGCCGTGTTGGAAAAAGCCTACTTGGGCGGCGGCAACACCGCGCGCAATACCGCGGTGATCCGCTCGAACTACCTGACATCCGAAGGGGTGCGGTTCTACGCAGAATCGGTGCGGATGTTCCAGGACCTGTCCAACGAGTTCGATTTCAACATCATGTACTCCGAGCGTGGGCAGCTGACCCTGGCGCACACCGACGCCACGGTGCGCGCGTTCCGCCAGCGCGCCGAGGTCAACAAGCACTTCGGCGGGCGCAGCGAAATGATCGATCGCCAGCAGATCCGCGAGCTGGTACCGAGCCTGAACCTGGACCCTGGGCACCTACCGGTGCTCGCAGGGCTTTGGCATATGGACGGCGCCACTGCTCGGCACGATGCGGTGGCGTGGGGCTATGCCAAGCAAGCGGCCAAGCGCGGGGTGCAGATTCATCAGCTCACCGAAGTCCAGGACTTGGTCATCCGCCATGGCCGGATCGAAGCGCTGAAGACCAACCGCGGTACCGTGCAGTGCGGCTGTGTGGTGCAGGCCGTGGCCGGTGCCAGTTCGCTATTGATGGCCAAGGCCGGCATCCGTGCGCCGATCCATACCTACCCACTGCAGGCCATGGTCACTCAACCGTTCAAGCCATTCCTTGACCCATTGGTGAGCTCATCGGCGCTGCACTGCTACGTGCAACAGACCAGCCGGGGCGAAATCGTTTTCGGCGGCGGCTCCGACCCCTACCCGCTGTACAACACCCGCTCGACCCTCGACCTCAAGGAAAGCCTGCTGGCCCACGCCATCGAAATGTTCCCGTTCATGGCCAACGCCAAGCTGATGCGCCAGTGGGCCGGGATGACCGACATGACTCCCGATTACAGCCCGATCATGGGCTTGTCACCGGTGGACAACTACTACCTGGACGCCGGTTGGGGCACCTGGGGGTTCAAGGCCACGCCCATCTGCGGCAAGACCATGGCCGAGCTGGTGGCCAGTGGCGGTAAGGTGCCCGAGCTGATCGCGCCGTTTGCTCTGGAACGCTTCAGCCGCTTCCAGCAAGTCAACGAAATGGGCGCCACTGCGGCCAGCCACTAGGAGCACACGACGATGAAGATCCTGACCTGCCCCTTGAACGGCCCGCGCAACATCAGCGAGTTCACCTATGGCGGCGAGTACAAGGCGATGCCTGACCCTGCAAGCTGCACCGATGCGCAATGGGCCGACTACGTATTCAACAGCGCCAACCTGGCCGGCGTGGTCGTGGAATGGTGGCTGCACAATGCCTCCAGCTACTGGTTCCTGGCCGAACGCCACACCGTCACCGACCAGGTGCTGCGCACCTTCGATCCGCAAACGCTGTTCGACCGCCGCGTCGACTTCGCCCCTGTCGTTACCCCGGAGATCACCGGATGAACAACCACACTCGCCTCCCCGCGCCCATGGGCCTGTTGATCGACCGCAACTTGCCCCTGCGTTTTGAATTCGACGGCCAGCCATATCAAGGGTTTGCCGGTGACACCATTGCCAGCGCGCTGTTGGGCAACGGCCGCTGGCTACTGTCACGTTCGTTCAAATATCACCGCCCCCGCGGTCCACTGAGCATGGCCGGCCAAGATGCCAACACCCTCGTGCAGCTCCCCGATGAGCCTAATGTGCTGGCCGACATGCAGGCCGCCGAAGACGGCCTGGTGGTTGCCGGGCAGAACTTCAACGCAAGCCTGGAGCACGATCGCGACGCTTACCTGGGCAAGTTTTCGCGCTTCATGCCGGTGGGCTTCTACTACCGCTCGTTCTACAAGCCCAAAGGGATGTGGAAGGTCTGGGAGCCTTTGATTCGCAAGAAAGCTGGGCTGGGCGTGCTGAATCTGGGGTTCAAGCCGCAGTACTACGACAAGGCCTATCTATTCGTCGATGTCGCCGTCATCGGGGCCGGCCCGGCCGGCCTGCGCGCGGCCCTGGATGCCGCCAATGGCGGGGCCAAGGTGTTGCTGATCGAGCAACAGCCGGTGCTAGGGGGCTCGCTGACCTACGCCCGCTTCGACATCGCCGGCACCCGCGCCGCCACCGTGCGCCATGAACTGCTGGCCGCCGTGCAGGGGCACGCGAACATTGAGGTGCTGTGCGAGGCCACCTGCAATGGCTGGTTTACCGACCACTACTTGCCGGTCATCCGCCACAAGCGCCTGTACAAAGTACGGGCCAAGCGTTGCGTCGTGGCAGCCGGGTCCTTCGACCAGCCCGTGGTGTTTCGCAACAACGACCTGCCTGGAGTGATGCTGACCAGTGCGGCACAACGGCTGATGAAGCTCTACGCCGTCAAGCCCGGGCAGCGTGCAGTGGTCCTCACCGGCCACGATGACGGCTACCTGGCCGCACTCGATTTGCAGGAACAAGGGGTGGCCATCGCCGCCGTGGTCGACATGCGCGCCGCACCCGCGGACCCAGCGCTGGGCAGCGAGCTCAAACGCCGGAACATTCCCTTGCACCTGGGCAGCACCGTCTATGAGGCGCTGCACGCATCAGGCATGCGCCACGTCACCGGCGTAGACATTCGCCCGATCACAGGCCAAGGCAAGGTGGGCGAGCACGGCTTGCGCGTGGCCTGCGACCTGCTGTGCATGTCCGCCGGCTACATGCCGGTGTACCAGCTGCTGTGCCAGGCCGGCGGCAAGCTGGCCTACGACGTGGAGCGTGACGAGTTCACCATCAGCCAGCTGCCCGAAGGTTTGGATATCGCTGGATCGGTGAACGGCCACCACCACCTGGCCAATGTGCTCACCGACGCCGCGCGCAGCGCCGGGCAGGCGCTTGCGGCACTGGGGCTGCAAACTGCGACACAGCCGGCCTATGTGGCCGAAGCCAAAGTCAATTTCCCCTGGCCTATTTTCCCGCACCCCAAGGGCAAGGACTTCGTCGATTTCGACGAAGACCTGCAGGTGCGCGATATCGTCAATGCAACCCGCAGCGGCTACCGCGACGTGCAGTTGGTCAAGCGCTTCTCCACCGTTGGCATGGGCCCGTCTCAGGGCCGTCACTCGGCACTGCCCACCGCACGCCTGGTGGCACAGGCCACTGGCCGCAGCATCGGTGAAACCGGGGTGACCACCGCCAGGCCGCCGTTCCAGGCAGAGAAGCTGGCACACGTGGCTGGCCGCGCCTTCGATCCGTACCGGCAGACACCGATGCACCGTCGGCATCTGCAGGCGGGCGCGAACATGATGCCCGCCGGCATCTGGCAGCGCCCGGCCTACTACGGCAAGGCACAAGACCGCGAACGCTGCATGCAGGAAGAGGCCCGCCATGTGCGCGAAAAGGTCGGCCTGATCGATGTGTCGACCCTCGGCGGTCTAGACGTGCGCGGCCCGGATGCCGCCGAGTTGCTAGAGCGCCTTTACACCTTCGGTTTCGCCAAGCTGGCGATCGGTCGCACCCGTTATGCACTGATGACCAATGAGCAGGGCGTGGTGATCGATGATGGGGTCTGTGCGCGCCTGGCCGAGCAGCACTTCTATGTCACGGCCACCACCAGTGGCGTCGACCGCATCTACCAGCAGATGCTCAAATGGAACGCGCAGTGGCGCCTTGATGTGGATATCACCAACGTCACTGCCGCACTGGCTGCTGTGAACCTGGCTGGGCCGCTGTCGCGCCAGGTGCTGGCAAAGGTGTGCACTGATGTCGACCTGTCGGCCCAAGCATTCCCGTACCTCGGCGTGCGAACAGGCACAGTGGCGGGCATCACTGCGCGCATTCTGCGGGTCGGCTTCGTCGGTGAATTGGGTTATGAAGTACACGTGCCGGCACGCCACGCCGAGCGCCTTTGGGACGCCCTGATGCTAGCAGGCAGTGAGCTGGGCATCCGCCCCTTCGGCGTCGAAACCCAGCGCCTGTTGCGCCTTGAAAAAGGCCACGTAATCATCGGCCAGGATACCGACGGCATGACCCACCCGGCTGAAATCGACATGCAGTGGGCCATCGGGCGCAAGAAGCCCTTCTTCGTCGGCAAGCGCTCGATCCAGATCCTTGAAGCGCAGCCACTCAAGCGTAAGCTGGTCGGCTTCACCTTGCCCAAAGGTAGCCCGCAGCCCTTGGAAGGCCACCTGGTACTGGACGGCCCCGACATCAGCGGCAACGTCACCTCCTGCGAGTATTCCCAGACCCTTGGGCAGATTATCGGCCTGGCCTACGCCGGAGCTCATCAGGCGACGCCGGGCATGCGCATCCCTATCCGCGTTGAAGGCGCACTGATGGTCAATGCAACAGTGGTGCAACTGCCCTTCCACGATCCCGACAACCTGCGCCAGGAACTCTGACCCATGACCAGCTTGAACACTGAAGCGTTGAAGGTGCCCAGGCGCCCTGCCGAGCTGTTGAACACCTGTGCCCTGGCCGACCTGACCGAGCTGGCGCGCGTTGGGTTGCGCGGCGCGGACAGCGCGGCATACCTGCAAGCCCATGGCTACGACTTGCCTGCGCGGCCCAACCTGGCACTGCGCCAGGGCGATGGCAGCTGGGTAGCGCGCCTGTCTGCCAGCGAGTACCTGTTGCTGGGCAGCATGGCCGACCAGGGCGCGCGCGTCGCTGCCCTTGAGCAGGCCTGGCAGCAGGATGCCAGGCGCAACTACCTGCTGCCACGCCAAGACAGCCATGCCTGGCTGCAGCTGTCGGGGGTTCACTGCAGCGCCGTGATGGCCAAGGTGTGCGGGGTCGACCTGCGTTTGCAGGCATTTGCGTTCGGTGCCGTGGCGCAGACTTCGGCGGCGCGAATCAATGTGATCGTGGTGAATGTCGGCAGTGCTGAACGGCAAGCAATCCAATTGCTGTTCGACCGGCCGTCACTGGCGTATTTCCAAGAGGCGATACTCGATGCCATGGGTGAGTTCGATGGCGGGTGGGTCGGTTTGGATGAACTGATGCTTTAGCCTGCGCTGTCCGCTCCGCGGTATCACAGGTGTGTCAGCCGCTCGCGCAAAAAGCGCACAAACCCCTGCACCGGCCGCGCCACCTGCCGGTGCTGTGGATACACCGCCGACAGCTGTAATGCCGGCGGTACCCACTCATCCAGCACGGTCACCAAGCGCCCGTCCGCCAGCGCCTGCCCGACGATGAAGGTCGGCAAATAGGTGACCCCCATCCCGGCAATTGCCGCATCCCTGAGCAATTCGCCGTTATTTGCTCGCATCCGGCCGGTCACCTGCAGCGTTAGCGCTTTGCCGGCGTTGCAGAACTGCCACTGCACCTGCCGCGAGTGCCCATAGGGCAGACAATCATGTTCGGCAAGCGCCTGCGGCTTGGTCGGCACACCACGTACTTCAAGGTACGCCGGGCTGGCACAGTACACCCGCTGCACCGCGGCAATGCGCTGGGCGATCAGGCTGGAGTCCTCCAGCGCGCCAATGCGCAGCGCCAAGTCATAGCCCTCGCCAATCAGATCCACCGGGCGATCGCTTAGGTCCACCTCGACATCCACCTGCCCATGCACCTGCAGAAACTCGGTCAGCACGCAGCCCAGATGCGCCATGGCGAACGACAGTGGCGCACTCAGGCGCAAGGTGCCGCGCAAGGCCTGGGCCTGGCCGCTGATGTCGTGCTCCACCTGCTGCACCTCCCCCAGCAGGCGCAGCGCCGACTGGTAGTAATGCTGGCCCAGGGGTGTAGCGTCCAGGCGTCGGGTCGAGCGGTTGAGAAGGCGAACGCCAAGGCGCTCTTCGAGCTGCATCAAACGGCGGCTGACCGATTGCTTGGACATGCCCAGGCGCTCGGCGGCGGCGGTGAAACTGCCGGCTTCCATGACTTGGGCAAAAATGCGCATGTCTTCGTAGGGGTTCATTGTCTCGCTCTAGGTGACAGTCAAACGCTTTATAGCGGCTTTTTCCTACAGGCGCATCTCCTTAATCTACGTGCAGGCCGCGGCGATCGACATCCGAGGCCAGGCAGACGTCCATTACCAACACATGCACGAAAAGGATTCGCTGATGAACATTGTCCATAAGACCCTTACCGCTTCACTCCTCGCCCTGTCCGTGTCCAGCGCATTCGCTGCCGGCAGCCCCGGTGTCGAGCAGCACACCCAGGCCTTCCTCGAAGCTCTGGAGCGAGGTGGCGGCAAGCCGCTGGAACAGCTCAGCCCCAAAGACGCCCGCGCCGTGCTAACAAGTGCCCAGGCATCGGTGAAGGTCGATCTGTCCGGCATCGAGGTCAAGGAACACGTCATCCAGGCCAGCGGCCAGTCGATCACGCTGCAGGTGGTACGCCCGGCCAACGTCAAGGGTGAACTGCCGGTGTTCATGTTCTTCCACGGCGGCGGCTGGGTGCTGGGCGACTTCCCGACCCACCAGCGGCTGATCCGCGACCTGGTGGTCGGCTCTGGCGCGGTGGCGGTCTATGTGGACTACACCCCATCACCTGAGGCGCATTACCCCACGGCGATCAACCAAGCCTATGCCGCGACCAAGTGGGTGGCCGAGCACGGCAACGAAATCGGCGTCGACGGCAAGCGCTTGGCCGTGGCCGGCAACAGCGTCGGCGGCAACATGGCGGCAGTGGTAGCGCTCAAAGCCAAAGAAGCCGGCACACCGGCACTACGCTTCCAACTGCTGCTGTGGCCAGTTACCGATGCCAGCTTCGAGACTGCTTCGTACAAGCAGTTCGCAGAGGGGCACTTCCTGACCACCGGGATGATGAAGTGGTTCTGGGACAACTACACCACCGACCCTAAGGCCCGGGAGCAGATCTACGCTTCGCCGCTTCGTGCCAGTAGCGAGCAGCTCAAAGGCCTACCACCGGCCCTGGTACAAACCGCCGAGTTCGACGTATTGCGTGATGAGGGTGAAGCTTATGCTCGCAAACTGGATGCGGCCGGTGTGACGGTAACGTCGGTGCGCTACAACGGAATGATCCATGACTACGGCCTGCTGAACCCGCTGAGCCAGGTACCAGCGGTCAAAACGGCCATGCGCCAGGCTGCCAACGAGCTGAAGGTGCATTTGCAATAACCTCAGCGAATGTCCGCCCAAGCATTGCGTAGACAACAGCGGCCTTAGGCCGGGCCTCATTGTCCGGTTCAAGGCCAAGCTGGCATTACCTCAAGGCTCGAAACCCTCGACGATGATCACCTCAGCCTTCGCCACCCCCTGCCGATGGCTGCACGCCTCCTGGTACAGCGCAGACCGGTAGCACGCCACCGCCTGCTCATACGAATCGAACTCGATCACCACGCTACGCTGTGGAGTGGGCCGCCCCTCCATCGCCTCGCTGCGCCCGCCGCGAGCCAGGAAGCGGCCGCCGTAGGCCTTGAAGGCAGCGGGAGCGCGCTGGGTGTACTGCTGGTATTGCTCGGGGTCGGTGACGTCGACGTGGGCGATCCAATAAGCCTTCATCCGCTACTCTCCAGTTCCAAAGATATCTGTGTATGATGGTATACCATAATAATCACTCCGCCACAGTGAGCGTGCAACATGGCATTCAACACCATTGAAGAACTTCTAGAAGACTACCGGCAAGGCAAGATGGTCCTACTGGTGGACGACGAGGATCGAGAAAACGAAGGCGACCTGCTGATCGCCGCCGAGCGCTGTGACGCCCAGGCAATCAATTTCATGGCCCGCCAGGCGCGCGGGCTGATTTGCCTGACACTGACCGACGAACACTGTCAACGCCTTGGGCTGGAGCAAATGGTACCGGCCAACGGTAGCGTATTCAGCACTGCTTTCACCGTGTCCATCGAGGCCGCCACCGGCGTCACCACAGGCATATCCGCCGCAGACCGGGCGCGCACCGTGGCTGCCGCCATGGCATCCAACGCGCGCCCAGAAGACCTGGTACAGCCTGGTCACATCTTCCCCCTGCGCGCCCGAGAAGGTGGCGTGCTGACCCGGGCCGGGCACACCGAAGCCGGTTGCGACTTGGCGCGCCTGGCCGGTTTCGCCCCGGCGTCGGTGATTGTCGAGGTGCTGAACGATGACGGGACCATGGCCCGGCGCCCGGACCTGGAAGTGTTCGCGGCGCAACACGGCATCAAGATCGGCACCATCGCCGACCTGATCCACTACCGCCTGAGCACCGAGCAGACCATCAAGCGTATCGGTGAGCGTGAACTGCCGACCGTCCACGGTACGTTCCGCCTGGTGACCTACGAGGACCGTATCGAGGGTGGCGTGCACATGGCCATGGTGATGGGCGACATCCGCCGCGAACAGCCAACCCTGGTGCGTGTACATGTGATTGACCCGCTGCGTGACCTGGTCGGCGCCGAATATGCCGGCCCTGCTAACTGGACGTTGTGGGCAGCGCTGCAGAAGGTGGCCGAAGAAGGCGCTGGCGTTGTGGTGATCCTGGCCAATCATGAGTCTTCCCAGGCCCTGCTCGAACGTGTCCCCCAGCTGACCCAACCGGTGCGGCCTTATCAGCGGGGGCAGACCAAGGTTTATTCGGAGGTCGGTACCGGCGCGCAGATTCTTCAGGACCTGGGCGTAGGCAAGCTGCGCCATCTTGGCCCGCCACTGAAATACGCGGGGCTTGCCGGTTACGAGTTGGAGGTAGTGCAGAGCATTCCCTTCGAGCCAGGGCTGGTGGGCTGACAACGTCAGGGCAAGTGAGGTGCCCAGGGCTAGTGGAAGCGGGTTCAACCGCGAATGCGAGGCTGTAACGACCGACGCTTTCGCGGGTGAACCCGATCACATTCGGATCACCCTGGCCATGAAAACCGCGCCAGCCCGTCGGACCAGCTTTGTCCGGGACAACTGGGCTCAGGCCGTTAAGGCCCGTTTTCTCAACGGGTCATCGGCATCTACCATAGCGCGCAGTGATGGCCGGTCGCCTCATACCTCTTGCCAAAAGTTTGGAATACCATAATATGATATCCCGTAGACCTTGAATCTGCAGGCCGGCACCTACAATCACAATCGGCCCTAAGACACTTTGTAATAGCTGCTCCCCGAACACTGTTGGCGGGCGCACCAAAAGCCCCGCCTCGAATAACAAAAGCAACGAGGGCGTAACCATGCTGTTGAGCAAACGTGTAACCGCAGTGCTGTCCGCCAGCCTGCTGACCCTGGCATGTCAGGCCACCCAGGCCGCTGACAGCCTCAATTTCGTCAGCTGGGGCGGTACCACCCAGGACGCCCAGAAAGAAGCATGGGCCGTACCTTTCAGCAAAAGCACCAACATCAAGGTGGTGCAGGACGGCCCTACCGACTACGGCAAGCTCAAAGCCATGGTCGAAAGCGGCAACGTGCAATGGGACGTCGTCGATGTGGAAGCCGACTTCGCCCTGCGTGCCGCCAGCGAAGGCCTGCTCGAACCTCTGGACTTCACCCAAATCAAACGCGACAGAATCGACCCTCGGTTCGTTTCCGACCATGGCGTGGGCTCGTTCTTCTTCTCTTTCGTGCTCGGCTACAACGAGGGCAAGCTGGGCGCCAACAAGCCGGTCGACTGGACCGCGCTGTTCGACACCAAGACCTACCCTGGCAAACGCGCCCTGTACAAATGGCCAAGCCCTGGCGTGCTGGAACTGGCACTGCTGGCCGACGGCGTAGCTGCCAAAGACCTTTACCCACTGGACCTGGACCGCGCGTTCAAGAAACTCGACACCATCAAGAAAGACATCGTCTGGTGGGGCGGTGGTGCTCAATCCCAGCAACTGCTGGCCTCCGGTGAAGCGTCCCTCGGCCAGTTCTGGAACGGCCGCGTCTATGCCTTGCAGCAGGACGGCGCGCCAGTGGGCGTAAGCTGGAAGCAGAACCTGGTCATGGCCGACTTCCTGGTCGTACCCAAAGGCGCGAAGAACAAAGATGCGGCCATGAAGTTCCTGGCCAACGCCAGCAGCGCCGAGGGCCAAGCCGCCTTCGCCAACAAGACCGCCTATGCGCCGGTGAACCTTGACAGCGTGGCCAAGCTGGACAAAGACCTCGCTGCGAACCTGCCGACCGCCTATGCACAGGATCAAGTCACCCTGGACTTTGCTTACTGGGCGAAGAATGGCCAGGCCATTGCAGCCCGTTGGAATGAGTGGCTGGTCAAATGAAAGTCGCCATCAACGCCCTGCACAACGCGCAAGGTGCCCCAACGGGCACCGGCGCCCCGGGAACGGCCCCGCGCCGCGCAAGCCTGAGCCAGCGCTGGAAAGGCAGCCGCAACCTGCTGCCGGCCCTGCTGTTCCTGGGCCTGTTCTTCTTCGCGCCGCTGGTCGGCCTGTTGCTGCGCGGGGTGCTGGAGCCCACGCCAGGGCTGGGCAATTACGAGCAGTTGTTCGCCAACTCGGCCTATGCAAGGGTGCTGTTCAACACTTTTTCGGTCGCCGGTGTGGTTACGCTGATCAGCGTGCTGCTGGGCTTCCCGCTGGCCTGGGCAATCACCCTGGTGCCCAAGGGCTGGGGCCGTTGGCTGTTGAACATCGTGCTGCTGTCGATGTGGACCAGCTTGCTGGCACGCACATACTCGTGGCTGGTGTTGCTGCAAAGCTCGGGCGTGATCAACAAGGCGTTGATGGCAATGGGCATCATCGATACCCCGCTGGAAATGGTGCACAACCTGACCGGTGTGGTGATCGGCATGAGCTACATCATGATCCCATTCATCGTGCTACCGCTGCAGGCGACCATGCACGCCATCGATCCGATGGTACTGCAAGCCGGCTCGATCTGCGGGGCAAGCCCATGGACCAATTTCTGGAAGGTGTTCCTGCCATTGTGCCGCTCGGGTTTGTTCTCCGGCGCACTCATGGTATTCGTGATGTCGCTTGGTTACTACGTTACCCCTGCACTGCTTGGGGGAGCGCAGAACATGATGTTGCCTGAATTCATCATTCAGCAGGTGCAGTCATTCCTCAACTGGGGCCTGGCCAGCGCCGCCGCGGCACTGCTGGTGGTCATCACCTTGGTGCTCTTCTACCTGTACCTGAAGCTGCAGCCGGAATCCCCGGTTGGCAACGCGAGGTAAACCGCCATGCTTCTGTCTCCCAATGCCATGGGCCGCCCACTGCGCACGGGCCTGTACCTGACCACCGGGGTCATCGCGGCGTTTCTGCTGCTGCCAGTGGTGTTCATCGTGCTGCTGTCGTTCGGTTCTTCCCAATGGCTGGTGTTCCCGCCGCCGGGCTGGACGTTCAAATGGTATGGCCAGTTCTTCTCCAACCCGGAGTGGATGGACGCCGCCCTGGCCAGCTTCAAGGTTGCCGTACTGACCACTGTCGCCGCCGTGCTGCTCGGTCTGCCCACCGCCTTCGCCCTGGTGCGTGGGCGCTTCCCTGGCCGCGAGATGCTCTACGGTCTGTTCACCATGCCGATGATCGTGCCGCTGGTGATCATCGCGGTGGCGGTCTACGCGTTGTTCCTGAAACTGGGCTACACCGGGACGCTGTTCGCCTTCGTGGTCAGCCATGTGATCGTTGCCTTGCCCTTCACCATCATTTCGATCATCAACTCGCTGAAGCTGTTCGACCAGTCCATCGAGGATGCGGCGGTGATCTGCGGTGCCTCGCGCCTGCAGGCGATATTCAAGGTCACCTTCCCGGCGATTCGCCCTGGCATGATCGCTGGCGGACTGTTCGCCTTCCTGGTGTCGTGGGATGAAGTGGTGCTGAGCGTGATGATGGCCAGCCCCGACCTGCAGACCTTGCCGGTAAAAATGTGGACCACCCTGCGCCAGGACCTGAGCCCGGTGATCGCCGTGGCCTCCACGCTGTTGATCGGCCTGTCGCTGCTGGTCATGTTCATTGCCGCCGCGTTGCGCCGGCGCACCGAAGCCAACGCCTGAGTGCGGAGACAACAACAATGAGTGCAGTCATTCAAGACAAGGCCCAAAGTAAGACCCTGGTCAGCCTGCGCGGCCTGAACAAGCACTACGGCGACTTCACCGCCGTGGACAACCTCGACCTGGAGATCCAGGACGGCGAATTCCTGACCTTCCTCGGCTCCAGTGGCTCTGGCAAATCGACCACGCTGTCGATGCTGGCTGGCTTCGAAACGCCGAGCAGCGGCGAGATCCTGGTCGATGGCCAGTCGCTGGTGAACGTGCCGCCGCACAAGCGCGACATTGGCATGGTGTTTCAGCGTTACTCGCTGTTTCCACACTTGAACGTGCGTGACAACATCGGTTTCCCATTGGCGATCCGCAAGCTAAGCGCCACAGAAACCACCAAGCGCGTCGATGCCATGCTCAAGTTGGTGCAACTGGAGCCATTCGCCCACCGCAAGCCATCGCAGATGTCCGGTGGCCAGCAGCAACGTGTGGCCATTGCTCGGGCGCTGGTCTACGAGCCGCGTATTCTGCTGATGGACGAGCCGCTCGGCGCGCTGGACAAAAAACTTCGCGAAGACTTGCAGGACGAACTGCGCCAGTTGCACCGCAGGCTGGGTATCACCATCGTCTACGTGACCCACGACCAGGAAGAAGCCATGCGTCTGTCCCAGCGCATCGCCATTTTCAGCCATGGCAAGATCGTGGGCCTGGGCACTGGTTATGACCTTTATCAGAACCCTCCAAATGCCTTCGTTGCATCGTTCCTGGGTAACTCGAACTTCCTGCGGATCAAGGCCAGCGCAAATGGTGCCGGCACTTTCGAAGGCCAGCCCGTGGCGATTCGCCTGACCCCAGGCCTGGCCGCTGGGCAGGAAGCGTTGATCATGGTACGCCCGGAAAAGGCCCTGGCCCTGACCGCCGAACAGGCCGCCCGCGAACCATTGCCAGCGGGGTGGAACGAGGTAAGTGCCAAGGTCGGTGAAGTGCTGTTTTTGGGCGAAAGCCAAACCTGTCATGTGTCGACCACAGGTGGCACGGAGCTTACGGTCAAGGCCCTGTCGGCTGCAGGAATGCCCATGCAACCGGGTGATACGGTAAAAGTCCGCTGGGCAGTGGCCGATGCTTGCATCTACACCGACTGGGCCGAAAGTGACCTGAGCAAATCGGCCGGCGCGCACTGAACGGGGTGAGTGCCAACCGGGCCATCAGCGATGGCCAACGGGGCTGATTGGCTGTCACTTATCGGTCACGCCGCTGTCGTAATCTGCCGGGCAACCCGATGCCATAAGGTCGCCCGGCATGTTTCGCCCGTTTCTCCTGCTACTTGCCCTACTGCCGCTGCCAGCTTTGGCTGAAACGGCGTACCTGCGCGTGCAAGGCTCCAACACCATTGGCGCGGCGTTGTTGCCGGCCCTGGTACAGGGCCAGTTGCGCGCGCAACAGGCAACAGCCATTGAGCAGTCTCCCGGTGGTGCGGCGAACGAGACCATGATTACTGCGCGCGATGCCCATGGCCAGGCGCTGCGCATCCATATTGCCGCGCACGGCACCGCTACAGGCTTTGCCGCGCTTGCCCAAGGGGACGCCGACCTGGCAGCGGCCTCTCGCCCCATCAGCGATGCCGAGGTGCGCCAGCTCAAAGCTTTGGGTGACCTGCGCTCGGCCACTGCCGAACAAATCATCGGCCTGGACGGCGTGGCAGTGATCGTTCACCCCGACAACCCGTTGCCGCAGCTGAGCACCGATCAACTCGCACAGATCTTTTCCGGGCAGATCCAGCGCTGGGAACAACTGGGTGTGGCCGGTGGCGGCATCCACCTCTATGCGCGGGATGACCGCTCGGGCACCTATGAAACCTTCAAGGCGCTGGTACTGGAGCCCGCGCATGTCGAGCTGGCCAGCCAGGCGCAACGTTTCGAGGCCAGCGATGAACTGACCGCGCGGGTCAGCGCCGACCGCCAGGCCATCGGGTTCAGCAGCCTGGCAGCTGTGCATAGGGCCAAGGTGCTGGCAGTTGCCGAGAGCAACGCTCCCGCTGTATTGCCTGATCGCCAGCAGGTAGCCAGTGAGGACTACCCGCTGACGCGGCGCCTGTACTTCTACCTGCCGGCCAATGCCAAGCCTCAGGCCCGGGCACTGGCTGACTTCGCCCAGAGCCCGGCCGGTCAGGCCATCGTCGCCGCCCAGGGCTTCGTTTCGCAGCAAGTGGTTGCGCAACCGGTGCCGACGCAGGTCGGTATGCCGCCGCGCTATCGCACCCTCTCTAAGCAAGCGCAACGGCTGAGCGTGAATTTCCGCTTCCAGGAGGGCAGCGCCAGCCTCGACAACAAAGCGCTACGTGATGTCATGCGGGTCACCGAGTATCTGCGTCAGGCGGGCAAACTGCAAAACAAGGCTGTGTTGGTCGGCTTTGGCGACCCCAAGGACACCCCAGGCCGTGCAGCGCTGCTGTCGCGGCTGCGCGCCCAGGCCGTACGCCGGGAATTGGCGCGCGAAGGCGTAGAAGTGCTGGAGGTGACCGGTATGGGCGATGAATTGCCGGTTGCCGACAACCGCAGAGAACAAGGCCGATTGCGCAACCGTCGAGTCGAAGTCTGGGTCTACTGACAGGCAAAGAAATGTAACAGCAAAACCTTCGGCAGCACTGGCAAATGGGTTTAGGCTCAAGCTCATGTGATACCGGGCCCCTCTGACGGCTGCCAAGCCGTGATGTCGGATCACTGTTGCGCACTGCAAACGGCAACGACGACTAACCAGGAGGGGCTCATGACAGCTCTGCAAACGTTCCTCACTACACCCTTTCTAGGCACCAGCACCTGGTTGTGGCTGGTATTCATGGCCATCGTGATTGGTTTGCTGGTACTCGACCTTGGTGTGTTGCATCGCCAGGAGCGGGAAATCGAAATGCGCGAAAGCCTGTTGCTTTACTCAGGCTATTTCAGTGTGGGCGTACTGTTCGGCCTGTGGGTCTGGCATCAACTGGGCGCACAGTCGGCGCTGGAGTTTTATACCGGCTTCCTGGTGGAGCAATCGCTGTCAATGGACAACGTGTTCGTCATGGCCATGATTTTTGGTTTCTTCGCCATCCCCCGCTGCTACCAGCACCGGGTCCTATTCTGGGGCATTCTCGGGGTGGTGATCCTGCGTGCGATCATGATCGGGGTGGGTGCGGCACTGGTGCAGAATTTTGCCTGGGTGCTCTACATTTTTGGCGCCTTCTTGCTGTTCACCGGGGTGAAGATGGCGTTTTCCAAAGAGGACAGCCACCCGGACCTTGCCAATAACCCGGTCTTGAAGTTCGTCCGTCGGCACATGCGGGTAACGGATCAACTCCACGGCTCGCACTTCTTCGTGCGCCTGACCCCGCCTGGGGAGAACAAGGCCCTGCGTTACGCAACACCGTTGTTTCTGGCCCTGGTCCTGATCGAATTGGCCGACCTGGTGTTCGCGGTGGACAGCGTGCCAGCGATATTTGCAATCACCCAAGATCCCTTCATCGTCTACACCTCGAACATCTTCGCCATCCTCGGTTTGCGGTCGCTGTACTTCGCGCTGTCGGCGTTGATGCACCGGTTCGTCTATCTCAAATATGCACTGGCGTTGGTTCTGATCTTCATAGGCTGCAAGATTTTCTACCATGGGCTGGTCGGCAAGGTGCCTGCGCTGCTGTCGTTGGGGGTCACGTTCGCGCTGTTGCTGGGCGGGGTGGTGGTTTCGCTGATTAAAACGCGAGGGGAAGAGTCGGTGTCGAGCGAGAGCGCAGCAGAGCCGCCGCAGATTGAGGCGCAGAACTCGCAGAAGTAAAGATAGGGCCCGCTGTTGCGGGCCTGAAGCCGTAGCTACAGAGCTCTCCTACAGCATGAGGTGAATGTCCTGGCTTTATAGCCTAGTCGGGCTTGACCAGCATAGTTACTCCCAATGAAGGAGTACTCCATGCAGCAGCTTCCTGAAAATCGCCCAGGATAGATGGTCGACTTCAAAACCCAGTGACCTAAACGTCCAACGTTCGAATCGAGCTCTGACTAGTCTGCGCTTCGCAACATCTGTGCGGGCACGTACTTGCCGATTTCGTACTTGCCGATCGCAGCACGGTGCACCTCATCCGGGCCATCTGCCAGGCGCAGGGTACGTTGCATGGCATACATGTAGGCCAGCGGGAAATCGCCGCTCACACCAGCCCCACCGTGCATCTGGATCGCCCGGTCGATAACCTTCAACGCAACATTCGGCGCCACCACCTTGATCTGGGCGATTTCGCTGCGTGCCACCTTGTTACCGACGGTGTCCATCATGTAGGCCGCCTTCAGAGTCAGCAGCCGGGCCATGTCGATTTCCATGCGCGAGTCGGCGATCTTGTCGATGTTGCCACCCAGGCGCGCCAGGGGCCGGCCAAATGCGGTGCGCTGCACTGAACGCTTGCACATCAGCTCCAAAGCCCGCTCGGCCATGCCGATCGAACGCATGCAATGGTGAATACGGCCGGGGCCAAGGCGGCCTTGGGCGATCTCGAAGCCCCGGCCCTCGCCAAGTAGTACGTTTTCATAAGGTACGCGCACGTTCTCGAAAAGCACTTCGGCATGGCCGTGCGGCGCGTCGTCGTAGCCGAATACTGGCAAGGGGCGAATGATCTTCACGCCAGGCGCGTCGGTGGGCACCAATACCATCGAGTGCTGCTGATGGCGTGGCCCATCAGGGTTGGAAAGGCCCATGAAAATCATGACCTTGCAGCGCGGGTCGCAGGCGCCGGAGGTCCACCATTTGCGACCATTGATGACCCACTCATCGCCGTCGCGCACCGCCGTCGCCGCCATATTGGTCGCGTCCGAGGAGGCCACGTCCGGTTCGGTCATGGCAAATGCCGAACGGATTTCCCCTTGCAGCAGAGGCTCCAGCCACTGACGCTTCTGTGCTTCGCTGCCATAGCGCACCAACACCTCCATGTTGCCGGTGTCAGGCGCCGAGCAGTTGAATGGCTCCGGCCCCAAAAGCGAGCGGCCCATGATTTCAGCCAACGGGGCATACTCCAGATTGCTCAGGCCAGCGCCATACTCAGACTCTGGCAAGAACAGGTTCCATAAGCCCTCGGCTCGGGCCTTGACCTTGAGCTGCTCCATGATCGCCGTGGGTTGCCAGCGGTCGCCCTCGGCAACCTGGCGCTCGAACACCGCTTCTGCGGGGTAGACATGGGCCTCCATGAAGGCGCTGACGCGCTCTCGCAGTGCCTGGACCTTGGGCGAATAGGCGAAATCCATCAGGGGAATACCTTTACGGTTCGAAAGACATGGGCACAGCCTAGAGCAGCGGGGTTCGATTTACCTAGTCTATTTTCAGCGTGTATAAACATTCATAACCGATATATGATCGGCCGATAATTCCAACAAAGAGCGGCGCCATGAACCTCAGCAAGGTCGACCTCAACCTGTTCATCGTCTTCGACGCGATCTACACCGAAGCCAACCTCACCCGTGCCGGCCAGATCGTTGGCATCACCCAGCCGGCGGTGTCCAACGCCCTGTCGCGGCTGCGCGAAACCTTCAACGACCCGCTGTTCGTGCGTACCGCACAAGGCATGGTGCCTACGCCCATGGCCCAGAACATCATTGGCCCAGTGCGCAATGCCCTGGCACTGTTGCGCACGTCGGTTCAGGAAAGCCGCACCTTCAATCCGCAACAAGCGAGCAAGACCTTCCGCATCAGCATGACCGACCTCACCGAAGCAGTGATTTTGCCGCCGCTGTTCCAGCGCTTGCGCCGCCTGGCGCCAGCGGTGCTGATCGAAAGCTTTCTGTGCAAGCGTCGCGAAACCACCAAAGAATTGGCCGCCGGGCGGCTGGATTTCGCCATCGATGCACCGCTGAATACCGATCCTCAGGTGCGCCACGTCAAGCTGATGCAGGACCGCTATGTCTGTGCCCTGCGTCAAGGCCACCCATTGGCCGACGCCAAACTCACACTCGACAACTACTTGAGCATGACCCATATCCATATCTCCAGCCGCCGCAATGGACTGGGTTACGTCGACCTGGCACTGGGCAAAATGGGTGTGCAACGCAAAGTGGCACTGCGCTCTCAGCACTATCTGATGGCGTCGCAGGTGTTGCAGCAGACCGACATGGCAATGACCGTTCCGGAACGCTTCGCGCGCCGGCATCAGTTGCGTTTCCACCCACTGCCGGTTGAAGTGCCTGCTCTTGAAACTCACCTGTACTGGCACGAAAGCACCGATCAGGACCCGGCCAATCGCTGGATGCGCGAGCAAATCATCGAACTCTGCGAGCGCGTTGTGGCCGAGGAAGAGCGTGCAGTGGAGCCCGCATGAAACAGCTGGGCGTTGCTCAAGCAATGGCACAGGCCTCTGGAATTTTAATTCCACAAAGTTGTATCTATAGAGGAAAATATTCTCCGAAAATGCGGGCAATGCAGCACTAAAAGCAAATTTATTCCGCCCTCGCGCGTTAGGCTTGATGCATCGATAGCCGCTCTCAAGCCAACCCTGCACGGACCCGCCCTATGCCCAATGCCCCTCTATATTTCGACTACGCCGCCACTACCCCGGTCGATGACCGGGTCATCGAGACCATGCTCACATGCCTGGGCCGCCAGGTTAACTTCGGTAACCCTGCATCCAGTGGCCATGCCTACGGCCACGCGGCGCGGGAGGTGGTCGAGCAGGCTCGCAGGCAAGTGGCCGACCGGGTCGGCGCATTGGCCGACGACATCGTCTGGACATCAGGTGCCACCGAGTCCAACAACCTGGCACTCAAAGGCATCGCCCAGGGTATGACTGAGCCTGGGCACCTGGTCACCAGCCTGATGGAACACAAGGCCGTGCTCGATACAGTCAATGAACTTGAGCGTCAGGGCTGGGCCGTCACGCGACTGGCCCCGGACGCCGACGGTTTGATTCAGCCGTACGCCGTCCAGGCGGCCATGCGCGCCGATACGCGTCTGGTATCACTGATGGCGGTGAACAATGAACTGGGTACCGTCACCGATTTCGCCGCCATTGGCGAGCGAGTGCGCGCCGGTGGCGCTCTGCTGCATGTGGATGCGGCTCAGGCCGTGGGCAAATTGGCTATCGACCTGCAGGCCATGGCGGTGGACCTGATGTCTTTTTCGGCGCACAAAGTCTATGGCCCCAAAGGTATTGGCGCGCTCTATGTTGGCCCCCGCGCCCGCCCTCAGATGCGTGCGCAGATCCACGGCGGTGGGCATGAACAAGGTCTCAGGTCCGGCACCCTGCCAACTCATCAAATCGTTGGCATGGGCAGCGCCTTCGCCCTGGCCGGTGAGCCGGGTGACAATGAGCATCGGCGTATCGAGCAGTTGGCCAGCCGCCTGCGTAGCGGGTTGCTAGCTGTGCCGGGTATCAGCCTCAACGGCTGCGCTGCGCAACGTGTCCCGCACACCTTGAATGTCTGCATTCAAGTCAATGGCTTCAACACCATGGCTTTGGCCAATGAACTGGCGTTGTCGACCACCTCGGCCTGCAACTCGGCCAGCAACGCCGCCTCCCATGTGCTGTTGGCACTGGGGTTGGACGAAGCCCAAGCGCGCAAGAGCGTGCGTCTGAGTATTGGGCGTTTTACCACCGAGCCCGAGGTGGACGCAGCCATCGCGGTGTTCAGGCGAGCGGCGACGGCAGCGACCGCCACGTTGTGGTAGCAGGCACCGAGCACGCAGAGTGAGCGCCGCACGTGCGGCGCTCGATTGCATAGCTGTGCAAGACGGGCGAAGAGCGTACAGGCTTACAGGAAGGTAAAGACAGTCGATGCCGGCAACCGCGACTTACCGAGGCCCGCATTGAAATCCGCTTCGCTACGGTACCCCAGGCTCAGGAGCACGACACTGGTAAAACCGCGCTCACGCAGGCCAAGCTCTGCATCCAGCGCCTTGCTGTCGAACCCTTCGATCGGCGTTGCGTCCAGGCCATGGGCGGCAGCGCCGAGCAACGCGGTACCCAGCGCCAGGTAGGTTTGTTTCTCCATCCAGTGCTGCAAGTCTTTCTGGTCGAAACGGTGCAGGTCCACATAGCCACGACGGCTCTGGTTCTGCCCTGCCCGCGCCTGCTCATCGCGGAAACGACCATCGGCCTGTTCCTGGTCGAGCACTTGGTTCAAGTGCGCCTCGGTCATGTCGGTACGGGTGCAGAAGACGATCACGTGGGAGGCATCACGGATTTTCGGCGAGTTATAGGCAAACCGCGCATCGGTGGCCTTGGCCAGACGGTCTTTACCTTCAGTGCTGTCTGCAACGATGAAATGCCATGGCTGCGAATTGACCGAGGATGGGCTGTGACGCAGTTGCTCAAGCAAGGCGTCGACCGTGGCTTGAGGGATCCTGCGGGCGGCATCGTACGCTTTGGTTGTATAGCGGCGCTTGGCCAGAGAGACGGTATCCATGGTGCAACTCCAGTGTAGGAAACGGGATATGCAGCGCATCTTATCTTTCCTGCGCATAATGAAAACCGGCAAAATGCAGCAACACTTTCACATAGGCAGTGAAAATGCTTCGTCTCTACGACCTGGAACTGTTCGTGCGCAGCAGTGCGCTGGGCAGTTTCACCGCTGCGGCCCATGAAGCCGACCTGCTTCCGGGCCAAGTGGCAGCTGCGATCAAGCGCCTGGAGCGCGACCTGGATGTACGCCTGTTCGCCCGCACTACCCGTAGCCTGCGCCTGACCGCCGAGGGCGAGTTGTACCTGCCCACTGCCCAGCGGGTGCTGGATACCCTGCGCCAGGGCCATGAGCAGCTCCATGGCAGCCACAGCACCTTGCGCGGAGTTTTGCAGGTCTCGGCGCCCTCGGACATCGGGCGCAATCTTTTGCTGCCTTGGCTCAGTGCGTTTCGCCGCCAACACCCGGCTTTGAATTTACGCTTCTTCCTGTCCGATCAGATGGCCGACTTCAGCCGCGACCCGGTAGACATCGCGATTCGCTACGGCCTCAACCAAGACGCCAACTACATCGCCCTGCCACTGGCGCCCTGGAACCGCCGAGTGCTCGTGGCAGCACCCGCCTACCTGGCCCGCCACGGTCGCCCCCGCACGCCGGACGAATTGCTCCAACACGACTGCCTGCTGTACTTGCAACACAACCGCGTGTTCGACAAGTGGCAACTGGGCAATCGCACCATACAGGTACGCGGGCCGCTGGTCAGCGACGACGCCGACGTGGTCAGGCGTTGGGCGTTGGAAGGCGAAGGTATCGTCTACAAATCCTGGCTGGACGTCAGCGCCAATATCGCCGCCGGCGAGCTGGAAGTTCTGCTGCCAGACCATCAGGGCGAAGCCACGCCGGTCACGCTGGTTTGCCCGCACCGCAAGCAACTGTCCCCTGCAGTGACGCAATTGCACGGTTGGTTGCAAGAGCGCTTTGCGGCGCTCAAGCCTGCTTAGCAGGCTGAATGACCTAATTATTAGTCATCGATAGCCAACTGATTTTTGATTTTGAAACTAATATTATTTCCTTGAATCTGTGTCGATTAGAGATTCAATCAGCAACCCTACGCTCGTAAAACGCCTGAGCAGCCTTCCTAGGCCGGGCATGGCCTTGCACGCAGAGACTGCCAACCCTCTACTGCTGACACGAGTGCGCATCCCTGGTAGCGAGTTGAGCTTTCTCTCTACCTTCACGACCTTCGGCCTCCCCCTGGACATCACAGTAGAGTCACTGCGAATGGAGCATTTGATACCTGCGGATCTATCCATCAGACAAACAATGATGCAAGCTTTCGATGCTTGGAATGCGCAATACGGCGAATAGCCGATAGCAGACCAAGGGCGATTCTGTCCCGGTCAGACAGGCCACCTGCCTGCCCCGACGAGCAACGGGAGCCCTTGAAGGGTCGAGCTTCCAGCGTCAAATCTTCTGTCGCCAATACCAAGCGCTCACCGCGCGTTTCCTTCCCCGCTGATCACATTTGTTCTAAACGCCGATGCCCGCCTGCGGTAAGGTGAAGCGCCCTATCCATCAGCAGCGTAGTGCCATGAGCAACTGGATCGACCTCAAGCAACACGCCGATACTGGCATCGAGTCGGTTCGCGCGCATTTCGTCGGACATGCCTATGATCCGCACTGGCACGACAGCTTCCTGGTCGGTGTCACTGAGCAGGGTGTACAGCAATTCAACTGCCGCCGAGTGCGCCACCAGAGTACCGCGGGCCAAGTCTTCCTACTCGAGCCTGGCGACCTGCACGACGGCCACGCGCCAACCGCCGAAGGCTTCACTTATTCAACCCTTTACCTTGAGCCAACCTGGCTCGAGGCCGAAATGCGGGCGCTGTTCGAACAGGCTCCCACCGATAGCCTGCCAAGCTTCGCCGACACCTTATGCCAGGACCAACGCCTGGCCTGCGCCACCGCAATGGCGTTTCAGGCGGTACATGGCCTGGAGCTGCGCATTGTGCGCCAGACGGCGATGGATACCCTGCTGGCCACACTCACCGGCCACCTGCACTGGCGCAAGCGCTTGAACCCCGACCCGCGGCTGCCGATCATCGCGCAGCGGGCACGGGATTTTTTGCACGCCTATTTCGACCAGGACATTGCGCTTGAGCAGGTGGCCCAAGCCTGCGGTGTCGACCGCTTTCGCCTGACTCGGGCGTTCAAGGCCGCCTACGGTTTGGCGCCGCATGCCTATCTGATTCAGCTGCGGCTCTCCAAAGCTCGGCGTTTGCTTGCAACGGGCAAGCTTCCGGCCGACGTGGCAATGGCGCTTGGCTTTGCTGACCAAAGCCACCTGGGGCGCTGGTTCCGCCGTGCCTACCGGTTGACGCCAGCCGATTACCGACGGCGCTGCTCAAACCTTCCAGACTGACGCCAGGGGTGCTGCGAGGATGGGATGCCGAACAATTGGAGCCCTCCGCCATGTCGCAATCCTTGTTAGCGTTCATTCTCTTCGCCCTGGCTTCGAGCATCAGCCCAGGGCCGACCAACCTGCTGATTCTGGCCCATGGCGCCCGTCAGGGCCTGCGCGCGAGCCTGGCGCCGCTGCTGGCGGCATGCGCTGCGGCCGCCTCAATCGTATGGCTGGTGGGCCTTGGGCTAGGTGAAGTGCTCATGCGCCATCCCTTGGCACAGCAGGCAATGAGCTGGGCTGGCGTGTTGTGGTTGAGTTGGCTGGCCTGGCGCATGTTGCGCAGTGCCGGGCAACCGCTGCAGCGCATCGATAGCAAGCCTTTGGGCGCCATCAGCGCGGCATCGTTACAGGTGGTAAACCCCAAGGTCTGGATGATGGCAATTGCAGTGATTGGCGTGTTTGCGGCGCCTTCGCTGCCGTTGTGGCAGCTGGCCCTGATGTTCTTGCTGATTGCCATACCGTGCATGGCGGTGTGGGCGCTGCTGGGTGTAGGTAGCACGCGCTGGTTGCAGACGCCCGGGCGTTTGTTGTGGTTCAACCGCAGCTTGGCCGCACTGCTGCTGATTTCGGCCTGGGCGGCGGTATTGAGCTAGCGAGTTGCTGCTATGTATCTACCCTCCGCCCCTCAGCTGGCGTGCTTGCGCAGAGCCCAGCGCAGGCAGTCAGTGGCTGAGCGCTTCGCGCAAGCGCTGGGTGCTGGCCACAGCCAGTAACAGTGCAATCACCGCCACACTCCCGCCAACCAGGCCAATATTGGCTACTCCCATCTGGCTACTGACGATGCTCCCCAGCAATGCGCCGCCACCAATGCCGATGTTGTAGATGCCGGAAAACAGCGCCATCGCCACATCCGTCGCGTCGCTGGCAAGCTTCAGCGTCTTGGACTGCAACGACAGGCTGAAACTCAGGATCGCCACGCCCCAGAACATGCTCAGCGCCGCGAACACGTAGAAGTTGCCAGATAGGGGTAACAGCAACAGCAAGCAAGCGGCCAGCACGCCGATCGAACTCAACAGAAAACCCTGGGGGAAGCGATCGCTGTAACGGCTGAACAGCACCGAGCCGCACACGCCAGCGCCACCGAACAACAGCAACAGCAGCGTGGTGCGCTCGCCACCGATTTGCGCCACGTGCAGGGCAAATGGCTCGATGTAGCTATAAGCGGTGAATTGCGCGGTGATCACCAAGGTCACCAGCACATAGGTGATGACCAGTGCCGGGCGCTTGAACAAAATAGGAAGGCTGCGCAGCGAACCTGAGTTCTGGCTGGGCAGCAATGGCAGCGACTTCATCAGGCACAGCATGGTCGCCAGCGCCACGCCGGCAATGCTCAGGAAACTGATGCGCCAGCCCAGCGCCTCGCCCACTACCCGCCCCAGCGGGATGCCCAGCACCATCGCCAATGTGGTCCCGGTGGCCAGCAATCCCAAGGCTTTGGCCTGCTGGCCCGGTGGAGCCACCCGAACGGCCAGCGACGCGGTGATGGACCAGAACACGGCATGGGCCAAGGCGATGCCAACGCGGCTGACCAGCAGCATGACGAAGCTCTGCGACAACCACGACAGCAGATGGCTGACGATGAACACCAGGAACACGAACAGCAGCAACCGCCGACGCTCGATGTTACGGGTCAGCAGCATCATCGGCAGCGAAGCCAAAGCCACCACCCAAGCGTAGATAGTCAGCATCAGGCCGACCTGCGCGGTGCTCATCTGGAAGCTGCTGCCGATGTCACTTAGCAGCGCCACCGGGACGAACTCGGTGGTGTTGAAGATGAAAGCCGCCAGGGCCAGGGCGATCACACTCAGCCAGCTACCTTTGCTGGTGGTGGGCGGCATGTGGGTGGCAATGGATCCGTTCATGGGTAGGTATCTGATCTGTGCAGGCAAAGCGAAAAAACGCGCGTCAGGGGCCAAGTATCGGCCGCGCTGAGGCACGGGTTTGTTATTGGAGGGATTGCCCGCATGGTACGCGTCATACCGGGGTCTCACAACCACGGCATGCAGGTGCCCGTACCGGCGCCAGGGCCGGTACGAGCATGGCTCAGCCTTGCAGGGTCGCCATGTCGATCACGAAGCGGTACTTCACGTCACCGGCGATCATGCGCTCGTAGGCCTGGTTGATATTGCGAATGTCGAGCATTTCGATATCGCAGCGAATGTCGTGGGCAGCACAGAAGTCCAGCACCTCCTGGGTTTCGGCGATACCACCGATCAACGAACCGGCCAACACCCGACGCTTCAGTACCAGGTTGGCCGCGTGCACGGCCGGGTCGATCGGTTCGATCAGGCCCACGAGGATGTGTACGCCGTCGAATTTCAGGGTTTCCAGGTACGGATTGAGATCGTGCTGCACCGGAATGGTGTCGAGCAGGAAGTCGAAACGACCCGCGGCGGCGCGCATCTGCTCGGCATCGGTCGACACGATCACATGGTCGGCACCCTGGCGACGTGCTTCCTCGGCTTTGGCCGCAGAGCGCGTGAACAGAGTGACTTCGGCGCCCAGTGCCTTGGCCAGTTTGATACCCATGTGCCCCAGGCCACCCATGCCGAGAATGCCGATCTTGTGGCCGGGGCCTACGCCATGATGCTTGAGCGGAGAATAGGTGGTGATACCGGCGCAGAGGATCGGCGCCGCGCTGGGCAGGTCCATGCCGGCAGGGATGCGCACCACGAAGTGTTCGCTGACCACGATGCTGCTGGAATATCCGCCCATGGTGTTGCTGCCATCGACCCGATCCGGGGTGGCGTAGGTCATGGTCGGGCCTTCCAGGCAGTATTGCTCCAAATCCTTGGCGCAGGCCTCGCAGTGGCGGCAAGAGTCGACCATGCACCCTACCCCAACCAGATCGCCAACCTTATGGGAAGTGACCTTGTCGCCCACAGCCGTGACTCGGCCGATGATTTCGTGGCCTGGCATCAGCGGATAAACGGCGATGCCCCATTCGTTGCGCGCCTGGTGAATGTCGGAATGGCAGACACCGCAATAGAGGATGTCGATGGCGACGTCGTCCGGGCGCGGCGCTCGGCGCTCGAAGCGCATGGGGGCCAACGGGCTGGTCGGGGTCTGGGCGGCGTAACCAATGGCGTTATACATGCGGAACCTCACAAGTAATGAAACGATTCAGGCCACCTATTTTGCTGCCGCTGGTTTTTTTCGCCCACCGCTGATTCTCCGGCATCCATGCCTGATTCTCCGAAGCTTGAACGCAGCATCTACCGCTGGCTCGCCAATCTGCGATGATACAACTGTCTGATTCTCTGCCCAGGTTTCGTATGCAACTGACCCGTCACGTCGACGCCAATGCCCCCCTATGTTCACTGATACGCAGCCTGGCAACCCGCCCGGGCTTCGTACCCACCCACCTGCCCCAGGTGCAGGTATTGAGCTGGGACCATTATGTCGCCAGCAGCCCGCAGATCTACGAACCGAGCCTGATGATCCTGGCCCAGGGCAGCAAGCTGGCGCGTCTGGGCCCGCGCACCCTGGAATACGGCGCCGGGCATTACCTGGTGCAAGCGCTGTCGGTACCGTTCATGTGCGAGACTTTCGCCACCCCCGAGGAACCGCTGCTGGGCGTGGCGGTGGACATCGACCGCAGCGTGCTGGGCGAGCTGGTGCAGAGCATGGGCCTGACACCTGACCCTGGGGTGCAGGCCCAGACGCCACAGTCGATGACTTCGGCGGCGCTCGATGCTTCGATGCGTGATTCGGTAGAGCGACTGCTGCTTTGCCTGCAGAACCCGGTCGACGCCAAAGTCCTGGGCCCGGCGCGCATTCGCGAGGTGCTGTATACCGCATTGCGCGGCCCCCAGGCGGGCGTGTTGCGGGCGCTGGTCGAGCAACAAGGGCACTTCGCCCGCATCGGGGCGGCGCTCACACACTTGCGCGCGCATTACGCGCAGCCGCTGAGCGTCGAGGTGTTGGCCGCCTGCGCCAACATGAGTGTCTCGACCTTTCATGAGCACTTCAAACGCTGCACCGATATGGCGCCGATGCAGTACCTCAAGCGCTTGCGCCTGCTCAAGGCGCAACAGATGTTGATTGGCGAGGGGCTGGGGGTGGCGCAGGCGGCGCACCGGGTGGGGTACCAGAGCACCTCCCAGTTCAGCCGTGAATACAAGCGCCTGTTTGCCCGCAGCCCTGGCGATGAATTGCCCTATCAAAGCCTCCCGGTCTGACGGGGGGGTTAGTCCCCCAACGGCCACTGCGCCAGCGGCCAATACCGCCCCTTGCGCGACTCGAACAGCGTGAAGTGCCTGGCAATGAGGTGGAACTCGGGAGCTTGAGCGGCCTCTGGCACCTGCCCACGATACTCCCGAGCCAAGGTCAGATGCGGACGGTAATCACGTGCCTGGGCAGCGAACCCCAGCGGTAGTAACGCCTGCTGCAAACCATAGACCAGCTTGCGTAAAGCCGCAGGCGCCTGCTCAGGCTCGAGCACCAGCAGATTGGCGCGCTGCCAGGTATTCAATGCATTGAGCAAAAGGCGCACAGGTGCATCCGGCCGCACCAGGTTATCTACCGCCGCGCACACGGCTGGCACCTGTGCTGCAGCCACGTCCCCCAGAAACAGCAAGGTCAGGTGGAAGTTTTCGCTGGGCACCGGCTTGCCGCCGCGCAGGCCCAACTCGCGCCGCCATTGGCTGAGTGCGCGGCGTTGGGCATCACTGACAGGCAAGGCGAAGAACAGCCTTTTGAAGGGGGTGCCGCTGGGGCGAATATCCTGTTCCATGGGAACTCCATCACGTGAAACGTTTGCGCGCAACAGGCCGCCTTACACCAATGTCCACCTCTGCGAAGGTAACAATATGTACAAACTACCCCGCTGATTGTTTATGCTGGCGAGCTTATGCCATGGCGCATGGCCATTTTTCGACAAGTAACCGTCCATGAAAATTGCACTTGTATTGATCTTCGTTCTCTCGATCGCCTATGTTCACCTGCGCGGTCGAGTACGCCACAAACTGACTCGCCAATTGGGTGACCACTCAAGCTTCCTGGCGCCGGTCAACACCTTCCTGTACCTGTTCTCCAAGCACCCGGCCAAGCCCTACCTGCCGGTCGAAGCCTTCCCCGAGCTGCAGCCGCTCAAGGACCACTGGCAGGAGATTCGTAGCGAAGCTCAGCAACTGCTGCACGTGGGCGAGATCAAGAAGTCCGACAATTACGACGATGTCGGTTTCAACTCTTTCTTCAAGACCGGCTGGAAACGTTTCTACCTCAAGTGGTACGGCGAAAGCCACCCATCGGCCATGACCCTGTGCCCGCGCACCACCGAGCTGCTGCAGGGCATCGGTACGGTCAAGGCAGCGATGTTCGCCACCCTGCCCCCTGGTGCCAAGCTTGTGCGCCACCGCGACCCTTATGCCGGCTCGTACCGCTTTCACCTGGGCCTGGACACGCCCAACGACGACGGCTGCTACATCGACGTGGATGGCGAGAAGTATTCCTGGCGCGATGGCGAGGGCGTGGTTTTCGATGAAACCTATATCCACTACGCCGCCAACACCACCGAGCATAATCGCATCATCTTGTTCTGCGACATCGAACGCCCGTTGAAGTACCGCTGGGCAACGGCGTTCAACCGCTGGTTCAGCCGCAACGTCATGGCGGGGGCAGCGGCACCTAACGACGCGGGCGACAAAACCGGCGCCATCAACCGCTTGTTCAGGCGCATCTACAAGATCCGCGAGCGTGGCAAAGCCCTGAAAAAGCGTAACCGCACACGCTATTACCTGGAAAAGTGGCTGGTGGTCGCGGCCGTCGTGCTGGTGTTCATCTACATCTGATGCCCTTGCTGCACCCTATCGCCGGCAAGCGGCGATAGGCGCGAATTCGACTAGCCTGAAAGCTCCCCCTGCAACCTTACCAAGGTGAAGACGATGAGCATGATGGACTGGGACGCCTACCGTAAGCAGCTGATGGCCGGCATCGGCGACCTCAAGCAACTGTCCCCCGACACTGTCGCCGGCTACATGACTACCAGTGGCGCCGGCGCCAAGACCAACCACCTGGACGCCAAGACCCGCGAACTGATTTCACTGGCCGTGGCCGTTACCACCCGCTGCGACGGCTGCATCGCGGTGCATTCCCAACAGGCTGTCAAGCACGGTGCTACCCGCGAGGAAATCGCCGAGGCCCTCGGTGTGGCTGTAGCCATGAATGCCGGCGCCGCCCTGGTTTACTCGGCTCGGGCCCTGGATGCGGTGGGCAAGGCCGACGGCTGATGCCTTACGGCGTCGGTGCCCTTGCGCGTCGGCGCCGCGCGAACCAGACTTGGCGGCCTAGCCACTGCAGGAACCGCCATGATCCATATCCGCCCCATGACGCCGGAAGACTTCGAGCGTTTCTGGCCAACTTTCCAGGCCATCGCCCAGGCCCGTGAAACCTATGCCTACGACCCTGACCTGACATTCGAGCAGGCACGCCAGCTATGGCTGCACCTGCCCCTGCACACGCTGCTGGCCGAAGAAGACGGCGAACTGCTTGGTTCCTACTACCTCAAGGCCAATGCTGCCGGCCCAGGCGCCCATGTGGGCAACTGCGGTTACATGGTCTGCGAGGCTGCCCGCGGTCGGGGCGTAGCAAGGCTGATGTGCGAACATTCCCAGAAACTGGCCCGCCAGGAAGGTTTTTTGGCGCTGCAGTTCAATTCGGTCGTCGCGAGCAACGAAGTGGCTGTGGCGCTGTGGACGCAGCTAGGCTTCGAAACCGTTGGCCGCCTGCCCAAAGCCTACCGCCACGCCCGCCTTGGCCTGGTCGATTGCCTGGTGATGTACAAATGGCTGGCCGATGAACCGGTGGTCGAGAAACCAGCCCTATTGATCGGACGCAAAAATATCGAGGCGCGCGTATCGCGCCGTCGCGGGCGCTGATTCACGGATTTGACGCGCCGGCCATCGATGGGCAGATGCGCGCCAGTTTCAGGTGCCCTGCGCCCCCGTGCGCAGGGTGAAACGGGAAGCCGGTGCGTCGTGGTTTACGACAAGTCCGGCGCTGCCCCCGCAACGGTAAGCGAGCGATGCCTTCGATACACCACTGTGCGCCTGCATGGGAAGGTGAAGGTATCACGCCCCTCGCAAGCCCGGAGACCGGCCTGAAGCTTCACTTGGCAACCCGCGGTGGGCGCGGGCGCAGGCCGGTATCCGCGTGTGCGCCAGCGTGCGCGGTGCGCCTTTGCGGGTTTTCACAGCACCAGTGAAGACGGCGTGGACAACCTGATCAGCCTGGCCCCGTCCCAGATGCACTATCACCTGACCGAGGCCAGACAGACCGAGTTGGGCCTCAAGCACCGCTTCTGGGGGGGCGAATGGACCCTGGCAGCCTTCCATATCGTCAAGAACAAGCTGCTGGTGGCTGACCCGATCAGCCACGAGACCCAGCAAGCCGGGCAGCAGACGTCCGATGGCCTGGAGGCTTCTGTGGAATTGGCCCTGGGGCAGCGCTGGCAGCTATCGGCGAATGCAGCGCTGGTACGTGCCAAGTTCGATGATTTTGACGAGCTGGTCGATGGCGTGCCCCAAAGCCGTGCGGGTAACCGGCCTGCCAATGTGCCGCGGCGCACGGCCAACCTGTGGCTGAGTAAAAGCTTTGGCCAGCAAGTGGAAGCTGGCATCGGTGCGCGCTATGTGGACGAACGCTATGCCGACACGGCCAATAGCCAAAGTGCACCGGGTTACACCGTGGTGGATGCCAACATCGGCTGGCAACTACTACCAGCCGTGCGTCTTAGGTTGCAGATCAACAACCTGTTCGACCGGGCATATGTGGCCTCGGTATTCAGTGGCGAGCAATGGGTAATGGGCACGCCGCGGTCGTATTTCGCTACGGTGGATTACACGTTCTGATTCGCCGCGATCGATGGCGCGGGCTAGGCCCGTTCGTGGCTGAACGCCGCTCTTAGAGGTTCATGCCAATCGCCAAGCCTGTGCTGCGGGTTTACCCGCGAGCACGGGCGAAGCCCGTGCCAGGCACGCCCGCTGTAACAGTTAATCAATAGCCACTGCGCAAAAAAACAAGCCAGTGCGCATGATTAGTTATAAGATAACGTTTCCTTTGATAGCGACTCTTGCCTGCGAATTTTCCATGATCAGTCCCTCAGTCAAAACCACCTTACCGACCCAGCGCCTGCAAAGTATCGACGCTCTGCGCGGCCTGGTGATTCTGTTCATGCTGCTGGACCACGTTCGCGAGACCTTTTTCCTACACCGCCAGGTCAGCGACCCGATGACCATCGAAACCACCGAACCCTGGTTGTTCGCCAGCCGCACCCTTGCCCACCTGTGCGCGCCGGTATTCGTTCTGCTCACGGGGCTGTCGGCGTGGTTGTATGGTGAGAAGTATCAGGGCCGTGGCGAGGTGTCAGGGTTTTTGTTCAAGCGCGGACTGTTCCTGGTGGTGTTGGAGTTCACCTTGGTCAACTTTGCCTGGACCTTCGAACTGCCACCGGGCGTGATTTACCTGCAGGTCATCTGGGCCATAGGGATAAGCATGATCGCCCTGTCGCTGTTGGTCTGGCTGCCGCGCCCTGCCCTGTTGGGCGTGGCAGCACTGATCATTGCTGGCCACAACCTGCTCGACAACCTGCACTTCGGTGTGGAGTCGGCCTTGCACGTGCCCTGGGCGATGCTGCACGACCGAAGCTGGCTAGACGTGACCGACGGCCTGCGCTTGCGCACGTCCTATCCGGTATTGCCATGGATAGGAGTGATCGCTTTGGGGTATGCCCTCGGCCCGTGGTTCGCCCAAGGCAGCGATGCCGGCCAGCGTCAGCACCGGCTGTTGGTGGCCGGCGCCGTCGCCCTGCTCGGGTTCATGGTATTGCGCCTGTATAACGGCTACGGTGATGCGCCGTGGGCCGGCTACCCGACCATTACGCAGACGCTGATGAGCTTTTTCAACATCACCAAATACCCACCCTCGCTGCTGTTTCTGGCGCTGACCCTGGGCTGCGGCATGCTGTTGCTCCGCGCCTTCGAACGCGCAGGGCATGCCCGCTGGATCAGTGCTTTGGCAGTGCTAGGTGCAGCGCCGATGTTCTTCTATCTGCTGCACCTGTACGTGCTCAAACTGCTGTACCTGGCCGGTACGGCGCTGTGGGGCCATAACCACGGTGAGCACTTTGGCTTTGACAGCATCGGCGCGGTGTGGCTGATGTCGCTGCTGCTGGCTGGGGCGCTGTACGTGCCGGTGCGTGGGTTCGCCCGGCTCAAGGCACGCCGGCGCGATATCGCTTGGCTGAAGTACTTCTGATTTGACCTTTTGCCCGGCGGCTTGATGGTCTACCATGCCGCCCGCCGGTTTCCATCACGGAATCAATAGGGAATCCCGGGCTCGCCCATGGCGTGCCAATCGGAACTGCCCCCGCAACTGTAGGTGCCGAGCTTGCTCCATCGATGCCACTGGGTGATTTGATCCGGGAAGGCTGGAGCCGGGCGAGGACGCACCAGTCAGGAGACCTGCCGGCGCATATCACCAACCGGCGGGGTGTCCGGGATGGCCATCCGAGTTGCCTCTGCGCCAGCAAGGGGCCGGCGATGCCTGTCCGTGCGTTCCTCACCAGAACTGTCCGTCAGGAGATCGCCCCGCATGCTGCCCCGTCTTATCGCCTGGCTTGCAAGCCTGAGCTTCACCGGCCTGGCCCAGGCCGGTACCACTCACTATCCGCTGACCCTTGAGAACTGCGGTATGCCGCAGACGTTCGCCCAAGCCCCGGAGCGTGCGGTCACCATCGGCCAGGCAGGCAGCGAAATGCTCTATGCGCTGGGCCTTGGCGACAAGCTGGCCGGTACCTCACTGTGGTTCAACAACGTGCTGCCCGAATACCAGGCAGTCAATGCCAGGGTACCGCGCCTGGCCGACAACGAGCCGAGTTTCGAGGCAGTCGTGGCCAAGCGTCCTCAATTGGTGGCCGTGCAATTCGAGTGGATGGTGGGCGCTCAGGGGGCGGTGGCTACCCGCGAGCAGTTCGCTGAGTTGGGCATTGCAACCTACCTGCTGCCTTCGGACTGCGAGGGCAAGGACAACCTGGTGGGTGCCGACGGCACTCGTCTGCAGGCGTTTCAGGTCGACAGCATCTACAAAAGTGTCAGCCAGCTGGCCGAGATCTTCGACGTGCAGGAGCGCGGCGCAACCCTCAATGCCGACCTCAAAGCACGCCTGGCTAGCGCCAGGCTGCAACTGCGCGACAAAGACCTGAGCAACACTTCGGCACTGTTCTGGTTCTCCAGCAGCGAACTCGCCGCCGCCCCATATGTGGCCGGCCGCCAGGGCGTAGCTGACTTCATGCTGCGCACGCTGGGGGTGCGCAACGTAGTCGATTCGACCGAAGAGTGGCCGACCGTAGGCTGGGAAACCTTGGCCAAGGCCAACCCTACCTGGCTGATCATCGCGCGCATGGACCGCCGTCGCTACCCTGCCGATGACTATAAGAAAAAGCTCGAATTCCTTCGCAAGGACCCGGTGACAAAGCACATGGATGCGGTGAAGCATAACCGTATCATCCTGCTCGACGCCGAAGCGATGCAGGCCGGAATCCGCCTGTTCCGTGGGCTGCAAACGTTATCTGCAGCCTTCGCCAGTGGTCACGCGGCGCAATGATCAAAGCACTGCTCTACAGCACGCTGGCCCTGCTGGCCTTGCTCGCTGCCGTGCTGGCCGGCACGGTCATCGGTGAGACCCACTTGCAGCCAAGCGTCGTCGGCCAGGTGCTGGCCAATCACCTGTGGCAAGCCGGCTATCCGGTCGATCCGATCGATGCCGGTATCGTCTGGAACTACCGTCTGACCCGCTCGCTGGTCGCCGCAGCCTGCGGTGCAGGCCTGGCCACTTGCGGGGTCATTCTCCAGGCACTACTGCGCAACCCGCTAGCCGAACCTTACCTGCTGGGCCTTTCGGCCGGAGCCTCCACCGGCGCAGTGCTGGTGGGGCTGCTGGGGCTTGGCAGTGCGGCCCTGAGTATGTCTGGCGGTGCCTTCCTCGGGGCCCTTGCCGCGTTCACCCTGGTACTGGTGCTGGCCCGCGCCGCTGGGCCCGACAGCAACAACGCACAGGTAATTCTCGCCGGCATCGCTGGCTCACAATTGTTCAATGCCCTCACCGCCTTGCTCATCACCCAATCAGCCACCGCCGAGCAAGCCCGAGGCATTCTGTTCTGGCTGCTGGGCAACCTCAGCGGCGTACGCTGGCCCTCGGTATGGCTGGCCTTCCCGGCAGCCCTGTTCGGCTTGGTGGTGTGCCTGTGGCACCGCCGCGCGCTGGACGCTTTTACGTTCGGCTCTGACTCGGCGGCGTCTCTGGGCATCGCGGTGCGCCGCAGCCAGTTGCTACTGATCAGCTGCGCGGCGCTGGTGACGGCGGTGATGGTCTCGATCGTCGGCGCCATCGGCTTCGTTGGCCTGGTGATACCCCACGCCTTGCGCCTGCTGCTAGGCCCAGGCCACGGCCGATTGCTACCTGCCAGCGCCCTGGGTGGGGCATTGTTCCTGATTGCCGCCGATATCCTGTCGCGCACCCTGATCGCCGGCCAGGTCATTCCGGTAGGCGTGGTCACTGCCTTGCTGGGTGCACCGGTTTTTGCCCTGATCCTGATCAGCCGCCGGGGGCGCCCATGACGGTCATGCACAGCGTACAACCAGCACCCATGGCATGCAGCGGCCTGGGCCTGAAATTGGCAGGCCACGCCGTGTTGTGCGACATCACGCTCAGCGTGATACCCGGTGAAACCTTGGCCGTCGTCGGCCCTAACGGCTCGGGCAAATCGTCACTGCTCAAACTGTTAGCAGGCCTGCGCACACCCAGTTCAGGTAGTGTCGAATTGCTGGGCGAGCCGCTGGCACGCCTGCCACGTCGGCGCGTCGCACAAGCCTTGGCGCTGGTCGAGCAACAAGCCGACACCCTCGACGCGATCAGCGTGTTCGATGCCGTTGCCCTGGGCCGTACACCGTGGCTGTCAGCGCTGACGCCGTTTTCCAGCGCAGACCGCGCAATCGTCGAGCAGGCCCTGGCCGATCTGGATGCTACACACCTAACCACTCGCGTATGGCGGTCATTGTCCGGCGGCGAGCGCCAACGCGTGCACATCGCCCGCGCCTTGGCTCAGCGGCCTCAGGTACTGTTGCTCGACGAGCCGACCAACCACCTCGACATCCAGCATCAGCTCAGCTTGCTGCAGCAGGTGCAGGGGTTGCCGGTGACCACTTTGGTTGCCTTGCACGATCTTAACCAGGCCCTGACCTGCGACCGGGTCGCTGTGCTTGACCAGGGACGCCTGGTCGCCCTCGGCAAACCGCTGGAGGTGCTCACCCCTGAGCGGCTGCTGAGCACCTTCAGGGTGCATGCCCATTACCTGACCGACCCCTACGATGGTACGCCTGTCCTGCGTTTTCGGGTGCCGTAAGACCCGTGCCTGGCCGCATTCACACCCCCCAGTTTTGCCGCTCCTGCTCAGTCAAGGTCGCCACCACGGCGGTAAATACCTCGTCGAGCTCACAAGCGATGTTTTGATGCACCAGGTAGTGCGTCAGCAAGTAGCGCTTCACGGTCCTGGGCCAGCTTCCCTCCTTGTGCGCCGCGATGATCAGCCCTTTGCCGTCCTCGAAACAGGAAGACGGCCTGAATTTGGTCAGCAGTTTGTCCAGGTCGGCATAGGTCCAGTCGGCCTTGCGAGCCTCAAAAGCGTCGAGCAGGTCGAGTTTGTACAACGCAAGATGTGCCATGAGCGTCCTTCCTCAGTCATCGCCGATGACAATGACGGTAAACAACATGCTCGGCGATGAAAATGAACGAGAGGTTCCACTTCTAGGCCTATGACGTAGGAAGCGTCCTACACTGCGAGCTCGCGTTTTTTTACTCCGGCGCACTGCTGGCCAAGCACCGTAGCCCGCTATAATCCACCCCTGCAAAACGCGCCCAAGGCCACCCCCATGCCCCGCATACAGACGTTGCTGTTCCCCCTGCTGTTGATTTGCGCCGTTGCCGCCTGCGATCAGAAGCCTTCGCGCGAGGAGCAGATTCTGGCCAACCTGCCGCTGCAGGAGGCCTACGACCACAACATCGAACGCATGGCGGCATTGCTCACCCGCACCCACCCGCATTTGAATGCCGCCACAATCAGCAGCGTCCTGCGCCAATACCTCACGGTCGAGGATCAACGCCAGGACCTGTTCAAGCTCTACAGCAAGAAGAACTTCACCGATGCCGAGTTCGCCACCATCGTTGCCGCCACCCACGACCCGGCGAAGGCCAAGGCCCTTGAAGACACCGAAGAAGGCCAGCGGCTGAGCGACAAGCTCACCGGGCTGATGCGCGAAACGGCACAGGACAAAAACGCCCAGGCGCTGGCCGAGCAGCGCATGCAACAGATCGAGCAGGCGTTGCAGGCGCTGGAGGAACAGGCGCGCAAGTGAGTGGTGGCGCTAATGCCCGCGCACGAGAAGATGTTTCCCACACAATCAGCAGTCACTTCTGCGCGTGCGGTCAGGGAGAATATGCACGCCATCCACCCCGGGGTCGAAGTTCCGGCTCAAGCACACGCAAGGACGTTCCTGTGTCAAAAATCTTGGTGACCATCCTATTCGCCCTCACTTTGGCCGCTTGCAAGGCTCGCGCTGTACCAGACGCGCAGCCCCCTGCAACGGACATCTTCGCCAAGCAAATGCAGCAAGCGCTCATCCAGACAATCGCCACCACCGATAGCGGTCGGCATGTCGGTGTAGTGAGGTTGCGCATCACCTTGGACGCAAATTCCGCACCCATCGCTTGCAAGGTCCAGCCTTCACCGGGCCAGGAAAAGCTGCTGCCGGCTGGCGTACCTCTGAGCAACTTCAAGGTGCTGGCCAGGCTGGTCGAAGCGCAGTGCTGGAAGACCATTTACCCCCGCGTACCTGCAGCGTTGTATGGGGCCAAGGATACTGTCGACGTCATCGCCCCGCTGGTCGTGATGCTGCCTGCAGCAGACCCTGCATCACTGCGGGGTCAGGCAAACGCGCAGCGAGTATTTTTCTGGCAGCACCTACTGCGCGATCAACCGGTAACCAGCGTTGGCAGTGTGTCGGTGTATTACCAGGGCAATGCACAAGGCAAAGTCGAGCAGTGCCTGGTGCAGATTCACCCGCACCCTTTGCGGCCAGCCGACTTTCGGCTGGACAGCGAGCTCCAGGCCCGTCTCAATGCCCGCTGCCTAGCCACGAACCTGAGCCTGCTGCCGGGCTATTCAGCGAATGCCAACGGCGTGGCTGAGGGCTACAGCGAGCTTGAGTACGCACCGTGGCGTGTCGGCCGTCCTTAGGCCGACGCCACTGCTCCAATGAAATTGGCCAACTCCGCCGTCTGCGGCGCGGCGAACACCTCACGCGGGTGGCCCACTTCATGCACTTTGCCTTGGTGCATGAACACCAGCTTGTCTCCAACTTCACGGGCGAAGCGCATTTCGTGAGTGACCATGATCAGGGTCATGCCCTCGCTGGCCAGTTGGCGAACCACCCCGAGCACCTCATTGACCAATTCCGGGTCCAGGGCCGAGGTGATCTCGTCGCACAGCAACACCTTCGGCGACATCGCCAAGGCGCGGGCAATCGCGACTCGCTGCTGCTGGCCACCGGAGAGGCGATCAGGATAGGCATCGAATTTTTCGGCAAGGCCAACCCGCGCCAGCATCTGTTCGGCCAACTGGCGCGCTTCGGTGCGGCTGGCCTTCTTCACCACCTGCGGGGCGAGCATCACATTCTCGCCCACGCTCAGGTGGGGAAACAGGTTGAACTGCTGGAACACCATACCGACCTTTTGCCGCAGGGAACGCAAGTCGGCTCGGGCAGCGTCGAGGTATTCGCCGTCCACTTCGATAACACCGTCGCTGATCGATTCCAGGCCGTTGAGGGTACGCAGCAAGGTGCTCTTGCCTGAGCCACTGCGGCCGATGATGGCTACTACCTCGCCTTCCTCGATGGCAAGGTCGACCCCCTTCAGCACGTGGTTGTCGCCATAGTATTTGTGCAGCGCGGACACTCTAAGCAGGGGCATGCAGCCTCCTTTCCAAATAACGGGCGCTCAACGAGAGCGGGTAGCAGAGTACGAAATAGCCCAGCGCGACCAGGCCGTAGACCATGAACGGCTCGAACGTGGCGTTTGCCAGCATGCCGCCGGTCTTGGTCAGTTCGGTGAAACCAATGATCGAGGTCACCGCCGTGCCCTTGACCACCTGCACGGAAAAGCCAACCGTCGGTGCCACGGCGATGCGCATGGCCTGAGGCAGGATCACATGGCGCAACTGCTCCATCCGGCTAAGCGCCAGGCTGCCGGAGGCCTCCCACTGGCCGCGCGGTATCGCTTCGACGCAACCGCGCCAGATTTCAGCGAGAAAGGCGCTGGTGAACAGGGTCAGGGCAATCGCGGCGGCCATCCAGGCAGACACGTCCAGGCCAAACAAGGCAATGCCGAAGAACACCATGAACAGTTGCATCAGCAGCGGCGTACCTTGGAACAGCCCGATGTAGCCCCTGGCCAGGCTGCGCACCATCAGGTGCTGGGACAACCGCGCAACCAGCACCAGCAGGCCCGCTAAACCGCCACACACAAACGCTACCAGCGACAACAGCAGGGTCCATTGCAGGCCGATCAGCAGATTGCGCAAGATGTCCCAGAAGGTGAAGTCCATCAGCGTTTCCCCATCAGCAGGCGCTGCCCCGCCCAGGCCAGCAGCTGACGCAGCACGATGGCCATGAACAGATACAGCAAGGTGGTCAGCAGGTAAGTTTCAAAGGCGCGAAAATTACGCGACTGGATGAAGTTGGCGGCGAACGACAGCTCCTCGGTGGCAATCTGCGAACACACCGCCGAACCCAGCATGACGATCACGATCTGGCTGGTCAGCGCCGGCCAGACTTTCGCCAGCGCAGGCTGCAACACCACATGACGGAACGCCTCGAAGCGGCTCATGGCCAAGGCTGCGGCTGCCTCCAACTGCCCCTTGGGGATGGCCTGGATACCGGCCCGAATGATCTCGGTGGAATAGGCTCCGAGGTTGATCACCATGGCCAGCACGGCGGCTTGCCACTCGGTCAGGCGTACACCCAGCGCCGGCAGGCCGAAGAAAATGAAGAACAGCTGAACGATGAAAGGTGTGTTGCGGATCAACTCGACGTACACACCGAACAGCAGGTCGAAAGGCCGTACTCGCCAGGCACGTACACCAGCGCCAAGTACACCGATGGCCACGCCCAGCAGCGTGCCGACGGCGGTGAGCTGCAAGGTGAACCAAGCGCCTTTGAGCAGCAGGTCGCTCTGGGCCAATACAGGGGCAAAATCAAACGCATACGCCATGGTTACAAGCTCCGGATGCAACTCACAGGTCGGCCGGCAGCGGCTGTTTCAACCATTTCTCGGCGTTGCGGTTCAGGCTGCCGTCGACCTTGGCGGCTTCCAGCGTGGCATTGACCTTGTCCAGCAACGCCGGCTCGTTCTTGGCCAGCCCCACGTAAACAGGCGAGTCCTTGAGCTTGACCTTCATCACCGGCACCTTGGCCGGGTTTTTCTCAGCGATGGCCGCCATTACCACACTGCCGCTGGCGATCAGTTCGACCTGCCCGGAAAGGTAGGCGGCGATGGTCGAGTTGTTGTCTTCGAAGCGCTTGATGACTGCGCCTTTGGGCGCCACGGCGCTCAGTTCCATGTCCTCGATCGAGCCGCGGGTGACGCTGATGGTTTTGCCTGCTACGGCATCGATGTTGGCGATGTCCGCCTCGGCCGGGCCAAATACGGCCAGGTAGAACGGTGCGTAGGGCCTGGAGAAGTCGATCACGGCTGCACGCTCAGGATTTTTGCCCAGGCTGGAGATCACCAGGTCGACCTTGCCAGTGGTGAGAAACGGTATCCGGTTGGTGCTGTTAACCGGCGTCAGGGCAAGTTTTACACCCAATTTGTCGGCCAGCAGCTGCGCCGTATCGATGTCCAGGCCACGGGGCTTGAAGTCAGGCCCGACCGAACCGAACGGGGGGAAGTCCTGTGGCACTGCCACCTTGAGCACACCACGTGCGCTGATGTCAGCCAGTGCATCGGCCTTGGCTGTGGGCAATACCAGGGCGCCGCCACACATCAGGCTGGCCAGTAACAGGGTACGGAAAGTCTTCATCGAATGGCCTCGCAGAGGTTCAAGGTAAGGGGCGATCGGAGCAGTGCATGGGCCATGCCAAAACCGGCCTAAACGCCGCAAACACTGCACCACACGGTCTTACTGGTCTGAACAGTTGCCAGCCTGCCATTCAATCTCCAGCGTTCACGCCCTGCTTTCGTGCAGGGCGATGCTGGGCTGCGCCACGGCAGAGCAACGCTTGCCAGCGCTCGTCAATGGCCGTAAAAAGCCAAGGTCATCGCCCTCCGACCGGTCTGAACAGCATGCACGACACCCTGCCCCGCGCGGTCCCCGAACAAGCCCTGCAAGGCATCCGCAAATTGATCGACGATGGCGACTATCGGCCTGGAGACGCATTGCCGTCACAGCGCGATCTGTCCGAGCAGTTGGGCGTAAGCCGGGCCTCGCTTCGTGAGGCACTGTCGTCGCTCAGCGCGTTGGGCCTGGTCAGTGTCCAGCCAGGCAAGGGCGTCTTCGTACAAGCCTCGGCGCCTGCGTCGTCGTGCTTTGCCTGGCCCTACGCCGAGCAGGTGTCGGCCAGCGATACCTTCCAACTGCGCTACGCCCTGGAAGGCTTCGCCGCCGGCCAGGCGGCCCTCGCGATGACTGCGCACGACATCGACCGCTTGCAAGCGAACGTCGAAGCCATGCGTGTGGAGCTCAAAGCCGGGCGCTTCGAAGCCGCAGCGCAGTTGGACTTCGCTTTCCACCAACACTTACTGCAGGCGTGCGGCAACCAGGCCATGCTGCAAGTGATCACCGCCAGCCAGGACATCTTCCTGGAAAGCCAGAAACTGCCCTTCATCCGCCCGGAACGAGCGATGGAAACCTGGGATGAACACCGCAAGATCCTCCGCGCCCTTGCCCGTCGCTCCCAAGCGGGGGCGCAGAAGGCCATGCAGGAACACATCCGTAATGCCGCCTCACGCACCGGCGTGGTATTCACGGTGTAACGCCCACAGGCATCCCGATGTCGCCCTCGACGATGCGTACACCCACAAGCACCGGTCTACTGGCCCTGATAACAACGATGGCGCACCCTGAGCGCGCCACACTCATCAAGGCTGCCTTTGCAAACCGGAGAGCTTGCGTATGTCCATATCGCATGAGGTACCCCCCGCCACCCTGCGCAGGGTCATCGCCGCTTCGGCCATCGGCAACTTCGTCGAATGGTTCGACTTCGCGGTGTATGGCTTTCTCGCCACATTGATCGCCAGCCAGTTCTTCGCCAGTGAAGACGCCAGCGTCGCCCTGCTCAAGACCTTCGCGGTGTTCGCCGTGGCCTTCGCTTTACGCCCGCTCGGCGGCATCGTGTTCGGCGCCCTTGGCGACCGCCTCGGGCGCAAGCGTATCCTGTCGCTGACCATCCTGCTGATGGCTGGCTCCACCACCTTGATCGGCCTGCTGCCGACCTATGCCAGCATTGGCCTCGCCGCACCTGCTCTATTGACCCTGGCGCGATGCCTGCAGGGGTTTTCTGCCGGCGGCGAATACGCAGGCGCCTGCGCCTACCTGATGGAGCACGCTCCCCAGAACCAACGCGCGTTCTACGGCAGTTTCGTGCCGGTATCGACGTTCTCGGCCTTCGCCTGCGCGGCGGTGATCGCCTATGGCCTGGAAGCTACACTCTCCACCGAAGCGATGACCGCCTGGGGGTGGCGCATCCCATTCCTGGTGGCCGCACCGCTGGGGTTGGTGGGTTTGTACCTGCGCTGGCGCATGGAGGAAACCCCGGCATTTCGCGAAGCCATCGCACAGGGCAAGGTCCACGAACATTCGCCACTCAAGGACACCCTGCGCAACCACGGGCGTGCGATACGTAACCTGGGTATGTTCATCTCGCTGACGGCCTTGTCGTTCTACATGTTCACCACCTACTTCGCCACCTACCTGCAACTGGTGGGTAACCTGACCCGCGCGCAGTCGTTGCTGGTAACCACCGTGGCGTTGCTGTTCGCAGCGGTGGGCTGCCCGCTGGCCGGGGCATTCTCCGACCGCGTCGGGCGACGCAAGACCATCGGGTTCACCTGCCTGTGGGTGATGGTCTGTGTATTCCCCGCTTACTGGCTGGCCAGTTCCGGCTCGATGCCGGCAGCACTGCTGGGGGTGATCCTGTTGGCGGTGGGCGCCTTGTGCAGTGGTGTGGTGACGGCGGCTCTGCTGTCGGAAAGCTTCCCCACCCGCACCCGCTACACCGCCTCGGCAATCACCTATAACGTGGCTTACACGCTGTTTGGCGGCACTGCACCCCTGGTAGCTACCTGGTTGATCGGACAGACCGGTAGCAGCCTGGCGCCGGCGTTCTACTTGGTAGCCATCGCCCTGGTGGCCTTGGTAGGTGGCTTGGCTTTGCCGGAAACCTCGCGCATTTCGCTGCACGAGGCAGCCGACAGCGACGTAGCGCCACAGGTCCCAATATCCAGCTGATAGCGGGCGGCGGCCAGTCAAGGAGAGTGAGCGGCGATGGGATGCAAAAAAGTCCGATAATCGCCCACTTTCCCCTGGCCGATAGCCGATCCAATTGACGGAATTAACCACCCGGTACAAACATAGGGGTATTCAACAACAACAAAGCGATACCCGTCATGACACCCCTCATTCTCGTGCTCAACGGCCCTAATCTGAACATGCTGGGGACCCGCGAGCCCGCCCAGTATGGCCATGAAACCCTTGCCGACCTTGCCCAGGGTTGCGCCGAAACCGCTCAAACCCATGGCCTGGAAATCGAGTTCCGCCAGACCAACCATGAAGGCGAACTGATCGACTGGATTCACGCCGCTCGGGGCCGTTGCGCCGGTATCGTGATCAACCCCGGCGCCTGGACCCACACCTCGGTGGCGATTCGCGATGCACTGGTGGCCAGCGAGCTGCCGGTGATCGAAGTGCACTTGTCGAACGTGCACAAGCGCGAGCCGTTCCGCCATTTGTCTTTCGTTTCATCGATTGCAGTCGGGGTCATCTGCGGCCTTGGCAGCCATGGCTATCGCATGGCCCTGAGCCACTTTGCCGAACTGTTGCGGGAGCCACGCCCATGAGCCAACCTGCCATCCTCGCCGGCCTGATTGGCCGCGGTATCCAGCTATCGCGCACCCCTGCTCTGCATGAGCACGAAGGCGACGCCCAGCACCTGCGCTACCTCTACCGTTTGATCGACGCTGATCAGCTTCAGCTTGCAGACAGCGCATTGCCGCAACTGCTGGATGCCGCACAACATACCGGCTTCACAGGGCTGAACATCACCTACCCATTCAAGCAAGCGATCCTGCCGCTGCTCGATGAGCTGTCCGACGAGGCGCGGGGTATCGGCGCAGTGAATACTGTGGTGTTCCAGAACGGCAGGCGGATCGGCCACAATACCGATTGCCTGGGCTTCGCCGAAGGCCTGCGGCGCGGCCTGCCGGACGTTTCGCGCAAGCGCGTGGTGCAGATGGGCGCGGGCGGGGCAGGCTCTGCCGTGGCTCATGCACTGTTGAGCGAAGGCGTCGAGCAACTGGTGCTGTTCGAAGTGGACGCCGCACGTGCGCAAGCGCTGGTCGACAATCTCAATGGCCATTTCGGTGAAGGCCGGGCGGTGCTGGGCGAGAACCTCGCGGCTCAGGTCGCCGATGCAGATGGGCTGGTCAACACCACGCCGGTCGGAATGGCGAAATTGCCAGGCACACCCTTGCCGGTCGAACTCTTGCACCCGCGCCTGTGGGTGGCTGAAATCATCTACTTCCCGCTTGAAACCGAACTGCTCAAAGCAGCCCGCGCCCTCGGTTGCCGAACCCTGGACGGCAGCAACATGGCCGTATTCCAAGCCGTCAAAGCGTTCGAACTGTTCAGCGGCAAACAGGCGAATGCCCAGCGGATGCAAACGCATTTCGCCAGCTTCACCTGACCTAACTTACCCTTCACGAGAAATGAGCCTGCTTGCGCGTCACACAGGGTGCGCAAGCAGGTTCAGCGACAAACAACCAGCCAGTGCCTTCAGCTCGGCTGGGCTCAGTCCTCCAGGGGTTTGGGAGGCGCTGCCGGTTTGGCGGGCTTGGCCTTGCCATCCTTACCCTTGGGCTCGGGCGCAGCCGCGGCCGTAGGCTCTGGAGCGACCGCCGCCTTCTCGCTGGCCGGCAGCTCATCAACTGCCTTGAAGATCGACTGGGCGTCGAGCTTGTCCCCCGACTCATCATCCTTGAGCACATGACGTTCACCGTCCAGGCCCACCAGAATCACCTTGGTACCCTTGCTGGCACCTAGCTTGAGCTCGCGAATCAGGGCCATGGTGGTCTGCTGTTCGAGGTTCTTGTCATCGCGCTTGCCCATCATTTGAGCAACGCTGAACAGCACCAGCTTGCGCTCCTTGAAGCCGGCCTCGGTTGCTGGATCCTTGAGCGCGTCGTTCAGCCCTCGCAGGGTGGGGTCGGCACTGCTAGGCGCGATAACGACCAATGGCCTGGCCTTGCCCAGTTCCTTGGCCAGTGGCGCGTCACTGTCGGCTGCTAACAACGTGCCGCTGACAGCGAGCAAAGTGGCGAGGGTCAATGACCGGACGAGCATGCACATCTCCTTATTTCCTCGATAAAACAAAGACTACAGATCATGGAGAAAGATCCGACTCGGGAGACTAAACCAACTCACAAGCCAGAGCGCTCACGCAAAAGTAACTTCGCGTGTCTTCCAGGATTTCGGGCATCCGAGAAAGTCACCATACCTGAACCTGAGCATAGCCCATCGACAGATCGCATGATCGACGGGCGGCTCAAAACAGCAGCAGTTGGCGATCGGTCAACGCAGCGAAGTCATCGCCCACAAACGGCAATATAGCGTCGGCCACCGGCTGCAACTGGCGGCTCAGATAGTGCTCGTAATCGATGGGCGATTGCAGGTTTTCCAGGGGCTCCGGGCCCGCTGTGGTGATCAGGTAACTGATCCAGCCGCCACGCTGGTACTGCTTGGGGCGGCCCACTGCACTGTTGTAGTCGTCCGCCAGCCGGGCAGCGCGCACATGCGGCGGCACATTGCGCTGGTAATCGGCCAAAGGCCTGCGCAGCCGCTTGCGGTAAACCAGCAACTCATCCAGCTCCCCAGCCAAGGTTCGGCTTACGTAGTCGCGCAGGTAATCGCGATAAGGCTGGCCGCGGAAGATCCGCCCGTACAGTTCCTGCTGAAAGCGTTGGGCCAAAGGCGACCAATCGGTGCGCACCGACTCCAGGCCCTTGTACACGACGTCCTCGCTGCCATCGGCACGTCGCACCAAGCCGGCGTAACGCTTCTTGCTGCCCTCGTCGGTACCACGGATGGTGGGCATCAGGAAGCGCCGGTAATGCACCTCGAACTGTAGCTCCAATGCGCTTTGCAGCTTCAGGGTTTCCTGCAAATGCTCGCGCCACCACTGGTTGACCTGTGCCACCAGGTCATGACCAATACGCGCTGCGGCTTCTTCACCATGGGCGCCCTTGAGCCACACGAAGGTCGAATCGGTGTCGCCATAGATCACCTGGTAGCCCTGAGCCTCGATCAATGCGCGGGTCTGATGCATGATCTGGTGCCCACGCATGGTGATCGACGATGCCAGGCGCGGGTCGAAAAAGCGGCAGCCACTTGAGCCAAGCACGCCGTAAAACGCATTCATGATGATTTTCAACGCTTGGGACAGCGGAGCGTTGCCGTCACGCTTGGCCGCTTCGCGCCCCTGCCAAACACGTTCGACGATTGCCGGCAGGCAATGTGCGCTGCGCGAGAAGCGCCCGCCTCTGAAACCTTCAATCGAGTGCGCGTCATCAGGCAGGCGCAAACCCTCGACCAGTCCAACCGGGTCGATCAGAAAGGTGCGGATAATCGAGGGGTAAAGGCTCTTGAAGTCCAGGACCAGCACCGAATCATAGAGCCCTGGGCGCGAGTCCATGACAAAACCACCGGGGCTGGCTTCTTCGGGGCGGCTGCCTAGATTGGGGGCAACAAAGCCCAAGCGGTGCATGTGCGGAATGTACAAGTGGCAGAACGCGGCCACAGAGCCTGCGCTGCGGTCTGCAGACAAGCCAGTCACCGAAGACCGCTCCAGTAGAAACTCCAGCAGCCGGGTATGGGCAAAGATCCGCGTCACCAACTCGCAGTCTTTGAGGTTGTAGTGCGCCAAGGCCGGCTTGTCTTCGGCAAAGCGGCGATTGATTTCGTCCATTCGCTGGTACGGGGTATCGATGGCCTTGCCCTCGCCAAGCAACGTCTGCGCGACATTTTCCAGGCTGAACGAGGGGAAGCTCCAGGTCGCTGAACGCAGCGCCTCGATACCGTCTATCAGCAGCCGCCCGGGGGCATCGACGAATACGTGGCCACCACCGGCATGGCTGCGCAAGGTCATCGGCGCCCCGTTGCGCCCCAACGCCAAAGGAATTTGCAGCAGCTTGGCGTGCTCGTGTAGCACACGCAGGTCGAACTGGATCAGGTTCCAGCCGATGATCGCGTCAGGGTCGTGCTCGGCCAGCCACTGGTTGAGGCATGCCAGCAGCTCGCCGCGGTCGGCGCAGTAGTGCAGATCGAAGTCCAAGCCTGCGGCGTCGCCATTGGCCGGCCCAAGCATGTACACCTGGCGCTGGCCACACCCCTCCAGAGCGATACTGTAAAGCTCGCCTCGCTCACTGGTTTCGATGTCCAGCGAAACCAGGCGCAACGCCGGGCGGTAGTGCGAGCAGGGCTTGAGCTGTGCATCGCACAGCACTCCGTGCTCATCCAGCGTGCCGGTGAATTGCACCGGGGCAGTGATGAAGCGCTCCATCAGGTAACGCTCAGGCGGGCGGATATCGGCTTCGAACACGTCGATGCCAGCGCTGCGCAGGCGTTGCTCGAGTTGCAGCAGTTGGCGATAGTGGCGGGCGTACAGGCCAAGCATCGGCCGCTGATCGAAGTCTTTCAGGCGCAGCGGTTTGAGCTGCACCCCCTGTTCCTTGGCCAGCAACACCCGAGCATGCTCGGCTTGCGCCTGGGGAATGAACGCCACCGACTCCTGCGCAGCCAGGCGCAGCAAACGTGGCCCGGCATCGGTGGCCAGCCAGAACTCCACACAGGTGCCATTTGGCGTGTCATGCCAATGCCGGGTCAGGACAAACCCCTGCTGCAACTCCACCGCATCGACCTCTGCGCAAAAGCCTGATTCTACGCCAGTAGGATCGCTGCCGGGGACTCTGTATTCAGCCGTACAGGTAATCGATGTCCTTGTGACTCAATGGCGGCACCTGGCCGAGCAAAAAATCACGCAGCTTGTGCATCTGCCGCGCCTTGGGGCTGCTCTTGAGCCAAGTCATGTAATAGCCGTCACCCGTCGATACCGCATGCTTGTAAGGCGTTACCAGCCGCCCGGCAGCCAAGTCGGCGCTGGCCAGGACCAGGTCGACCACTGAAATGCCAAGACCCTGCTGCGCCGCCGAAATACCCTGGTCCAGGGTGTCGAATACCTGGCCCTGATCGATGCTGATGTCCAAGGCGTCCATACGCGCCAGCCAGCGCCGCCAGTCTCGTCGATCCGGTGATGGGTGCAGGAACTCGCACTGGCGCAGGTCGGCCAGCTCCGGCTTGGCCTGCACCATGTAGTCGGGGTGGCAAACCGGGATCAGCCATTCATCGAACAGCTTCACGCTGTCCACATCGGCTGGGAAGCGGCCATTGGCAAGCAGGATGGCGCAGTCGTAGGGTTCGGAGTAGAAGTCCACCGAGTCGATGTCCATCCACACGCTCGACAGCTGCACGCTGCAGTTGTCTTCGAGCTTCTTGAAACCATCCAGGGCACGCAGCAGCCAGCGTACGGTGAGTGTCGATGGGGCTTTCAGACGCAACCCATAGCGATCCTGACGCAGCAATGCACAGGCATTTTCGATGATCTTGAAACCGACCTTGAGCTCCTGGGCCAGCAGCCGCCCATGCTCGGTCAGGCTCAGCTTGGGGCCCCGGCGCTCGAACAGGTCGCAGCCGAACATCGACTCCAGGGTTTTAATGTGATGGCTAACGGCCCCCTGGGTCAGGGCCAATTCCTCGGCAGCCCTGGTAAACGAGCCATAGCGCGAGGCTACTTCGAAGGCCCGCAGGGCATGCAGCGCTTGAATCCGTTCCGACATGATGCCCCCAAAGCATGAGTAAGACTAATAGTAGGTCATAGTTCCACGCGTTTTACAACGTGAAGAGCGTCTCAGAAAATGCAGGAAATTAAAATGATATGTCACCAATCTGCCTGCATATGAGCTTAACGCTCGTTTATTTCGAACTCCTGGGGAAATCATGTTTACGGGTTATGGAAACTGCTATCGCCTGGATGCGCTAGAGCTGGCCGATAAACATGAACGGAAGCATCAGCACTGGACGCAACAAACTTTGCAACATTTTCGCAACGTGCTCGCCAACCCTGATTTTCCGTGCCTGTTTGGGCGCAAAGCGGTCGCAGGCGCCTCCTGCCACATCCTTTTCGCCCGCGCCGAGCAATTGGCCGATGACATTGCCCAAGGGCTGGCCGAGTACATCCGCACCATTTCTCCGGTACCGATCAAACAACGCATCGGCAGCCCGCTGGTGGTGTTTCTCGAAACCGATCCCGCCAGCAGCCTGGCCGAGCAACAAGCGCTGGCCTGGAAAGTCCTGCGCGGCGTACACGCTCGAGACCCACATCCGTGGCCGCAAGCGATACCTACCGATCCGCACGACAACGCTTGGTCGTTCTGCTACGCCGGCATGGCGCTGTTCATCAACATGAACTTCCCCGGCCACCAACAAATGAAAAGCCGCAACCTGGGGCCGCACATCACGTTCGTTATCAACCCTCGGGAAAACTTTGACGAGGTGGCCAATGCCGCTACCGAAAGCGGGCAACGCATTCGGGCGCGTATTCGTGACCGCGTGCGCCATTACAACGACGGGGTCATGCCCGAGAGCCTGGGCTTCTTTGGCCAGGACGACAATTTCGAATGGAAGCAATACCAGTTGCAGGAAGCAGGCTCGCTCAATCCGTCGCGCTGCCCCTTTCATGCTCAATCCCATGCAACACCCGACATACTGACCGAGAACTGACCGTGAATACCGCACTGACACTGACTTACGCACTCACCGTCCTGCTACTGATCGCAACCCCAGGCCCGGTAGTGGCACTGATCGTCAACACCGCCGCCGCCTCCGGTTCACGAAAAGCCATCTTCACCGCCGTCGGCACCAACTGGGCGTCACTAGTACTGATCGGCGCTGCAGCTTGGGTCATTCTCACCAGTGCCGCCATCGACAAAACCTGGCTCAGCGCCATGAGCTTGCTGGGCTGCCTGTTCATCGGCTACATCGCCGTTGGCACCCTGCGCGAGAGCCTGCAGGCACCAGCTGTCGACGAGGTGGCAACTGCGCCAGCGAAAGCCACGCGCGGCGGGTTGTGGCAAGGTTTCATGGTGGGCATTTCCAACCCCAAGGACATCATTTTCTTCATCGCCTTCTTCCCGCAGTTCATCCAGATCACCGAGTCGTTCGGCAAGAGCATGGTGGTGCTGTCACTGCTGTGGGTGCTGATCGATTTCGCCGTACTGAGCCTGTACATCTTCGCCATCGGCAAGATCACCTCCCAGCGCAGCAACCGCATGATTTCCCTCGCGTCAGGTGTGGTCCTGCTGCTGATTGCCGCGGGTGGCCTGGCTTACAACCTGAAGGCCCTGGCCGGTTGATCGCCAGCACTGATGCAGTGCACGCTTGAGAGGAGCCACCATGAAATCGTCCGTAACCGCCACATATGGACCAGGCCCCGTTTCTGCGCTGCATCAGGACTACCAGCGTTTTCTACAAGCCAACTACCGCCGCCCACTGCACAAGGTGCAGGCGCACCCAAGCAGCTTTCGTTCGCCCACCGTCAACACGGATGCCGTGGGTTTACGCTACAGCCATTTCGCTGGCAAGCGTTATTCCGCCGTCGAACGTGGCAATGTGCCGCGCGTCAACTTGCTGATAGGTGGCTCGGCCGCTATGGGTATAGGCGCCAGTTGCGATGAGCACACCGTAGCCTCGCACCTGTGCATGCTCACCGGTCAGGTATGGCTGAACCTAGCCGGTTGCGGGTTGAACGCAAGTCAAGAACTGCTGCTGTTTCTCACCCACCAACACCGCCTTGGTGAAGTTGGCCATGTAGTGTTGCTCAGCGGCCTGAACAGCCTGGCCCATGAAGCCCTGGACGAAGTGCTGGCAAGCCCGAGCGCCCCACCGCTCACGCTGTTGCACCAAGCGTATTTGAACAGTTTCCATGAAGGCACCCCGCCAGCGGCCCCTGCTCGCAGGGCGCCACTGTGGCAACGGCTAGGCCAGGCACTGGCAACACCGCGTGATGAACATGCTGGAGACTGGCAGCTAAGCGCCCCGGATAAACGCCTGGCACGTGCCGCTGACAGCATCGGCCGAACCTTGCGCCAGTGGGAGCAAGTGCTAGCTGATAGCCACGCCACCCTGACCTTCATCCTCCAACCTCTGCTGCCTTGGTGCCGGGAAACTCTGCCAATCGGCGAGCAAAAGATGATTCCGGCCCTGCAGCGCCAGCCTGGGAATTTCGAGCGTTTGCTCGAAGGTGTACTCGACAGCCAACTGCACATGGCTTTCTTTCGCCGCATCAAACGCCAGGCAGAACCAGTCCCCTGCTACGACATGAACAGCATGCTCAGCAGCTCTGCGGCGTTCGGCGCGGACCTGTTCGTCGACCGCCTGCACCTGAACGATCTGGGCAACAATGCACTGGCCAAGGTGATAACCGCCAAACTGGGGCTGGCTCAGGAACGCCATGCGCCGCACAAGATCACACCCATCAACCTGGCCTGAGAAATGACGGGTGGGGTATCGGATTAACCCCGCGCTTGGCTAGAATACCCCGTCGTTCCGATTCGCCTGAGGCGTACGCGCAGTTGTGATCAATCATCAAACCGCACTTCCCTGCCTGGCACGCTGGCCTGTTCTCCTGGTCAGCGCCCTCCTTGGTACACTGGCGCCGATGGCTGCACGGGCGGCCGAGGTTCGTATCGATCCCCATGCTGATTTGCTCTACCGCCAGGCGCTGCCGCTGCTAGAGCAGGCCGACACTCAGGATGACAGTGCGATCCTGCGCACGGCGCTGGGCAGCGACCCTGAGCTCAATCGCCAGGGCCGGGCCATGGCCCACACGCTTCCGACCGCGGTAGCCCTGCTGAAAAAATCCGTAGAGCTGGGTCATCCAGTGGCCCAGTACCGTCTAGCGCTTTACTACACCACCTACTTGCCAGCCGCACAGATCGCCGACGCTGCCTGCCCGCTGCTCGAAGCCAGCCTCAAGCAAGGTTTTGCGCCACCGGCAACGGCCATCGCCACCTGGTGTTCACCGTACAATGCCAGCCCGGCCTACCGTGAAGCGCTCGAAGCGATCCCCGGCATGGCAACGCTGTATGCGCCGTATTACCCCCAGCCGGCTACCCGATTAGCCTGCAGCCGCAGCCAACCACAAGGGTTGCAGATGCAATGGGGCCGCCAACGCGATTATCAGGCCGAGGTCTACCAATTGCTGGGTGGCCTCGACCCGCAGCATCGCCAGGCACTGTTGCAGAAAGCCGTGGAAATCAACGGCTGTGCCGCAGCCCAGCAACGGCTGACCAGCCAGCGCTAGGCGGTAATTTCCCCCAGCAAACCAGCAAGATCGTTCAAGCCAACCGTTCGATGCTCTGTCATGCTGCACTGCCTAGCACAGTGTGTCGCAGCCATCATGCCAAGCCCCTCCCCCGTCGCTCGCCAAGCCTTTGTCCACGGCGCCATTGCCATCCTGCCGCTGTCGCTGGCGGTGGCCCCTTGGGGGCTGCTTGCAGGCTCGATGGCCATTGAGGCCAACCTCAGCGCCTGGCAAGGCCAGGGGTTGTCAGCCATCGTCTTCGCCGGGGCCGCGCAGCTGGTGGCGATCGGTATGCTCAAAGGGGGCGCCAACCTGTTTTCGATACTGCTGACCACACTGTTGCTGACGTCTCAGCACTTGCTCTACGGGCTGTCCATGCGGCCGGTGCTGGCGCCCCAGCCGTTGCGCTGGCGACTAGGGCTGGGCTTCTTGCTCACTGACGAATTCTTCGCCCTCACCAGCCATTACGACCAGCAGCAATTCAACCGCTGGTATGCATTGGGAGTGGGCCTGACCTTCTACGTCGCCTGGAACCTGTTCACCCTGGCCGGGATCGTGTTGGGCCAGAACATCCCACACCTAGACAAGCTCGGCCTGGACTTTTCCATCGTTGCAACCTTCGTCGCGTTGATTGCACCGGTGGTGCGCAACTTACCCACCGTGGTATGTGTGGCGGTGTCGCTGCTGTGCTCGGTGCTGTTCAGTTATTGGCATTGGGAAACTGCGTTGGTCGCTGCAGGCCTGCTGGGCATGGGGGCAGGCTTCATCTGCCAGAAACTCACCGGAGGCCACGCATGATCTGGCTGCTGATCTTCGCCATGGGCGCCGTGGTTTTTCTCAACCGCTACGCCTTTCTGGAGCCACGCTTGCCGCTGCGATTGAGCTCCAACGCCCGGCAGTTCTTAGGCTTCGCCGTACCCGGCATGCTCACCGCGATATGCGGGCCGATCATTTTCCTGCCTGGCCACCAGCTCGATCTGAGCCCGCTCAACCCGTATCTGCTTGGCGCACTGGCCGCCGTGGCACTGGTACTGTTGACCCGCAGCGTGCTGCTGAGCATGCTGGTGAGCATGTTGATGTTCTTTTTGCTGCGCAGTTGGCTTGCATGAACACGCCCCTGCGCGAACAGACCCACCTGTGGCAGGCGCCGGCCTTGGGCGACGTCGAAATGCTGCATGCCCGTTATTTCCAGCAGCGCTTTGCCCCCCATGTGCATGAGGGCTATGTGTTCACCGTGATCGAATCCGGCGCCCAGCGCTTCTGGCACCGTGGTACTGAGCACCTGGCGCCGGTTGGCAGCATGGTGCTGATCAACCCCGATGAGCTGCACACTGGGGCCACTGCCCACGAAGCCGGCTGGCGCTACCGGGGTATCTACCCGGAACATGCGCGGGTAACCGGCGTGCTGGATGAGCTGGAACTGGGCCGAAACGGCATGCCGCGCTTCAACGACAGCGTGATCCAGGACCCAAGCCTGGCGCGGGCGTTCAGCCAGTTGCACCAGCTCTGCGAAGCCGACGCCAGCGCCCTGGAGCAACAGACCGCCTGGCGCCAGGCAGTTTTGGCACTGGTGCAGCGCCACGGCCATTGCCGCGAACCGGCCGCTCCAGGCAAAGAACCGCTGGCAGTGGCCCGCGCGCGCGAACTGCTGGAAAGCCAGTTGGCAGCCCCTCCTTCACTCGAAGCACTGGCAGCTGCGGTCAATCTATCGCCGTTCCACTTTGCCCGCGTGTTCCGCCAGGCCACGGGCCTGCCGCCCCATGCCTGGCTGAAGCAGCGGCGCTTGGTGCGGGCCAGAGAATTTTTGAAAAGCGGCTTGGCGGCCTCTGACGTAGCGTTCGCCCTAGGCTTTGCGGATCAAAGCCACTTGAGCCGGCAGTTCAAGCAGGCTTATGGGGTGACGCCTGGGATGTATCGAAGCGCCTGCCTGCACAGCTAGGCGCTGTGCCAAAGCCTTGATACTGATTGATGCAGGGGCGAAAGCAGCCTAAGAATGCTCATTTACACCTCGCAAACTTAGCTGCCTGCCCGTTGCCTGACCGTAGCCCCAAGGATGTTCATACAGACCTTGAGGTCTGTGGTTGCCCATCAGGCAAGCCTGCCACCCACTGCTACACTGAAAGAGCTAAACGGAGGATCCCGCCATGTCCGAACGAGAGCTCACCACCCTGATATCGCTGATGAACCAGCGCCAAGCCTGCCTGAGCAGCGCCTGCAAGGAAATTGCCGACTGGATCGACCGCCAGGGCGATGTGCCCGCAGCGGGCAAGATCCGCGCAAGCCTTAAAGCGCTGGAGGCTGATGAGGCCCAGGTGCGCAAGACCCTGACCTCGCTGACCCTCGACAGGCCACTGCCACGCTTTCGCAGCTGATCAGGCATCACGATGAAAAAGGGCCGCTTGCGCGGCCCTTTCGATTGTCAGTGATTCATGTGCATGTGGTCATGACCGCCTGCCTCAGCGTTAAGCGGGCGTACCTCTGCCTGAACCTGCAGGGTCTCTTTGCTACCCTTGGAATCCTCGATGGTCAGCGTCAGCGGCACTGTCTCGCCTTCCTTCACCTGTTGGGTGAGGCCCATCAACATCACGTGGTAACCGTTAGGGTCAAGGCTCACCGGCTTGCCTGCTGGCAGCTCAACCGCTTTGACCTCCCTCATACCCATCACATCACCATTCATGGTCATCTCGTGCACCTGCACGGTCTTGGCCACAGGCGAGGCCACGCCTACCAGTTTGCTGTCGGTGCTGGCGGTCAGGGTCATGAACGCGCCGGTGGACGGCTGGTGTGGCACGCTGGCACGCACCCACGCATCGCTCACGCTAGTCTGGGCCAAAGCAGGCAGGGCCAAGCCCAGTAGCGCGATTGCAGCCAAGCCGCGCTTGATCGGTTGCAGTGATACAGCCATTAGCAAATCTCCATCAGAGTAGTCAGGTCTTCAGCGCATTCCTTGGCATTGAGCGAATGCCCCAGGCTCAAACGCAGGGTGCCACGTGTATCGTAGACGTAGCTGGTGGACGAATGTGAGATGGTGTAGGTGTCACCCGCTGGGACCTTCTCGTAGAACACCCTGAACTCTTTGGCCACTGCTGCGATTTCTTCCGGGGTCCCGGTCAAGGCAGTGAAAGAAGGGTCGAACGCCTTGACGTAGGCGTCGAGCACCTGCGGGGTGTCGCGCTCCGGGTCCAAGGTGATGAAGACCACCTGGAAGATCTCGCGGTCGCGCCCGCGCAGCAGTTTCTTGATCTGCGCAGCACGCGCCAGCGTGGTTGGGCATATGGCCGGGCACTGGGTAAAGCCGAAGAAGATCATCGGCATGCTGCCGTAGAAACTGGACAAGGTACGGACATTGCCCTGAGGGTCCTTGAGGCTGAACTTGCGCCCAAGGATCTCGTTGCTCATGTTCTTGCCGTACTTGAACTCGAGCCCGCGGGCCGGGTTGCAGCCTGCCAGCAGGCCAAGCCCGAGAACGCCCATCCCAGCGACAACCGCGCGCCGGGTCAACAGATCATTCATGGAACCATCCTTTACAGGGAAGGTGCCGGCCCTCGGGGCGGGCCGGTCGAAAACCGGGGCATTCTTGCATGACACCCAGTGGGCTTCTACCCGACCATGGCGCAGATGGCCCACAGCCCTTTAAACACGGGCTGCGGCCTGTTGTCGCAGGGGTTGAAACCGTAACACTTTGTTGCTATGCCTTGACCTCGAAAGATCAGTAGTAGGCATTCTCTTTCTGGCTGTGGTCGGTCACGTCACGCACGCCTTTGAGCTCGGGAATACGCTCGAGCAACGTGCGCTCGATACCTTCCTTGAGCGTAACGTCGGCCTGGCCGCAACCCTGGCAGCCGCCACCGAACTGCAGCACTGCAATGCCCTCATCGACTACATCCACCAGGCTCACCTGGCCGCCGTGGCTGGCGAGCCCTGGGTTGATCTCAGTCTGTAGGTAGTAATTGATACGCTCGTTGATCGGGCTGTCTTCGTTGACCATCGGCACCTTGGCGTTCGGGGCCTTGATCGTCAGCTGGCCACCCATGCGGTCGGTTGCATAGTCCACCAGCGCGTCTTCCAGAAACGGAACACTGACCGCGTCCAGGTAAGCGGTGAAGCTCTTGAGGCCAACCGGCTCGTCGTCAGGCTTTTCTTCGCCCGGCTTGCAGTAGGCGATACAGGTTTCAGCGTACTGGGTACCCGGCTGGGTGATGAAAATACGGATGCCAATGCCAGGCGTGTTCTGCTTGGACAGCAGATCGGCCAGGTAATCATGGGCGGCGTCAGTAATGGTTATAGCGCTCATGGAAGTTCCTCACAGACTTGCGGCCAAGTGTACGCCAACCTGGCCTTCGAACAAAGTCCTAGTATTTGACTCGGGAAAGCACAAGCTGGGCAGTTTGCCCCCGCGGGGCAGCCAGCCAAGCCTGCATCCGCCGATACAGGCCGCGCTCTAGCCACTGATAGCTGAGCCACGACATCAGTCCAATTGACGGCACGCAAAGGGCAAATACCCAGTAGGGGTTCAGGTGCAGCCGCTGGCTGGCGAACCAGCCGCAGTACAGCACCAGTACATGGATCAGGTACACGGAGTAGGAGCAGTCACCCAGCGCTTTGCACACGCGGTTGCCCTTGAACCAAGGCTCCAGGGCGATGAACGCCAATACCACCATGGCGCTAGGCAGCCCCCAGTGCAGCAGCCGCTGGGAAGCATCCAGGTGATAGATCGCATAGCCGGCCACGCCAAGCACGGCCATCGGCAGCCACAGGCCCTGCCGAATCAGCCCGCGCCGATAGAGCACGCCGATACCGATACCCAGCAGGAACTCGTAGATGATGTCGTTGTTGTAAAACCGGCTCAACACGCCGGTGCGTCCCAGAACTTCACTTGCCAGCAGCAAGCCGGCAGTCACCAACCACAGCTGATGACGCTTGCGGACCATGAATGTTAGGCCGAACAACAGGTAGAAGAACATCTCGAAGTTCAGCGTCCAACCGACGTTGAGGGTTGGATAAAGGCCATAACCGCCGGGGTTTTCCGCCGGAATGAACAGCAGCGACAGCAACAGATGATGCCAATCGAACGACTGATGTGGCATCCAGTTGCCCAAACCCAGCAACAGCGCGGCCATTAGCGCGGTATAGAACCAATAGGCCGGAATGATGCGTAATGCCCTGTTGAGTAGAAACTGCTGCGGTTCGATGGGTTTGTCGCGGGTCGAGAGGTAGATCACCAGCCCGCTGATGACGAAGAAGATGTCGACGCCAACGGCGCCTCGGTCGGTCAGCAGTTGGCCGATGGGGCCGGTGGCATGGAAGTCGAAGAAGATCTGCATGAAGTGGTGGCAGACCACCACCCAGGCGGCGAACGCCCGCAGTGCCTGAAGCGAGTACAGCATGGAATACCCTGCGATTTTCCGGTGCATTGAGGCCTCGGGGCTGCACAGCAACCCCGGACCACCCACCGGTTGGGACCGTAAGGTATTGGCAAAGGTCAACCGACCCGATCAGAGGTTCTCATAGCGGTTCATGTCCAGTACACCTGCTTCGACCGGTTGGGTTTCCTTGATGAAGCTGTTCAGGTCATGGAAGTAATACCAGAACTGAGGGTGACTGCGGCGCACACCCCAGCGCATGACGATGCGCTCGAATTTGGCCGCGTCGTCCTTGGCATACTCCATGTCTTCGACGAACTCAGGTACATCCTGGGTCGGGATGTTGAAGATGAAGTTGGGGTAGCTGCTGAGCACTCCTGGGTAGAGCGTCAGCGTATCCAGTCCCGGCTCGTAGCGGTAGGCCTCACCCAGCAGGAACGCCACGTTACTGTGCGCGCGATTGCGCAGCAGGCTGTAGATCTGGCGCTGGCCATTGACGCCTTCGATGCGCAGCATGGTGGCCTCAGGCAGTTGGCCGATCACCTTCAAACCCGCCGCAGGGCGCGATACCAAGCGGCTGAGCGATTGCTCGGCGTTTCGAAATTCCTCGCTCATCTGCGGCCGTGAACAGTAAGCGCCGGTGCAGCGGTTGATCGGGTCGGGGGCGGCGTTCAGGCTGCCGGTGCGCTGCAACAGTTTCAGGCCGAAGTCGCGCTCCGGGTCGCGCGGGTCGAGTTTGATGGCGCTTGGGGTGTCGCTGTCGATGTCCTCGTAGTCCAACCACATCTTCACCTTGCCGCTGTTCTGGTACCAGCTACCGAGGATCTTGCCACGCTGATCGGCCGGCATCAGGCGCAGGAAGTTGACCTCGGCGCCGTTGCGGATCAGGTCGAAGTACAGCCGCGTCTGCAACTGGTGCGACACGTTGCCGAACACATCGAAATTGACTGCGAGCTGATAATAGGTGCGCTCGAGCAACGGGTAGTCGAACAACCACATGGTCAGCGGCACATCGCCGATCAGGCCCTTGGTCACCGAGGCACTGTCGAAGTGGCGGTAGATGCTCAGCAGCGCGTTGTCGTTACCAGCCCACAGCGTTGCCCAGCCCGGTGCGGGCATTTCGGCATAGGCGTCGCGACGCAGCTTTTCGTACGCGTTGCGCTTGTCGCGGTAGGCATGCCAAAGGTTCAGCACGCTGCCGACGTCATCGTTCTGCCCTGGCATCGCCAGCAGCGGCGTGGCTTGGCTGCGGTATTTGGCATCGGTGATGTAGCGGTCCTGGGCCGGTTCCTGGAACAACGCCCAGAAGTTATCGCGGATCACATCGGTGGCGATCTGCCCTCGACACACGGGGCCGCGGATGAAGGTGCGCACGAAGTACTCGGCGTTATCCAGCATGAACTGATAGCGGGCCACCGCTGGGATCGCCTCGAACGTTTCGAACGGGTTGGCGCGGTGACGCGGGCCGTAGCCGGGCAACGCGCTGGCATGCCAGTCGCCTGCGTAGAACAGCTGCTTCACCCGCTTGAGCTTCTGCGGCCCCATCGGGTAGGTGATGTGGGTTTTGTGCACGATGACGCCCTGCACCGGTATCAGACGGTAGAAGAAATCAGTGCCGGGCGGGTCGTTCGGGCGGCGTGTGGCGATGATGTCCACCGGTTTGCCGCTCGGGGTGCGTGAGCGTACCCACTGGAAAAAGTGCCCCTGCTCGCCGCCAACGAAGTAGATATGCGCCAGAAACAGGTGTTCGTAGAGCCAACGGCCGACCAGCGCTTCGGTGGAGCCAGGACGGTTGAGCAGTTCCTCCCACTCGTTGATTTGCCGGGCCTCGGCAGCGCTGGGCTTGATCGGCTGATATTCGACAGGCGCGCCAGCGGCGAGCCAGCGGCGCAGTGTGTGGTACTCGTCATCAGTGAGCCCGGTCACCGCCAGCGGCATGCCCTCTTTGGGATGGGCGCCGGCATAGCCGTCGAATTCTTCAGGCAGTGGGCACATATTGGTGCGGTTCAGGCCCAGGACGATTTCGTCAGGCACCTTGGCGTTGGGGGTCAGCGGGGTCTTGTGCCCCAGTTCGAGCATGCGCGCCATCAGCGCAGCCTGGCTGCCCTGGTTGTCCAGGACCGAATAGAAGCCCTTGCGCCGCCACTGCTCCTCAGTCTGCGCATCATAAAAAAGCCGCGTGGGCGGCACGGCCTGGCCCCGCTCACCCTGATACACCGGTACCTTGGTGGCGCCACGCACCGCGCCCTCGGGGCTTTCCAGCTTTAGCTGACAGGCCGCGTCGTTGCAGGCGTGGCAGGCTACGCACTTTTCGGTGAAGATCGGTTGAATGTCCCGCGTGTAGGAAATGCTTGGGCTCGATTGGGGGGCTTGCCCATGCGCAAGGCTGCTGACGAGCAGAGCGAACACGCTGACAAGAATACGCTGCACCATGTGCGGAAAGTCCTGAGAATTAAAAGCCATCACGTTTTGCCTGGTCGTCTGTTGGGTGCCTGCATAACCCGCGCTCAACATGAGCGAAATTCATGCAAATCGGCGATGCGCCTAAAATCCGCGCAGCTTTGTTATGATTCGACACCTTCTGATATTCGCCCGACCAGGTAGTTTCTATGTCCGACCGCAGCGCTCGTCTAAAAGCACTCCAGCAAGCACTCAATGAGCGCATTCTGATCCTCGACGGCGGCATGGGCACTATGATCCAAAGCTACCGGCTCGAGGAACAAGACTATCGTGGCACGCGCTTCGCCGATTGGCCAAGCGACGTCAAAGGCAACAACGATCTGCTGCTGCTCAGCCGCCCGGACGTGATCGCGGCGATCGAGAAAGCCTACCTGGATGCCGGCGCCGATATCCTGGAAACCAACACCTTCAACGCCACACAGATTTCCCAGGCCGACTACGGCATGGAAGCGCTGGTGTACGAGCTGAACGTCGAGGGCGCGCGCATCGCCCGCCAAGTCGCCGATGCCAAAACCCTCGAAACCCCGGACAGGCCTCGCTTCGTGGCTGGCGTACTCGGCCCCACCAGCCGCACGTGTTCGATTTCTCCGGACGTCAACGACCCTGGCTATCGCAACGTCACCTTCGATGAACTGGTAAGCAACTACATCGAGGCAACCCGTGGGCTCATCGAAGGCGGCGCCGACCTGCTGCTGATCGAAACCATCTTCGACACGCTCAACGCCAAGGCAGCGATCTTCGCCGTGCAGCAGGTGTTCGAAGACGACGGCATCGAGCTGCCGATCATGATCTCCGGGACCATCACCGATGCTTCCGGCCGCACCCTGTCGGGCCAGACCACCGAAGCGTTCTGGAACTCGGTGCGCCACGCCAAGCCGATTTCCGTGGGCCTTAACTGCGCCCTGGGTGCCAAGGACCTGCGCCCCTATTTGGAGGAGCTGGCGACCAAGGCCGATACCCATGTGTCCGCACACCCTAACGCGGGCCTGCCGAACGCTTTCGGTGAGTACGACGAAACCCCGGCAGAAATGGCCGCGGTGGTCGAGGAATTCGCCGCCAGCGGTTTTCTCAACATCATCGGCGGCTGCTGCGGCACGACGCCTGGTCATATCCAGGCCATCGCCGAGGCCGTGAGCAAATACAAACCGCGCCAGATCCCGGAAATCGCCAAGGCGTGCCGCCTGTCAGGGCTGGAGCCGTTCACCATCGATCGCCAGTCGTTGTTCGTCAATGTCGGCGAGCGCACCAACATCACCGGTTCCGCCAAGTTCGCCCGGCTGATTCGCGAAGAAAATTACACCGAAGCGCTGGAAGTCGCCCTGCAACAGGTCGAGGCCGGCGCCCAGGTAATCGACATCAACATGGACGAAGGGATGCTCGACTCCCAGGCCGCCATGGTGCGCTTCCTCAACCTGATCGCCGGTGAGCCTGACATCTCCCGGGTGCCAATCATGATCGACTCCTCCAAGTGGGAGGTGATCGAAGCAGGCCTCAAGTGCATCCAGGGCAAAGGCATCGTCAACTCGATTTCCATGAAGGAAGGCGTGGAGCAGTTCAAGCACCACGCTCGCCTGTGCAAGCGCTACGGCGCAGCCGTGGTGGTGATGGCCTTCGACGAGGTTGGTCAGGCCGACACCGCTGCACGCAAGAAGGAAATCTGCCAGCGCAGCTATGACATTCTGGTCAACGAAGTCGGCTTCCCGGCGGAAGACATCATCTTCGACCCGAACATCTTCGCCGTGGCCACCGGCATCGAAGAGCACAACAATTACGCTGTCGACTTCATCGAGGCCTGTGCCTACATCCGCGACCACCTGCCCCACGCGTTGACCTCGGGCGGTGTTTCCAACGTGTCGTTCTCGTTCCGCGGCAACAACCCGGTGCGTGAAGCGATCCACTCGGTCTTCCTGTACCACGCCATCCGCAACGGCCTGACCATGGGTATCGTCAACGCCGGCCAGCTGGAGATCTACGACCAGATCCCTGCGGCGCTGCGTGAGAAGGTCGAGGACGTGGTGCTCAACCGCACCCCGCACGGCACCGACGCCTTGCTGGCAATCGCCGATGACTACAAAGGCGGCGGCGCGACCAAGGAAGTGGAAAACGAAGAGTGGCGCGCGCTGCCCGTTGAAAAGCGCCTTGAGCACGCGCTGGTCAAGGGTATTACCGCTTTCATCGTCGAAGATACCGAAGCGTGCCGCCAGCAGTGTGCCCGCCCGATCGAGGTCATCGAAGGCCCGCTGATGAACGGCATGAACGTGGTCGGCGACCTGTTCGGTGCCGGCAAGATGTTCCTGCCTCAGGTGGTCAAGTCGGCCCGGGTCATGAAGCAGGCCGTGGCGCACCTGATCCCGTTCATCGAAGCAGAAAAAGGCGACAAGCCCGAGGCCAAGGGCAAGATCCTGATGGCCACGGTCAAGGGTGACGTCCACGACATCGGCAAGAACATCGTCGGTGTGGTCTTGGGCTGTAATGGCTACGACATCGTCGACCTCGGTGTCATGGTGCCAGCCGAGAAGATCCTGCAGACCGCCCGTGAGCAGAAGTGCGACATCATTGGCCTGTCTGGCCTGATCACGCCGTCTTTGGACGAAATGGTCCACGTTGCACGCGAAATGCAGCGCCAGGACTTTTACCTGCCCCTGATGATCGGCGGTGCCACGACTTCCAAGGCGCACACTGCGGTCAAGATCGAACCCAAATACAGCAACGACGCGGTGATCTACGTCACCGACGCCTCGCGTGCCGTGGGCGTGGCCACCCAGTTGCTGTCCAAGGAGCTCAAGCCCGCCTTCGTCGAGAAAACCCGCCAGGAATATGTCGAGGTACGCGAGCGTACCGCCAACCGCAGCGCCCGCACCGAACGCCTGAGCTACGCCCAAGCCATCGCTGCCAAGCCGCAATACGACTGGGCCGGGTATCAGCCGGCGGTGCCCTCCTTCACCGGTGTCAAGGTGCTGCAAGACATTGACCTGCGTACCCTGGCCGAATATATCGACTGGACGCCGTTCTTCATTTCCTGGGATCTGGCCGGCAAGTTCCCACGCATTCTTACCGACGAAGTAGTCGGTGAAGCAGCCACCGCGCTGTACAAGGATGCCCGCGAGATGCTCGACAAGCTGATTGACGAGAAGCTGATCAGCGCTCGCGCCGTGTTCGGCTTCTGGCCCGCCAATCAGGTCGGCGATGACGACATCGAGGTTTACGGTGAAGATGGCCAGCCCCTGGCGACCTTGCACCACCTGCGCCAGCAGACCATCAAGCCCGACGGCAAGCCCAACCTGTCCCTGGCCGACTTCGTCGCGCCCAAGCACAGTGGGTTGACCGACTACGTCGGCGGTTTCATCACCACCGCCGGCATCGGCGCCGAGGAAGTGGCCAAGGCCTATCAGGACAAAGGCGACGATTACAGCTCGATCATGGTCAAGGCCCTGGCCGATCGCCTGGCCGAAGCCTGTGCCGAATGGCTGCACGAGCAGGTGCGAAAAGAGCACTGGGGCTATGCACAGGACGAGCACCTGGACAACGAGGCGCTGATCAAGGAGCAGTACCGCGGTATCCGCCCTGCCCCTGGCTACCCGGCGTGCCCTGATCACACCGAGAAGCAGACCCTGTTCCGCCTGCTCGACGGCAGCGGCATCGGCGAAACCGGGCCAAGCGGTGTGTTCCTTACCGAACACTTCGCGATGTTCCCGGCGGCGGCGGTCAGTGGCTGGTACTTTGCCCACCCACAAGCGCAGTACTTCGCCGTGGGCAAAATCGACAAAGACCAGATCGACAGCTACAGCGCGCGCAAGGGCCAGGATATCCGGGTCAGCGAGCGCTGGTTGGCGCCTAACCTGGGTTACGACAGCTAAGACCCCACCGGCCTGCTCGCTTTAGGCTTCCCCCCCAGGGTTGCATCACTGCCCAACTTCTGGGGGGGCAGTGCATACCTGTAGGGGGCCAAGTTCGCCCGCCAAGAGCCAGGCACGACCAACCTCAAGCGCCTTGCCTATACTGTCTCTGGTTGTCTACCAACACCCAGGAGCCTCCCATGGACGACTCAAGCCAAGGCAAGCCCCCTACGTTCTGGCAAATGCTGCACAGCATCCTGGCCGCTGCCTTCGGCGTACAGAGCGGCAAGAACCGCACGCGGGATTTCACCCACGGCAAAGCCAGCCATTTCATCGCACTGGGCGCGCTGTTCACCCTGGTGTTCATTGCCGTGCTGATAGGCCTTGTGCAATTGGCCTTGCACCTTACTGCGCGGTGAAAATACAAACGCCTGCGTGTCTCCCTTACGCAGGCGCTGTGGTTGGATCATGGGTGGAGCATCACGTCACTGGTGGCTGACCCAATACACGGCGGTGACCACCACCAGAACGATCAGGCAGAGGATCGCCCAGGCATCGACACTGCTGTCAGCTTTGCGGACCTTGGTTGGGTTTCCCATTGCATTGCCTCTTGTAGTGGTTATGGGAATGCACTTCACAACCAGCAGTTAAGACGAGCAATGACCATCCCTCAAGCAAGGGTTTTCAATAGTCGACGGGCGTTGTCAAAAACGGGTACTGGTAGCTGGCTGGCTGCCCTTGCGCGCTGTAATGCTTGAAATCCACGCCGTAGTCGTCGCGCTCGACCAACTTCAGCCAGCGACGCGCCTTGGCTTGGTCGATCGACTGCAGCACCGGCAGTACATGCTCACGTTGGCCGCCGCGGTGAATATCCAACCCTTGGGCATCATCGTGCAGCAGCACCATGGCCCACCCGCCCAGTGTGGCATGCCCGCCCATCAGCACGCTCAAACGCCCATCGATACGCGCTTGCAGGGCCTCGGCCGAGCTATTGATGGCGCCGAACACCACGTCGCGCCCAGGGGTGCGGCCGGCTTGCTCGAATGCCCGCATGGCGCCGAAAGCCATCTGGTCGTTGGCAGCCCAGACCAACCGAGTCTTCGGGTAGCGCTGCAGTAACTGCTGAGCCTGTTCGTAGGCGCGCTCTCGGCTCCAGCCGCCGTATACCACCTGGCGCAAGCGGACCTGGGGGAAGTCGGCCAACGCCTGGCGCATGCCTGCTTCGCGCAACTGGGAAGCGGGGGTTGTACTGACTCCGGAAAAAGCCACCAGATCGATAGGCTGGTTGTCACGGGGGAGTGAAGCCAACATTTCATGCAGCATGCCAAAGCCCGCCTGCCAGTCGTTACCGATCAAGGTTCCCAGTACCTGGCCATATTTGCCTGGCTGGGCCTGGATACTTTTAGCCTGGCTGGCGGTCAGCCCGTTATTGACCAAGAACAGCTTGACTCCACTACCCTGGGACAAGCGGATGATTTCAGGCGCCAGGTACTGTTCATTGACCAGCACCAAGTAATCTGGCCGCTTGGGCCTACCCAGCACCGCCCGAGCCTGGCTCATCGCAATCCCACCGTCACGCTGGCTGTAATCGACTTCCAGGGTCATGCCCAATTCGTCGGCTGCAGCCTGCATGAAACGCGAATAGCTGCTCCAGAATACTTCGTCGCTGTGGCCAGGGTTTAGAAAAACTACCGAAGCGGCGTGAGCGGAGGCTGCCAGCGGCAGGCTCAGTAACACGCTTTGGCAAAGCGCCTTGAGCATGCGGGTACCCCCTTCAAACCAAATCGCCGAGTATAAACGTGCCTGCCTGACGGGTAACAAACGCCACTCAGTCTCACTTAGTTCGTTTGGTTCTTTTCATATGCAAAAACATCACTTTAGCGCATAAACCCAACCTGCTATCGTTCCCCGGCTCCGAACCGGAGTGCGCGGCCGTGCGCGCGAATAGCTGCATGCAGCCTGAGACAGGACTTTTATGTACGTATACGACGAGTACGATCAGCGGATCATCGAGGACCGCGTCAAGCAGTTCCGTGATCAGACCCGCCGCTACCTGGCCGGTGAGCTGAGCGAAGAAGAATTCCGCCCTCTGCGCCTGCAGAACGGCCTTTACATCCAACGTTTCGCACCGATGCTGCGTGTCGCCGTGCCGTACGGCCAGCTGAACGCCAACCAGGTTCGCACCCTGGCCAAGATCGCTCGCGACTACGACAAGGGCTATGCCCATATCTCCACGCGCCAGAACGTGCAGTTCAATTGGCCGGCGCTGGAAGACATCCCGGACATCCTCGCCGAGCTGGCCACCGTGCAGATGCATGCGATCCAGACCAGCGGCAACTGCCTGCGCAACACCACCACTGACCAGTTTGCAGGTGTGGCCGCCGACGAACTCGTCGACCCTCGCCCATGGTGCGAAATCGTCCGTCAGTGGACCACTTTCCACCCGGAATTCGCCTACCTGCCGCGCAAGTTCAAGATCGCCATCAACGGCTCCAAGCAAGACCGCGCCGCCATCGAAGTGCACGACATCGGCCTGGAGCCAGTGCGCAACGCCGCTGGCGAGCTGGGCTTTCGCGTATTGGTCGGGGGTGGTCTGGGCCGCACGCCAGTGGTGGGCTCGTTCATCAACGAGTTTCTGCCTTGGCAGGACCTGATCAGCTACCTCGACGCGATCCTGCGCGTGTACAACCGTTACGGTCGCCGTGACAACAAGTACAAAGCGCGGATCAAGATTCTGGTCAAGGCGCTGACTCCGGAAGTGTTCGCCGAGAAGGTCGAGGCCGAAATGGTTCACCTGCGTGGCGGCAGCACTACCCTGACCGAAGCAGAAGTGCAGCGCGTGTCGCGCCACTTCGTCGACCCGGACTACCTGGCCCTGGACAACGTCGACTACAGCGCCCAGGACGCCGAGTTCCCAGGGTTTGCCCGCTGGCGCTCGCGCAACACCCGCGCCCACAAGCGCCCTGGCTACGTGGCCGTGACCCTGTCGCTCAAGCCAACCGGCGTCGCCCCTGGTGACCTGACCGACAAGCAGCTCGACGCCGTGGCGGACCTTGCCGAACGCTACAGCTTCGGCTTCCTGCGCACCTCCCATGAGCAGAACATCATTCTCGCCGACGTCGAACAGCGCCAGTTGCACGCGCTGTGGATGGAACTGCGCGAGGGCGGCTTCGCCACGCCGAACATCGGCCTGCTGACCGATATCATCTGCTGCCCGGGCGGCGACTACTGCTCCCTGGCCAACGCCAAGTCGATCCCAATCGCCGAATCCATCCAGCGCCGTTTCGACGACCTGGACTACCTGTTCGACATCGGCGAAATCGATCTGAACATCTCCGGCTGCATGAACGCCTGCGGCCACCACCACGTCGGCCACATCGGCATCCTCGGGGTGGACAAGAAGGGCGAGGAGTTCTACCAGGTGTCGCTAGGTGGCAACGCCGCGCGCGACGCTAGCCTGGGCAAGATCCTCGGCCCGTCCTTCGCCCAGGATGACATGGCTGATGTGATCGAGAAGCTGATCGCCGTGTACGTCGAACGACGCACCGAGGAAGAGCGTTTCATCGACACCTACCAGCGGATCGGCATCGACCCCTTCAAGGAACGCGTCTATGCAGCGAATCATTAAGAACAACCAGATCGTCGACGAAACCTGGCACCTGTTGCCCAAGGATTTCTCGTTCGATGAGCTGAGCAATTGCGACGACTATATCGTCCCGTTGCAGATGTGGCGTGACCATGCCCACGTGCTCAAGGCCCGCGACGGCGGCCTGGGGGTATGGCTGGACAGTGACGAGCAGGCCGAAGAAATCGGTGACGACGTGCAGCATTTTCAGGTCATCGCCCTGAACTTCCCCGCCTTTACCGATGGGCGCAGCTACTCCAATGCACGCCTGCTGCGCGACCGCTATGGCTTCAAGGGCGAACTGCGCGCCATTGGTGACGTGTTGCGCGATCAGTTGTTCTTCATGGCCCGCTGCGGCTTCGACGCCTTCGCCATCCGGGCCGATAAAGATCCGCAAGACGCGCTGCAAGGCCTGAAGGACTTCTCGGTGACCTACCAGGCCGCCACCGACGAGCCGCTGCCGCTTTTCCGCCGCCGCTGATCGTCACCTGCACCGCCTGACGGCCCGCCCTTTGGCGGGCCGTTTCATTTGTGATTACAGGTCAAATGTCCTTGCACCGACCCTGGCTTAATCAAAGCCGAGCAAAGCCCCACACTGCCCTACTACGCTGATGGGCCGGCGCTGAGCGGCTAGGCTCAATGCGGTTCCATCTTTCACTGACCAGGAGCAGATTCATGAACATTCCAGCATTCGGCCTGGGCACCTTCCGCCTCACCGGCCAAGCCGTGATCGATTCGGTCAAGTCGGCTCTGGACCTCGGCTACCGGGCCATCGACACCGCGCAGATCTACCGTAACGAAGCTGAGGTGGGCCAGGCCATCGCCGAGAGCGGCGTGCCGCGCGGCGAATTGTTCATCACCACCAAAATCTGGGTGGACAACTACGCGGCCGACAAGCTGATCCCAAGCTTGCGCGAGAGCTTGCAGAAACTTCGCACCGACTACGTCGACCTGCTGCTGATCCACTGGCCGGCGCCAGGCAACGGCGTCGAGTTGCGTGAATACATGGAGGCCTTGGCCGACGCCAAACAGCAAGGGCTGACGCGCCAGATCGGCATATCCAACTTCAATATCGAACTTACCCGCCAGGCCATCGCCGTCGTGGGCGAAGGCGAAATCGCCACAAACCAGATCGAGCTCAGCCCGTACCTGCAAAATCGCACGCTGGCCGCATTTCTCGACCAGCAAGGCATCACCGTCACCTCTTACATGACCCTGGCGTACGGCAAAGTGCTCAAAGACCCAGTACTGGCCGATATCGCCAGCAAGCACAAAGCCACCGTGGCGCAAGTAGCCCTAGCCTGGGCGATGCAGTTGGGTTACGCAGTGATCCCATCTTCGACCAAGCGCGAGAACCTGGCCAGCAACCTGCTCGCCCGTGACCTGCGCCTGGACGAAGACGACATGGCCCGTATCACCGAGCTTGAGCGCAACGGCCGCGAGGTCAGCCCTGCTGGGCTTGCTCCGGCCTGGGACTGATTTCACGGCCAAGCCCCTGAGGTTAACGTTACGCCCAACCTCAGGGGCATCTTGCACGCGCTTGGCTTGCTTACCTTTGGGGTCGCCCCAACCGGTCAGAAGCGCAGCCCTAGGTTGACCATCCCACCAGCGCCTCCCAGCACCACGAACTCGCCCCCCACGGCCCCCCAGTGCACCCCCAGCGACGGGATGATCACTGGCGCGATGCCCAAGTGGTTCAACGGGATCTTGTCGGCGTACTCGCCTTTGTAGCCTTCGATAAAACCTGCGCTCAACTTGGCGTACACAGGATAGTGTGGGTGTTGCCAACTCTTGCCCAGATAGGCGTAGTAGGAGCGTTGGTTGAACGAGTTCTTGAATGTCGCCGCTCCCCACAGCGCGCCATCGGTGTAGACACGCTCGATACCGATCAATGCCTGGTGATTGTTGTGCTCGGGGTCGTGGGTCCAGTGCCGGGTGTAGACGCTGGTCTGCAGATACCAGTAATCACCTTCACGCGTGGTTTGTTCGGCGATGGCGACCGGTGCCGTCAGCAGTATGCCTGCCACAATCGATGCCTTGTTCATCCTTCACTCCCCCTTGAACAGTGAAGCGACACTAGCTGCGCCACAATGGCTGAGCCATAGGAAAACCCCGAGAGGCAGTACGCAGCGTGCAGGACGACGTATCGCTCTGTCCGAATCGCGACAGTCAGTGCCTGTTCAGCGTGAGACAGGCAATGGTCGGCTGGATAACCTAGCCCCTGCTTTGCCTTGCCACCCATGAACAAGAGCCATAACCATGACGACTCCTGCCGCCACCTTGGCCCCGCCCGCCAACGTCAACGCCGAGCCTGAAGGCTTCGTTGTCCGCATTGTCGGTGCCGCCGCCTTCGCTCATTTGCTCAATGACCTGATCCAGGCGGTGCTGCCGTCGATCTACCCGATGCTCAAAAGCGATTTCTCACTGAGCTTTGCCCAGATCGGCTGGATTGCGCTGATCTATCAGGTCACCGCCTCGCTGCTGCAGCCCTGGGTTGGCATGTACACCGACAAGCGGCCCATGCCCTACCTGCTGCCCACCGGCATGTTGTTCACCCTGGTCGGCATCGCCCTGCTCGCTTATGCCAACAGTTACCCCATGCTGTTGGTGGCCGCTGCTGTAGTCGGCATCGGCTCGGCAACCTTCCACCCTGAAGCTTCACGGGTAGCGCGCATGGCCTCTGGCGGGCGCTTTGGCACAGCGCAGTCGACCTTTCAGGTCGGCGGCAATACCGGGTCTGCCATTGGCCCTCTGCTGACCGCCGCCATCGTCATCCCCCACGGCCAACCAGCCATCGCCTGGTTCATGCTGGCTGCCGGCCTGGCCATCTTCGTATTGCTGCGGGTGACCGGCTGGACCATCCGCCACGGTCAGACGCAACTCCAAGGCCTGGCCGGGCATCAGGCACCTGGGCTGGCCAAAAGCGCCATGTGGCGTGCCGTCACGGTCATCGCCGTGCTGATGTTCGCCAAGTTCGTCTACATCGCCTCGTTCACCAACTATTTCACCTTCTATCTGATCGAACACTTTGGCCTGAGCGTGCAGCAAAGCCAGTTGTATTTGTTCGTGTTCCTGGCCGCGGTGGCGTTGGGCACCTTCGCCGGTGGCCCAGTAGGTGACCGAATCGGGCGCAAGGCGGTGATCTGGGTCTCGTTCCTCGGCGTGGCACCCTTCGCCCTTGCCCTGCCCTATGCCAACCTGGCCTGGACTGCGGTGCTGGCCGTGGCCATTGGCTTGGTGATGTCATCGGCCTTCGCCGCGCTGGTGGTCTATGCCCAAGAGGCGGTGCCTGGCCGGGTCGGCATGGTCTCGGGGGTGATGTTCGGCCTGATGTTCGGTATCAGCGGCATCGGTGCGGCAGGGCTGGGCGAGCTGGCCGACCTGCACGGCATCGAATGGGTGTATCAGGTGATCGCCTACCTGCCGCTGCTTGGCCTGGCCACCGCGCTGCTGCCAGCGACCCACTCCAAGGCACGGCCCACCCGCTGCTGCTAACATGGCAGCGCTTTTTGGACGGCACGAGAACATGATGGTCAAACCCCAGCACGAATTGCTGATGGAGGTCGAAGATTGGACGTGGGAGGTGGGTAGCCGGGCAACCGACTACCCGCCAGACTGGTACATCGCGCCCCACTCGCATACCAAGCATCAACTGATCTACGCCATCAAGGGCCTGATGCTGGTCGAGTCCGGCGCCGAACGCTGGACCGTGCCGCCCAGCCGTGGGATCTGGATGCCTTCTGGCCAGGTACACGCCATCCGCTGCGTGGGTGATGTGAAAATGCGCAGCGTGTTCGTGCGCCCCAATGCAGTGGCGGGCTTGCCCCAACAAAGCAGGGCCATCAGCATCACCCCGCTCCTGAGCGAATTGATCAAGGCCTCGGTCGACTTCACCGGGCCTTTTGTCGAGGACTCGCGCGAGGCACGGGTGATGCGCCTGATCCTCGATGAAATCTGCGTGTTGCCGACTCTGCCGCTCAAACTGCTGCAGCCAAGCGACCCGCGCCTGCAGGCCATCTGTTCAGCCCTGCACGCCCGCCCCCACGACACCTCTACCGTAGCGGACTGGGGCGCTCATCTGGGCGTCGATGAGAAAACCATCCAGCGCCTGTTTCGCAAGGAAACCGGCATGACTTTCGGCCAGTGGCGCCAACAGGCTCGGTTGATGCAGGCACTGGAGCGCATCGCCCTGGGCCAGCGCATCATCGATGTCGCCGGGACCTTGGGCTACGACAGCCCAAGCGCGTTCGCCAGCATGTTCAAACGCCAGTTCGGCATAACGCCGAGCCGGTTTTTCAAATGAGCTGAACCTCGGCTGGATATGGCTATGGCTAGCCAATTGCTACATAACGTTTCAGCGTCGAGGATGTGCTTGTGCCCTTACCTTCCAATGACTCCGCACCGGGCGGGTGCCGCTACCTCAGCAAATCCGGGCACTCGATGCGTAGTCTGCGCACATGAACTGAAACAGCTGAACACGGGATTTGTAGGACGTTTCCCCAAGGCCTGTAGGCAGATTACCGGCAGCCGGGTTTTCCTGTATGAAACCTCAGTTCCCGAAGGATTTTGTAGCTGCTACGGTCCATTTTTCCTACAACGGCACGGAGGCCAATGGCGTGAGAGAAACATGGATCAATACAATAAATCCGGCCTAGCCCTGCAGAAGAATCTGCTCAACCTGCGACGCGAGCGCGATCGCCTGAGAGCCGAAGGTAACCATCAGGAAGCTAAACGCCTGGAGGTGGAAATCGCGCGGATCGAAGCGGTGGTCGCGGCTTTGCCTGCCGAGGCCAAGCCGCCGACGTTGCAGTGATGCTCGGGCTGACACGCCCGTGCAGAGTCTTGGCGACCCGCCATGAAATACCTGCGATTCTCAATCGGCGGTGGTCGCAGTTAGCCCACCAGCAATCAACGAAGCCGGCTTTGAATTGATTGAGGTTGCCAAGACACCTTCGCTGCATCCAAAAACCCACTGACATCGATTCCGATAATTAATTTGTAGGGTTTAATCATTCTGCCTACCGTAGGACGCTCGCTAGCTATTGGGCCAACTCCTATGAACGACCGCGAGTTCGTCAATGCCATTGATGCCGATGGCCAACCCCTGAATATCGCCGTGCGCGAAGGTCGCATCAGCCACATCGGCCGGCACCGCGATACCATTACTGCCGGTGAAACCATTGATCTTGAAGGCCTGCTGGTATTGCCCGGTTTCGTTGACGGGCATATCCATCTGGACAAGAGCTTCGTGGGTGACCGTTGGCGTGCACACCAGCCAGTGAGCAACCTGCGCGAGCGCCTTGCCGTGGAGAAGCGCGAGCTGGCCAGCGCCCGACCGATGGTCGAGCGTGCCGACGCGTTGATCAGTCAAGCCGCCTCGTTCGGCACCCTAGCCATGCGCTGCCATGTGGACGTTGACGCCACTACCGGCCTTGACAATCTGTGCGCCGTTCTAGAAGCCCATGACAAGTGGAAAGAGCTGATCGACATCGAACTGGTGGCATTCCCCCAGGCCGGCGTGGTCACGTGCCCGGGGACCGTCAAGGTGCTGGAGGCTGCCGTGCGCGAGGGCGCCAAGGTGGTTGGCGGTATTGACCCCACCATGCTCGACGGTGACGCCCAAACGCAGTTAGACAGCATTTTCGGCATCGCCGATCGCCATGGGGTAAAGGTCGACATCCACCTGCACGAGCCTGGCGAAGTCTGCGTCGCGCAACTTGAGCGCATTGCCGCGCGCACCCAGGCGCTAGGCATGCAAGGGCTAGTAGCGGTGAGCCACGCCTATGGGCTTGGCGACGTCAGCGACGCGGTGGTCGACCGAACAGCTGGGGTTCTGGCTCGAGCCGGCGTGTCGATCATGACCAATGCCCCCGGTGACCGGGCTTTCCCGCCGGTACTTCGCTTGCGTGCCGGGGGCGTGCGGGTGTTCACCGGTAATGACAATATCCAAGACGCCTGGTGGCCCTATGGCAACGGCGACATGCTGCAGCGGGCCATGCTGGTCAGCTACCGCTCAGGCTTCAATACCGATGAAGAGTTGCGCGTAGCACTGGACATGGCGACTGTGATCAGTGCGCAAGTGATGGGTAAGCAGGATTACGGCTTGGCGGTGGGTAACGAAGCCAGTTTCATCCTGTTCGAGGCGCCCAATGCTGCTGCAGCCGTAGCAGCAGCTATTCATGAACGGGTTATCGTGCGCCGTGGCGCATTCTGGGGAAGGCCCGCGCAGTTGCGAGTCAATGCAATGCGGTGCGAACCTACGACTTGAGACGCAGTTGAGCTACCAGCGCTGCGTACAGTGACACAGGGTTTGTGCTGCCGGTTACTTGATCTGCTTCAACTTCTCAAGCATCGCCGCGCTGCCCTTGAGGTAACTGGTGACCTCACCGTCTTGGCGTGTGAATCTGATGCCCATCACTTTGTCGTCGAGCTTCACCCATTCGACGGATGCGCGCACCACTTCACGAGGGTGAGTAACAGAGGCAGCAGCCGGGCCATTGTGCACGGACACTTCGCTGATCCTTTGCTCAAAGGCATTGCGCCCGGCGTCATACGACCATGTCGACTGCTGTACGATTTTTTGCATGCCATGCTCGTCACTGACGATCAGAAAGTCGGTTGCCGAACCGTCCGCCCTCAGCAGCAACAGCGCCAGCACCTGTGAGGTACCCTGTGCGGCGTTGAAGTACCAGAGGCCGTACAAATCACTGGTCTGATAGCGGCCAGTATTGACAGACGCCTGGCTGGGCGGTTCGACAGTGCCGGTGCTGGAGCAGGCGGCAAGCGCCAGCGCGGCCAGCAGTGCGAGGGTTAGGCGGATGCGCGCTCTCATTTCAATCCTTTGCCTCTACCATGCCGCACAAGCGGTGGGTGAAGCTGCCAGGTAAACAGACTTTGCGGATTCATGCAGCTTACCATTGGCAGGTTCCGGCCGATCAGAAATTGGCGCCCACGCTGAACGCTATGTAGTCACGGTCCCCCCGGGTGCCGTAATCGCCGTCCAGGTAGTCGGTGTAGGCCAGGCTTGCCCAATACTGGCTGGCGAACGTCACATCCACCCCCAGGCTGACCGAGCGTGAGCCTTCGTTGAAGGCTGAGCCGTCTACCGGTGAATAACCCCTGACGTCATGGGACCAGGCAAGGTTAGGGCGGATATCCATGCCCGGCATCAGGCCGGTATAGCTCAAGGTGGCGCGCAGGCGATAACCCCAGGAAAAGGGCGTGACGAAGCCTTGGCCATTGCAGTCTTCGGGGCTACGGGATATGGCCTGGCACAGGCTGTTGTCAGGCAGCTCGCCGTTGCCGTAGGCACCGCTGCGGCCATATCGCGGCCCGTAACGCCCTTCCAATCCACCGACATAAGTGGCGCCCACCTCGCCCATCAGCAGCAGTTGGCTGGCCCCGAGGATCGGGCCCAGCGCCTGTATGGCCGAGACCTGCGCCTGGGTCACTTCCTTGCGCCGATAGCCATCGAACGGAGTACTGTCGGTTGCCGGTCGCAAGCCTTCGCCGTTCAGTGGGCTGCGCTGAGCATTGAGCAGCGACTGCAATATATCGTTGCCGTTGAGCTGCACCGGCATGTTGGGGCGGTAGCTCAGTTCACCTTGCAGCGCAGTACCGTTACGCAGGGTGGTGGCGAAGCTTAGCCCGTACAGATGGATGTCTTCGGGGTATTGGGCGCGGTATTGCGAGGTGCCCATGCGCAATGCCCCGGCCAGGGTCTGGCCGTTGCTCGAAGCCAGAAATGCACCGCAGTTTGCCAGCGGCACCCCCACATTGCCGCACAATTGGCTGGCGAAACCGGTGTTGGCGTAGTAGCGGCTGCTTACCGTCCCCAGGTAGGGCGAGCGGCTGTGGTAGTTGGCCCAGAACAGGCCGAACTCGGTGTCCAGGCGCTCGACGTAGGCATGCAGGGAGAACCCCCACTGGCCGCCATTGCGCGCATCCTCGTCGCTGCCCCGTGGCACCCGCACGCCCTCCTGCGAGAGCGTAACGCCAAAGGGTGTGAGAGCCCGGGCCACCGCTGGGGTGGTCACATTCGCCCCACCCACATCCAGGCCCGTGCAGCCCTGTGGCATGAAGTCGTTGCCGGAAAAAAACGTGGCGCAGTTGTCCAGCCGCGTCTGTTCCCAGTCCAGCTGGTAAAAGGCGTCCAAGGACACTGCCTGGTTGAGGTTCTGCGACACATACAGCAGGTTGACCGGTGCCAGGGCATCCTTGACCTGCGTGCCAGGGCGGCGTATCGCGGCCTGGTTGAACGGGTTGATGACGTTCAAGCCGCCTTGGATGAACAAACTCTCGCCCCAGTTGACCACCTGTTTGCCCGCCCGCAGTGACCCAGGCTCGCCTTTTATGTCGTAAAGCGCGTAGGCGAAAGCATCGAGCAGTTCGGCCCCAGCGGTTTTCGCCGATACCAGACGGTTATGGTCGTCGATGTCCACAGCACGCTGGCTGTGGTCGCGCTGGGCGCTGTCATACCAGTAGGTCCCACGCAGAAACACACCGATGTTGTCGCGGCGCAGTTCGAGGTCGTGAATACCTTTGAAGACGGTAGAAAATACGTCGCCTGCCCGGTAGTTGCGTCGCCCGTCATTGCCGTTGACATAGGCCAACTGCTTTTTGTCGGGGTTGGCAGTGCTCACGGCCGTACCGAACGACAGCGCCGAATCGAACCGCCCTTGCAGCGGGCCGATATCGAACTCTACGGCCGCAACGGGGGTGGCAAGCAGGCAGCAATAAGCCGCCAGCGGCGCGCAGCGCCGGCAGAAAAGGATAGTTGCGCTCACTCTGACCTCTTGTTGTTTTATTAGCGAGGAAAATGATGGGTTCAGCGCGGACGCGCCGGCCGCCCAGGCCGGCGGTGTCGGTGAAGTGGAGTATCAGGCAGGGCCGATAACCCTCACAAATAGCGTCTTCGGATCAATGCCATGCCAGTTTGTTATGGCTACTTTGGCCATCGAAAACGTGGGCAAGACGACCACTGCCTGCATGAAACGAAGCTTGCTGGGCTAGCCCGGCAGCAACCGCTCGAAGGCGCGGCGGAGCTTGGCCGGTATGGCCACCGGGCGGTTGTCGCGCCGGTCGACGAAAACGTGGGTGAAGCGACCCGCGGCGCTGGCATGGTCGTGCCCTGCGGCAAATACGGCCAGGGCGTACTGCACCGAACTGTGGCCCAAACGCTGCACGCTGATCCCCACCTCGATAACTTGCGGGAAGGCAACAGCCGCGAAGTAGTCGCAGGCCGACCCTGCGACGTAGGCCACCACAGGGTCGTGGTGAATATCCAGGCCAGCATGCTCGATCAGCCAAGTGTTTACCGCAGTGTCGAAAAACCCGTAGTACACGACGTTGTTCACATGCCCATAGAGGTCGTTATCGTGCCAGCGTGTGGTGATCGGCTGAAAATATCGGTAGGCACCGCGCAGCGGGCGCTCCCTGGCCATGCTCAGAACGCCGCCTGGTAAATCGCCAAGGCGTCGCCATGGCTGACTTTGCGCGGGTTGTTGACCAGCAAGCGTTGCTGCTGCAAAGCATCCTCGGCCAGCAGCTCAAGGCTGTGCCGAGGCACCCCCACGTCCCGCAAGCGCGTAGGCAGGCCGCAACGCGGCGCCAGCTGCGCCAGCTCGTCGATGAACTGGCTGCACAGTTCGTGGGCATCGCCTGGCACCAGCCGTTCGCCCAGCAAGGCTGGGGCCAGCGCGGCATAATCGGCGAACGCATGGCCTTGGTTGAAGCGCATCACGTGGGGTAGTACCAGGGCGTTGGCCAACCCATGGGGCACGTGGTAACGCGCGCCCAAGGGATAGGCCAGTGCATGCACGGCCGCCACCGGCGCATTGGCGAAGGCTTGCCCGGCCAGGCAGGCGCCCAGCAGCATGGCCTGGCGCGCGGCCAGGTTGCCGCCGTTGTGCACGGCCTGATCGAGGTTGCCGGCCAACAACGCCAGGGCCTCTCTGGCCAGCAGGCTGGACAGCGGATTACGCCTGAACTGGCTGGTAGTGGCCTCGATGGCATGCACAATGGCATCGATACCCGTAGCTGCAGTGATCGCAGCTGGTAAGCCCAGGGTGCGTTCAGCATCGAGCAGCGCCAGATCGGGCAGCAGCAGCGGCGATATGACCGCGATTTTAGCGGCCTCGCCGGTGGTGACTACCGCTACTGGGGTCACTTCCGAGCCGGTCCCGGCGGTGGTCGGCACTTGAATCAGCCCCAAGCGTTGCCCTTTGGCCTGATCGATACCGTACACCGCCTCCAGGGTCTGCTCGCAGTCAGGATGGGCCAGCAGCGCCACCAGCTTGGCCACGTCCATGGAGCTGCCACCGCCAAAGCCTACGATCAGTTCGGCACCGATATGCCGCGCTCGGCTGACCGCCGCCAGCACGCAGGCGTGGCTTGGGTCGGCGTTGACCTCGCTGAAGATCGCCGCGCTGAGCTGCAGCTCGGTGAACCCCGGGAGGATGTCGTCGAGCATGCCCAAGTTGACGATGCCCGGGTCGGTCACGATCAGCACGCGACGCACGCCGCGTTGCCGGCAAAGTTGCGCCAGGCGCCGGGCAGCACCCGGTTCGCATAACAGCTGGGCGGTGGTGGCAAAACTGAACGGCTGCATAATCCTGGTCCTCTTGTTGTTATGGGTGAACAGCCAGGCTGCTTCAAAAGGCAAAGTGCGCCTCATCCAGGCTCATCAGGCACTGCGCGCCGCCGCGCAGCGCTTCGCAATGGGCGTTGGCGCGCGGCAATATCCGCCGCCAGTAGAACGTGGCGGCCTGCACCTTGGCCTGGTAGAAGGCGCAGTCCGGGCTGCCGGCTGCCAGCGCCGCGCAGGCCCGCTCGGCAGCGCGCAGCCACAAGGCAGCCAACAGCACGTAGCCTGAGTAAGCCAGAAAATCCACCGACACCGCGCCGATTTCCTGCGGGTCGCAGCGGCAGGCATCGAGGACTTCGGCACTCAAGTTGCGCCACTCCAGCAGGCGCTGGCTGACTGCCTCGGCCATGCCGGTGAGCGGCTCACTGCGGCACTCACCTACCTGGGCAAGCAATTGGTCGATCAGCAGATGCAGCTGCTCGCCGCCATCGCCCAGCACCTTGCGCCGGATCAGGTCCAGCGCCTGGATGCCATTGGTGCCCTCGTACAACTGGGTGATGCGGCTGTCGCGCATCAGTTGCTCCATGCCCCATTCACGAATGTAGCCGTGCCCGCCGTACAACTGCACACCCAAGCTTGCGACCTCCTGCCCGACGTCAGTGAGCAATGCCTTGACGATCGGGATCAACAGCGCCGCTCGTCGCCCTGCAGCCAACCGTTCCTCCGGCAAGGCGGCGCCGTGCTCAAGGGCCAGTGCCTGGGCAGTCAACGCGGCAAGCATGCGGCACCCCTCGGTGAGGGTTTTCTGGGTCAGCAGCATGCGCCGAACGTCGGGGTGGCAGATGATTGGGTCGGCGCTGCGCTCAGGCGCCACCGGCCCTGCCAGGCTGCGTGATTGCAGGCGCTCGCGGGCATAGGCGAGCCCGCCCTGGAAGGCCGCCTCGGCGATACCCAAGCCCTGCAGCCCGACCTGAAAGCGCGCATCGTTCATCATGGTGAACATGCAGGCCAGCCCCTGGTTGGCCTCGCCCACCAGCCAGCCTTGGGCGGCGTCGAAGTTCATCACGCAAGTGGCCGCCCCCTTGATACCCATCTTGTGCTCCAGCGCACCGCAGGTCACGGCATTGCGCAGCCCTGGCTCACCCTCAGCGGTGCAGATGAACTTGGGCACCAGAAACAGGCTGATGCCACGTACACCCGTCGGCGCATCAGGCAGGCGCGCCAGTACCAAGTGCACGATGTTCTCGGTCAGGTCCTGCTCACCCCCGCTAATGAAGATCTTGCTGCCGCTGATCAGGTAGCTGCCATCGCCCTGGGGCTCGGCGCGGGTACGCAGCAGCGCCAGGTCGGTGCCGGCTTGCGGCTCGGTCAGACACATGGTGCCGGCCCATTGGCCGCTGACCAGCTTGCCCAGGTAGTCACGCTTGAGCGCCGCACTGCCATGGCGATACAGGGCCAGCACGGCGCCTTCAGTCAAGCCGCTGTAGATACGAAACGACAGCGATGCGCCCATCAGCATTTCGTGAAAACAAGCCGCGACCATCTGCGGCAGGCCCTGACCGCCATACTCAAGCGGGCCGGTCATCGCCGCCCAGCCGTTTTCCACGTACTGCTGGTAGGCCTGGCGAAAGCCATCGGGGGTGCGCACACTGCCCTGCTCCAGGCGGCAGCCTTGCTCGTCGCCCTGGCGGTTGAGCGGCGCCACCACCTGGCCCGCGAAGCGCGCGCCCTGCTCAAGGATGCCATCGATGGTTTCGCGGTCCAGCTCGTTACCGAGGCGATCACAATGGGCCGTTACGTCGAACAGCTCGTGCAGCACGAAGCACATCTCACGCAGGGGGGCGTTGTAATTCATACCCGGCCCTCGCGCACGTCAGCTAACTGTCGGCCCGCCACTGCCAGGCGCATCAACAGTGAGGCCGGACGCCAGTGCTCACCGAACAGGCCTTGCAGGCGCTCCAGCCGCGCCAAGATCAGCCCCAACCCTTGCTGGTCAGCCCAGCGCATTGGCCCACCAACTTCTGGCGCAAAGCCGTAGCCGTAGAGGTAAACGCGGTCGATGTCGGCACTGCAACCGGCCACTGCTTCTTCGAGAATCTTCGCGCCTTCGTTGACCAGTGCTAACAGACAACGCTCGCGGATTTCTTCGTCGTCGATCTCGCGCCGTCGCACTCCCAAGTCCTGGGCGACTTTTAGCACCAGGGCATCGACCTCGGGGTCGTGCAGTGCCTCACGGCTGCCCGGTGCATACCGGTAGTAGCCCTGCCCGGTCTTCTGACCGAAACGCCCCAGCCCACAGAGTGCGTTGTCGACCTGCGCCAGCGGTGCATCCATGCCACTCCCGGCGAGCTGGCGCGCTCGCCACTCCAAGTCGATACCGACCACGTCATACATGCGAAACGGGCCCATGGCCATGCCAAACGCCTGCAGCACCTCGTCCACCTGCCTTGGCGTGGCGCCTTCAAGCAGCAGCTTGCGCGCTTCGGCCACATAGGTGGCAAGCATGCGGTTACCGATGAAGCCGGGGCAGTTGCCGGCCACTACCACTTGCTTGCCCATCCGCAGGCCAAGGGCCTGAGCTGCGTCCAGCACCTCGGGTGAGGTACGCGCCCCGCGTACCACTTCCAGCAGCTTCATCACATGCGCTGGGCTGAAGAAATGCAGGCCCAGCACCTGCTCGGGGCGGCCGGTTACCGCGGCAATGGCATCGATGTCCAGCGCCGAGGTGTTGCTGGCCAGGATGGCCTGGGCCTTGAGGGTGCTGTCCAGGGTGCGGAAGATGTCTTGCTTGAGTGCCAGGTTCTCGAAGACCGCTTCGATCACCAAGTCGGCATCGGCAAGCTCGGCATAGGTGCTGGCGGCGCGTACTCGCTCAAGGCAGGCGTCGGCTTCGCAGGCTTGCAGGCGCCCCTTGGCTACCTGCTGCGCCCAGGTCTGGGCCAGCATCGCGATGCCTGCAGTGATGGCTTGCGGGTCGTTGTCCAGCCATGTCACCGCGACCCCTGCGCGGGCCAGGCTGATGACGATACCGCGGCCCATGGTGCCGGCGCCGATCACCGCCGCCTGCCGAATGTTGTAGGTATTACTCACGGGTGACGCTCCTGATTGTTCTGTTAGCGCATTGCCACCACCCTAGTCAGCCCCCTACTATTTTTGAAATTTTCATTTTCCATTGCATGTATTTGCCACATGAATATTGCCAACTTCGACCTCAACCTTTTGCGTGTGCTGGATATGCTGCTGCGCGAGCAGAATGTGTCGCGAGCCGCAGAACGCCTGGCTTTGACCCAGCCCACCGTGAGCAACGCCCTGGCGCGCCTGCGCGACCTGCTGGGCGACCCGCTGTTGGTGCGGGTGGGCCGGCGCATGCGCCCCACTCCGCGCGCCTTGGCCCTGGAAGGGCCGATTCGCGCCGCCCTGCAACAGATCGAGCAAACCCTGGGCACCGGCAACGCCTTCGACCCACAGCTCAGCCACCGGCAACTACGCATTGCCCTGACCGACTTCGCAGAACAGTTGTGCATGCCCAAGTTATTGCACACCTTGCAGACCCAGGCGCCGCATTTGCGCATCGACGTTCAGCACCTGGCTCCACACCTGCCGGCCGAGGCCTTGGACCGTGGCGAACTCGATCTGGTGTTGGGGCGCTTCGATGAGGTCCCTGCACGTTATGAACGACGAACGTGGCGCCGCGAAACCCTACGTGTTGCAGTGCGCAGGGAACACCCTGACGTGCAGGGCACGCTCGACCTGCAGACCTTTCTGGGGTTGCGCCACCTGTGGGTACACGGCGGCCAGACCCGTGGCATGGTCGACCAGTGGCTGGCCGAACAGGGCTTGGCCCGGCGCATCGTCTACACCACACCCAACTACCTGCAGGCAGCGCACCTGGCGGCCACCTCGGACCTGTGCGTCGTGCTACCCACGGCGCTGGCACTGCATTTCGCAGAGCTGCTGCCGCTGCAGGTGCTAGAGCTGCCGCTGGCCCTGGAGCCGTTCGAGCTGGAGCTGGTGTACCTTGCTCACCGCCAGCACGATCCGGCCTTGGCCTGGCTGGTGTCGCGGATCATGGAGGTAGGTCACGGCTGAGCCATCGCATTAAGGCATGACTCGCCATGCAAGAGTGGTATTGGTTAGCCTGCGACCTCTGTCCTTAGAGTGGTCGCCAGCCCATAACAACAAGGACCACCCGATGCGCCTACGATCATTGCCCTGCCTTCTGGCCCTGGCATTGCCATTCACTGCACTGGCCGAGGGGCCCGCCAAAGAGGCCACCGCGCTGACTCGCCAGATCAACCAGCAGTGGTTGCAGCGCCTGCCGTTCGCCGACCGCAGCGATTTCGACAACGCCCGCCGGGGCCTGCTCGAGGCCGTTGACCAGGCAGTGGTCAACGCCGATGGCAAACCCGTGTGGGACCTGCAGCGCTACGCCTTTCTCAATGGCCAGGCACCGGCCACCGTCAACCCAAGCTTATGGCGTATCGCTCAGCTCAATAGCATTGCCGGCCTGTTCAAGGTGACCGACGGTATCTATCAGGTACGCGGGCTGGACCTTGCCAACATGACCCTGATCGAAGGCGAGCACGGCCTGATCGTGGTCGACCCGCTGCTATCGGTCGAGACCGCAAGGGCGGGCTTGGCGATGTACCTACGCCATAGCCCGCAACGGCCAGTTGTGGCAGTGATCTACACCCATCCACACGTCGATCATTTCGGTGGCGTGCGGGGGGTGATCGACGAGGCCGATGTCAAAGCGGGCAAGGTCCAAGTCATCGCCCCCCAGGGATTTTTCGAGCATGCCATCAGCGAGAACGTTCTCGCCGGCCCTGCAATGAAGCGGCGTGCCCAGTACATGTATGGCGCCCCCCTGCCACGCGGGCCTCGCGGCCAGGTGGATGCGGGGCTGGGCAAAGGGGTGCCGGCCAACGCTACGGTCAGCCTGATCGCCCCCACGCAGCTGATCGACCAACCGTTGCAAACCCTGCAGATCGACGGGGTGAACATCGAGTTTCAGCTGACCCCCGGCACCGAGGCGCCGGCCGAAATGAACCTGTGGCTGCCACAGTTCAAGGCCCTGTGCATGGCCGAAAACGCCTCCCATGTGCAGCACAATGTGCTGACCCTGCGCGGGGCCCAGGTGCGTGATGCCAAGGTATGGGCGTATTACCTGGACCAGTCGCTGGTGCGCTACGGCGAGCAGGCCGAGGTGGTGTTCGCCCAGCACCACTGGCCCACTTGGGGCGGTGCAGCGATCCGCGAGTACCTGGCCGATCAGCGGGATATGTACGCCTTCATCGACAGCCAGACTCTGCGGCTGATCAATCGCGGCCTGGGCCCCACCGAAATTGCCGCCGAGCTGACCAGCCTGCCGCCACGGCTGGCCAGCAAGTGGTATAGCCGCGATTACTACGGCTCGCTCAGCCACAACGTGCGGGCTGTATACCAGCGCTACATGGGCTTCTACGATGGCAACCCCGCCACCCTGGACCCACTGCCACCCAGCCAGGCCGGCGCCCATTACGTCAAAGCGCTGGGAGGGGCCGAGCGAGTGCTGGCACTGGCCGGTGATGCCTACGCCAATGGCGATTACCGCTGGGTCGCCGAACTTACTCGGCATCTGGTGTTCGCCCAGCCAGACAACCAGCAGGCCCGCCAATTGCAGGCCGATGCGCTGGAACAGCTGGGCTACCAGAGCGAGAATGCCACCTGGCGCAATGCTTACCTGACCGGCGCGCAGGAGCTGCGCAACGGTGTCGCGCCAGGCGCGAGCCAAGGCGGCAGTGCCGAGGACCTGGTGCGCGCGCTGACCCCTGCATCGTTCTTCGATTACCTGGGTGTACGTGTGGATGCGGCCAAGGCCGCCGCGCAAGATCTGACCATCAACTGGCGTTTCAGCGACCTGGACCAAGACTACGCCCTGACCCTGCGCAACGGTGTGCTCACCCATCGCGACCTGGCCCGCCACCCACGGGCCGATGTCGAGGTGACGATGAGCAAGGCCACCCTCGACCAGATTGCTCTGAAACAGACAGGTTTCCTCAAAGAGGCCACCTTGGGGGGCATCGACATCGCAGGTGAACGGGCCAAGTTCCTACGCTTCATGGGGGGGCTCGATGAGCCTGATGGCCGGTTCGCCATCGTCACCCCCTGAACCCACCTCCCCCCTTGACCACAGCAATAAGGCGTCAGCGCAGCCCTTGGCTGCGCAGCGCGCCGGGCGAGAAGTGCGAGGCGCTGGTGACGAGGTCGAAGGTATACGGCTTGGGCTGTTCATTGGTCAGGCCCGAGAGTTGATAGCGGCCAGTGCGCAGATCGTAGATCGCCTCCATGGCGTTGACCAAAGCCTGGCCAGTGACGTGGTAATAACTATGAGCCTGGGCCGTGCGCCACAGCCGGCCCTGCTGGTCGAAGAAATCGGCTTCGACGATGGCCCAACTGTCCTCGTCCAGATAATAGCGGCGGCTGGCGTAAATATGCTTGGCTCCAGGTTTGAGCGTACCCACCACTTCCCACACCCGGTGCAGCTCGTAACGGGTGGCCTGCGGCCGTACATGGCCCGGCCCGATCAACGCAGCGTAACCCAGCAGCGGCGAAGCCAGGCGATAGCTGTTGTAGGGCACGTGCAGTGTCTTCTTGCCCACCAGGGTCCACTGGTAAAGGTCTGGCGCGCCGTTGAACATATCGCGGCTGTCGGCAGTGCGCAGGCCGGCCGTGCCTGGGGTAATGCTGTCGTACGCCAAGGCAGGGGCACGTCGCACTCGCCGCTGGCTGCTGCTGTACAACCACGACAGGCGCGGCTGCGCCACTTGGTCGAGGGTTTCGTGCAGTACCACGGCATCACCCGCCAGCCGCGACGGAGCGGTCATGCGGTAGCTCAGGTAATACAGCACAGTGCTCGGATCGCCATCGCGCAGCACATCGGGGCGGGCGAACGTCTGCTGAAAGCTCATGGTGGCGTAGCGCCCATCGCCACGTGGGGTGATGCTGTCCGAAACCAGGCTGTAGCTGGCGTTGCGTGGTCGGGTCAGGTGGTTCCACAGCACCTGGAGACCGTTGCTTGGGTAGGGAAATGCCAGTACGCCAGCAAACCCCGTCAGGCCATTGCCGTCATTGGCCAGCCTTGCACTGGCTGCATTGCGCTGGGCCCATGCCTGCACCTGGGGCGCAACGGCAACGCTGCGATGCGACGGATACACCGGCAGGCGAAACGATTTGGGGTAACGCTCGATCAAGGCCACCTGCCCGGCCGTGAGCTGATCGCGGTACTGGCGGTAATTGTCGGCACCGATGATGTACAGCGGCTGCTCGTCGGCGTAGGGGTCCAGCGGTGTGCCATTGAAAGCCAGCGACACCTGCCCGCTGCGCAGCCCACCGTCCCAGGCCGGAATGCGGCCATCAGAGCTGGGCCCACGCTCGGCGCCCACCGGGGTCAGGCCCTGGGGTGTAGGCATGGCTTGGGCGTGCAGGGCCAGCAGGCTGGCATTGACGAGCAGGATACAGCGCAGCAAAGCGGCAGGTTTCATCGCAGTTGGCCTCTTGTTGTTGTGTTGTGCCGGCCGGGCTTGCCTTGGCCCGCCCTTTCGAGGTGATACTAGGAGCCGCGCTTGGAACCCCACAAATAACGTGTTCGGATACGTGCCATATCAGTTCGGCATACCCTTGGAATCTGCTGCAATGACCTTGAAACAGCTCCGCTACCTGATCGCCATCGTCGAAGCCGGCAGCTTCTCCTCGGCTTCGCGTCGTGCCTACATAGCCCAGCCGGCGCTGAGCCGGCAGATCAGCCTGCTGGAAAGCGAGCTGGAAATGCAGCTGCTCGACCGCCAGCACGATGGCATCGCCCTGACAGATGCGGGGCGCCAGCTTTACGAAGTTGCCCGCCAGGTGGTGCAGAAACTCGACTCGGTGAAAGACGAGCTCAAGTCCAGCCGTGGCGACCCCAAGGGCCATGTCGCCATTTCGATTCCGGCAACTGCCGCCGAATTGCTGCTGCCAGAAATCCTCAGGCGCGCCGAGCAGCGCTTCCCCGGGGTGACGCTGACGGTGTGGGATGGTTTGAGCCGCGAAGGCGGCCAGGCTATCGAACTGGGCCGTGTGGACTTTGGGGTGGTGCCCAATGCCGAGGAACTCGACCATGTCGAGGCCGAGCCGATCTTTACCGAGGCGTTGTACTGGGTCGGCAGCTCAACCCCCGGTACCCCCGACACCATTACCCTGGCCGAAGCCATTGCCACCCGCCTGGTGCTGCCGCCCCGCGGGCTGCACCTGCGCCGGCGCATCGAGCAAGCCGCCATGGAGGCAGGTGTGCCCCTGAACGCCGCCTACGAACAGCAATCGGCGCCCGGCATCGCCAGCCTGGTACGCGCAGGGTTTGCAGCGACCATCAGCAACTGGCCGCCACTGAGCCAACTGCTCGAGCCCACGGCAGCGCGGCGTATCGTCGAACCCAGCATCAGCCGCACCATCGCCCTGGCGCATTCGCAGCACAAGCCCCTGTCGTTCGCGGCCGGTTGCCTGCGAGACCTGGTGCGCAGCGTGCTGATCGACCTGGTCAACAGTGGTCAATGGCGCGGTGAGCTGATCGGCAGGCAAGCCCAGCCGCTGGAGTCGGTACTGGGCGTTCAGCTGGCGGTTTGAGCCCGCACCTGCCGCCCTTGCACATCCGCCCCGTGCAAGCGCTGCAAGGTGCGCTGCGGGTTGAGGCTGACCAGGCCGGCCAATCCCGCTATCACCAGTACCACGCCGCACACCAGGAAGCCTTGGGCATACCCTGCCGGGTGTGCGGCACCCGCGCCTTGCACCAGCACACCGGTCACTACCGGCGCCGCCAACCCCGCGAGCGAGGCGATGCCGTTGCCCATGGCGAGAATGCCCCCACGCTGGCCTGCGGGGGTGAATTCGGCAAGCATCGCTGGCCCTACCGAGTACATGACCAACGCCAGCCCACCACTGAAGGTCAACGCACTGACCCGCACAACGGTGCTCAGCCCCGGCAGTACCAACGACGCCGACAGCAGCCCAGCCACTATCAGACAGGCCGAAACGAACACCCCACGGGCCAGCCGCGACGGTAGGCCCTGGCGCATCAGGCGCTGTGAAAGCCAGGCGAGCAGCAGGCTCAAAGGCGTGGTCACGATCACGAACATGACGAAAATCCGCCCGGTCTGCAGCGGGTCGATACCCAGCCCCACTTGCAGGTAGCTGGGCACCCAGGTCAGAGTAAGGGCCAATGACCAGTTGGCAGCGAAGTGGCACAGATAGTTACCCAGCACGCTGGGGTCGCTCAACAACTTGCGGTAAGCGATGGCCGGCTCGTCAGCCTGCAACTGGCTGGCACGCAAGCGCTCGAGGGTGCCTTCTTGCCCCAACCGCCACCACAACAGGCACCAGACCAGCCCGATCACGGCCAGGATGATGAAGTTGGTGCGCCAGCCATAATGCTGGCTTACCCAAGGGATCATGGCGCCTGCCACCAATAGCCCCATGGCGCTGCCTGCATGCAGCAGCGCTACCGGCAAATTGCGCCGGTCGTTGGGGAACCACTTGTACAACGCATGGGTGGCGACCGGCGAGGCGGGCCCTTCGCCAATACCCAGCAGCACGCGGCAGGCGATGATCGCCCATAGGGACGTGGCGAACAGCATCGGTAGCTGGATCAGCGCCCAGAACACACCCATACCCAGCAGCAGGGTACGCGTGGGGCGGCGGTTGGCCATGAACCCCCCGATCACCGCCGAGAGGGCGAAAAACCAATGCAGGGCGCCGCCAATCAGGCCGAACTCGGTTGCCGTCAGGCCCAGCTCTTGGCTCATCGGCACCGCCACCAGGCCGATCACCACCTTGTCGAGAAAGTTGATCAACATCAGCAGCGCCAGCAGCGCGGCCACCAGCCAGGCAGTTCGGGGGTTGGGCAATGAAGAATGCGCAGTCATGGGGAATACTCTTGTTATTGTTGTCAGCATGCAGGCAACAGGCCGCCACTGCGGCCTGCCGGTGGCTCAGGCGGGCATCAGCACCCCTTTGGCGATGGTATTGCGCTGGATCTCGCTGGTGCCGGTGAGGATGCGCATCATTCGGGTGGCGCGGAAAATCCATTCCACCGGATGCCCCTGCATCAAGCCGGCACCACCGTGTACCTGCACCGCCTTGTCAGCGATGCGAAACGCAGCCTCAGACACGAACAGCTTGCACATCGGCGCCTGGGTGCGGATATCGCCCCCTGCGTCATTCAACTGGGCGGTGGCGTACACCATGCTGCGTGCAGCATGCAGCTCGGTGGCCATGTCGGCGATCATATGGTTGACCGCCTGGAACATCGCGATCGGTTGACCGAACTGCTTGCGGCTGCGGGCATGCTCGACCGACAGCTTCAGTGCCAGGCCGGCCAACCCCAGCAGGGTCGGGCAATGCAGCAGGCGGTTCAGGGTGATGCGACCCATGGCCAGTTTGAACCCCTGCCCTTGTTCACCAATCAGATTGGCCGCCGGCACCCGCACCTGGTCAAGCACGATGTCGCCGTGGGCGCCGCCACCGGACATCACCGAGTAATCGCTCTGGATGCGCACACCTGGGGCCTTGAGGTCGACGAAAAATGCCGAGATACCCTGGGCACCCTGCCCTGGGCCGGTCACCGCCAGCAGCACTGCCAAATCGGCAAAGGTGGCACCAGAAATGTAACGTTTGCTCCCGCTCAGTACGTAGTGATCGCCATCGCGCTGTGCCTGGGTGGCAATGGCGCTCGCATCCGAACCGGCCTCAGCTTCGGTCAAGGCAAAGCACACCGCTTTCTCGGCGCGGCACACCGGCTTGAGGAAAGTCTCGACCTGATAGGGGCTGGCCACCTTGAACAGGTGGCCGACCCGCGGTGGTCCCGACAGCTCACCCAGCACGTGCGGCGCGAGCATCGAGCCGGTCAGCACGGTGGCCTCTTTCACCGCACACAGGTCGGCCACGTTCAGGCCGGCTCCGCCCATGCTTTCGGGCAGCATGATGGTATACAGGCCCTGCTCGCTGGAACGCTTCCACACCTGCCGCAGCACAGACTGCGAATGCGGGCGCGCCCAGTCCAGCTGCGCTTGCTGCTCCAGTGGGCGCACCTGATCGCGGACGAAACCTTCGATCGATTCAATGATCTGCGCAGCTTTTGCACTTGGTTGATACATGGTGATGCTCCCAGGTCAGATACGACGTTCGCTGTGTTGCCAGTAGGTGTCCCGGACCAGGCGGCGCACCACCTTGCCATTGGGGTTTTTCGGCAGCTCGTTCACGAAGTCCACGCCGCGCGGCTTCTTGAAGCCAGCTAAGGCGCCTGCGCAACGCTCGATGAGCTCAGCCGCCTGCAATTGCGCACCGGGCTTGAGCACCACCACCGCACGCACCGCCTCGCCCCATTGCGCATCAGGCACACCGACCACTGCCACTTCGAACACTTCGGGGAAGCCGTAGATCACCTGCTCCACCTCGCTGGGATACACGTTGAAGCCACCGGAAATGATCATTTCCTTCTTGCGATCGACGATGAACACGTAACCCTGGTCATCGACCGTCGCCAGGTCACCGGTGAGGTAGTAACCGTCGCGCATGACCTCGGCGGTGAGCGCCGGAGCCCGCCAGTAGCCCTGCATGATGTCGGGCCCTTTGACCACGATCTCACCAACCTCGCCAGGCGCCACATCTTCAAACGCGTCATTGACCACCCGCAGGTCGGTGTCGAAATAGCAGCGCCCGCAAGAGGCCAGGCGCCGGTAGTCGCCGTCCTCGACCAGGTGGTCCTGCTCGGTCAGTACCGTCACCAGCGAGCAGGTTTCACCGGCCCCGTAGCCCTGCGCAAGAATCGGCCCGAACAGCTCGATGGCCTTTTTCACCAAGGCTGGTGCCATCGGCGCCGCGCCATACATCACAAGCTTCAGGCTGGACAGGTCGTAACGCTCGACGCCTGGGAAATTCACCAGACGGTTGATCATCGCAGGTACCAGGAACAGGCGCGTCACCCGTTCGCGCTGGATGGTCTCCAGCAGCAAGCGGTCGTCGTAGCGATCGAGCAGCAGGTTGCAGGCACCGACTGCCAGCAGTGGCATGATCTGCATGCCACTGGCATGGGTAATGGGCCCGACATGGGCCATGACGTCGCCCGGCTCGGAACGCCGGGTTGGGCTGGCAATGCTTTTGCGCACCAGTGCCTTGCGGTTACCGAACGACAGCATGGCGGCCTTGAGCACACCGGAGCTGCCTGAGGTGTAATGCAGAACGGCCAGCGCATCGTCGGCCGGGTCATGTGCCAGTGCGGTATCGCTGCCACGCTCGAGCAACGCGGCATAGCTCAGGTCACCGCCATCCCCGTCCAGCACGATCACCTGGCGCAGCATTGGCAACTGCTGACGCCGCGCTGCCAACGCCTGGGCGAAGCGAGCGTCGGTGATCACGGCAACACTGCAGGAGTCTTCCAGCACCCGCACCACTTCATCCAAAGACAGGCGTGCATTGATTGGCACCTTGACCATCGCCGCCTTGTACAGCGCCACTTCAGCCTCCACCAGCTCCACGCGGTTGGCGGCAAGAATCGCTACATGCTCGCCAGCGGCCAACCCCAGCGTTCCCAACCCATTAGCCAGTCGATTGCTGCGGCGTTCCAGTTGGGCGTAGCTCAGGCGCATCTGGCTGTCCGCCACGGCGATGTGCTCGGGCCAGTAGCGGGCACTGCGGGTTATGATCTTTCCAAGGTTCACGTTGTTGTTCTCGTCGACAGGAAGACATCGACGATGCTAAACAGCCGTGGGCGGGCAGATGTAATACCAGATTCCGATGCCGGCCATAGCATTATTAGCTGGCGCCGGTTGGCGCACTTGGCGAACGGGTGCCGATGGGTACGGCACCCGTTGCTTTAGGTCGGCGCGCCAGTGCTGCGGTGGTCAGCCTCGTCCGTAGCCCTTGCTATTACGCGGCGGTTCAAACGCTTCGTTAAGTTCGGGCAACGCGGTCACTTTGATCGAGCGCACGGGTACAGCGAACCTGGCGCCTATGCGCGAAAAGCATTCGAGCAAGCGGAAATTGATCGCCTGCTGAATATCCATGTACATGTTGTACCCAGGGTCCTGCACGATGTAGACGCACTCGAACTCCAGCGCCTCCTTGCCAAACCCGCGCAGGTGGGCTCTGTCAAAGCGTGCATGTTCCTGCGCCCGGATAGCCTCCTCCACGATGGCTGGGGCTTTTTTCACCGCTTCAGTGGGCGTGTCGTAAGACAGTCCGAACTCGAAGACAATGCGCCGCTCCTGCAGCCGCTTGTAGTTCTGGATGGTACTGCTGATCATGCTCGCATTGGCCATGACGATCTGCTCACCACCCAGGCTGCGGATACGGGTAGTTTTGAGTCCCACATGCTCAACGGTGCCGGCCAGTGAGCCAATGACGATGAAATCTCCCACTTCGAATGGTTTGTCCACGGCAATCGACAGCGAAGCGAACAGGTCGCCTAGTATGTTCTGCACCGCCAGTGCTACCGCGATGCCACCGACACCCAAGCTTGCGATGAAGGCGGTGATGTTGACGCCCAGGTTGGACAACATCGCCAGTACCACGATCGACCACAGCAGCACCCGGGCACCCCAGGCCGACAACGTCGCCAAGGCGCTGCCTTGGTACAACCCCTGCCCGCCGTGGCGTGTGATGTAGTGAACCAGCCCCAGGGCGATGGCACGGTTGAGCCACAAGCCGATCTGCAGGGCGGCCACTACGAACCACAGGCTACTGACCCTGTCCAGCCAGCGTTCAGGCAGGTCGAGCATGCTTAGCCCCACCAGCAGCGAAGCCAACAACAACAGCAGGTTGCTGGTGCCGGCCAAGACTTTGGCCAGCACCTGGCTGAGCATCCCGGTAGACTCCACCCGGCGCCGCATGAAGCCTATGGCAGCCCGCGCTACCGTGAAAGTGACAGCCGCAACGCATAGCGCCAACAGCCAATTGAGCACTGATATACCGAACACGCTGTGGTCCGTAACCAAGTCGGTGATGCGCTCGTACATGAGTGGCAAGCCTCCTGAGTGTTTGAGTTGAAGCGGACATGCCTCTTCTCTGACGCCCTATGCTCCCGTGAGGTCGATTGGATGTCCGCTCAGCGATGGCCGGTCGGATCGAACCGAGCCAAGTGTGCCAGTGCAAGGTGCGTGAGGGTCACTGCACCTTGCACCGCGAAGTGGCATAAAGCCTCAACTCACCACGTGCAGGTAATGCAGGTGGCGCTCGTATTGATCGAGGATGTCGCCGATCACATCGTCCCGGCTCCAGCCCATGATGTCGTAGTCCTGCCCGCCTTCACGCAGGTGCACTTCTGCGCGGAAGTACTTGCGGCCATCGGTACTGTCGTCGGTATCGCGCATGACGAAGCTGGGCGTATTGAAGGCGCGCGGACGAACCTCGTAGAGGAAGCGCCCTTCCCCGGCATGGGAAAGCTCAAGGGCGACCCGGCCATCCTCACGCTCATTCACGGCCACCTCGTAGCCTTGCTTACGCAGCTCCAGTGCGACCTCTTCGCAGGCAGGCTTGACCACATCGGCGATGAAGCGCGTAACGTGCGCACGGCGCGGCATCATGGCGATATTGCGCAGGCGGCGCTGCCAGCCACCGTGGGGATGACGGGCATGCCCAGGCCCAGGTAGCGCCTGGTTGCGCAGCCCGCGGCGCGTGGCATCCAAGCTCAGAGCTTTGAACAACCCCCACATGGCTATCAGCAAGATGGCTGCGAACGGCAGGGCCGAGGCGATGGTAGCAGCCTGCAGGGCTTTAAGGCCGTTGGCCAATAGCAGTGCAATGGCCACGGCGCCCATGCTCAGCGACCAGAAAATCCGTTGCCATAGGGGCGAATGGCTCTGCCCCGACGAGGCCAGCATATCGACCACCAAAGCGCCCGAGTCTGCAGAGGTGACGAAGAACACCACCACCATCAGCACCGCGACCAGGGAAATGACCGTGGCAAACGGGAAGTGCTCAAGAAAGGCAAATAGCGCCAGCGAGCTGTCCTGACCAACGACGGTAGCCAAATCTTGTATCCCATCGTTGAGAATCATCCGAATGGCGGAGTCACCGAAGACCGTCATCCACAGCAAGGTGAAACCCGCCGGAACGAACAGCACCCCACAAACGAATTCGCGGATGGTACGCCCGCGGGAAATACGCGCGATGAACAAGCCTACGAACGGCGACCAGGACAACCACCAACCCCAGTACAACAGGGTCCACCCACCAATCCAGTCGGTCGGTTCATAGGCATAGAGGTTGAAAGTCTTGTTGACGATATCCGACAGATAGGCGCCGGTGTTCTGGATATAGGTCTGCAACAAGAATACGGTTGGCCCCAGTATCAATACGAATAGCATCAAGATCACCGCCAAGCTCAAGTTGAGCTCGGACAGAATGCGGATGCCTTTATCCAGCCCGCTGGCGACCGACAGTGTGGCCAGGCCGCAAGTTACCGCAATCAGGATTACCTGCACCGTGGCGTTGATGGGTAAGCCGAACAGATGATTCAAACCGCTGTTGATCTGCAGCACTCCATAGCCCAGAGAAGTGGCAACGCCAAACACTGTGCCGAGAATGGCGAAGATGTCGACCGCATGACCAATGGAGCCGTGGATACGCTCCCCAATCAAAGGATACAGCGCTGAACGCAGCGTTAGCGGCAAGCCATTACGGAAACTGAAGTAAGCAAGGATCAACGCCACCATTGCGTAGATCGCCCAGGCATGCAGGCCCCAGTGGAAAAACGTGATCTTCATCGCTTCACGTGCCGCGGCGACGGTGCCGGGCTCCCCGACCGGGGGCATGGTGAAATGCATCACCGGTTCGGCGACCCCGAAAAACATCAGGCCGATACCCATACCCGCAGAAAACAACATGGCGAACCAGCTGCTTTTACCATAATCCGGCTCGCTGTGATCAGGACCTAGTTTGATGTCACCGTAGCGACTGACCGCCAGGAACACCACACTGATCAATACCAGCGCAACGGTTAGGATGTAAAACCAACTGGCATTAGTGATGATCCAGCTCTGGACGCTTTCGAACAGGTCTTGGGCATGCGCCTGAAAAGCAGTGGCATACACGACGAGCAAAAATATCAATAGAGCGCTGGTGTAGAAGACCGGAGGATTAAGCGTGGTCCTGGGTTTTGGTGCTGCAGTCATTTGCGGCGGTTCTCCTTTGGTGACGGTGTGCACGGCGTGCCAAAGATGACTTGGACCAGCGTTCAACCAACGAAGTGCCAGATCGTTGAACCGTCATTGCTTGAAAATGCCTCAAACCGTAACGCCACCCGCATAAATTCTCAAACACTGGCCTTTGAATGCCAGCGGCAGCTGCTCTATGACAATCCTTGCATGCTGTGAGCTAACGCCCAGCCAAGACGGCCGCGCAGTGGGCCTGTTTGTGGGCATGGTCAAGGCGATTGTGTCGTTCAAGCTCATTCTCAATTCATTGATATTGCTTTCACTGAATTTTCACGCCTGCTACGGCAGTCTTTAGCTATCCCTACGTGTGATAGACCTTGCCCGCCTAGCAGCGGGCTTTCTTTTGCCTGCGGTTTTTCCACGCGCGAGCGCAACGTATCCAAAGGCCAGGGTCATGGGTTCAGGCCAGCTGGATGTACACCGAATAGCTGCCCAGCAGCACCCAGAACACCAGAAAGATCCAAGGCGTGCGTAACGAAAACAGCAGCGATTTTCGATGCCCGGCACGCGAAGTCTCGGCCTCGCAGAACAGCGGCGACTCGTCGTAGGCCAGCCCCATTAACGGCTCGCTCTGCAATAGGTGGCTTTGCTTGAGCTGCCAGTGATCGATGATTCTGTACGCCGCCCGAATACCCGGCCAGGCGTTGAGTGAGCTGAGTACACCCAGCAAAGCAAGAAACGCTGGCACTATCAGCGTGAACATTTCCCCCCAACCATCGTTGAGGTTGCCCATGGCAGAAACAAAGGCGATAACCAAGAAGGACTGCGCCGCCAGGTAGGCATCGGTACGGTTGGCCAGGATGCTGGTTTCGTATTGAATTTCACGCCGATAGAAATCCAGACGCTCCTTGGGCGAACCAAACATCCTGGCATCGTGCTCGTCGATTTCGTGCTCAGGGGTGGTTGGGGTGATGATTCGAGGCACTTGCTGCTCCGCAAATTTGCGCCCAAGCCACGAAAAGGGCTTGAGTCTGACCTCGGTAGAACAAGGGTGAGGCTGCAAATTCAATCGAATCGGTTCAATTGACCGCTCGTCGCTCGATGCGCCGATTGAACCAAACACGTCCCGGCAAGGCTTCTCGAAACCTGTGAGTGCGTTCTCAACTACAGGAGCTCGAATCATGCGTGAATTCCCTACCCCGCCCTTCCCTTCGCAGCCACAAAGCGTGCCGGGCTCACAACGCAAGATGCAGCCGGCTCCTGACTGTGGCGAGCAGTCATACATCGGCCATAACCGATTGGAGGGCAAAATTGCCCTGATCACAGGCGCGGACAGCGGCATCGGGCGCGCGGTAGCCATCGCCTATGCCCGTGAAGGTGCTGACGTGGCCATCGCTTACCTGGATGAGCACGACGACGCCCAGGAAACCGCACGCTGGGTCGAGCAGGCAGGCCGTCGTTGCCTGTTGCTACCCGGGGACCTCGCCCAGAAGCAGCACTGCTACGACATCGTCGAGAAGACCGTGAACCAGTTTGGGCGCATAGACATCCTGGTCAACAACGCAGCGTTCCAGATGTCCCATGAGACCCTGGAAGAAATCGATGATGATGAGTGGGTGAAAACCTTCGATATCAACATCACTGCCATCTTCCGGATTTGCAAGGCGGCGCTGCCGTCCATGCCCAAAGGCGGTTCGATCATCAATACCAGTTCGGTCAACTCCGACGATCCTTCCCAAAGCCTGTTGCCTTATGCGACCACCAAAGGCGCGATTGCCAACTTCACTGCCGGGTTGGCCCAGTTACTGGCCAAAAAAGGCATACGGGTGAACAGCGTCGCACCTGGTCCGATCTGGACGCCACTGATCCCCGCAACCATGCCCGATGAGGCGGTACAGAACTTCGGGTCAGGCTACCCAATGGGGCGGCCAGGCCAGCCGGTGGAGGTGGCACCGATCTATGTGTTGCTGGGCTCGGACGAAGCCAGTTACATCAGTGGCTCCCGCTATGCCGTGACCGGCGGTAAGCCGATTCTTTAACGTACTTCGCACAGTGTCGCTGGCGCTCAAACCGCCAGCGACCGGCTGCGCTGAACCGTGCCACCGGCGCGGCACTAACCTGCGGCAAGTTCATCAATCAATCTGTGACGAGGTAACGCCATGAACGCTATCGACTTACTGATCCAAGACCACAAGCTTGTGAAGAAACTGCTTGAAGAGCTTTCCACCACCACGGAGCGGGCCGTCAAGAAACGTGCGGATCTGCTGCACAAGATCGAGCAGGAACTGCAGATTCACACCACCCTTGAAGAAGAAATTCTTTACCCAGCCATCAAGCAAGCCGGCGGTAAGGAAGAAGCCAAGATGTACTACGAGGCCAAGGAGGAACACCGCACGGTCGATGCACTGGTGTTGCCGGACCTGCTGCATACCGAAACCGGCACTGTCGAATTCGCAGGGCGCGTCAAGGTCATTAAAGAACTGCTCGAGCATCATATCGAGGAGGAAGAAAGCGAGCTGTTCCCTACTGCCAAGAAGCTGCTAGGCAAGGACATGCTCGAAGAGCTCGGGCAGGCCATGGAAGTGCAGAAGAAAATGCTCAAGGGTGAGCAGCGGGCAGCCTAGTCGAGCGGTTACCTGCCAGCATACGCCAGGCTGGCAGGTAGCTTGATGGGCGATCGAGCAGCGACTTGGGAACAGCGTCATGGAACTTTGGATAAACTTTTTGGAGTGGCCGGCCATGCTGATGACGGTGCTGGCCGCCTGGTGTATCGGCTCACGCCGCCCTGGCCGGCGCAAAGTTGGTTTTAGCTGCTTCATTGCAAGCAACGTGTTGTGGGCCGCCTGGGGTTGGCACGCTCAAGCGTGGGCATTGATCATCTTGCAGTTGTGTTTGTGCGCCATGAACTTGCGTGGGTGGAAAAAGAATTCCCAACTGCAGGCCGTGAGATGAAACCATTGATGGCACCTTCAAATACCGCGCAGCTACACCAGGGCGCACATTAATCAGCAGCGCTGCAGGCTGGCCCTAGCAGATTGAGATCCGTCCTATTCTGGACGCAGTTGGCACTGGCTAGGCTGGCGCCGATGAAACTTGACCATCTGATCCCAACCGCTCGCTCGACGCTGGCCACGCCCAAGGCGGCCCGCAAGCTGCTGCACCTGTTTGCTTTCAGCCTGGTAGCAAGTGTCTACATTGGTGCCTACAGCTACCTGCGGGTGACGCTGAACCAGGAAATCTCCTCGCGGCGCAGTTACATGAACGAGGCGGTATTCGAGGCCCAGGGGTTCTTCGTCAGCCGCCAGACACTCCTCAAAGGCCTTGGCTTGTCGACCGTTCGTCAGCCTACTCTGGCCGCCGCCCAGGCCAACAATGTGCCTGAAGAAGAGATCCACATCATTCTGGGTGTAGAGCATGAAATCTGGAGCCTCTGGCTGACCCGGCGCATGTTGGACTACCTGCGGGTCAACCATGTCAACCTGCTCTACGTGCCGCAATCTTCTCAAGAACAGGTACAAAGGCTATTCACCGCAGGCGAAGCTGCCCAGGCGCTCCCAACGCAGGTGCTCAAGCAAGTGCGTTCGGCCAACGATAGCCCCTCTTCACAGGAAGAACTGTGGCTCACCGACCCCGCCCAGCCGAACGCTTCGCTGTACATCTTCATACGCATGGACGAGCGCAACCTGGCGTCAGGATGGTTGGGCCTGGAGGTGGATAGCCCCAATTTGATTCAGGCGCTAGAACATGACCAGGCAGGTGATTTCAAGCTGCTCGACGCCAGCGGCCGGCTGATCGTGGGCAACGCTGCACTGGCATCAGGGGGTGATGACCCCGAGGTTGACGCCGCCACCCTTGCAGGCTTCGGCTGGGAGGGAGGAGACTGGTTACCGGAACGCCTGACCATCCGTAAACACCTGGACTATTCGGGTTGGCAGATCGTCTACAGCGTCCAATTGAAATCCTTGCTACCGGCCATGGTACTGCCGCTGGTGGTTGCGCTGTTTGTCTGTTTGATGGCGACCGTATTCATGGTGTGGCTGGTCAGGCGAATCGATCAGCGCCTTATCGTACCAGCCGCCGCGCGGATCGACGCATTGATCGAAAGCGAAGCCTTTTGTAGCACGGTTATCCGTATCGCTCCCGTCGCGCTGTGCGTGCTTCGCCGCAGCGACGGCGCGGTGGTACTGGAAAACCCTCTTTCTGAGCAATGGCTGGGCATGGATGGTGAACGCAGACGGCTATGCCGCCAGTGGATCGAGAACGCTTTCGATGGTGAAGCGCCGCGTAGCAGTATTGATGAACTGAAAACGGCCGATGGGCGTCACCTGTACTTGAGCTATGCGCCAACCCGCTACCAACGTGAGGACGTGCTGATATGCGCGTTCAGCGATATTACCGAACACAAGGCCGCAGAACTTGCCCTGCAACAGGCGCGCATGCTTGCCGACGCCGCCAATGAAGCCAAGACACTGTTCCTGGCGACCATGAGTCATGAAATTCGCACACCGCTGTATGGCGTGCTAGCCACTCTGGAACTGCTGTCTCGCACCCAACTGGACACCCAGCAGCGTGGTTACCTCACGGCGATCGAGGGCTCGTCGGCGACGCTGTTGCAGCTGATCTGCGACGTATTGGATGTTTCCAAGATCGAAGCTGGGCAACTGGCCCTTGAGTTGAGCGCCTTTTCACCCCTGGTGCTGACCCAGGACTTGATCCAAAGCTATACCGGCGCGGCGCAAAGCAAAGGCTTGCAACTGTTTGCCTGCATCGACCCGTCATTGCCAGACCAGGTCAGAGGGGACGTTATTCGCATCCGCCAGATCCTCGGCAACCTGCTGAGCAATGCCGTCAAGTTCACCGAGACCGGGCGCATTGTCGTACGCCTGCAACTGTCGTCCCGCGAGGGCGAACGGGCCATGCTGCAATGGCAGGTGGTCGATACCGGTAAAGGTATCCCCACGCAGGATCAGCGGCAGTTGTTCGAGCCATTCTTCCAGAGCAGCCCTACCGCCAATGTGGTCGCCGGCACGGGCCTTGGGCTGTCCATCTGCAAACGCCTGGTGCATCTGATGAATGGCACGCTCAGAGTGTTCAGCGAACCTGGGCTGGGCAGCAGTTTCTCGTTCACGCTGCCATTGGAGCAGGTCACGCCTGATGCACATCAGCAATGGGCCACAGCGCTGGTCAGCGAGCGGATCTATGTTCAGTCTCAGGTTCAGGAGCTGGCCGAACACACGGCGGGGTGGCTACGCCGCTGGGGCGCACGGGCGCAGTTGGTAGGCCAGGACTCAAACAAGCTCGACCCAACCGCAGTGTTGGTTGAGCTGTGCCCAGGCTTGGCCAGCACTGCGCTCAGGCAAGACTGGAGCGGCCCGCGAATTGTGGTCGCTCAGGACGTGCACGGCATCTTGCAGGTGGACGCACGCACCTGGTCAGCCGGCTTGAACAACCTGCACGCGTTGAACCGTGCGGTCAGCCAGGCACTCGGTATGGCCCAGCACGGCGAACCTGCGCCGCTGCGCGAGCCTCAGGAAACCCAGCTGAACCTGCACCTGCTGGTGGCAGAAGACAACATGGTCAACCAGTTGATCCTGCGCGACCAACTAGAAGAGCTGGGCTGCACGGTGGCCCTGGCAAGCGACGGGCTCGAAGCGCTTGCGCTTTGGCAGGACGCAGACTTCGACATCGTCCTGACCGACGTGAACATGCCACGCATGAATGGCTATCAGCTCACTCAGGAGCTTCGCGCGCTCGGCTGCAGCGTGCCGATCATCGGCGCCACCGCCAATGCCATGCTCGATGAGGCGGAGCGTTGCCTTGGGGCAGGCATGGACCATTTTCTCGTCAAACCTTTCACGCTGCATGCGCTGTACCAATGCCTGCAGCCCTACCAGAGAAGCGCGTCTTGAACGTCTATCGTGTATTAATAGTCGAGGACCACCCCTTCCAACACCAATATCTGACAACCGCTTTCCAAGCAGCGGGAGGGTTCGAAGTCGAGTTGGCATGGGACGGTGCGACCGCCCTGCAGCGCCTTTCGCGCAACCGCTATGACCTTTTGCTGACCGACCTGATGATGCCGCAGATGGACGGCGTACAGCTGGTCCAACAGCTGGCGCAACTTCATCGCCCCCCTGCGCTTGCACTGATGACCGCAGCCTCTCGACGCATGCTGGTAGGTTGCGGCCAGGTAGCCAAGAACCTGGGACTGCAAGTTGCCGGCCTGATATCCAAACCAGTGCGCGAGGCCGAGATCATCGGCTTGCGCACACGCCTGGACGAGCTCAACGAGCAGGCTCGTGCCTTCAGCAGCAGACCGCGTGGCTGCCGCTCGGGTGATACACTGGCCAAGGCCTTGCAGAGCGGTGAGATACAGGCCTGGTTCCAACCAAAAATGTCACTGCGCGATGGCAGAATCGTCGGTGCCGAGGCCCTGGCTCGCTGGCTCCATCCCGCCGAGGGGCTACTGATGCCAGGCGCGTTCATCGAGGAAATCGAAAACGCGCAGCTGGATATCGAGTTGCTCACCAGCATTCTGGGCCAGACGCTTTCTGCCCAGGCGCAGTGGGCGCAGATGGGCCTGACATTACCGGTTTCGATCAACCTGCCGACGCATCTGCTGGATCAATATGACCTGGTCGACCGGCTGCTCGCGCAGGTCCGCGTCAATCAGGCAGACCCCCGACAGATCACCTTCGAACTCACCGAAAGCTCCACCACGCAGTTGTCCAGCAACTATTACGCTGGAGCCTGCCGCTTGCGGCTGATGGGGTTCGGATTGGCTCAGGATGATTTTGGCAAAGGCTACAGCTCGTACTTTAATTTGGTATCCACGCCGTTTACCGAGCTGAAGATCGACCGCTCGCTGGTGCTGGGCTGCGGCGAAAACGATGGCTTGGCATCAGCGCTGCGCAGCATCACTGAACTGGGGCGAAAACTCGGCTTGGTAACCGTCGCTGAGGGCGCGCAAACCCGCGCCGAGCTTGACGTGCTGCGCCGTGCACAGTGCGACCAGGTGCAGGGGTTCATTATTTCCCCTGCAATTGACAGGGTTGAATTGGCAGCGCTACTCAAGGAAGATGGCCCCCGGCCAGCACTTTCATGATCGAGTGAGGTCAAACGTTTCAGCTCATGGATGTGAAGCCATTTTCGATGGCGTTTGATGCTTATTGCAGTAGGACCTGCTAGCCCCCAACCCGTCAACGCCGAGCCCATCATGAAACACGCAAGCTTGCAACTCGATAAGCTGGCGCTGAGTTCTCAGCGCCTGAACAAAGCCTTGCTGCTGCTGGCTGGCCTGGTGCTGCTGCTTTCCAGCACCTGCTACTGGGCTGTGTCTCGGCTACTGGAAGCGGAGCAGCAGCGTGTGGACTTTCACTTCGCGCGGGTCGTTGAGATCATTCACGAGCACGAAACTTTTCTGCGCAACGTGGCTGCAGGTTACCGACAAAGTAGCAGGCCTGCATTACAAGTGGTGCAATCAGTTTCCATAGTCCAGACCAGCCCCCTTGGCGACCAAGTGTTGCTCAAAGCCAAAGGCTTTGAACACTCGCTGCCGTTTTCCCTGGCACACACCAAGGACTTCAGCAAGGAAGACCAGGCCCGTGCTCTGGCGCTGGGCGTCCAAATGACCGACTACTACGGCGGCTTCTGGTCAAGCTCGTTCTATGCATCGCCTCAACTGTTCGTTCTTGACCCCGGTGGCCAAGCTAGCCTGGCGATTCCTGGCGCAGAGGTTGCGCGGCAACGCCTGCCCCTGCTGCACGACAAATATGCCGACATCATCAACCGTTTGCAGCAACTCAGGCCTTCGCAAACGTTACTTGCCGATCAGCAAGTGCACTGGATGCGCGCCCCTCTGAAGCTGTACAAGGACCACCGCAGTATCGTCGCGATGATAGGCCTGGATGCTTCCAACGCTCTGCTGCCCCCCACGCAGGCAACGGGCCTGCTCATCCTCGCCGCGGCCGTGGACACAGCGCAAGTCGACGAATTCGAGCGCTTGCTGCAACTGTCGGCCTACAACCAGTTCACCTTGATTTCTCCCCAGGGCGACGTGGTGCTGGGCGCACTGGGTACCGATGAGGCTGTACCGGTAGGGCTCAGCTTCAACCGCCAGGGGCTGCACTTCAAAATGGTTTCCCCGATCGGGGAGCGCTGGACCGGCCTGTATGCCGTTTCGTACCAGGACTTTCTGCGCTATGCCAAATGGCCGCTCATGGGCCTGCTGTTGACCTTCATCGCAGCGATCATCGTCGGCTTGTGGATTAACCGTTGGTACAAATCCCGGATCGTCCTACCGGCCCAGCGGGCCCAGGTGCGCCTGTTCGAGAACGAAGCGTTCAACCGCCTGATGTTGCACAACGCACCGGTGGGTTTGTGCGTGCTGCGCCGCAGCGACCGCAAGCTGCTGCTGGACAATGAGCGTGCCGTGCAACTAGGTGCGACGCCGGCTGTGATCCAGCTACTGGAGAGCCATGATGGCGACCAGGCGCCGGGCGAAACCTGCCTGTTGGTCGACGGCCGCTACGTGCAAGTGGTGGTAGTGGCTGCGCGTTACGAGGGGCAGGACGTGTTCCTCTGTGGCTGTAACGACATCACCCGCCACGTCGACGAAACCTTGATGCTCAACCAGGCGCACCGCCGTGCCACGGCTGCCAATGAAGCCAAGACGGTGTTCCTGGCGACCATGAGCCATGAAATTCGTACACCCCTGTACGGGGTGTTGGGCAACCTGGAGCTGCTGTCACTGACCGAGATGACCGAGCGCCAGCGCCACTACCTGGAGGTCATCCAGGGTTCATCCACCGTGCTGTTTCAGCTGATCAGCAACGTGCTGGATGTGTCGAAGATCGAGTCGGGGCAGATGCCACTTGAAGAAGCCCCCCTGGACCCGAGCCAACTGGTCGAGGACGCAGTGGTCGCATTCTCTGCAACGGCGCGCAACAAGGGGCTGGATATCGAAGCTGAGGTGGACCCGCAAGTCCCAGGCCAAATCAAAGGTGATGCCGGTCGGCTACGGCAGATCCTGCATAATCTGTTGGGCAACGCCATCAAATTCACCGATTCAGGCCGCGTGCGCCTGCGCCTCACCGTTCAAGAGCGCACCGCCGACACTGTCTTGCTGCAATGGCAGGTAACGGACACGGGCGTCGGGATTGCTGAAAAAGCCATGGAGCAGCTGTTCAAACCCTTTTACCAAGTTGCAGCAGGCCAGGACGGCAATGGCGCAGGGCTTGGGCTTTCGATCTGCAAGAAGCTGAGCGAACTGATGGGCGGCAGTATGCGTGTGGTCAGCGAGCCAGGGCTGGGCAGTAGTTTCTCACTGTTGATTTCGCTGCCCGTGGTGGATACCCCGCCACCTGCGCCTGTGACCACCCTGCTACCCTCGTGCCTGGATGCGCCCTGCCTCAACGTGCGCGTGCTGGTGGCTGAAGACAACCCTGTGAGCCAGGCGGTGCTGCGTGAGCAACTCGAAGCCCTGGGCGCACACCCCACCGTCGCCAATGACGGGCAGCACGCTTTGAAGCTTTGGCACACCCAGCCGTTCGACCTGGTCATCACCGATATCAACATGCCGAAGCTCAACGGCTATGAGCTGGCCCAAGCGCTGCGCTCCCAGGGTGTGGATGTACCAATCATCGGCGTCACCGCCAACGCCCTGCGCGAAGAGGGTCAGCGCTGCCTGGCGATGGGTATGAGCGCCTGGGTGGTCAAACCGTTGAGCCTTGGCATGTTACGTCAGGCCCTCATGTCCCATTGCCGCAAAGCCACCGGGTTGCTGCCCATGCAAGCAATCGCGCAACCTGACGCGGTACAGGATCAAGAAGGCTGGATCGAGCTGTCTGCTGCCATGCGTGAACTGATGGCCAAGACCTTGATGGCGGATATCGCTCAAATCGAGCAAGGCTTGCTGGAGCTGGACGCCACTGCTGTACGCCACCGCCTGCATAGCCTCAGTGGCGCACTGGCCAGCGTGCACGCCCAAAGGCTGTACCTGCTTAGCCAGCAACTGGAGGAAGCACTGCACGCAGGCCCCTTGTCTGAGCCGCTGGTACAGCAGATCAGAGCCCTGTGTGCTCGGCTAACGGCAGTGTCGAAATGCCTGAGCGAGCAAGGCTGATGCCACCTACAACCCCAAGAGTATTCGTACATGCCCGATCTGAATGTCGTCATCGCTGATGACCATCCCATTGTCTTGCTCGGCGTGCGCGAAATCGTCCAGCGCGATGGGCGCTATACCATCGTGGGTGAAGCGGTCAGCTCCAGCGAGCTGATCGAACAATTACGCAAGCATCAGCCCAACCTGCTGATCACCGACTTCAACATGCCCGGCGATGCCACCTATGGTGATGGGCTGAAGTTGATCGAGTACGTGCTGCGTAACTTCCCACAGACCCAGATCCTGGTCCTGACCATGGTCTCCAACAGCCTTATCCTCACCCGGTTGCAGGAACTGGGGGTGGCCGGCGTTATCCAGAAGAATCAACTGCATCAAGAAATCGAGAAAGCGTTGACCGCCCTGAGCAAACAGCGCCGCTATGTAGGCCCTGCAAGCGAGCCCCGGTGGGTGACGGGCGAGCAAGGCCAGGTCGAGGAGCGTTTTCAAAGCCTATCGCCGCGCGAGATGGAGGTGCTACGGCTGTTCGTAACAGGCATGACCGTCAGTGACATTGCACGGCAGCTGTGTCGCAGCAACAAGACGGTAAGCGCACAGAAGGTTTCGGCAATGCGCAAACTGGACGTGGATACAGACCAGGCACTGCTCACCTACTGCATCGAGGCGCGGCAGTTTACCTGAAGGTAGCAGCGCGATCATCGGCACCCTGGGCGGTGGGGTGAACGGAGGTCAGAGATAATCGATGACCATCAACACTTGGGACTGATAGTTACCCACCGTCGGCGGCTGATCCCCAACCATTACCGAGCGGGCGCCCAAGTTCAGGCGCAAGCCAGTGCCAGACACTGCGATGCCCAGCGTTTCATTCAAACGCATGTCCAGGGCTGTAGCCCCTTGACTGTCATCACGCAGGCGCAGGCGCAGGCCCAAGCCATCAACGGTCGTGCGCAAGGTCACCCCATCGTACGCTGCGCCGGCGGCCACGAATCGTAACTTCACCTGGGTATTTTCGGCGCAGCGAAACTCCAGAGGCACCTCAGCCCATTGTGAAGTGCCGGCCATCAATGTATTGAGGCTGACCGCAGGCAGGGTAACCGTCTGATTGACCGGAAACAGAGTCGTGCACAAGGGGCGAACCAACGTGCCCGATACCCGGACTTCGCTAGCATCGAGCGCATGGCCCATGGCAGGCAGACAAAAAAGCGCGGCAATTGCTGCCTTGATCAGTGGTTTCATTGCAGGCCTCATCGAATTACAGGTAGGTGATGTTCACCACGGCCGAGGCTGAGAATGTGCCCTCGCTGAGCGTACCTTGGGCGACCAGTTTGGCATACATGCCAAGGTCGACATTGCCCTGCGCATTGCTCACGGTGCGCGCAGTTCCGCGAATGTTGACGGCGGCATTGTTGTCCTTACGCATCAATTGATAGCCCAGGTTCGTGCGGCCGGCCGAAGCGATGGTGTCGGTCAGGGCGCTAGAGGCGGTAACCGCGATGGTGAATGAAGAATTGGGTGGGCAGCTGAGTGTCAGCGGCAGGTCGATGGACGGTGCTGCCGCCACTTTGTCGTATTCAATACTACCGAAGTTCGCCGTGAGCGTTTTGGCGCTGGTTACTGTGCAAGGTGGCCGAGTCAAGGTGCCGCTGACATTGATGGTAACGGCATCGCTCGCGGCTTGTGCGCTAGCACAGACCAGCCAGGAACTTGCGACAAACAGGAGTGCATATTTCATAGTTGTATCACTCGGCATCACAGGTAGTTGATGGTCAACGTGTACTGGCTGTTAAAGCTGCCAACTGGCTGTACGGTTGGGCTATTCAATCTGGGTTTAAAGCGCACGCCTAGCGTGTTGCTGCCAGCTTTCAAGCTCAAGGATCGGGTACCACTGAAATTCACCGCGGCGCCGGTGTCTGCCCAATTGCTGACCATGGACAATCCGGCCAGTGTAGTTGCCGAAATACCCGATGCACTATCGACCACGCTCTGCGTGGGCGTAAGCTTGACCGTAGCCTGAGTTGCAGATTTACAGGAAAGATTGATAGAAGCCGTCTGACTTACTGCAGAAAAATCGGCACTGGACAGCGTGCCAAATTGAAGATTTGCAGCATTGGATGAAACCAGGTTACAGGGGGGATTTTCGACCGTGTAGGACATTACGCCTGCCACAATAGTGTCTGAATAATATCCCCAGCCCAATGACGTACCGTATAATCCATATACAAAAAAATAATTACCAGGTGTATTTCCTGCCACACCCTTGAACATGACCACGGTCTGGAAACGGTAGTTCACTGGCAGAGCAGTGCATGTAACAGGCAAGCAGACGCCTGAACTAGTTCCCATGCCCCCTTCAGTCACTTGTCTACCATTTGAACCCACCTCGAACTTCGGCCCCACGAGATATCCGACATAGCCCGAGGTGTAGCTGAGGCCCAGGGCGACCGGATATCGCCTGAGGACGGTGCAATCCAGCAGAATCGCAAATGAAATATCCTGGCCCGCACTCACGGTGCCTAACTGCTGAGCAACAGGCGCACCGGCGAGGCGGGTGCATTGCACGTTATTTTCGATGGATGCCTGAGCCTGGGGAGGGAACAAAACCGCTAAGCAGGCCAGCACTAACATGCCCAGTGTATGGCGGGTATTGGGTAAGATCATTTTGATGCCGCAGTAACTCATGATTCGTTTCCTCTCGCTGCCGGTTCAGAGCCGCCAGGGCAGCGCATAGTTATTTGCTCTACACCCTCGCCCTTGAGTGCGAAATCATTCAGATCGACCGTTGCCCGACACCAGGTCTTTCCATCGACATCCACGGTGAGCGTCGAGTGCTCGGGCACGCCCGTCATGAACACTCGCCCGTTATCCGCAACCATGGCCGTACTGATAAGCGTGCCGTCCTGGCCATAGAGGTTTGCTTGCGAGGCGAATGGCGCCAACGCGCCCTCGGGCGTTGCCAACCTGATCAACAAGCGCCTGCCATTACGTGTCTCGAAGTTGGCAATCACGAAGGCTCCGCGAGTCGGTACAACGTCCTGGACCAAATTACTGATGTCGGTCGTGTCCGACAGCGTGTCGGTGTTGAGCGACACTTTGTTGGACCGGTAAGGCTGGGCCGAAGGCAACACCGTATAGCCCGAACTATTGGTGCGCACGCCTCTTCTGGCGCGAATACCCACCCCTTCGGCGCCGGGTGTCGAGACGATGATGTTGGTTTCACCCAACGGCTGGGTAAACATGAAGCTGTCGCTAGTTGCAACCAGCCCCCCATCGACGCCGTAATCGAGTTGTGTGACGTTCTGATCGGAGGTATATGAACCGTGCCACACCGCGTTGGCCGCACTGTAGCGCGCGGCCAGCGAGGCTCCAGTCAGCTGATCACCTTGTTGTTTGCGCTGGTTCAACCCGACGTTGTAAGTCAACGCGTTATCTTCCAGCACCGAATCCGACATATTGATGTTGTTGCTGGCATTGCCCAGCGAGTCATGGCTTGCGCCCGCGCTAACCCGCCGCGATGAACTCACGCCCCCCAAAGGCAGGCTGACACCCAGTGAGATACTTTTCACCGACTGCCCTGCTCCGCTGGTCTGCGCCAGCCCTAATGTGTAGGAAGCGCTGCCCACGCTGAAGTTGTAACCCAGTTGCACGGATGTCGAACTTTTTGCCTGGTTCCAGTAACGCGTCTTGCTGACGTTGGCAAACAGGCTGCCGTAAGTGCTGAACTGCTGGGATACGTTGGCGGTGAACGCACTTTTCATATGGCCGGCAAAGTAATCTGAGGCCACTAGCGCGCTGCCCAGCAGATCATCGTCATAGCGGATGCCGGCTGCCGTGGCCTGCAGGTTCACTGCCTCGTTGAAGCTGTAGTAGCCCGCCGTTGAGTAGCGGTAGCCCAGCAGGCTGAAATTGGTGTCGGTCGTCTCGATGGATTTGGAGTAGCGAAAACGATAGGACTGCCCCGTTGCAGGCTTGTCCTTGAGCCCTTGGGTGACCGCGTGGGTGACATCCACCGACACGGCCCCGAAGCCTTCGATATCCTGCGCCACACCAAACAGTGCCGAGTGGTAGTCGGCACTGACGATGCTGCCGGCCAGCAGCGTAGTGCCACTGGCAACACCTCTGCGGTAGCTGGCCTGGGCGAACATGGGTTTGGGCAGGTCCGTCGAGGTGCTGGCAGAGCGGTACTGGCCGAGCGTCAGCTCGTAGCTGTGCTGCCCTTCACGCAGCATATAGGGTACGGAAGAGAACGACTGCGTATAAACCTGGCGATCACCATTGGGCCCTTCGACGGTGACTTCGATATCACCGTTGCTGGGTGTGGAATACAAGTTGCGCAGCGCGAATGGGCCAGACGGCACCCATTGTTCGCTGATGACATAGCCTCGCTGGCGCAAGGTGACCAGTGAGCGGCCGTTGGCAATCCCACGAATGACCGGCGCGAAGTTCCTGGCGCTGTCAGGCAGCATGTCCAAGTCCGTGGCCACACTGACGCCGCGGTAAGAGATCGTGTCGAACAGGTCGCTGCTGGTGCTGCCATCACCCACGGTCGCAATGGCCATGGTATTACCGAGCGCACGCTGGACGTAGGTGTCGACCGACTTCCATTCACCGCTGGTGGCGCCGTTTTTCTGATAGGTCGAAAAATTTCTGAAACGCCAGGCGCCGGCATTGATACCGCTCTGAACGCTGCCAAATTGCGACTCTTGTCGGCTTCTGGTGGTTTCCTGATGACTTGCGCTCAAGGAATAGTTGGCGAACACCACACGCTCGCCGTCAGACCAGTGTCGGCGACGGACCTCCAGTGGCACCTCGCCGATGAAAGCTTGAGGGACCTGGATATCGAGTTGTTGTTTGCCGAAGACGTAGTCATAGGTCATACCTGCCAACGAACCGCTGAAGGCCACGCACTGCGCCTCGTACAGCGAGGCCTTGGCCAGCCGCTCGGCATCGACGCCCAGCTCCTTGAGCGACTCGACGGAAAAACACGGAAACAGGCCAGTCATGGTTTTTGGCTGATCGGAAGGCTCCCGAATGAATCGAACCTCACGCTCATCAATGGCCTTGCCATTGACGGCGAGCCCAATCTTGTACACCCCAGGTAACTGCCCTTCACTGAGCGCACTCACTTGAGCCGCTACCGCATCGCCGCCGCGGCCGCCACCAATTTCCAGGAAGCTTGGGTCGAAACTGAACTCAGCCTGCACGCTGCAGGTGTAGAAAGTGAAAGTGAAAGCAGACATGCGCACAATAGGAATACGGCGCAGCCAATTGTTCGTGCGCCCTTTTCGCATGTCGGACTCCTTGGAATGGGCTTTTTACTGCGAATCCAGTGTTACGGCCGAAGCCTCGACTGCACTGCCGTATTCATTGATGTAACTCATGGTCAAGCTGTCGCCTGGTTTCGCTTTGATAGTTGCAGTGCCGCGCTGACCGGGCGTAATTACATCCGGCAGCCCTTTTTGTTCTTGACCGTTGATCACCAATTTGCTGACGACGAGGTGGTAGCGCGACGGGTTCTCGAATAAAAGTTGACCATTGTGCGAATACCAGACCATGCCTTTGGCGGCATCGATCAAGTTGCCAGGTAAACCCTCTGGGCGATAAAACATCTTGATACTGGTCTTGATGGCGATCTGTAGAACATTTTCCTTGCCCGGATCGTTACTCTTGGCCGGGATCGCTTTGACGTTGACAGCGAGTAAACTTTCCCTGTCGGTCGGTAATTGCTTGGCCTGTACAGCCATGATTCTCAGCATGTTCTGGCTGCCCGGGTCTAGACGAAATAACGGTGGCGTTACTATGAACTTCTCGGTCGCTTCGTCCGAGCCATACTCACTGACCCAGGACTGAATGAGATAGGGGATACGGTCATCCACTGTATTGGTGACCGAAAGATTGGCTTCCTTGTCTTTGCCCTGATAAATGACGCGGGTGGCGCCTACGTTCACACCGGCGTGTGCCAGCGTGCTGGACACGCAGAAGAGCACCGAGGCCAGCGTCAACAACTTGCGTTTCATGTTCTTGCGCTCCTTCGTACCAGAGCGCCCGTCAGCGCGAGGCTCTGGTAACAACCAAGACTTATTTATAGGTGATATCGAAAGTGGCCACGGCATTGACACGACCGGTACCGATGCCACGAGCGGTCACTTCGCCTTCGTTCACAGTGTCTGCAACCAGACGAACATAGGAGGCGGTGAAATCGAACGTGTTATTGGAAGGGCGCAGGGCGTAAGCAGTGCTTTCAGTGTTCAAAGGCAGTTTGGCGCCGGTGCGAGCATCGGAAATTTCAATACCCACGCCCGATACTTGATTAGTGCCGACCATGCCAAGCACGGTCGAATCCCCTGCGGCAGGCTGGCCGCTGAACTTCACGGTAGCGTTCTTCATGGTCGGCCCGCTGCAGTTCTCCAGCGAAATGCTGAACGGCGTGGCTTCTACAGTGGACTTTGCGCCGACAGTGTTAGGGAAGTCTGCAATACGCACTTGGCCCATATCGACAGCCTGGGTAACGCTTTGGCTGTTGATGGTGCAAGCGTTGTCGTTGACTACACCGGTGAATTCAATCTGGCCATCTGCTGCATGCACAGCAGTCATCATGAAAGATGCCAAAAGAGCGGCGCAGGATATTGCGGGGTATTTGATCGAACGTACAAACATGAGAGGCCTCGCTTATTGGAGTGATAGAGCCCCTGCTGACATCCGCGTTGATTAGCAGGGTGGCGCTACTATCGCTTTCGAGGCGCGGCGCTGACATAAGACGAGTCTCAAAGCTGAGATCTGGGCTGCGAGGCAGGCGAGTTGCAGGGGGGGCTTTTTTGCACAAAGCGCAACGGCTTCATCGTTGGCCCAAACGCTGCGAATTATATTGTTCTGCGCGCCTGAGCCCGTGTAGCTGCTCAGAGGTGGGGATAATGACCGCCGGACTAATTGGGCTGAACTTTGCTGCTGCTCATGGCTTCCTCTGCATACCGAGCGCAGCAACGACTGACAACCCAAGGCTCGAATCACAGGGGAGAGAACATGATCGATCCAGCTACAGGCATGAAACCGGGTGAGCGTTACCGCGTCGATAACGTTGAGCGCGCCCATCAGTTTCCAGGCTTTTTCCAAGATGGAAAGTATTATCTAGGCCCCGAGCTTCTCACCGCCGTTGGATGGCTGGAGGGTACGCGCTTCATCTACGACAGCCTGGATGCCGAAGGTGAACCGGTGTTTCCAAACAGGGAGGCAGGGACAGTCGAGGGGCTGACATTGACCCTGGTCGATGGTACCGCGCTTGGACTCTCATTGGTCGAGCCCGACGAGCTGATAATGCCACTCGACAAGCCAATTGCCTCTGATTCAAAGCACGCTGCGGTCGATAAACCGAAGTGTGTCAGGGCACCTACGGCCGGCAAGTGGGTGGTACTCGGTGCGGCGGCGCTTGGGTTCTTGGCAGGATTGGTTATTGCCCGCGCCGGCCACGGAAAACACTGACACTCGGCACACGGTTATGGACGGCTCCCGCGCCCGAGGCTCGGTCCATAACCGGTGTTCAAGGGCTGGCTTGCCCCTACTGGGCATGGTTCAACGACTGGTACCAGTCTGCATATGGGGTAGATTCAGCCAGCTTGCGATTGTAATCCGGGCTGCCGTCGCCCCACCAAACCGCCCCCCTCTCGCCCAGGCCGACTTTGGCGGCGTTCACTCGCGACCGTGCAGACGCCAGCATGCCTTCGTCACCTGCGCGCTTGGCATTTTTGACATCACGGCGAGCATCCATTAAGTCATGTACGAGCCGTTGCCGCTCTGTCTCACTCAGGCTGGGATTGGTGCAGCGCCAGAGCCGCCCTTTTACCACGAAGTAGCGCCCATCGGGGGTCTTGGGGTACACAGATTCACCTTGTAAGGCTTGAGAAAATTCAAATCGAAAGAACACAAGTCGCGAATGCGCACAAGAAGCCGTAAACTCGCGATTTCAAGTGCTCTTTAGAAAGCGAAGCGGTGGCCAAGTTGGCGATCAAAGGGCGTGCAGCAGCCAGCTAAAGCTTGAAACGCACGTGAACACAGCTTTTGTCATCCTGGCGATCAACTGCCACCGCCGCACTGCCATATCCTGAATAGCTCTTGACCAGACGCATACCAAGCCCTGTTCCCGTGGGCTTGGGATAATGATCAGGAAAGCCGTCACCCTCATCGCGTACGGTGAGCAATGCATCGCCACCCATGTGCTTGACGATGACCTCGATCGAACCCTTGCCATATTTAAGCGCATTGGTGATCAACTCGGAGATCACCAATCCTAATGGGGCCATTCTTTCGGGCGGCAAGACAAAATCGTCCGCGTCCAGAGAAATGTGTCGGTCGGCCAACGCCTTGCCCAGATCACCCAACAAAGCGCCAAGGTACTGAGGGGCGCGCACATCTTGATCTTCGCTGGCCTGGTACAGGCGCTCGTGAACGCTGGCGATGGTAACCACGCGCCCTGCGGCAGTTTCGAGCTGCAACTTCACCGCCGTATCCGGCGTCAGGTTGGCTTGCAATAAAAGCAAGGTATTGACCAGGTGAAGGCTGTTTTTGACACGATGGTGTATTTCTTCCAAAACCAGGTCGCTGCGACTTTGCCTGTTATTCTGAGCCTCAATGAGCGAAAGCAGTTGTGCTTCGTAGAGATGCCGCTCAGTGATATCCCGTGATACGGCGATGACACGCTCGACCTTGCCGTCTGGACCGAGGATCGGCGCAACGGTGACATCCCAAAACTTAGGTTCATCGGGAGCGATGGGGCAACTCGCTTCAAAGCGCACGGTTTCCCCGGCGCAGACTTTGGCCACCGCCTCCCCCGCAATCGATCGCGAAGCCTCGGGCCATAGGTCATACCAAGGCTGGCCTTTGACGCTGGCCAGGTCAGTATTCATAAACTTAAGCCCGGCTTCGTTCATGAACTCGATCTCGCCGTTCGCGGTGAGGATCTCCACCCAATCTGGGCTCGCATTCAAGATAGTTTCGGAGTAAGGATCGGGAACTGGCACGTCTATGCCTGCCGATATGCGTTCGACAGCCATGGAGATTACGTTGGAGATGCCTTCAAGGAATACCAGGTCGCTTTCGACGAAGTCATCCCCGTTGCTACTGTCTGCTTCGAGTACGCCGAACGGGCTCAGCACACCTCGGATCGGCACGTTTATAGCCCGTTCAATCCCATACTTCTTCAGCAAATCCGGTGTGCGAAAGCGACTTTCCATCCCCAAATGATTCGAGAGCACTGGCCGATAAGTCGCCAACGCATAACCGGCAGGGCTTGCCGCATCCGCACCCACGGTCGCTTGCCCGATGTCATCAGCATCCCAGCCAACGCCGTGAGTCAGAACAAAGCCGTCCTCATCCGCCGGTTGCAGCACTTTGGAGAAGCGAGTGCTCATACCTTCAGCCACCACTTCACAAGCATGGGTCAACAATTGGTCCAAGTCTGTAACTTTCAAAGACATGACACCGAACTCGACCACCAGCTCATGTTGACGGTGCAAGCGCGCATGAGTCTTCTGCAAGGCCGCTCGGATGGTTTCGTCCACGGGTTGCTGCATAGTATTTCCTACTCAATCAACGGGGAACGCGCAAAACCGTTCCCAGCAAGAAAGCGGTTCGCTTGCCACTCCCTAAGATAGCCGGTAATCCGTCAAGCCGCATTGCACTGGATAAGGCCTTGGATCAACGGACCCAGGCGTTCGCACTCACACCCGCTGGAGCGCTTGTGCCTTGGATTTCTATCGCTTGTGGGCTTCGTACCACGCCAGCAGCGGCTGTACGCTCAAACCATGCACCAGAATACTCAAGGCCACCACGCAGAGAACCAAGTTGATACTTTGCCCAGCCAGCGCTGGCGGCAGCCCATGATTCATGGCGTAGAACAGGTAATAGAAGCTCCCGATGCCGCGGATACCGAACCAACCCAAAAGCCCTCGCTGCCGAAGCGTCAACACACCTGGCCGCGGGAACAGCAAGACACTCACTGGCCGGATTACCACAAACAACGCAGCGGCGAGCGGCACTGCTCGCCAGTCCCAATGTTCGATGAGCACCACGCCGAGCATCGTGACAAGAAACACCTCCATTGCTCGCTCGATCAAGCTCCCGAACGCCAACATGTCACCCAACATGATCCCTGCCGCCACCTGCGAGTCAGCGAGCGCTTGCACATCCCCTTTCAACGCACGCTCCGGCGCCGCATGCTGATGCCCTACCACAGGCTGGACAAGATGCTCGGCCGCTGGGTCTTCTGGGTTACTGGAAGTCTGAACTTCGGCCTGGCGTAAACCCAGACCTGCCGCGAACACCGCAAGAAAACCATAAGCCTGAATAATCTCGGCGCTCACGTAAGCCAGTGCGATCAATGCTAGCGCCAGATAATCATTGGGCGATACGGTGCAGTCATCGTTGCGCAAACGTAAGTACAGGGTAAGCTTGCCCAGCCCACGGCCCATGAAGTAGCCAAGTAACAACCCTGCAGGCACGGCCCAGAGCATATCCTTGACCAACCACTCACTGAACCACGGCTGCCCGGATGGCTGTTGTAGGAACAAGCCAAGCATCACGAAGGGAAAGGCCACACCATCGTTGAGCCCAGCCTCACCAGAGAGGCTGAAACGCACCGGATCACCATCCTGGGCATCGGCGACCTGCACCAAGGTGGCAAGCACCGGGTCGGTGGGTGCGAGAATCGCCCCGATCAGAAGCGACCCACCCCAGCCCAGTTCAAAGCCGTAATGCAGCAACAGCGTTACACCCGCGATGCAACTGAGCATCACCGGCCCTGCCAAATAAAACGCGCTCCACCATCTGCGGTCGCGCAACGGCAGGCGCAGCTTCAAGCCGTTGAAGAACAGAGAAAACAACACTGCAACTTCGGTGAGATGCTCCATCCAGCCACTGGATTCGCTCAAGTCAATCTGAAGCAGGCCCAGCCCGGAGGTGCCCAAAAACATGCCAAGTCCCAGACACACGAGTGATGATGTTACAGGGACCCAGCGCAAATACGATGAAGAGAGCGCCAGCAGCAGCAATACTGCGCCCAGCATGGCGAACCAGACAATGAACGTCATCTGAGCAGAGGCCTTCAGAGATTCATGCAATCATTTTCCAAGCGCAAGCCGCACATCTCGCGCGGCGAAACCTGCCGGGCTCAGTTATTAACCCAACACGCTTAGCGTTTGAGCCTATCGCTGTTTCGAGCCGTTTTCTGCGCCGTGGAATCATGAGCAGTGCCGGTGGACCCATCAGGGCGGTGAGCATCGTTGTCGCGCTCCTGCTCACCTTGGGTGTTGGTTTGCGAAGTTTCTTTTTGCGTTTCGCTACCCTTGTTCATAGGGTTCTCCTCAACGTTGTCTATGAGTAAAGGCAGTCAGGCAGCGGCCAAAGTTCAGGGCAATTGCATCCGTGGAGATAGGCGGCGACCAAGGTGAAGTCCCCTATTACGCCCACTACCCATCAAGTAAGCTGTGGACGTGATAGCCCTCTGCTCACTAGCCCATTCACAAAGGGTCGATGTTCACGGCGCCAATATGGGCATTGGCGACTGCGCGCGTAATCCTTATCTGTCTGCTTTGTAGCCATTGCACCTACAAGTACAGCGCATTGCCGTGACCGCGCGCGATGCCGACCATGTCCTCATCGCCAGGCACACCGCCACCGCAACGAGGAATCCCAGAATGGCCAGAAATACCGACAACTGCGCCGATCTGTAGTGACCGAACACAACCGCCCCCAGCACGACGACACTGCCCACCGACGCTTCGGCGCCATTACGGCCCCACAAGCGGCGGCGCCGTTGGCTTGCTGAGCGCCAAGTTCATCCGTGCAACCGCGAAGAATTTCATCAAACGAGAAGAGGAAACTGCATGACTACTTTTCGATACGGCGACCGCTCCCAGGCGGTTCGGCACCTGCAGCGCAAGCTCAACGACAGAGGCGCCCAGCTGATCGCCGACGGCGTATTCGGCGATGCCACCGAAGCCGCGGTGAGGGCCTACCAGGTCAAGGCCGGTCTGGTCGGCGATGGTATCGCCGGGCCGAAAACCTTGGCTGGCCTGCAGGGGCTGGACACCGGGAAACTCCTCAAGCACGCGGACCTGCTGCAGGCATCACTGCGCCTGGGGGTGGCTGTGGCGGCGGTGTACGCGCTCAATGAGGTCGAATCCAAAGGGTTCGGTTTCCTGAGCAACGGCAAGCCAGTCATCCTTTTCGAGCGGCACGTCATGTACGAGCGCTTGCAACTGCCGCGCACGCCTGCCGACGACCAGCAGCAGCTGATACGGCGCACTTTGTTGCTTGCCAAGCAGGCGCCCACTCTGGTCAACCCGAAGGCCGGCGGTTACATCGGCGGAACCGCCGAGCATCAGCGTCTGGCCCAGGCTTGTCGGCTGGATGAACTGGCGGCGCTGGAGTCTGCGAGCTGGGGCGCGTTTCAAGTCATGGGGTACCACTGGCAGCGCCTGAATTACTTGAGCATCCACGACTTCGTGGCGGCGATGAACCGCAGCGAAGCGGACCACCTTGAGGCCTTCGTCCGCTACATCGAGGCCGACGCCGACCTGCTCAAGGCCTTGAAGGCACAGCAGTGGGCGACGGTCGCCAGGCTGTACAACGGTCCCGACTACCAGCGTAACCTGTACGACGTGAAGCTTGAGCGTGCCTTCGAGCGCCACCAGAACCTTGCTCTGGTAGCCGCGTGATGGACCTGCGCAACAGCTTGCTAGGAGCGGCGTTGGCCGCAGCCACCACGGTTGGCGCGTGGGGGTGGTGGCAACGGACTCAACTGTTGGTGGAGCAGAAAAACGCCGAGGGTCTGACGCAGCAGCTAGCAACCGCCGAGACCGAAGCCCGCCGCAACCGCGCCACCGCCACAGCGCTGCAATCTACCCTGGAGCACGAACGCCAAGTGCAGGCGCAGCTGCGCAAACTCCAGAGTACCCTGCGCACCGGCCTGGCCGAGCGCGAGCGCCTGATAGAGAGCCTCAAGCATGACAACGAAACACTGCGAAACTGGGCTGATCAGCCTTTACCTGATGCTGCTCGCCGGCTGCGCGAGCGCCCCGCTATCACCGGAGCCGACGCTTATCGTCAGTGGTTGTCCAGTGGTAGTGCCGTGCCAACTGCCGGCGACCACGCCGGGAACGAACGGCCATCTGCTCAGTGACCAGGAACGCACGGAACTAGCTTGGGCCGAGTGCGCGGCTCAGGTGGACAGCGTGTACCAATATCAGGTGAACCACCAACCCCGATAGCCTGAGCGAGGAACTGATGAAGAAAGTGCCCGGCCTCAAGATAAACCCCGCCCGGCTGCGGCGTGGTTGGTCGATCATAAAGGTGAAGAAAATCCCCTGAGTTCAAGCGCGGAGCTGCCTGCCTGGTGCTCGATCAAGGCTACAGCCATGCCGAAGCGGCCCGTTCGCTCGGCTTGGTCGAATCGGCCCTACGCGGATGGGTTAATCAACTTCAGCAGGAGTGTGGCGGCGTTATGCCGGCCAGCAAAGCGTTGACACCAGAGCAGCAAAAAATCCAAGAGTTGGAAGTCCGGATCAGGCGGTTGAACGCGAGAAATCGATACTAAAAAGGCTACCGCGCTCTTGATGTCGGAAGATCTCGAGCGTACGCGCTGATCCGCCAGCTCAGCGACCATGAGCCCGTTGATTGTTTGTGCGAAGTGTTCGAAGGCACTCGCTCTAGTTACTACGCACATCGTCACAAAAGGCGAACTCTGGACGGTGAATGACTACGGTCGCGTAGTCGAGTGAATGGGTTGTTCACGCGAGGTCGAAGTGCGCCCGGCAGCCGTACCATCATGGCAATGATGCAAGAAGAGGGTGAGCAAATCGGGCGGTTCAAGGTACGCAGCCTGATGCGAGAGCTGGCGTTGATCAGCAAGCAGCCAGGATCACATGCGTACAAAAAGGCCACCGTGGAGCGGCCAGATATACCGAACACCTTGAACCGAGCGTTTGATGTCGAAGCTCCAAATCAGGTCTGGTGTGGGGACATCACTTACGTCTAGGCACAGGGCAAATGGCACTATCTGGCAGTCGTCCTGGATCTCTATGCACGCAGAGTGGTTGGCTGGGCCTTATCAGAAAAGCCGGATGGAGACCTGGTGGTCAAAGCGCTGCACGTCGCCTACGAACAACGTGGAAAGCCTCAAGGACTCCTGTTCCACTCTGACCAGGGATCGCAATATGGCAGCCGTCAGTTCCGCCAGAGACTGTGGCGCTACCGCATGCGCCAGAGCATGAGCCGCCGAGGCAACTGTTGGGATAATGCACCGATGGAGCGAGTCTTCCGCAGCTCGAAATCAGAGTGGATACCGATCAGGGCTACCTGACCGGGCAGCAAGCTCAACGAGACATTGGCCAATACCTGATGGGCCACTACAACTGGATCCGGCCTCATCAGTTCAACGATGGGCTGGCTCCAGCGAAAGCAGAAGAAAAACTCAAAACCGTGTCCGGGATGAGTTGACCACTACACCAGGACGAAGACAGCGGAATGACGGAAGAAAACCGCTGAGCAAATAGCCAGGGCGATGGGCACATGTCTCGAATCACGCCCCTTAACGACGTTTATAGACTGCAGCTTAGAGGCCAGGATTGCTCATCACCCAACATCACGGATGTGCCCATCATGACTGTTACATCGCCCAGCGTTAGCGCCCCTACCCAGTTCATTGATCTAAGCGACCGCCGCCTGGCTTATCGAACCATCGGCAGCGGCCAGCCGCTCGTCCTGCTTGTTCGCTATCGCGGCACCATGGACGACTGGGATCCACTGTTTCTGGACAACCTTGCTGAGCTCGGCTTCCAGGTCACCATTTTTGACTACAGCGGATTGGGCCTATCAGGCGGCTACCCCAGCTACAATCCCGGGTCACTTGCGAAAGATGCTATCGAACTCATTCACGCGCTGCAGCTTGGCAAAGTGGTCATCGGCGGGTGGTCACTTGGCGGCATAGCCGCTCAGGTTGTAATCGCCCAAGCTCCACAACTGGTAAGCCATGCCGTGCTGATTGGCACTACTCCCCCTGGGCACCTTGTAAAACCCGGCGAAGCGCTGTTCTACGAGATGGCTCGTCGAGAAAATGACTTCGAAGATTTCGTAAGCTTATTCTTCGAGCCGGGCTCTGGGGATAGCCGAGCCACGGCTGAGAACGCCTGGGCGCGGCTTTCATTACGGACTCAAGAACGTGGCCCTAAGGTTCCTGTTCAGTGGGCAGCCCAGCAACTCGGCGAAGGCCCAAAGAATCCGGTTTTTCCAGTTGAAGCGGTACTGAACGCACTGAAAACCACCACGATCCCTGTGCTTCACCTGGGCGCTGATCACGACATCGTCTTCCCGGTTGAAAACTGGTATGCCCTCAGCCGTCAGCTTCCCACGTTGACGCTAGTGAGCTTCGCCAGTGCAGGTCACGGCCCACATATGCAGTACCCGCAGGCGGCGGCTCGCCATATAGCCGCTTTTACGTCGGTTTAACGCAGAAGTTGGGGCCACCAGTGTGGCCCCATTAAGCAGACACCACACGCCGAGCATCCCTTCGCACTGCCTGGGGCGGGACGCCATAACCACGAATGAAGACCTCTCGCATATGCCGGCGATCCCTGAATCCGGTTTCCTTCGCCACAACATCCAGGCTATGACGGCTCTGCTCGATCATCAAGCGGGCTGCCTCCAGGCGCAGGCTCTCCACAGCCTTGGCGGGTGATTGACCGGTCTCGGCAGTGAATACGCGAGTAAACTGGCGGGGGCTCAAATGCACTGCTTCTGCGAGCTCCTCAACGCTCAATGGTCGGCTCAAATTCTTCCGTGCGTAATCGAGGGCTGCCTGAATCCGATCTGATTTCGGAGACAGTGTCAGCAGCTCGGAATGTTGGGATTGCCCACCGGAGCGGCGCTGATGCATCACCAACTTTCTTGCCACCGACCTGGCCATCTCGGTGCCGAGATCTTTCTCCACCATGCCCAATGCCATATCCAGGGCGGCAGTCATGCCCGCAGACGTCCAGATCTGCCCATCCACGATGAATATGCGGTCTTCCTCGACTTCGATATTCGGGTGCAACTCACGGAGCTTCTTTGCGTAGGCCCAGTGGGTCGTAGCTCGGCGGTTATCAAGCACGCCGGCCTGGGCCAGGACGAAGCAGCCGGTGCAGAGGCCTGCGGTGCGTCTAGCGCTGTCGACAAAGCCCCGCACGCTTGCCAGCACTTGATCGCTCGGCGGCGTCAGGGGGGTCAATGTGCCAGTGATCATCCAGGTGTCGGCCAGACCGGGAGCCCCCAGCGGCAGCGTGTCCATGTACATCCCCAAGGAAGAACGCACCGTGCCGCCCTCGATGGAAAAATTCTGAATCTTGTAGACCGCTTCACCAGCGACGATGTTCGCGAACTCGAACACAGCCTGTGTCGCCAGCGACATAATCTGGAAACCTTCGGTGATCAAATAGCCGACCCTGTGCATAGTTAAGCCCAATTCGTTGATGTCCTAAAAACGTATCATATGCGTCGTTTAAGACGAAATCGACCTTCTGCATCATGGCTTCACACCAAACAACGGAGCATGACCATGACGCAGCATCACAAGGGCACTGCCCTCATCACCGGCGCCTCCACCGGCATCGGTTCCATCTACGCTGAACGCTTGGCTCGACGGGGTTATGACCTTGTACTGGTAGCTCGCAATCGTGAAAGGCTTAACACTCTGGCCAGCCGGCTGACCACGGAAACCCGCCAGAACGTGGAAGTGTTTCCGGCAGATTTGGCTGACGCGACCGATCTGGCCAAGGTCGAACGCAAGCTGCGTGGAGACGCCAGCATCAGCCTGCTGGTGAACAACGCTGGCATCGGCACCCATACCCGCTTGCTGGAAAGTGACGTCGAGCGCATGGTCGAGATGATCACCCTCAACGTCACCGCCCTCACTCGCCTCACCTATGCAGCTATTCCAGGGTTTGTGGCTCGCAAACAAGGCGCCGTGATCAACATCTCCTCCATCGTCAGCCTGGCTCCAGAATTGCTGAACGGCGTGTACGGCGGGAGCAAGGCTTATGTCACCGCTTTTACTCAGTCTCTGTACAAGGAACTGGCGGACAGCGGCATCCAGGTGCAGGCGGTGCTACCAGGGGCCACCGCGACGGACTTCTGGCAGATCGGTGGTTTGCCGGTCGAGAACCTCGATCCAGGCATCGTTATGTCGGCTCAGGATCTGGTGGACGGCGCTCTGCAGGATTTCGATGACCAGGTACTGATCTCCATTCCCTCAATGCACGATCTGCAAGCCTTCGAACGCTACGAAGCCAGCCGGCAAGCCCTGTTCAGCCAGCTGTCCAGCAACCAGCTGGCCCCGCGTTACAACGCCAACTGCTAATCAAAGGAATCGGATCATGAAGCCCAGCGAAAACACTATCTTCATCACAGGTGGTACTTCAGGCATTGGCCGCGCCCTGGCCGAGGCATTCCATCAACGTGGCAACAAAGTGATCGTTGCAGGGCGTCGTCAGGCACTGCTGAATGAGATCGCCCAGGCCAATCCCGGTATCGATACCGTGCGCCTGGACATTAACGATCCGCAGCAGATCAAACAGGTGGCTCAGGAGGTGATCCGCCGTTATCCGGAATTGAACGTGATCATCAACAATGCCGGGATCATGCCTTTCGACAACCCGGCTTCCGGAGACTACGACGACGAACAGGCGGTGAGCCTGCTGCAGACCAACCTGCTGGGCCCAGTACGCGTCAGCGCTGCCTTCGTGGAGCATCTCAAGGGTCAAGCGGACGCCTACATTATCAATAACAGTTCGGTGCTGGCCTACCTGCCGCTGGCAGCCACTGCCCTCTATTCGGCGACCAAGGCAGCCATTCACTCCTACTCGCTGTCGCAGCGGTTCAGTTTGCGTGGCACCAGCGTCAAGGTATTGGAAATCGCGCCGCCTTGGGTTGACACCGACCTCATTCACAAGAGCGGTGATAAACGCGCCATGCCGCTGAATGACTTCATTCAAGAAACGCTGGCCAAGCTCGAATCGGCCACTACTGAAGTGCTGGTGGATCGCGTCCTCCCGCTGCGCGCCAACCAGGGAGCGAATGAGCACAAACTGATTCATCAGTTCAACCAGTCGCTGGTCGATAACCCGATACCCGTTGCCTGAAGCCGAACCCGAACCTATTCCGAGGAACTGAACATGACGCGTATTCAAGCTCTGTCGCTCGACCAGGCCCCTTCCGCTGCCCGTACCTCCCTCCAGGGCGTTGAGAAAGGCCTGGGCTTCATCCCGAATGCTTTTGCCACCCTCGCCCATTCGCCAGCGGCGCTCAGTGGCTACTTGGCACTGTCGCAAGCGCTGAACAAGAACAGCTTGACCCCCGCCGAACGTGAGATCGCAGCGCTGGCCGCCTCCGAGGTCAATGGCTGCGACTACTGCGTTGCCGCACACAGCTTCTTTGGCAGCAAGGTTGGCCTCGATCCCGATGACCTGCTGGCTGCACGTGCCGGCACGCTTGATGGCGTGGCTGCACTGGCCAGGGCGATAACCTTGAGCCGGGGCCAGCTCAGCGATGCGCAGTTGGCAGCCGCTCGTGAGGCAGGCCTGGACGATGCCAAGATCGTGGATGTGATCGCCCAAATTTCTCTGCTCACCTTGACCAACTACCTGAACAACGTGGCCATGACAGAGATAGATTTCCCTCCTGGCAAATGATGGTTGAGTGGAGCGAGCCCGCTTGGTCTCAGACGCTCAACAAAATTTACACTCCAAGTGAGAAAGTCTTTATTTATCCAGGCTATTTGTTGAGTGAATCGAAGCGAATAGCCTACACCCACTCAGCGAATGTAAGAGGTAAAGCCAATGAGGGCAGTCTTTTACACCCTATCCGGTTTGCCTAAGCGTCATTAACCAAAATCGCATCGCCTTCCTCGTCGAACATCACAGCAAGCCGTCGCGCACTCTTCATCTCAGCTATTTGAGAGAAAAAAGCAGCGCTCGCAGAGGTGCAGCTCGTACTCTTGGCCGTAGCTCAGCTTGCAGCGCCTAATTGCAAGGAGCCTGCCCCTGACGGGCCAGTAACAAGCGAATGCGTGTACGCATGATTAGATCGCTCCAGATTTAATCTGTGGAGCTTCCCGCTTGAGCACGCAACCTGCTACCGGCTACTACGATTCACTGCTTCACGCTCCATCTTTCTCCAGCGAACCACTCGGCAAGCGCCAAGCTGAGTGTTGGAAACGCCTAGTGGATGACATCCACAAATCCACAACAGAGCAAGACCTGCGCGAGGCCTGAGGGACGGCGGAGGTTTACATCATTGGCCTAATGGAATGTGGTCATTTACCACCAGATGGCGAACGCGACTACGTCATTCTCAGCTCGATTCATCGCCGTCAGGATTTCTTGCGTACACTCCTAGCGACGCTCAACTGATCCGCATATTCGACCTTTCAGGCGCCCGCAAAGGCGCCTGGCTCGCGCTCCGAGGATGCGTCAGGTGAGTCAGCGGTTGCGATCAGTGCTCGAAGACTCTTCCGGCCCGATCCGCGCTTGAAGGAAGTCAGAACAAAATTTCCTGCTTTTGTAACGACCACCCAGAAACGCCCGGCTCTAATCAACGAGAAGATCGGCGTGGTCGTAAGCAAATATGCCCCTGTGCGCTTCTCAATAAACCCTGGAACAATTTGACCAACCACGACCCCGACTGCGCAATCGTTCGAAATTTCAACGTCGCTCAGATAAGCAGTGATCGGCACAGGATACTGCTGACCCATCGCTTGTATGATGCGCGTAAGCCGACATCCCGAAACGACCGTGTCGACCGCGTTATGGGTATGGCCGAAAATCCAGGCATCAGCCTGCGCGACCTTTTCATTCGGGTAGTGATGCGTGACGACGACGGTCTTGCCTCCAAAATCCTTAGCCAACTCCGTAGCCAGAAAGTCCCGCGCACAAATGTTGCGAGCGATGAGATCGACAGGGCGAAGCTTTCTAAAGCCCTCGCCGATTCGGATCTGGGTGAAGTCGCTCATCCACTCCCAGCACAACGACATCGCCACGCGGTAATCCCCTGTCGAAGTAAAATCTGACCACGCCGTCGTCGCTAGAAATCTGACATCACCAACGACCAGTGTCTGGTTATCCAGAACATGAACATGCCCAGCTGCCGCCTGTTGCATCTTCATCAGCGTGCGGTCTAGGTGGCCGCGGGAGAACTCGTGATTCCCAGGGACGGCCGACTGCACACTTGATCGACGCGTGTGATCGTAGCTGTCAGAGGCCGAAATACGAGCAACAAAAAAGGGCTCCAGATTTCTCTGAGCCCTTTATTTACTGCGATTTGGCGGGGAACCAGGGATTCGAACCCTGGGAACGCTCTCACGTTCGCCGGTTTTCAAGACCGGTGCATTCAACCACTCTGCCAATTCCCCGGATGCATCTGGAATACTGACTGAAGCATGCAGCTGGGATTGGCCTTGGATAAGAACTCTAGGATAGTTGCCCATCGACGGTTTTCAAGACCGTTGCCTTAAACCACTCGGCCACGCTTCCAACTTGTTTGCGGGCGCCATAATACCGTAATGAAACACGCTGTCAAACTCTCTGTGTCGCGGGTTGCGGGGCGTCTGTTAGACTGCTCGCATCTGTAACGTCCATAACCACGGATTCCATAAGGAGTGTCGCCATGCGCGAACAGGATTACGCCGTACACCACGGCCAGCAAGCCGAGCAGCAGGAGGTCAGCAAGGTCCTGCGCAACACGTACAGCCTGCTGGCACTCACCCTCGCGTTCAGCGGTGTCATGGCCTTCGTGGCCCAGCAAATGCGCGTCGGTTACCCGAACGTGTTCGTCGTGCTGATTGGCTTCTACGGTCTGTTCTTCCTCACCGCCAAACTGCGTGATTCGGTATGGGGCCTGGTATCCACCTTCGCCCTCACCGGTTTCATGGGCTTCATTCTCGGCCCAATCCTCAACCGTTACCTGGGTATGGCCGGCGGCGCCGAAGTGGTCAGCTCGGCATTCGCCATGACTGCGCTGGTGTTCGGTGGTTTGTCGGCTTACGTCCTGATCACCCGCAAAGACATGAGCTTCCTCAGCGGTTTCATCACCGCAGGCTTCTTTGTGCTGCTCGGCGCTGTCGTGGCCAGCTTCTTCTTCCAGATCAGCGGCCTGCAATTGGCGATCAGCGCTGGCTTCGTGCTGTTCTCGTCGGTCTGCATTCTGTTCCAGACCAGCGCGATCATTCACGGTGGTGAGCGTAACTACATCATGGCGACCATCAGCCTGTATGTTTCGATCTACAACCTATTCATCAGCCTGCTGCAATTGTTCGGCATCATGGGTCGTGACGACTGATTGACACCGCCTAAGAAAAGCCCGCTTCGGCGGGCTTTTCTTTTTGGAGTGCGGACGTCAGGCTGGCTACCTACTGAATTGCTGACTAAAAAGTCAGATCATCAAGCGGATAATCGCTGATCCTGTCGCCATCGTGGATGCCCCTACCGCAATCGCGCACCTCGCCGTAGAATGCGCTCCTTTTTCTTCCGGGGCGGCTTCAGCGATGAGCTCACACGAACACGGCCCAGGCGCGGCAGCGCCTGCCAATGAACTGGTACTGGGCCTGGAGGACAAGCCACGGCTGTTGATCGGCATGTTGGCCGCGCTGCAGCACCTGCTGGCGATCATCGTACCCATCGTCACCCCAGGCTTGCTGATCTGTCAGGCATTGGGCGTATCGGCCCGTGATACCAACCTTATTGTCTCCATGTCGCTGGTGATTTCCGGGATCGCCACGTTCATCCAGTGCAAGCGCTTTGGCCCGTTCGGTGCGGGGCTGCTGATCGTTCAGGGCACCAGCTTCAATTTCGTCGGGCCGCTGATAGCCGGTGGCACGCTGATGGTCAAGCAGGGCACACCAGTGGAAGGCGTGATGGCGGCTATTTTTGGCGTGGTGATTGCTGGCTCATTCGTTGAAATGGGCGTGTCACGCATCCTACCGTTCGTTAAACGGCTGATCACGCCTTTGGTAACCGGTATCGTTGTGCTCATGATTGGCCTGACCTTGATCAAGGTAGGCCTGATCAGCATGGGCGGCGGGTTTGGCGCAATGGCCAACGGTACTTTCGCCAACGGTGAAAACCTGCTGTTGTCGGGCGCCGTGCTGGCGGTGATCGTGATCCTAAACCGTATCCCGGTGGTGTGGATGCGCAGTTGCGCCATCGTCATAGCGCTGGCGGTCGGCTATGCCCTGGCCGGCTACCTCGGTCGCCTCGACTTCACCGGCATGCACGAAGCAGCGTTGTTCCAGGTGCCGACGCCACTGCACTTTGGCCTGAGTTTTTCCTGGGCGCTGTTCATTCCCATGCTGGTGATCTACTTGGTCACTTCACTGGAAGCGATCGGCGATGTCACCGCCACCAGCAAGGTTTCCCGCCAGCCCGTCGAAGGCCCATTATGGATGTCCCGCATCAAGGGCGGCGTGCTGGTGAACGGCGCCAACTCACTACTGGCCGGCCTGTTCAACACCTTCCCCAGTTCGATTTTCGCTCAAAATAACGGCGTAATTCAGCTGACCGGAATCGCCAGCCGCCACATTGGAATCTGGATTGCCGTAATGCTAGTAGTGCTGGGCCTGTTCCCAAGCGTGGCAGGTGTGATTCAGGCGGTGCCGGAGCCAGTGCTTGGCGGCGCCGCCATGGTGATGTTCGGGGCAGTTGCCGCATCGGGTATCAACATCCTGGCCAGCACCCGCCTGGACCGTCGAGCTTTGCTGATCATTGCGGTGTCGCTGGCCCTGGGCCTTGGGGTGGCGCAGGTGCCGGAGTTTCTGGCGCACATGCCAGCGGCTGTGCGCAACGTACTGGAGTCAGGCGTTGCGACCGGGGGTATCTGCGCCCTGTTGCTGAACTGGTTCCTGCCGCAGAGCAACGATAACGCCTGATCCACGCCAGCCCAATCGACAAAGCCTGCGCCCACTTGCGCGGGCTTTTTGCTTTATCATGGCGGCATTATTCAGCATGAGTTGCCCATGAAATTCGCTATCGCGGTTTTTTCCCCTGCCCATGCGCCCTCCTCGCGCCGCGCCCTGCGTTTTGCCGAGGCGGCGCTGGCTGGCGGGCATGAAATTGCCCGGCTGTTCTTTTATCAGGACGGCGTGCACAACGCTTCGTCCAACGTGGTCGTGCCTCAGGATGAGCAGGATATCGCCGGCCAGTGGCGTACCTTCGTCGAAAACAACCGTCTTGACGCGGTAGTGTGCATCGCTGCCGCCCTGCGCCGTGGCGTGCTCGACGAAGCCGAGGCCAGCCGCTACCAGCGCCCGGCAGTAAACCTGCACCAGCCGTGGGAGCTATCGGGCCTCGGCCAGCTGCATGAAGCCGCGCAAAACGCCGACCGTCTGGTCTGCTTCGGAGGTGACTGAAATGGCCAAGTCCATGTTGATCATCAGCCGGCAGGCACCTTGGAGCGGCCCATCCGCGCGCGAAGCGCTGGACATTGCCCTGGCTGGCGGGGCATTCGACTTGCCGTTGGCCATGTTGTTTCTTGATGACGGGGTATTGCAACTGATGCCCGCTCAACAGCCAGCGGCCGTTCAGCAGAAGAACCTCGCCGCCAACCTTCAGGCACTGCCGATGTTTGGCGTCGAGCAATTGTACGCCTGCCAGCACAGCCTCGCCCGCCGCGGCCTAAGCGCAGATGGCTTGGAGCTGTCGGTACAGGCATTGGACGATGACGAATTAAAAGCCTTGATTGCCCGTTTTGACCAGGTGGTGACGCTTTGATGGCAACCCTGCATGTTCTATCGCATTCTCCTTTCGGCGACGAGCGCCTGAACAGCTGCTTGCGCTTGTTGGGCGCTGATGACGGCGTGCTCCTGTGCGGCGATGCGGTCTATGGCCTGCGCGAGGGCAGCGACGCTTACCGCCAGTTGCAGGCTGCTAACCTGCCAGACCGACTGTTTGCCCTCGAAGAGGACATGCAAGCCCGTGGCGTCAGCAGCACCTTGGCCCAGGCGGTGGATTACCCAGCCTTCGTTGAACTGTCGCTGCAATTTTACAAGGTCAATAGTTGGCTATGAGCACCCTGAACGTTGGCGAACGCAATATCGCCTTGGACAAGGAAGGCTTTTTGGTCGACCTGCAAGACTGGTCGCGCCCTGTGGCCGAGGTCCTGGCCGAGCGCGAGGGCATTGCTCTGACCGCCGATCATTGGGAGATACTGGATTTACTACGCCTGTTCTACGACGAATACCAACTGTCGCCGGCTACTCGCCCATTGATCAAATACGCCGCGCTCAAGCTGGGCGCTGAAAAAGGCAATAGCCCGCATCTTAACCGCCTATTCAACGGCACCCCTGCCAAACTGGCTGCCAAGCTGGCAGGCCTGCCCAAGCCGACCAATTGCATATGACCGATCTGCGCCCTCTGACTCTGGAAACACCGGCTGAACACCCCTTCGCCGAATTCGTGCGCATACTCGGCAAAGGCAAACGTGGCGCCCGCGGGCTGACTCGCGAAGAAGCTCGGGCCGCCATGACATTGCTGCTCGAAGGAAAAGTCGAAGACACTCAGCTGGGTGCCTTTCTGATGCTGCTGCGCCACAAGGAAGAAAGCGCCGAAGAGCTTGCCGGCTTCACCGAGGCCCTGCGTGCTCAATTGCAGGCGCCGCGCATTGCCGTTGATATCGACTGGCCTACCTATGCGGGCAAAAAGCGTCACTTGCCTTGGTACCTGCTCAGTGCCAAGTGCCTGGCAACCAATGGCGTGCGTATTTTGATGCATGGTGGCGGTGCGCATACTGCCGGGCGCATGTACACCGAACAGCTACTGGCATTGCTCAAGATCCCGCTGTGCCGCGACTGGGCTGCCGTCAACCAGGCCTTGGACCAGCAGCACCTTGCCTTTGCGCCCTTGCACGACTGGGCCCCGCAGTTGCAGCGGATGATCGATCTGCGTAACACCCTGGGCCTGCGCTCGCCCATTCATTCCCTGGCCCGCGTGCTGAACCCGCTGAACGCCCGCTGCGGCCTGCAGAGCATCTTCCACCCCGGTTATCAGGCAGTGCACCGTGAGGCGAGCCGTCTGCTTGGAGATCATGCCATAGTGATCAAAGGCGACGGCGGCGAAATCGAGGTCAATCCTGACGTCATCAGCCATCTTTACGGTGCACGTGACGGCCAGGCTTGGGACGAGGAATGGCCAGCGCTGAGTGAACGCCGCCATGTCAAACCGCCAAGCCTGCAGCCTGAGCACCTGCTCGCTGTTTGGCGCGGTGAAGCTCAGGACAGCTACGGTGAAATGGCCGTGGTCGCGACAATGGCTTTAGCCTTGCGTGGCCTTGGGGAAAATCGCGAGCAGGCTTTCGCAACCGCCCACAGCTATTGGGCCGCACGGAACCAATCGAAAAACTAGATACTAACCTGGCAGTATTTGCGCTAGTTGTTCGAACGACTTTCCCTAGACTGAGCTCCAACGACAAACAGTACTGTTTCCGAGGAGCTCATCATGGGCCTTTTGATCGACGGCCACTGGCAGGACCAGTGGTATGACAATGGCAAAGACGGCACCTTCAAACGCGAGAGTGCTCAGCGCCGCAACGCCCTGCCCGCCCCTGAAGCCGGTCGCTACCACCTGTATGTTTCGCTGGCCTGCCCCTGGGCACACCGTACGCTCATCGTTCGCGCCCTGAAAGGCCTGGAACCGTTGATCGACGTATCAGTGGTCAGTTGGCTTATGCTCGACCATGGCTGGACTTTCGACCAGCAGCAAGGCTCAAGCGGCGACCACCTCGACGGCCTTCAGTACCTGCACCAGCGCTATACCCAAGACGACCCACACTATACTGGCCGCGTCACCGTGCCCGTACTGTGGGACAAAAAGGAAAAGCGCATCGTCAACAACGAGTCGGCGGAGATCATCCGCATATTCAACAGTGCATTTAACGAGCTGACCGGCAACAGACTGGACCTGTATCCCGAGCCATTGCGCCCGGCCATCGAAGCGCTAAATGAACGCATCTACCCGGCAATCAACAACGGCGTGTACCGCGCAGGCTTTGCCACCACACAAGACGCCTACGAGACGGCATTCGATGACGTGTTCAACGAACTGGACCATCTCGAAGCATTACTCGGTCGAAACCGCTACCTGGCGGGCGAGTACCTGACCGAAGCCGATGTACGCCTTTTCACCACCCTGGTGCGTTTCGATGCTGTGTATCACGGGCACTTCAAGTGCAACTTGCGCCGCTTGAGCGACTACCACAATCTGTCAAACTGGCTGCGTGAGCTGTATCAGTGGCCGGGTGTGGCAGGGACGGTGAACATGGAGCATATCCAGAAGCACTATTACATGAGCCACAAGACCATCAACCCCAATGGCATCGTGCCTAAAGGCCCATTGCAAGACTTTGGCCTCCCCCATGATCGGGAGCAGATGATGGGCAAGGGCATCTGGCAGCGTTGAGACAAAGGGGCTGCCGGGCAGCCCCAACGTGCTTAGCTGTTCTGTGCACCTTCAAACCACGCCAGCTTCTCGCGCAGTTGTACCACTTCACCAACGATCACCAGAGTCGGCGCATGCACCTCGTGCTGCGCCACCAATTGCGGTAGATCAGCCAGGGTGCCGGTGAACACCCGTTGATTGCGAGTCGTCCCTTGTTGCACCAGCGCAGCTGGGGTACTAGCGGCCCTTCCATGGCGTATCAGCTCGGCGCAAATGGTGGGCAACCCAACCAACCCCATGTAGAACACCAGCGTCTGAGCCGGGGCTACCAGATCATTCCACGGCAAGTTGCTGGTGCCGTCCTTGAGGTGGCCGGTGACAAAACGCACCGACTGAGCATGGTCGCGGTGAGTCAGCGGAATGCCGCCATAAGCGGAGCAACCGCTTGCGGCGGTGATACCTGGCACCACCTGGAACGGGATGCCGTGTTCCGCCAACTCCTCGATTTCTTCGCCGCCCCGGCCAAATATGAACGGATCGCCACCTTTGAGGCGCAGAACGCGTTTGCCCTGTTGGGCAAGATCGACCAGCAGGCGGTTTATCTGCTCCTGGGGCACGGAGTGGTCGGCGCGGCGCTTGCCCACATAAATACGCTCGGCATCGCGTCGGCACATGTCGATGATGGCTGGGGCCACCAGCCGGTCATACAGCACCACGTCGGCCTGCTGCATCAGGCGCAGGGCACGGAAGGTCAGCAAGTCCGGGTCGCCCGGCCCTGCTCCCACCAGGTACACTTCCCCGCCTTGCTGCACGGGCGCACCCTCCACCATCGCTTGCAGCAGACGCTCAGCTTCGGCGCCCTGCCCGGCCAGTTGACGCTCGGCAATTGGCCCCTGGAATACGGTTTCCCAGAAGCCACGACGCTGATTCACGTCTGGATACAAGGTTTTCACCTTGTGCCGGAAGCGCGCAGCCAGCCCGGCCAATTCGCCGTAGGCAGCCGGGATCCAGGCTTCCAGCTTGGCGCGAATCAACCGCGCCAACACGGGCGCATCGCCGCCGCTGGAAACTGCGATCACCAAGGGTGAGCGGTCGACGATAGCCGGGAAGATCACCGTGCACAGGGCCGGGGCATCCACCACGTTGACCGGCAGGCTCACCGCCTGCGCATCGGCCGACACCTGGGCGTTGAGCGCTGCGTCATCGGTAGCCGCGATCACCAGCCGACATCCGACCAAGTCGGCCGCCAGATAACCGCGCACCAACACCTCACCGCCACCTTCCCGCGCCAATGCAGCCAACTGACCATCGACATCCGGCGCCACTACGCGCAGCACCGCACCGGCGTCGGCCAGCAGACGCGCTTTACGTAAGGCTATCTCACCCCCGCCGACGACCAACACTCGGCCGCCCTGCAGTTTGTGGAACAGCGGCAGGTATTCCATTTAGCGGATGACCTCAACGCCGCCCATATAGGGCTTGAGCACATCCGGTACGCGAATCGAGCCGTCAGCCTGCTGATAATTTTCCAGTACCGCCACCAACGTACGCCCTACGGCCAAGCCGGAACCGTTGAGGGTATGCACCAGCTCAGGCTTGCCGGTTTCCGGGTTGCGCCAGCGGGCTTGCATGCGGCGGGCCTGGAAATCACCGCAGTTGGAGCAGGAGCTGATTTCGCGGTATTTGCCTTGGCTAGGCACCCACACCTCGAGGTCGTAGGTCTTGACTGCACCAAAGCCCATGTCGCCGGTGCACAGCGCCAGTACGCGGTATGGCAGCTCAAGCAACTGCAGCACGCGCTCGGCGTTGGCGGTAAGGCCTTCAAGAGCCTCCATGGACTTGGACGGCTCCACCACCTGCACCATCTCGACCTTATCGAACTGGTGCTGGCGAATCATGCCGCGCGTATCACGGCCCGAGGCGCCGGCTTCGCTACGGAAGCATGGGGTGTGAGCGACAAGCTTCAACGGCAGCTGCTTGGCATCGAGAATCTGCTCCGCGACCAGATTGGTCAGCGACACTTCGGCGGTGGGGATCAGGTAGAAGTCAGCTTCACCTTCGCGGGTGATCTTGAACAGATCTTCCTCGAACTTCGGCAACTGGCCGGTGCCCTGCAGGGCCGGGGCCTGTACCAGGTAGGGCGTGTAGTGCTCTTCGTAGCCGTGCTCGCCGGTGTGCAGGTTGATCATGAACTGAGCCAGCGCGCGATGCAGGCGCGCAATCGGCCCACGCAGTACGGCAAAACGCGCGCCGGACAGCTTGGCCGCAGCCTCGAAGTCAAGGCCCCCACTGATTTCGCCCAAAGCCACGTGGTCTTTGATGTCGAAATCGAATACTGCTGGGGTACCCCAACGGCGCACCTCAACGTTATCGTCTTCGCTGGCACCGACCGGCACACTGGCGTCCGGCAGGTTCGGAATGGTCAGCAAAATGCTGTCCAGCTCGGCCTGAATACCGTCCAATTCGGTTTTACCGGCAGCCAGTTCATTGGCCATGCGCTCGACATCAGCCATCAGCGGAGCAATGTCTTCACCCTTGGCCTTGGCTTGGCCGATCGACTTGGAACGGGCATTACGCTCGGCCTGCAGCTGCTCGGTGCGGGTCTGCACCGCCTTGCGGCGCTCTTCCAGTGATTCGATGCGCGCGACATCCAGGCTGAAGCCACGGGAGGCCAGGCGATCTGCCACTTCCTGAAGTTGGCCGCGTAACAGTTTGGAATCGAGCATATCGTTCTCTCGTTATAAGTAGGTGTTGGTTCAGAAACGGGTCAAAGACAGGCCGGCCCAGGTGGCCAGTAGCCCGCCTACCACGCTGATACTGGTATAGCCCAAGGCAAGGGGCACTTGGCCACTTTCCAGCAGGCGCACGGTATCGAGCGAGAAAGAGGAAAATGTCGTCAGCCCACCGAGGAAGCCAACGATCAAGCCAGCGCGCAGTTCTACTGGCACGAGCGGTTTGTGCAGAAACAGTCCATACAGCAGGCCAATCAGTAGGCAACCCACCAGGTTGACCGCCAGCGTACCGAGGTAAAAGTGCCGTGGCCAGTGAGCCGCGACCCAATTGGTGGTGGCAAAGCGCAGCAAGGTGCCGCAGATACCGCCCGCGCTCACCGCGGCAATCAATGCAATCACGTTTTTCTCCGCTGGCGAGGGCTGTTGCGGTCGAGTTCAGCCAGGTGACGCAGCTTCTCACCGATCTTCAATTCCAGGCCCCGTGGGACGGGCTGATAATACTGCCGAGGCTCGAGCGCCTCCGGGAAGTAATCTTCACCGGCCGCATAAGCATCGGGCTCGTCGTGGGCGTAACGATATTCATCGCCATATCCCAGTTGCTTCATCAGCTTGGTAGGGGCGTTACGCAGGTGCAGCGGCACTTCCAGCGAGCCGTGTTCAGCCGCTTCGCGCAAAGCGGTCTTGAAACCGACATAGACTGCGTTGCTCTTCGGCGCGCAGGCAATGTAGGTGATGGCCTGGGCCACCGCCAATTCGCCCTCTGGGCTGCCGAGGCGCTCCTGCACATCCCAGGCGGCCAGGCAAAGGCTCAGGGCGCGAGGGTCGGCGTTGCCAATGTCCTCGCTAGCCATGCGCACCACGCGCCGGGCGATGTACAGAGGGTCACAGCCGCCGTCGAGCATGCGCGCAAACCAGTAGAGTGCGCCGTCGGGGTTGGAGCCGCGCACCGCTTTGTGCAGCGCTGAAATCTGGTCGTAGAACGCCTCGCCCCCCTTGTCGAACCGGCGGCGGCTGTCACCGAGCAGGCTTTGCAGCATCTGCACGTCGATCTCGCTGCCATCCTCAGCAAGGTCGGAGGCATTTTCCAGAAAGTTCAGCATCCGACGGCCATCGCCATCGGCAGCGGCCATCAGCATCTTGAATGCTTCGTCGCCAACGCGCAGGTTGTGCTTGCCCAGCCCGCGCTCTTCATTCAGGGCGCGATCGACCAACTTGCGCAGTGCTGCCTCGTCCAGGCTCTTGAGTACGTACACCCGCGCCCGCGAGAGCAGCGCATTGTTCAACTCGAACGACGGGTTTTCGGTGGTGGCGCCGATGAACAGCAACGTGCCATCCTCCACGTACGGCAGGAAAGCATCTTGCTGGGATTTGTTGAAGCGATGCACTTCATCGACGAACAGAATGGTCCGCCGGCCGTACTGGCCGGCCTGCTGCTTGGCCACTTCGACAGCCTGGCGGATCTCTTTGACCCCGGCCAGCACCGCCGACACTGTCTCAAAGTGCGCATCGCAAAACTGCGCCAGTAAGCGCGCCAGCGTAGTCTTACCCACCCCAGGCGGGCCCCAGAAAATCATCGAGTGCAGCGCACCCTGCTCCAGCGCCTCGCGCAGCGGTTTGCCACGCGCCAGCAGGTGCTCCTGACCAACGTACTCGTCCAGATTGGACGGGCGCAGGCGAGCGGCCAGAGGCTGGGCGACGGGTTCGCTTCGAAACAGGTCCATGGCGAGCTCTGCTTACTCCCTGATGACGTCGGCACCTTTGGGGATGTCGAACCTGAATTGATTGGCCGGCACCGCCTGGTTGGCCTTGACGCCATTGAACAGGATATTGGTACGCTGGCCGACACCGTCGACCAGTTGCATGTCATTGATGAGGCCTTTGCGGAACGACACACGCAACGAGTCGAACAATGTGTCCTTGGTCTTAGGCTTGAGGGTGAAGTCCATCACTTCGCCTTGCTGCTTGGAGGTGATATCGAAGCTCTGACTGATCTTCGAAACATCACCGGACAATAGCAGTGCCGGGGTCTGATTCAGGCGCTGGTCCAGCTTCTTGACGGTAGCCTGTTCCAGGTCCGGGTCCCAAAGGGTCACATTTTTGCCATCGGACACCACCAACTGCTCCTGTGGCGCGTTGGTGTGCCAGTAAAACAGGCCGGGACGTTGCACGACCATCTTGCCGGTGGTTTCCTGCAGGCTGGTGCCGCCAGCGTCCAGGGTCAGCTGGGAGAAATTGGCCTCGATGGTCTGGGACTTTTCCAACAGCTGGGTCAGGCGTTGTACGTCTTGCTCACCGGCATAAGCAGTAACCGAGCCCAGGGTCAGGGCAGAAACCAACAGCATGCGAATCGCGCGCATGGGAATCCTCATTGAGCATTGAAAAGGCCAGGCGCCACCGTTGGCGCCCGGCAGGATATTGATCAGTCGCGCGGGCCGCCTGGGGCTATCACTTCCCGCGAGCCGTTGCTGTTCATCGGGGTGACCACGCCGGCCATTTCCATGGACTCGATCATGCGCGCTGCTCGGTTGTAACCAATCTTGAGCTTGCGCTGCACTGCGGAAATCGAGGCACGGCGGCTTTCCAGAACAAATTGTACCGCCTCATCATACAGCGCATCGGTTTCGGCATCGTCACCATCGCCGCCGCCGCCACCCTCAAAACCACTGCCGGCTTCTTCCACACCGTTGAGAATGTCGTCGTTGTAATCGGGCGCGCCGCGCAATTTCCAAGCCTCGACCACGCGGTGCACCTCGTCGTCCGAGACGAACGCGCCGTGCACACGGATAGGCAGGCTGGTGCCCGGTGGCATGTACAGCATATCGCCGTGACCCAGCAACTGCTCGGCGCCACCTTGGTCGATGATGGTCCGCGAGTCGATTTTACTCGACACCTGGAACGCCATACGGGTCGGAATGTTGGCCTTGATCAAACCGGTGATCACGTCCACGGAAGGGCGCTGGGTGGCGAGGATCAGATGAATACCGGCCGCGCGCGCCTTCTGGGCGATACGGGCGATCAGCTCTTCGACCTTCTTGCCGACGATCATCATCATGTCGGCGAACTCGTCGACCACCACCACGATGGTCGGCAAGGTTTTCAGAGCGGGCGGCTCGTCTTCCATGCTCTCCCGGCGATACAGAGGATCGTGGATGATCTCGCCAGCATCCTGGGCGTCCTTGACCTTGCGGTTGAACCCGGCCAGGTTACGCACACCCATCGCCGCCATCAGCTTGTAGCGCCGCTCCATCTCCGCCACGCTCCAGCGCAGGGCGTTGGCAGCATCTTTCATGTCAGTGACTACTGGGCAGAGCAGGTGCGGGATGCCCTCGTAGATCGACAGTTCGAGCATTTTCGGGTCGATCATGATCAGTCGCGCGTCTTCCGGGCTCGACTTGAACAGGATCGACAGGATCATGGCGTTCACGCCGACCGACTTACCAGAACCGGTGGTACCGGCCACCAGCAGGTGCGGCATCTTGGCTAGGTCGGTGATCACCGGCTTGCCGCCGATGTCGTGGCCAAGGGCCAAGGTGACGGGGGACTTCTGCTCGTCGTACTGCGGCGTAGCGAGTACTTCCGAGAAGCGCACCATCTGCCGATTTTCGTTAGGGATTTCGATACCTACCGTGGTTTTACCGGGGATCACTTCGACCACCCGCACGCTGGTCACCGCCAGCGACCGCGCCAGGTCCTTGGCCAGGTTGGCGATGCGGCTGACCTTGACGCCTGCGGCAGGCTGGATTTCGTAACGGGTAATCACCGGCCCTGGGTGGATAGAGTCCACAGACACTTCCACACCGAATTCTTTGAGCTTGATCTCCAGCAACTGGCCGACGCCTGCCAGGGACTCGGGGGAGTACTCGATCTTCTTCTGCTCGGCAGGGTCCAGGATGGAGATCGACGGCAAGGTGCCTTCCACAGCGCTATCGACGAACACTGGCGCCTGCTTTTCCTTGATCACCCGTTTGCTCGGCTCCGGCGCCCTAGCTTCGGTGGGCGGCACGATGGTCGGAACGGTTGCTGGTTGCTCGCGGCGAATAGTTGGCTCACGAGGCACCACCGGCTCGCGACTCGGAGCAGGCTCGCGAGGCACTGCAGGTTCACGGGCAAGGGTTGGCTCACGCGGTTCACTCGGCTGGGCCGATGCCTCTTCACGTTTGAAGATACGCTCGCGCAGCGCCGGCTTGGCGGGCTCGCGCTTGTCCGTGGCCTTCGCACCCAGGTCGAACACCGGCTCGTCCACTTCACGCAACTGCGCCTCCAGGCGCTTGCGCTCGTTGCGTGCCTCCCACCAGCGGCTAGCAGCCCCCTGCACCCACTCGAACAAATCCAGGGTGATCTTGCCGGTCATGTCCATCACTTTGAACCACGACAGATCAGTGAAAACGGTCAGGCCGAACAGGAACAACGCTATGAACATCAGCGTACTGCCCTGCACGTTCAGCAGGCTGCGAGCCAGATCGCCAAGGCTCTCCCCCAGCGCGCCGCCTGCGGAAAACGGCAGGCTCGCAGGTGGGTGGAAGTGAATGTGCGCCAGGGCCGCCCCCGACAACACCAGAAATACCAGGCCGATCAGCCGCCAGGAAAACAACCAACCGCTCCACTGCCAGGGCTGATGGCGCTCGCGGAAGATCTGCCAAGTCTTGATCGCCAGCAGCAACGGGAAGATGTAGGCAAAATAGCCCAGCACCATGAACAGGATGTCGGCAAAGTACGCGCCGGCACGCCCAGCGGCATTCTGCACCTGATCGATGTTGCTGGTGTGGCTGAAGCCTGGGTCCGCCGTGTCGTAGGTCAGCAGTGCCATCCACAGGTACAGGCACAGGGCGCCAACTGCGATCAACGCACCTTCCTTGAGACGGTAATGCAGCTGCTGCCGCCACAGAGGCACGGGCAAAGGAGCTGGAGTTGCGGTGGATTTCTTCAAAACGCGTCTATTCCTGCGCGTGCTGCGCGTCCAGTAGTGATCGGCCAGTGCCTGGCCAACGAACCACTACTTTTAACATTACTGCCCGCCAGCTGCCATGACGGCGCGCCGTATGGAGCTTGAGAGGGGGCGACTTTCATATAGGTGCAATTTGAGCATGCATTTTCTTTCGTGACAAAGGCTTATGCTGTGTTTTTGCACAGGTGTGACAGCAAATGTGGCCGATGGTGCCTGTAATACCTTGAATGTGTCCGAAATTGTCTATGTGGCGCCTTCGTCCCCCCTCTGAGCACCTGCCAGCATTGACCCGGCAAGCCCACCGCGCCATGCTGCCCTCTCCCCTCCCCCACCGCACGATTGACCATGCTCACCTGGCTGACCCGCGACTCGCTGACCTTTCCACCACTGGAAAAGGCCCTGCACGATCCCAATGGCCTGCTCGCTGCAGGCGGTGACCTGAGCCCCGAACGCCTGGAGCAAGCTTATCGACATGGCTGCTTCCCCTGGTACCAAGATGGCCAGCCCATTCTCTGGTGGTCACCCGACCCGCGCACGGTGTTGTTCCCCGACGAGCTGCATGTTTCCCGTTCGCTGGCAAAGCTGATGCGCCAAGGCCGTTACCAGGTCACCTTCGACAGCGATTTCCCTGCTGTGATAGCCGCCTGCGCAGCCCCACGCGATTATGCCGACGGCACCTGGATCACCGACACCATGCGCGATGCCTACTGTGAGCTGCACCGCCGCGGCATCGCCCATTCGGTGGAGGTGCGTGAGGGTGACGAGCTGGTAGGCGGGCTTTATGGCCTGGCGATAGGCCAGCTGTTTTTTGGCGAGTCGATGTTCAGCCGCGCCGACAATGCCTCCAAGGTGGGCTTCGTGACGCTGGTCGAGCATTTGCGCCAAGCCGGCTTTGTGCTGATCGATTGCCAAATGCCGACCAATCATCTACACAGCCTCGGCGCCCGCGCCATCAGCCGGGCTCGTTTCGCCGACTATCTGGCCCAACACCTCGATCAGCCCAACAGCGCCAGCTGGGTTCGCTAGGCGAGTTTTGCCAGCTGGCTTACACTTAAAGCATCGTCTCATCGAGGGGTTGATCATGACAGAGCTGGCGCGGTTGAAGTTTTATGCCACTCAACCCCACTCCTGCAGCTACCTGCCGGATGAGCAGGCGACCACCCTGTTCCTTGACCCCAGCCAGCCGATGGACGTGCACGTATACGCCGATCTGTCTGAAATGGGTTTTCGTCGCAGCGGCGACCATCTGTACCGCCCACACTGCCAGAACTGCAATGCTTGCGTGCCAGCGCGCATTCCTGCTGAGCGATTCATCCCCAACCGCCAGCAGCGGCGCATTCTCAAGCGAAACACCGACTTGACCGTCACGGCTGCACGACCAGCGTTCAGAGAAGAGTATTTCGATCTTTACCGGCGCTATATAGAGACCCGCCACGCCGATGGTGACATGTACCCGCCAAGCCGCGACCAGTTTTCAACCTTCCTGGTCCGTGACTTGCCATTTTGCTGGTTCTACGAATTCCGCCTGCAGGGCAGGTTACTGGCTGTAGCGGTATGCGACCTCCTGCCCAACGGCCTGTCGGCGGTCTATACCTTCTATGAGCCCGACGAGGAGCGGCGCAGCCTGGGGCGTTTTGCAATTCTATGGCAGATCACCGAAGCCCTGCGCCAGGGCCTTGAAGCGGTCTATCTGGGCTATTGGATCAAAAACTGCAAGAAAATGAACTACAAGACACAGTATCGGCCTATCGAGTTGTTGATAAATCAGCGCTGGGTCACCCTTAACTGAAAGCATTGGCTTGACACACAGTTTTCGGGCATAATCCACGCCACTTTTTTGCCCGGTGCTGTGATGCGTCGGGCCAACACTGGATCCGAGGGCACTACTGCATGTCGAAAGAAGACAGCTTCGAAATGGAAGGCACTGTCGTCGACACCCTGCCCAACACCATGTTCCGCGTGGAGTTGGAAAACGGGCACGTCGTAACCGCGCACATCTCCGGAAAGATGCGCAAGAACTACATCCGTATTCTCACTGGCGACAAGGTACGCGTCGAGCTGACGCCATATGACCTGAGCAAGGGCCGCATCACCTACCGTGCGCGCTAAGTTCTAGCCATGAAAAAGCCCGGCAAGTGCCGGGCTTTTTTGTGCCTTATGACAATCCGTCATGTCATCGGCGCTAGCAGCGCGCTCCTGAGGGGCTACCAGACCCCTCAGTAGCTCGCGCTAGGCCGTCAAGCCTGCAATCAAGCAACCTCAGCCGTCGTCTCGAAGTCGAACACCAGTTCGCCATCGCGCAGGTCGACGTGTACTACGCCGCCATGCTCGGCCAGCTCACCAAACAGGATCTCCTCAGCCAGCGGCCGCTTGATCTTGTCCTGGATAAGCCGGGCCATCGGCCGCGCGCCCATCTGCACGTCGTAGCCGGAGGCGGCCAGCCAGCCGCGCGCGGCATCGCTGACCTCCAGTAGCACACGCTTGTCTTCCAACTGCGCCTGCAGCTCGATGAGGAACTTGTCGACGATGCTCTTGATCGTCTCGGTGCTCAGGCGGCCAAACTGGATGATTGTGTCGAGACGGTTACGGAACTCCGGCGTGAAGCTTTTACGGATGACCTCCATGGCATCGGACGCATGGTCCTGATGGGTGAAGCCGATCGACGCCCGCGCGGCGGTTTCAGCGCCGGCATTGGTGGTCATGATCAAAATCACGTTACGGAAATCGGCTTTGCGCCCGTTGTTGTCGGTCAGGGTGCCGTGGTCCATAACCTGCAACAGCAGGTTGAAGACTTCTGGGTGAGCCTTTTCGATCTCATCGAGCAGCAGCACACAGTGCGGTTGCTTAGTGATCGCTTCGGTCAACAAACCGCCCTGGTCGAACCCTACGTAACCTGGAGGCGCACCGATCAGGCGCGACACAGTGTGACGCTCCATGTACTCGGACATGTCGAAGCGCACCAGCTCCACACCCAGCGCCTTGGCCAGCTGACGCGCCGCCTCGGTTTTACCCACACCGGTAGGGCCGGCGAACAGGAACGAGCCAACCGGCTTGTCGGGCGACTTGAGGCCTGCGCGGGAGAGTTTGATCGCGGTTGCCAAGGAGTCGATGGCCTGGTCCTGACCGAAGACGGTCAGCTTGAGGTCACGCTCGAGGTTACGCAGCAATTCCTTGTCGGAACTGGTGACATGCTTAGGTGGAATTCGCGCGATCTTGGCAACAATGTCCTCGACCTGGGGCACATCGATGCGCTTGACCCGGCTGGCCTCAGGCTGCAGGCGCTGGTAGGCGCCTGCCTCGTCGATCACATCGATGGCCTTGTCTGGCATATGACGGTCATTGATGTAGCGTGAAGCCAGCTCGGCGGCAGCACGCAACGCCTCGTCGCTGTACTCGATGTTGTGGTGGCTCTCGAAACGACCTTTCAGGCCACGCAGGATGCCGACGGTGTCTTCCACAGATGGCTCGCTTACATCCACCTTCTGGAAACGCCGCGCCAGAGCGCGATCTTTCTCGAAGATGCCGCGAAACTCCTGGAAGGTGGTCGAACCGATGCAACGTATCTCACCGGACGACAGCAGCGGCTTGAGCAGGTTGGACGCATCCATTACCCCACCGGACGCCGCACCAGCGCCGATGATGGTGTGAATTTCGTCAATGAACAGAATCGCCTGAGGGCGTTTGCGTAATTCTCCGAGCAGCGCCTTGAAGCGCTTCTCGAAGTCGCCACGGTACTTGGTACCGGCCAGCAAGGCACCAAGATCCAACGAGTAGACGACACTCTGGGCCAGCAGGTCAGGCACCTGGCCGTCGACGATCCGTTTGGCCAGGCCTTCGGCGATGGCAGTCTTGCCAACGCCTGCTTCGCCCACCAACAGCGGGTTGTTCTTGCGCCGACGCGCCAGAATCTGCGCCACACGCTCGACTTCCTGTTCGCGACCCACCAGCGGGTCGATGCGCCCGGCCCGGGCCAGCTCGTTCAGGTTGCTGGCGTAGGCGTCCAACGGGTTGCTCGAAGAGGACGTTTCACCACCCTCTTCATCCTGCATCTCCTGGTCATTCTCGGAATGCGTACCATGGCCAGGCACCTTGGAGATGCCGTGGGCAATGTAGTTGACCACATCGATACGGGCCACGCTTTGCTGCTTGAGCAGAAACACAGCCTGGCTTTCCTGCTCGCTGAAGATCGCCACCAGCACATTGGCACCGGTGACTTCACGCTTGCCGGAACTTTGCACGTGGAACACGGCACGTTGCAGCACGCGCTGGAAGCCCAGGGTAGGCTGGGTCTCACGGTCTTCGTCGTTGACAGGGATCAAGGGGGTAGTGGAGTCGATGAACTCTTGCAGGTCGTGCTTGAGTTTGTCGAGATTGGCGCCACAGGCGCGCAGAACGGTCGCAGCAGCCTCATTGTCAAGGAGAGCCAGCAGCAGATGTTCGACGGTCATGAATTCATGACGCTTCGAACGAGCCTCCTTGAAGGCAAGATTGAGGGTGACTTCGAGCTCGCGGTTTAACATAGCTTCACCTCATACCCAAGTGGTCGGCGATTAACCGTCCTTCTCGATTTCACAGAGTAGCGGATGCTGGCTTTCCCTGGCGTATTGGTTGACCTGCATGGCCTTCGTTTCGGCGATGTCACGGGTAAACAATCCGCACACTGCCCGCCCTTCGGTGTGGACGGTCAGCATGATCTTGGTCGCCAGCTCGCGGTTCAAACTGAAGAACGTTTCGAGCACTTCGACGACGAAATCCATTGGCGTGTAGTCATCGTTGAATAAAACCACCTTGTACATCGGTGGCGCCTGCAGGATCGGCTTGGCTTCCTGAACTGCAAGCCCTGAGCCGTCGTCCTCATTCGATTGCGGGCGATCCTGATTGAATGTTAGTCGAATCTCGCTAGGTGCATGCATGGAAAGAATTTCATCATGAGCGTCAGGTTAAGGTTGTGGGTTGACTGCATCAGCGGCCGCTGGCGCACGCGCCACCTGACCTTGACTATCGGCAAAACGGTGTTACAACCAATAAGAACCCACCGTGGGCGATAAAGATCCGCGCAGTCAACCAGATTTTTCGCAGGGTTCGTATGCGGATGAAGTGGATGATACTCCAGTGATGGAGTCCTTTGCAGAGGGACATAGGGATGGCAAGCGGTAAAGTCAAGTGGTTCAACAACGCCAAGGGCTACGGATTCGTCAATGAAGAGGGCAAATCCGAGGACTTGTTCGCCCACTATACGGCGATCATGATGGACGGCTACAAGACGCTCAAAGCCGGCCAGTGCGTGGAGTTCGAGATCGTTCAAGGCCCCAAGGGCCTGCACGCGATCAAAATCATGGACGCAGCCGCAGCCGCCAAGACGGTTGGCCGAGCCGAGGGCGAGACCGTACAAATCTGACCCCCCTTCCCTGCAGATAGACGAAACAACCGATTGCCCCTTCAGTGAGGGGCGATCGGTTTTACGTTCGCTTACATATGCTTGATCATTTCATCGCCAAAACCTGAGCTGCCCACCAACGTGGCCCCCTCCATCAACCGCTCGAAGTCGTACGTCACGGTCTTGGCGGCAATTGCCCCGTTGGTGCCCTTGATGATCAGGTCGGCAGCTTCCGTCCAGCCCATGTGGCGCAGCATCATTTCCGCCGAAAGAATCACCGAACCCGGGTTGACCTTGTCCTGCCCGGCATATTTGGGCGCAGTGCCGTGGGTGGCCTCGAACATCGCTACGGTGTCGGAGAGGTTTGCGCCAGGCGCAATGCCGATCCCCCCCACCTCGGCTGCCAGTGCATCGGAAAGGTAGTCGCCATTGAGGTTGAGGGTGGCGATTACGTCATATTCGGCTGGGCGCAGCAGAATCTGCTGAAGCATGGCGTCGGCGATGGCATCCTTGACGATGACTTCGCGGCCGCTCTTGGGGTTCTTGAATTTCATCCAAGGGCCGCCATCGAGTAGTTCGGCACCAAACTCATCGCGCGCCACTTCGTAGCCCCAGTCTTTGAAGGCGCCTTCGGTGAACTTCATGATGTTGCCTTTGTGCACCAGCGTCAGCGATTCGCGATCGTTGTCCACCACGTACTGCAAGGCCTTGCGCACCAAGCGCTGGGTCCCCTGGCGGGAAACCGGCTTCACGCCGATGCCGCAGTCCTGATCGAAACGGATCTTGGTGACACCCATTTCCTCCTTGAGGAACTTGATCACCTTGTTCGCTTCAGGCGAACCGGCCTTCCATTCGATACCGGCATAGATGTCCTCGGAGTTTTCGCGAAAGATCACCATGTCGACGTCGCCAGGCTTTTTCACCGGGCTCGGCACACCCTCGAACCAGAGCACCGGGCGCAGGCAAACATAGAGGTCCAACTGCTGGCGCAAAGCTACGTTGAGCGAACGGATGCCACCGCCAACCGGGGTGGTCAACGGGCCTTTGATCGAAACCACGTAATCTTTCACCGCCTCCAGGGTTTCCTGTGGCAACCAAGTGTCCTGGTCATACACCTGGGTAGCTTTTTCGCCAGCGTAAACCTCCATCCAGGCGATCTTGCGCTTGCCACCGTAGGCTTTCTGCACGGCGGCATCGACTACCTTGATCATCACTGGCGAGACGTCGACGCCGATGCCATCGCCCTCGATGTAGGGAATGATCGGATTGTCAGGCACGTTGAGCGAATGGTCCGCATTGACTGTTATCTTGGCGCCGTCGGTCGGAACCTTGATTTTCTGGTATCCCATGCTTGCACTACTCCGCTGTCGGGTGTGGTTGGACATCATGCGATCCCACTGAGCCTAAACCACATCCGCCACGGTGCAAGCACTGCGACAACTCACCACATTGCCCGTACGTCTTTGGTCTTATAAATGGCGCCGATGTCACTTCGCCTTGCTGAATAGCCCAAATGGTTTGATATACTGCGCCGCGACCGAAGGGTCACTGGGGCGAACCCTTGGAAAATGCGGCTCGCCCTTGGCCAGCGATGGCCATGAAGCCTGGGCTGTTACCGCACCCCAGCACTTGACGCTCGACTGATGCATCCACCATCACAGCTCGCAGCCTCTCGACTTTCCGCTCATGGCGTTGCCAGGGCGATGCGCCTACCCTGCGCAACACGAGACTCGAGCACGCTCAGCACACAGAGAGTTAACCCGCATGCCCACCCGTTCCAAGATCATCTATACCTTCACCGACGAAGCCCCCGCCCTCGCCACCTACTCGCTGCTGCCGATCATCGAAGCTTTCACAGCTTGCGCTGACATCGCCGTCGAAACCCGCGACATCTCCCTGGCTGGCCGTATCCTCGCCGCCTTCCCGGAGCAACTGGGCGCAGAGAAGCAAGTAGGCGATCACCTGGCGGAACTGGGCCAGCTGGCTACCACCCCTGAAGCAAACATCATCAAACTGCCGAACATCAGCGCCTCGGTACCGCAGCTCAAAGCCGCGATCAAGGAGCTGCAAGGCAAAGGCTTCAACATTCCCGACTACGCCGACGAGCCTGCCACCGAGGCCGAAAAAGAGTCCCGCGCTCGCTACGATCGCATCAAAGGCTCTGCCGTCAACCCGGTGCTGCGCGAGGGCAACTCCGACCGCCGCGCACCGCTGTCGGTCAAGAACTACGCTCGCAAGCACCCGCACAAAATGGGCGCCTGGGCCGCCGACTCCAAATCGCACGTTGCACACATGAGCAACGGCGACTTCTACGGCAGTGAAAAAGCCGCGCTGATCGAAGCTGACGACAACCTGCGCATCGAGCTGGTCGCCAAAGATGGCAGCACCACCGTGCTCAAAGCCAAGACTGCGGTCAAGGCTGCCGAAATCGTCGACTGCGCCACCATGAGCCGCAAGGCCCTGAAAGCCTTCATCGCCGAACAGATCGCCGACGCCAAGGCTTCTGGCGTGCTGCTGTCGGTACACCTCAAAGCGACCATGATGAAGGTTTCCGACCCAATCATGTTCGGTGTCATCGTCGAAGAGTTCTACAACGACGTGCTGGCCAAGCACGCCGCAGCGCTGGCTGAAGTAGGCTTCAATGCCAACAACGGCATCGGCGACCTGTACGCTCGCATCAAGGACCTGCCTGCCGAGAAGCAGGCTGAGATCGAAGCCGACATCAAGGCCCTGTACGCTCAGCGCCCAGCCTTGGCGATGGTCAACTCCGACAAGGGCATCACCAACCTGCACGTGCCGAGCGACGTCATCGTCGACGCCTCGATGCCCGCGATGATTCGTGACTCGGGCAAGATGTGGAACACTGCCGGTGAGCTGCAGGATGCCAAGGCGATCATCCCGGATCGCTGCTACGCCGGTATCTACCAAGCCACCATCGAAGACTGCAAAGCCAACGGCGCCTTTGACCCGACCACCATGGGCAGCGTACCGAACGTCGGCCTGATGGCACAGAAAGCCGAGGAATACGGCTCCCACGACAAGACCTTCCAGATCCAGGCCGATGGCGTGGTGCGTGTGGTCGATGGCAAAGGCACTGTTGTGCTGGAGCAAAACGTCGAAGCCGGTGACATCTTCCGCATGTGCCAGACCAAAGACGCGCCGATCCAGGACTGGGTCAAACTAGCCGTCAATCGCGCCCGCCTGAGCAACACCCCGGCGGTGTTCTGGCTGGACCCGGCTCGCGCCCACGACGGCGTGATGATCGAAAAAGTGCAGAAGTACCTGAAGGACCACGACACCACTGGCCTGGACATTCGTGTACTGGCACCGGTCGACGCCATCAAGTTCTCCCTGGCCCGTATTCGCGAAGGCAAGGACACCATTTCGGTGACCGGCAACGTGCTGCGCGACTACCTGACCGACCTGTTCCCGATCATGGAGCTGGGCACCAGCGCCAAAATGCTGTCGATCGTGCCGCTGATGAATGGCGGCGGCCTGTTCGAAACCGGCGCTGGCGGTTCGGCACCCAAGCACGTGCAGCAGTTGGTAGAAGAGAACTTCCTGCGTTGGGATTCGCTGGGTGAATTCCTGGCCCTTGCCGCTTCCTTGGAGCACCTGGGCAACACCTACGACAACCCACGCGCCAAGGTCCTGGCCAACACCCTGGACCAAGCAACCGGCAAGTTCCTGGACACCAACAAGTCGCCTTCACGTAAAGTCGGTGGCATCGACAACCGCGGCAGCCATTTCTACCTGACCCTGTACTGGGCCCAGGCACTGGCCGCCCAGAGCGACGACGCCGCCCTGCAGGCGCGCTTCGCCCCGCTGGCCAAGAGCCTGAGCGAGAACGAGGAAGCCATCGTCGCCGAGCTCAACGCCGTTCAAGGCAAGCCAGCCGACATCGGTGGCTACTACGCCCCGGATGCCGAGCTGACCGCCAAGGTGATGCGCCCAAGCCAGACCCTGAACAGCGCCATCGCCGCCCTGTAGGGTTCGCTTGACGTAACATCACAAACCCCGGCCACGTACCGGGGTTTGTGCTTTGTGCACTAATGATTTGCAGCGGCCGCACATGCCCTGTAGGAGCCACTCATGACTTGGCAACCCCACATCACCGTCGCCACCATCGTCGAACACCAAGGCACGTTTTTGTTCGTTGAAGAATTCAAAGCGGGCAAGCATGTGTTCAACCAACCTGCCGGCCACCTCGAGCCCCATGAAACCTTTGCCCAGGCCGCGCTTCGCGAAACCCTCGAAGAAACCGCGTGGGAAGTCGAACTCACCGGCATCGTCGGCATTTACCTTTACACAGCCCCAAGCAACGGCGTGACGTACCAGCGCATCTGTTTCGCCGCACGCCCTGTGCATCACCATGCCGACCTGGCATTGGACACCGATATCGTTCGCGCCGTCTGGCTGACCCGCGACGAACTTCTGGCCGATCCTGCCCGCTGGCGCAGCGAGCTGGTACCACGCTGCCTGGACGATTACCTCAACGGCCCATTGCACAGCCTCGCAGTGCTACGCGACTGACGCGCCGCGCCGGTTTTGCTAGAATCGGCGTTTTTCCCCCTTGATACACACCGGTAACCATGACCAGCCCAGCAATCAAAGACCCCGCCAAGACCCGCGTAATCGTCGGCATGTCCGGCGGCGTGGACTCTTCCGTCTCCGCCCTCCTGCTCATGGAACAGGGCTATCAGGTGGAAGGGCTGTTCATGAAGAACTGGGAAGAAGACGACGGAACCGAGTACTGCACTGCCCGTGAAGACCTGGCCGACGCCCAGGCCGTGTGCGACCGCATCGGCATCAAGCTGCACACTGCCAACTTCGCCGCCGAATACTGGGACAACGTGTTCGAGCATTTCCTCGAGGAATACAAGGCCGGCCGCACACCCAACCCGGACATCCTGTGCAACCGCGAAATCAAGTTCAAGGCATTCCTCGACTACGCCCTGTCACTGGGGGCCGACCTGATCGCCACCGGCCACTACGTGCGCCGCCGCGACACCGGCACCCTCACCGAGCTGCTCAAGGGCCTGGACCCGAACAAGGACCAGAGTTACTTCCTGCATGCCGTAGGCGGCAAGGAGATTGCCCGCACGCTGTTCCCGGTGGGCGAACTGGAAAAGCCCGAAGTTCGCGCCATTGCCGAACGGCACGGCCTGGCGACCGCCAAGAAGAAGGATTCCACCGGCATCTGCTTCATCGGCGAGCGCCGCTTCAGCGACTTCCTCAAACAGTACCTGCCGGCACAGCCGGGCGATATCGAAACCACTGAAGGTGAAGTGATCGGCCGCCACCATGGCCTGATGTACCACACCATCGGCCAGCGCCAAGGCCTGGGTATTGGCGGCCTGAAAGACGCCGGTGATGAGCCTTGGTACGTACTGCACAAGGACCTCACCCGCAATGTGCTGGTGGTCGGCCAAGGCAACGAACACCCCTGGTTGTTCTCCCGCGCCCTGCTCGCCTCGCAGATTTTCTGGGTCAACCCGATCGACCTGAGCAGCCCGCGCAAGCTCACAGCCAAAGTGCGCTACCGCCAGAGCGACCAGCAATGCACCCTGGAACTGACCGAGTCGGGCTACCGCGCCGTGTTCGACGAGCCGCAACGCGCCGTGACCCCGGGTCAGTCGGTAGTATTTTATGACGGCGAGGTATGCCTGGGCGGCGGCGTGATCGAAAGCGCCGAGCCTTGGAGCCCACGCGCATGAGCAGCCTGCAGGAGCAACTGATCGCCCTGGGCGGCGTGTTCCAGGCCGCCGTGCTGGTGGACCGCATCGCCCGCACCGGCCAGGCCAGCGAAGCCAACATCGGTTGCATGCTTGGCAGCCTGCTGGTGCGCGACCCCAAGGACACCCTGGAGGTGTTCGGTGGCGACGATCTGAACCTGCGCGACGGTTATCGTGCCCTGGCCGGCGCCTTGGAGCGTGACCCTAGCAGCCTGCAGCGCGAGCCGCTGCGCTATGCCCTGTCGATGCTCGGCCTGGAGCGCCAGCTGAACAAGCGCGGCGACCTGCTCGACACCATCGGCAACCGTCTGCCACAAATTCAGTCCCAGGCCGAGCATTTCGGCCTGGTTCACGAAAACGTCATCGCCTCCAGTGGCGCCTTGTACCAGGACACCCTGAGCACGCTGCGCCAGCGTATCCAGGTACACGGCGACATGCGCTTCCTGCAACAGGCTAGCAACGCCTCGAAAATCCGCGCTCTGCTGCTTGCCGGCATCCGCGCTGCGCGCCTGTGGCGCCAATTGGGCGGGCACCGCTGGCAACTGGTGTTCAGCCGGCGCAAGCTGCTCAACGAGCTCTACGACATGATGCGTTCGCCATCCTGACCGGCGCACGCTGAGCCCTGCAGGAGCGCGTTCACCCGCGTACGGGTGTGGGCCTAGCCGACGCATCGGCGGGCAAACCTGCTCCCGTGAGGCCCGCGACACGCTTTCATTGGCCCGACCTTTGGTCAGCCACCCGACGTCGGCGCATTTTTCATGTATGATATGCGCCCTTCCAAAAGCCTGACTGTCCGAGAACACCCCATGCAGCTTTCTTCGCTCACTGCGGTTTCCCCTGTAGACGGCCGTTATGCCGGCAAAACCCAGGCCTTGCGCCCCATTTTCAGCGAATACGGTCTGATCCGTTTCCGCGCCCTGGTCGAAGTGCGCTGGCTGCAGCGCCTGGCCGCCCACCCGCAGATCAGCGAAGTGCCGGCGTTCTCCGCCGAGGCCAATGCCCTGCTGGACAGCCTGGCAACCGACTTCAAGCTCGAGCACGCCGAACGCGTCAAGGAAATCGAGCGCACCACCAACCACGACGTCAAGGCGATCGAATACCTCCTCAAGGAGCAGGCTGCCAAACTGCCTGAGCTGGCCAAGGTCAGCGAGTTCATCCACTTCGCCTGCACCAGCGAGGACATCAACAACCTGTCCCACGCCCTGATGCTGCGCGCTGGCCGTGATGATGTACTGCTGCCGCTGATGCGCCAGATCGCCGATGCCATTCGCGCCCTGGCTCACGCCCATGCCGACGTGCCAATGCTGTCGCGCACCCACGGCCAGCCGGCCTCGCCGACCACATTGGGTAAAGAGCTGGCCAACGTTGTTTACCGCCTGGAGCGCCAGATCGCCCAGGTTGCCGCAGTGCCGCTGCTGGGCAAGATCAACGGCGCCGTGGGCAATTACAACGCCCACCTGTCGGCCTACTCGCAGATCGACTGGGAAGCCAACGCCCGCGCCTTCATCGAAGACGAGCTGGGCCTGCAGTTCAACCCGTACACCACTCAGATCGAGCCGCACGACTACATTGCCGAGCTGTTCGACGCCATCGCCCGCTTCAACACCATCCTCATCGACTTCGACCGCGACGTCTGGGGCTACATCTCGCTGGGCTACTTCAAGCAGAAGACCGTGGCAGGTGAAATTGGCTCTTCGACCATGCCGCACAAGGTCAACCCGATCGACTTCGAAAACTCCGAAGGCAACCTGGGCATCGCCAATGCACTGTTCCAGCACCTGGCCAGCAAGCTGCCGATCTCGCGCTGGCAGCGCGACCTGACCGACTCCACCGTGCTGCGCAACCTGGGCGTGGGCTTCGCCCACAGCGTCATCGCCTATGAAGCCAGCCTCAAGGGTATCGGCAAGCTGGAAGTCAACCAGGCTCGCATCGCTGCCGATCTGGACGCCTGCTGGGAGGTTCTCGCCGAGCCGATCCAGACCGTGATGCGCCGCTTCAACATCGAGAACCCCTACGAGAAGCTCAAGGAGCTGACCCGTGGCAAGGGCATCACGCCAGAAGCGTTACTGACCTTCATCGACGGCCTGGACATGCCGGCCGACGCCAAGGCCGAACTCAAGCTGCTGACCCCTGCTACCTACATCGGCAACGCAGCAGCCCAGGCCAAACGCATCTAAGCTGAACCCCGCGTTCAACGCCCGGCCTGGCCGGGCGTTTTTATTCCCGGACGAAAATTACGTTTTTTCAATAGGTTGAACATGAATCCTGATACTCCACTGCAGCTGCTCGGCGGCATCTCGGCCCGCGAATTCATGCGCGACTACTGGCAGAAGAAGCCGCTGCTGGTGCGCCAGGCATTCCCGGATTTCGAAAGCCCGATCGACCCCGACGAGCTGGCCGGCTTGGCTCTGGAAGAGGAAGTCGAGTCGCGTATCGTGCTCGAGCACGGCGCCCATCCCTGGGAGCTGCGCCGTGGCCCGTTCACCGAAGACACCTTTGCCGAGCTTCCGGAAAAGGACTGGACCCTGCTGGTGCAGGCTGTCGACCAGTTCGTACCGGAAGTCGCTGAGCTGCTGGAGCACTTCCGCTTCCTGCCAAGCTGGCGTATCGATGACGTGATGATCAGCTTCGCCACCCCAGGTGGTAGCGTTGGCCCGCACTTCGACAACTACGATGTGTTCCTGCTGCAAGGCCACGGCGAGCGCAACTGGAAGGTTGGGCAGATGTGCAACAGCGACAGCCCGCTGCTGGAACACGCCGATCTGCGCATCCTCGCCGAATTCGAGCAAAGCGGCGAATGGACCCTGGAGCCGGGCGACATGCTCTACCTACCGCCGCGCCTGGCCCACTACGGCGTGGCCGTGGACAACTGCCTGACGTACTCGGTTGGCTTCCGCGCACCTAGCGCTGCCGAAGTACTGACCCACTTCACCGACTTCCTCGGCCAGTTCCTGCCGGACGAAGAGCGCTACAGCGATGCAGATGCGCTGCCTGCCAGCGACCCGCATCAGATCCAGCACGATGCGCTGGACCGCCTCAAGGCGTTGATGGACAAGCACATGAACGACAAGGACCTGCTGTTGACCTGGTTCGGCCAATTCATGACCGAGCCCCGCTATCCAGAGCAAGTGGTTGGCGAGGAGCTGGACGAAGAGGAGCTGGTCGAAGCCCTGGAAGACGGCGCTATCCTGATCCGCAACCCCAGCGCCCGCATGGCCTGGTCGGAGCTTGGCGACGACCTGATGCTGTTCGCCAGCGGCCGCAGCTGCCCACTGCCGGCCAAACTGCGTGAGTTGCTGAAACTGGTCTGCTCGGCTGATGCGTTACACATCGAAAACCTTGAGCAGTGGTTACAGGATGAGGATGGCCTTATGCTGGTACAGCAACTGATCAAACAAGGAAGCCTGGGATTCGCCAATGAATAAGATTCGTGTGCGCCTTGCCGATTGGCACAAGGACAATGCCGATATCCGCCGTATCCGCGAAAGCGTGTTCATTGCCGAGCAGCACGTACCGCCAGAGCTGGAATGGGATTCGGAAGACCCGAGCGCCGCGCATTTCCTGGCGCTCGAAGGCGACTACCCGATCGGCACCGCCCGCCTGCTGCCCGATGGGACCATCGGCCGGGTGTCGGTGCTCAAGGATTGGCGAGGGCTGAAAGTCGGTGATGCGCTGATGAATGCAGTGATCGCAGAAGCACAGGACCGTGACCTGAAGCAGCAGATGCTGAGCGCACAGGTACACGCAACGCCTTTCTACGAGCGCCTGGGCTTTCGCGTAGTCAGCGAGGAATTTCTCGAAGCAGGCATTCCCCATGTAGACATGGTGCGGGACTCGCGCGCCTGACATCTCGCATGGCGCAAGCTTCTTCGCGATAAGCCCGCTCCCTCAGGGTTTCACCAGGTCACGGCAGCCGTGCCTTACCTGAGGGAGCGGGCTCACCCGTGATCAAGGCTGTAAAGGCTGAAGACACATCCCCAGACAAAAACCTGTACATCCATCCAGATAAAACTTGCCTCCGCGCCCTCGCTTGCGCATTCTATTACTCATCATTTCCCGATGAAGCGTTCCCGGCCATGCGCCTTTTCCTCTGCGAAAAACCTTCCCAAGCCAAAGACATCGCCAAGGTGCTGGGTGCCAACCGCAAGGCCGACGGCTGCTGGCAGGGTACCGACGTGTGCGTGACCTGGTGCATCGGCCACCTGCTGGAAACAGCCCCGCCCGACAGTTACGACGACCGCTACAAGCGCTGGGACCTCGCAGACCTGCCGATCATCCCGGACAAATGGAAGATGCAAGTCAAGCCCAAGACCGCCAGCCAGTACAAGGCAGTCAAACGCCTGCTGGGTGAAGCCCGCGAGCTGGTGATCGCCACCGACGCCGACCGCGAAGGTGAGATGATCGCCCGCGAGCTGGTCGAGCATTGCCGTTACCGCGGGCCAATCCAGCGCCTTTGGCTGTCGGCGCTGGACGACGCCTCGATCCGCAAGGCCCTGGGCCGCCTGCTACCCGGCCAGGACACCTTCAGCCTTTACCACTCTGCCCTGGGGCGCTCACGGGCCGACTGGCTGATCGGTATGAACATGAGCCGGCTGTTCACCCTGCTGGGGCGCCAATCGGGGTATCAGGGTGTGCTGCCAGTGGGCCGGGTGCAGACCCCTACCCTGCGCCTGGTGGTGGATCGTGATCGCAGCATTGCCGACTTCGTGCCGGTGCCTTTCTGGGCCATCGACGTGTTGCTCGAACAGGCCGGGCAAACCTTCACTGCACAATGGCGAGCTGCGCAAGATGCCTGCGATGACCAGGGCCGCTGCCTGAATCAGCTGCTAGCTCAGCAGGCCGCGGCCGACATGAACGCTGCCGGTACTGCGCAGGTCCTGAAGGTGGCGACAGAACGCGTGCGCGAGGCAGCGCCGCTACCCTTCGATCTTGGCACCCTGCAGGAGCTGTGCTCGAAAAAGTTCGGCCTCGGCGCGCAGGAAACCCTGGATATCGCTCAGGCCCTGTACGAAACGCACAAATTGATCACTTACCCGCGCAGTGACTGTGGCTACCTGCCCGTGAGCCAGCACGGCGAAGCACCGGCCATCCTTGCCGCGCTACAGCGTGCTGACGCCAACCTGGCGCCGCTACAACCGCATCTGCAGCCGCAGCGCCGTTCCCGCGCGTGGAATGATGCCAAGGTCAGCGCCCACCACGGCATCATCCCAACCGCCGCAGCCAGCGACCCGGCGCGCTTGCCGGCCAAGTACAAAGCGGTCTACACCTTGATTCGTGCACGCTACCTGGCGCAGTTCCTGCCCAACCACGAGTACGATCGCACTCAGGCCGAGTTCGACTGCGCCGGCCACGCCCTGCGCGCCGTTGGCAAACAGATCGTCGAGCCTGGCTGGCGCCGCGCGCTACCCGAGGCGCTGACACCAGCCAAGGGCCGCGAGGCTCAACCCACACAGGTGCTGCCAGCCCTAGGTGAAGGTCAGGATTGCCGCGTGCACAGCTTGCAGCTCAAAGACCTCTGGACTCAACCACCCAAGCCGTTCACCGAAGGCGACCTGATCAAGGCGATGAAAAACGTTGCCAAGCTGGTAGAGGACCCACGCCTCAAGCAAAAGCTCAAGGAAACCACCGGCATAGGCACTGAAGCGACCCGCGCCAGTATCATTCAGGGCCTGCTCGAGCGCGGCTATCTGGTGAAGAACGGCAAGGCGCTGTCGGCCACACCGGCGGCTTTCAGCCTGATAGACGCAGTACCTCGCGCAATTGCCGACCCTGGCACCACGGCCATTTGGGAACAAGCGTTGGACATGATCCAGAGTGGTGAAATGAGCCTTGAAGAGTTCGTTACACGCCAGTGCGCGTGGATGGGCAAGCTGGTGGAGCGTTGTCGCGGTATGCGCATGACCATCAGCGGGCCGGCAGTGGGCAAGGCGCCGCCTTGGAAGAAGAAGCGGCGCAGCAGTGCCGGCAAAGGCAAGGCGGGTGCTGGCAACGCAGCAGCCGACAAACACAAGCAATCGCGGCGCAAGCGCTCTGACTGATGCAGCCCTTAAGCCGCGAACAGGCCGGTGCAGGAAACACAAACCCCACCCTATGTCCCACTCTTCAATCTGCTGAACGCCCGTGTCAGCTCGCGGTTGAAGACCTTACCGTTGTCGTTCTTACCGTATAACCGCGCCCGCACTTCAGCCGGCGGATAGGTGCCCGGGGCATTGCGGATCTGCGCATCCACCAGGCCATCGGCCGCAGTAATGGCATTGGCGTAATGGATGGTGTCGGTTATCGGTGCGATCACATCAGGCCGCATCAGGTAATCCACCAATTGCCAGGCAGCATCCGGGTGCGGCGCATCCTTAGGCACCACCAGCGCGTCCAGCCAAATCAACGTACCCTCCTTGGGAATGCTGTAATCGAGCGTAAACGCTTTACCCGCCTGCTGCGCCTGCCCCTGGGCGATGGCCACGTTGCCGTTCCATGACATCGCCACGCAGGTTTCACCGTTGGCAAGGTCGTTGATGTTGCGATCGTTATCGAAGTAGCGAATGTACGGGCGAACCTTGCGCAGTTGCACTTCCGCAGCTTTAAGGTCCTCCAAGCGCTGCTGGTTGATGTCCAGGCCCATATAACGCATCACTGCGGCAAAGACTTCGTTGGGGTCGTTGAGCAGGCTTACCCCGCAGTCGGCAAATTTCGCCACCACTTGCGGGTCGAACAGCATCGCCCAACTGTCCACCGGAGCAGCCCCAAAGCGCGCCGCCACCGCCTGGCGCTGGTAACCCACACCTGTCGTACCCCAGGCGTAGGTACCGGCATAGCGGTTGCCAGGATCGAACACGGCCATGTGTTGGCGAAATTCTTCACCCACCCCGGCCAAATGAGGGACCTGAGCTTTATTCAACGGTTGCAGGGCGCCGCTGGCGATGGCTCGGCTCAGGTGCTGCCCTGCGCTAAGCACTACGTCGTAACCACTGCCGCCGGTCAAGAGTTTGGTCTCGGCGGTTTCCAGCGAGTCGAAATGATCGGCAACCACTCGAATGCCGGTTTCCTGCTCGAACCGCGTCAAGGTGTCGGGAGCCAGATATTCGCCCCATATATACAGGTTCACGGTTGGCTGCTGCGTATCGGTGGCCTGGGCCACCGACATCGCACAACCCAAGGCCACCGCTACCGCCAGCGTGGGCACTCTCATCAGCGGCCTCCAGCATATTGAGGCATGGTGATACAGGCGACATTGCCACCACCGAGCAAAATCTCACGAGAGTTCTTGATACCGATGATGCGGTGGCCGGGGAACAGTTCGGCCAACGTCGCCTGGGCGATATTGTCGTTACGATCACCGAACAGTGGCACGACAATGGCCGTATTGCCCGCATAGTAGTTGATATACGAGGCGCAGATGCGGGTGCCGGCCTGGCGCAGATGGGTACCGTCGACCTGGTCGAGTCCAGCTGCTTCTTCGGCGGTCCACTCCAGCACATCCGGCTGCAGCAGCTTGTGCACCTTCAGTTCACGGCCACGGGCATCTCGGGTACTGCGCAAAATGTCGTAGGCCTCTTGGTAGATCTCCCACTGTGGGTCGTCACGGTTATCGGTCCACTGCAACACCACTTCACCGGGGCGTACGAAACAAGCCAGATCGTCGACGTGGCCATCGGTTTCATCGAACTTGCAGCCCCGCGGCAGCCAGATCACCTGCTCGGCGCCCAGGTAGTCCTCGAGCCGACGGGTCACCTCGGCCTTGCCCAAATGAGCATTGCGGTTGCGGTTGAGCAAGCACTGCTCGGTGGTCAGCAAGCTGCCTTGCCCATCACTCTGGATACCGCCAAGCTCGGCAATCAACGGTGCACGATAGCGATCCAGGCCTTCGATTTCGAGCATCTTCTGAGCGACCTGGTCGTCTTTGTCCCAAGGGTAGTAAAGGCCGCCATCCAGCCCACCATAGGCGTTGAACTCGAAGTCCACACCACGCACCTGCCCGCTGTCGGGGTTGACCACAAAACAGGCACCGCTGTCACGGAACCAGGTGTCATTGCAGGTCATTTCCACTAGCCGTACTTGAGGCGGCAGCAGGCGCCGGGCATTGGCATACTGGGCGGCAGAAGCACACACCGTCACCGGCTCGCTGGAAGCGATGGCCGTAACGATTTCGACCCAGACCTTCTGCGCAGGCTTAGCGCCGTTGCGCCAGACATCAGGCCGCTCGGGCCAGCCAAGCCAGCAGCCTGCTTTGCGCTCGAATTCGCCAGGCAGGTGAAAACCGTCGGCCTTTGGAGTGGTGGTGAGCGAACGTGCCATGGGTCATCCTCGTGTCATTGGGTGATGACCGCACGCTACGCCGCACCGCCGGGCAGTTCCAACGATGAAAACTCAGCGATAATTGAATTCAATTCAGCTATCAGCAAGCTGTTCGATGAACCATTCGATGAAATCAGCCACCGGTGGCCGCTCCAGGCGCAGCCGTTCGCACACCAGGGCATATTGACCTTGCGCAGTGACCGTGGCGGCGAACGGGCGTATTAGCCGCCCGATCTGAAGGTCGGCCTGGCATGTCAGGGTGTCGCCCATCGCTACCCCCTGCCCTAACAATGCAGCTTCAAGTGCCAACGCAGCGTGGGGGAAATACAGTTGCCGGTTGGGCAGTGCATCGTCAGCATGGGTGGCCAGCCAGGTGGTCCAGGTGCGGCCATCCTGATCGTCGTGAAGCAAGCAATGCCGCACCAGGTCGCGGGGGCGCTTGAGCCCACCCTGGTTGAACAACCCCGGGCTGCATACGGGGAAGAATTGCAGCAGCGGCAGCGGCCGGACGAAGTACGTGCTGGCATCCAGTGCGCCAGTGCCGTAGGTGATGGCCAGGTCTACGTCCAGCCCTGGCGCACCGGCATCGATGGGCTGATCGTGCAGGTGCAAGGTGATATGCGGATATCGACTGGTGAAGTCGGCCAGGCGCGCCACCAGCCATTTCTGCGCCAGCTCCGCAGTGACCGCCACCCGAAGCACGGCTTGTGAGGCAGGGTCGCGCAGCTCGTCACAAGCCGCGCCGATAAGCTCGAAGGCTTGTTGCAAGTGGTGCAGCAAGCGCTGCGCTTCGGCGCTGGGGCGTACTTGGCGCCCTACACGCTCGAAGAGCGGGGCGCCAAGCTGCTCCTCGAGTTGACGAATTTGGTGGCTTACGGCGCTGTCGGTGACACACAGCTCGGCAGCTGCACGGCCGAAATGGCCATGGCGAGCGGCACACTCGAAGGTCCGCAGGGCAGTCAGAGAAGGCAGGCGGCGCATTGTTGTTCCTGTTGAGGCCTTGGATTACCGCTGCTGCGGCTACTGGATGATAGATGCAACGATGGGCCAATGACCAACGGCCGATGACCCGGGGCTGGTTCACTCACGAACGGGGCCGGCACTGGCAACCGATCATCAGCAGCATTACCATGGCTTCCCTCTAGCGCGGCCATTTGCCGCACCCCTGCCCTCTACCTGCCAGGCACCCATGCCCTTCGAACTCACCGTAGAACCGCTCACCCTGCTGATCTTGACGCTGGTCGCCTTCATCGCAGGCTTCATCGATGCCATCGCCGGTGGCGGTGGCCTGCTGACCACACCGGCGCTGCTTACCGCAGGCATGCCGCCGCACTTGGTCCTGGGCACCAACAAGCTCAGCTCGACCTTCGGCTCGGCCACCGCCGGCTTCACTTATTACAAGCGCAAGCTGTTCCACCCGGCGCAGTGGCGCCCGGCCCTGTTCGCAACGCTGATTGGCGCCTCGATCGGCGCGGTGCTAGCGCACTTCATGCCGGCCGAGTGGCTGAACAAGATGCTGCCGGTGATCGTGTTCGCCTGCGGTATCTATCTGCTGTTGGGCGGTACACCCAAAGCGCCGCTGGATGCCGATGCGCCAATCAAAAAGAAATGGCAGTTTCCCCAAGGCTTCACCCTGGGCTTCTACGACGGCGTGGCCGGCCCCGGCACCGGTGCATTCTGGACCGTGAGCACATTGCTGCTGTACCCCATCGACCTGGTCCGCGCCAGCGGGGTAGCGCGCAGCATGAACTTCGTCAGCAACATCGCGGCGCTGACGGTGTTCATCATTTCCGGGCAGGTGGATTACATCGTTGGCTTGTGCATGGGCATGTCGGTAATGATCGGCGCCTTTTTCGGCGCACGCACGGCGATCAGCGGCGGTAGCAAATTCATCCGCCCGGTGTTCATCACCGTGGTATTGGCATTGACCGTGCGTTTAGCGTGGCAGCATTGGTTCGGGCAGGCCTGACCGGTATTGACACCCCCGCCACCCCATTGAAGCTGCGTCCAAAATCTTATGCGTCATCGTCGCAGAGCGTTTCCCACTGCCGTCAGGGGTTGAAAGCAGGGATATCACGGCCCAGCCGCTGCGCCACATAGAGGTCGATCAAGTAGCGCGCAATCGAACGCCCCGCCGGCAGCGGCGGAAGGTCGTGCACACTGAACCACTTGGCATCTTCGATCTCGTCCGGCTGCATGACAATTTCGCCACCGGCATATTCGGCATGAAAGCCCAACATCATCGAGTGGGGGAACGGCCAGCATTGGCTCCCAACATACTGAATATTCTTCACCTGCAACGCCACCTCCTCGCGCACCTCACGCACCAGGCACTCTTCGGCCGACTCGCCCGGCTCGGCGAAGCCGGCCAGGGTGCTGTACACACCCGTGACGAAGCGCGGCGAGCGGGCCAGCAGAATGTCGTCACCTCGGGTCACCAGTACAATCATGCTCGGCGAAATGCGCGGGTAACAGCGCAGGTCGCAGGGCTGGCAGTACATCGCCCGCTCCCAGTGAATCTGAGTCATCGCCCGGCCGCAGCTGCCGCAGAAGCGATGCTCGCGGGCCCAGGTGCCGATCTGCGCGGCGTAGCCGAGCACTTTATAGGTGTCAAAGTCGCCTTCAAGCATGAATGCACGCAGCCCGCGCCAGCTGCAGCCGGCAACCTCGCTCGCGCTGCGCAGCTCCAGCAGGACCACAGGCTGCCCATCGAAGTGCCCTATGCCGTGTTCACAAAGCACGTCCAGGCCCTGGCGCTTGAGCCAGTGACGAGGGAACAGCGCGCCGTTGGCGTCCACGAGAAACCCTTCCGGGCTGCGGGCCACGGCCAAAGCGCCGGTGATGTTTGGGTCCAGAACTGCGGTCGTCCAGCGAGCTGCCATGTCGGGGGTTCCTTTACTGCGCGTTCCCGGCCCGGTCAGTCGGCGAACGTCGGTTTCTGTTTGCTCATGTGCGCCGCCACGGCCACGCGCAGGTCTTCGGACTGCAGCATGGCGGCGTTCCAGGTGGCAATGTAATCCAGGCCATCATCGATGCGATGGTCACGCATGTAGCTGAGCATTTGCTTGGTTCCGGCCACAGCGATCGGCGATTTTTCGGCAATTTCGCGGGCGACGGCAAACACGCCGTCCAGCAAACCAGCCTGATCGTCGTAGATTCGGTTCACCAGGCCGATGCGCAGGGCCTCGTCGGCCTCGACATAGCGCCCGGTGAAGGCCAGCTCACGCATGATGCCGTCGCCGATGATACGTGGCAAACGTTGCAAGGTGCCAACATCCGCGGCCATGCCCATGTCGATTTCCTTGATCGAGAACTGCGCATCGCGGCTGCAGTAACGCATGTCGCAGGCCGAGATCAGGTCGATCGCACCGCCAATGCAGTAACCCTGAACTGCTGCCAGCACCGGCTTGCGGCAATTGTCCACGGCGTTGAACGAAGCTTGTAAGCGCTGGATGGTCTTGCGCAGCAGCCGGGCATTGCGGCCCACATCCTTGCCCATCTGGCCGGCCAGCGATGCCAGCATCATCAAATCGATACCTGCGGAAAAATGCTTGCCCGCACCACTGATTACCACTGCACGCACCGCATCGGTGTCGTCGATCCACTGGAAGATATCGACGATCTCCGACCAGAAGGCGGCGTTCATCGCGTTGATCTTCTCCGGTCGGTTGATTTGCACATGGGCGATATTGTCGGTCAGTTCGACCTTGAACGCGGTGTACTCGGTCACGGGCGGCACTCCTGTGGGAAAGGGTTCACAACAGGAATGGTAACTCAGTGGATTGACCGCGCTTGTGCCAAAACTGGGACTTTGGGCCCGGCGCAATCACCACGCGCTGCATGCACCTGCCTGGCGCTATTGACCAGGCTCGATACAACTTTTAGACCCTAGCCGCGTCGAAACGAAAGTGAGACCCTACCTCGCTTTAAGGAGATCTGCCATGGCGATGCGCAAGGCCCTGATGTTTTCCTGCATGACCCTCGCCCTGATGGGCTGCGTCGGTTCCAACGACGACCACCAAGCTGCGCCCTCCACGATGCAAGTCGACCTGCAACGCTACCAGGGCACCTGGTACGAGCTGGCACGGCTGCCTATGTTCTTCCAGCGCAACTGCGTGCAGTCAGAAGCGCACTACGCGCTGCGCGAAGACGGCCGGATCGACGTCACCAACCGCTGCAAAGAGAAGGACGGTGAAGTCAACGAAGCCCATGGCATCGCCGAAGCGCAAGTCCCAGGCAAGACCGACAAGCTGTGGGTGCGTTTCGACAACTGGTTCAGCCGCCTGGCGCCAGGGTTGACCAAGGGCGAATATTGGGTGCTGTACCATGACAAGGACTACCGCGTGGCGCTGGTGGGCCACCCCAACCGCGAGTACCTCTGGCTGCTGTCGCGTACTCCGGCAATCACCGACCAAACCCGCGATGAGCTCGTGGCCATTGCCCGCAAACAGGGTTATGACACCAGTAAGCTGATCTGGCGCCAGGGCACCCCGACCGCGCCTTGAGCATCGACGCCGCGCGGGGATGCCGCTATCGTGTGGCCACCCGCGCATGGAGCGAACCCGTGGACCTGCAGTTTCTAGGCACCTCGTCAGGGGTGCCGACCAAAAGCCGAAATGTCAGCGCCACCGCCGTGATCGAAGCCAGTGGCAAGCACTGGTACCTGGTCGATTGCGGCGAAGGCACCCAGCACCAGTTACTGCGCAGTTCGCTCTCGGTGCGTGATCTGCGCGCCATCTTCATCACCCATGTGCATGGCGACCATTGCTTCGGGCTACCGGGGCTGCTAGCCAGCGCCGCGATGGGCGGACGCAGCGAACCGCTCGACCTGATATTGCCGGCCGCCCTGCATGCCTGGGTGCGCCTGGCCCTGAGCGCAAGCGATACCCACCTGCCGTACCCACTGCGCTTGTTGCCGGTCGAGCAAATGGCCCCGTGGCGAAGCGCCCAGGTGCAGGTCAGCGCCGTACCTTTGTCGCATCGGGTTGCAAGCGTCGGCTTTGTGTTCACCGAACTGAACCCGGAGCCTCGCCTGGATGTTCAGCGGCTGGACGCTGAGGGTATCCCGCGCGGGCCATTGTGGGGCCACCTGGCCAAAGGGCTGACGGTGGAGCATGCCGGGCAGCGGCTTGAAGCCTGTGATTACCTCAAAGCCTCGCGACCACCGCGGCGGATGATCGTATGCGGTGACAATGACAACCCGGGGTTACTCGCCGAGGTTGCCAGGGACGTCGATGTGCTCGTACATGAGGCGACCTACACCCAACCCATCGTCGAGCGCAACGGCAACTCCTTTGGCCACAGCACGGCGGCGGCGGTGGCGCAGTTCGCTGAGACGGCGGGCGTGCGCAACCTGGTATTGACGCATTTCAGCGCTCGCTACCAAGCAGACCCCAAGCGCAGCCCGTGCATCGACGATGTGCGTGAGGAGGCGCAAAAGTACTACTGCGGCCACCTGACCTTGGCGCGGGACCTGCAGCGCTACCGCATCGGTCGCGATGGTTACCTGCTGCCAGTGATGGTTTGAAGAGCCAAGCTTCGAACGTCGGCAAGATCGTCTCGGTTCAGCCAAGGGCCTTGCAAGAGCGCCGCGGGTGCGGCGCGCGATCTGCAACCGAGTAACATGCTCGACACCCTCAAGCAGTCAAGCAGCCAGCCGTCCACTGGCAATCGCTTGCGACGCCGCCAGCATCGCCCGCAGCAGCACTGCGCAGCCCGCTGCCAGGTCCTCGGGTGTGGCGTTCTCGATTTCGTTGTGGCTGATGCCGTTTTCGCAAGGTACGAAGATCATCCCCGCCGGCCCCAGTTCGGCCAGGAAGATCGCGTCATGCCCTGCCCCACTGACGATGTCCATATGCGCAAGGCCTAGCGCCTGGGCCGAATCGCGCACGGCATCGACACACCCGCGGTCGAAATACAACGCCGGGAAATCGGCCGTAGGCACCAGCTCGTGGCTCAGGCCATGCTTGGCACAGGTTTCTTCGATCACCGTACGCACCTCGGCGATCATCGCATCCAGGTGCTGGCCCTCCAGGTGGCGAAAGTCAAGAGTCATGCGCACTTCACCCGGGATCACATTGCGCGAGCCGGGGTAGGCCTGCAGGCAACCGACCGTGCCGCAGGCATGGGGTTGGTGCGCGTGGGCGGTGCGGTTGACCGCCTCCACCACCGCAGCGGCCCCGACCAGCGCATCCTTGCGCAGGTGCATCGGGGTCGGGCCGGCGTGGGCTTCTACGCCGCGCAAGGTCAGGTCGAACCACTTCTGCCCCAATGCGCCAAGCACGACGCCGATGGTCTTGGCCTGATCTTCCAGAATCGGCCCCTGCTCGATGTGCGCCTCGAAGTAGGCGCCGACTGGGTGGCCAAGCACCGCTCGCTGGCCAGCGTAGCCGATGGCGTTGAGCGCCTCACCTACCGTTACACCCGCGGCATCACGCTTGGCCAAGGTGTCTTCGAGGGTGAACTTGCCGGCAAAAACCCCTGAGCCCATCATGCAAGGCGGGAAGCGCGAGCCCTCTTCGTTGGTCCAGACCACTACCTCCAACGGGGCCTCGGTTTCGATACCCAGGTCATTGAGCGTACGCAACACTTCCAAGCCCGCCATCACCCCGAAGCAGCCATCGAACTTGCCGCCTGTTGGCTGGGTGTCGATATGGCTGCCCGTCATCACCGGCGGCAGCTTAGGGTTACGTCCCGGTCGGCGGGCAAAGATATTCCCCACTGCATCGACGCTGACGGTACAGCCGGCCGCCTCGCACCACTGAACGAACAGGTCACGCGCTTGACGGTCCAGGTCAGTCAGCGCCAACCGGCACACGCCGCCCTTGGGCGTAGCGCCCAGGCGGGCGAGGTCCATCAACGACTGCCAAAGGCGTGCGCTGTCGACGTAGCGCTCGTTTGAGTTCAATACGTGCTGGGATTGGCTCATGGTGTTTCTCCTCAGGCATTTTTATTGGTTTGAACGGGCACGATCTCTGCCCTGCGTACCGCCACGCTGCCCAGGGCGTAATACAACGCGCCGCCCAACAGCGATCCGGTGAACCAGCCATAGTCGTAGAACCAGCTGAAACTGCTGTTGCCAATGGCCAGAATGGTCAGCCCTACCGGCAAGGCGAAGGCAGCAAAGCCGGCCCAGTTCCAGGCCGGGTACACGTCATCGCGGTACAGCCCGGCCAAGTCCAGCTGCTGGCGGCGGATCACGAAGTAATCCACCACCATGATTCCGGCAATAGGCCCGAGCAGGCTGGAGTACCCAAGCAACCAGTTCGAGTACACGCTTTCAAGGCTAAGGTCAGATACGATCCAGCCGAGTTTCTTCAGCAGTTCATGGCTCATCAGCGCCAGGCCGATGAGGCCGGTCAACCACACCGCCCGGCTGCGCCCGATCAGGCGTGGGGCGATGTTCTGAAAGTCGTTGGTTGGCGAGACGATGTTGGCGGCAGTGTTGGTCGAAAGCGTTGCGATCACGATCAGCGCCATTGCCAGTGCAACCCAGCCGGGGCTTTGAATTTTGCCGATCAGGCTGACAGGGTCCGATACCGTTTCACCCACCAGCGAGGCCGAAGCAGCCGTCATCACCACGCCCAGCGATGCGAACAGGAACATGGTCAACGGCAGGCCGAAGATCTGCCCAAGAATCTGATCCTTCTGGCTTTTGGCATAGCGGCTGAAGTCGGGAATGTTCAGCGACAAGGTCGCCCAGAAACCCACCATGGCGGTGAGCCCGGCGCAGAAGTAACCCACTACGCTGGCCCCTTCCGGGCGCTTGGGTGGCTGCGCCAGCAGTTCGGTCATCGACATGTGCGGCAAGGCCCAGAACAGCAGGCCGAAACCGACCGCTACCAGCAGCGGTGCCGACAATGTCTCGAGCCACTTGATCGACTCAGCGCCGCGCAGTACCACCCACAGGTTCAGGGCCCAGAAGATCATGAAGCCGATCACTTCGCCAGTGCCGGCCAGCGCCCTCCAACCTTCGAAGATGGAGCTCAGGAACAGGTGGATGGCCAAGCCGCCGAACAGGGTCTGGATGCCGAACCAGCCACAGGCGACAACCGCACGAATCAGGCAAGGCACGTTGGACCCCAGTATGCCGAACGATGAACGCAGCAGCACCGGAAACGGGATGCCGTACTTGGTGCCTGGGAAAGCATTGAGCGTTAGCGGAATAAGCACGATGAGGTTGGCCAGCAGAATCGCCAGCAGCGCCTCACCCACGCTCAAGCCGAAGTAGGCCGTGAGCACACCGCCGAGGGTGTAGGTGGGCACACAGATGGACATGCCCACCCACAGCGCGGTGATGTGCCACTTGTTCCAGGTGCGTTGATGCACCTTGGTCGGGGCGATGTCATGGTTGTAGCGGGGGCTGTCGAGGACATCGCTCCCTGCGGCCAGTTCGAACAGGCCTGCCTGCTCGACCACTTGCGATCTGCTCTGTTGCATGGGGCCTTCTCCAGATTTTTTCTAGTTGTCTGCTCATCGGGCTAACGCGATGGCCGGAGTACACACACCACCAGTACTGCTCCTCCGGTCCGGCCTGGCGCCTGGGCCGTACTCAAATAGCGTGCCGGTTTGGCTTACGCCTACCCGGCCGGCCGCCGCCAACAGGAGGTAAACAACTGATCTGCAATGATTAATTCGAAGGCAGCTGAGGGTTAGGGGGCTCTCCCGGGCTCCGCTCACGCCGCCGACTGCCGCTCGGCCTGGCTGGTACAGGTTTCAAACTGGTGCAGGGCTTTTTTTCATCGGCGCACCCCGCGCCGCCATGCCAGGAATCAAGCAGCTGATTTTGCATGGAAAATCTTGACCAATTTGGCTTCTTGTCAAGTGCGTCAAAATGGTGAAAGGGCTCACCATTTTGGGGATTTTTGATTTTAATCCTTATTAATCAATTAGATACGACAAGAATAAGCTTATAAATTATTTTCTTGAACAATCCCGAATCAGCATCTAAATTCCAATCTTGTCAGGCCTGACAGGATTAAAACTTCCATCGGCCATTGGCACATAACAACTTCAAGAACCGGCAAAGACCGGTCAGCCTGCGAGGAAGACGGCATGTCCCTGTTGATCCGTGGCGCCACCGTAGTTACCCATGAAGAGAGTTATCCAGCCGATGTTCTGTGTGTCGATGGCCAGATTCGCGCCATTGGCAAAGACCTCGAGGCGCCTACCGACTGTGAGATCCTCGACGGCAGCGGCCAGTACCTGATGCCGGGCGGCATCGACCCGCACACCCATATGCAGCTGCCCTTCATGGGCACGGTCGCCAGCGAGGACTTCTTCAGCGGCACCGCGGCCGGGCTGGCCGGAGGCACCACCTCGATCATCGATTTCGTCATCCCTAACCCGCAGCAGTCGCTGCTCGAAGCGTTCCATACCTGGCGCGGATGGGCCCAGAAGAGTGCGTCGGACTACGGCTTTCACGTCGCCATCACTTGGTGGAGCGAACAGGTCGCCGAGGAAATGGGCGAGTTGGTGAGCCAGCATGGGGTCAACAGTTTCAAGCACTTCATGGCCTATAAAAACGCCATCATGGCGGCTGACGACACCCTGGTGGCCAGCTTCGAGCGCTGCCTGCAACTGGGGGCAGTGCCTACGGTGCATGCCGAGAACGGCGAGCTGGTCTACCACCTGCAGCAGAAGCTGCTGGCGCAAGGCCTGACCGGGCCTGAAGCCCATCCACTGTCGCGGCCTTCGCAGGTCGAAGGGGAAGCGGCAAGCCGCGCTATCCGTATCGCCGAAACCATCGGCACGCCGTTGTACGTGGTACACATCTCAAGCCGTGAAGCACTGGATGAAATCACCTACGCTCGGGCCAAGGGCCAGCCGGTGTATGGCGAAGTGCTGCCCGGCCACCTGCTGATCGACGACAGCGTCTACCGCGACCCAGACTGGGCAACCGCTGCCGGTTATGTGATGAGCCCGCCTTTCCGCCCCCGCGAGCACCAAGAAGCGCTATGGCGCGGGCTGCAGTCTGGCAACCTGCACACCACGGCGACCGACCATTGCTGTTTCTGCGCAGAACAGAAGGCCATGGGCCGCAATGACTTCAGCCGCATTCCTAACGGCACCGCAGGCATCGAGGACCGCATGGCAGTGTTGTGGGACGCTGGGGTCAACAGCGGGCGCCTGTCGATGCACGAATTCGTCGCCCTGACCTCGACCAACACCGCCAAGATCTTCAACCTCTTTCCGCGCAAAGGCGCCATCCGCGTGGGCGCCGACGCCGACCTGGTGCTATGGGACCCTCAGGGCACCCGCACCATTTCCGCCCAGACCCACCATCAGCGGGTCGACTTCAACATCTTCGAGGGCCGCACCGTTCGCGGCATCCCCAGCCATACCATCAGCCAGGGCAAGGTGCTCTGGGCCGATGGCGACCTGCGTGCCGAACCGGGTGCCGGTCGGTACGTGGAGCGCCCTGCCTACCCCTCGGTATACGAAGTACTAGGCCGACGCGCCGAGCAACAGCGCCCGACCCCCGTACAGCGCTGATTGGCCCTGCATTGCCGTACCGGCCCCAAGAGGCCGGGCGGCGCCGTATTGCCGTTGACTGCCACAACCAAAAGAACAGAGAGGCTACAACCGTGATCGATGCCCTGAACCACTTGCCCCGCCCCAGCGCAGGCAGCGCCGCCCTGGCCGAGCGCTTTACCGACCTGGCCCCGCCGCTTACCCCTCGCCAAGCGGCCGTGGAGAGCGCTCGCTGCCTTTACTGCTACGACGCCCCTTGCGTCAACGCCTGCCCGAGCGAGATCGACATCCCGTCGTTCATTCACCGCATCAGCGATGAAAACCTGCAAGGCGCTGCCGAACGCATCCTGTCGGCCAACATTCTCGGCGGCAGCTGCGCCCGTGTCTGCCCCACCGAAATTCTTTGCCAGCAGGCCTGCGTGCGCAACAACGCCCAGGAGTGCGCGCCGGTGCTGATCGGCCAACTGCAACGCTACGCGCTGGACAACGCCGGGTTCACTGAGCACCCCTTCAAGCGCTCGCCCACCACCGGCAAGCGCATCGCCGTGGTAGGCGCCGGCCCCGCTGGGCTTTCCTGCGCTCACCGGCTGGCCATGCATGGCCACGACGTGGTGGTGTTCGAAGCCTCTGACAAGGCCGGCGGCCTCAATGAGTACGGCATCGCCCGCTACAAATTGGTGGATGACTACGCCCAACGCGAGGTGGAGTTCCTGCTTGGCATCGGCGGCATTGAAATGCGTCACGGCCAGCGCCTGGGGGCCAACCTCGCCCTGGGAACGTTGCGCGAGCAGTTCGACGCAGTGTTTCTGGGCCTTGGCCTGAACGCGGTGCGCCAGCTTGGCCTGGCCGATGAGCAAGCTCCTGGCCTGCTCGGCGCCACCGCCTACATCCGTGAACTGCGCCAGGCCGACGATCTGGCACAATTGCCACTGGCCGAGCGCTGCCTGGTGATCGGCGCCGGTAACACTGCCATCGACATGGCGGTGCAGATGAGCCGCCTGGGCGCGCGCGACGTCAATCTGGTGTACCGCCGTGGTTATGCCGACATGGGCGCCACCGGTCATGAGCAGGACATCGCCAAGGCCAACCAAGTGCGCCTGCATACCTGGGCCCGCCCAGAGCAAGTGCTGCTGGACGACCAAGGGCGCGTGCGCGGCATGCGCTTCATGCGCACCGAGCTGGTCGATGGCCAGCTACGCGATACCGGCGACGCTTTCGAGCTGGCCGCTGACGCCATTTTCAAAGCGATTGGCCAAGGCTTCGACGACACCAGCCTGTGCGACCCGGTTGCCGCGCAGTTGGCCCGGGACGGTGAACGCATTCGCGTAGACGAAAACCTGCGCACAAGCCTTACCGGGGTATATGCCGGTGGCGACTGCACGGCACTTGGCCAGGACCTCACCGTCCAGGCGGTGCAACACGGCAAGCTGGCCGCCGAAGCCATCCATGCCCAACTCATGCTCAACGTGGAGGCTGCATAAATGGCCGACCTGTCCATCGAATTCGCCGGTATCAAGGCACCTAACCCCTTCTGGCTGGCGTCTGCGCCACCGACCGACAAAGCCTACAATGTGGTGCGTGCCTTCGAGGCAGGCTGGGGCGGTGTAGTCTGGAAAACCCTCGGAGAAGACCCGGCCGCAGTCAACGTGTCATCACGTTATTCGGCGCATTACGGCCCCAATCGTCAGGTACAGGGAATCAACAACATCGAGCTGATCACCGATCGGTCGTTGGAGATCAACCTACGCGAAATCACCCAGGTGAAGAAGGATTGGCCCGATCGCGCACTGATCGTATCGCTGATGGTGCCGTGCGTGGAGGAGTCGTGGAAATTCATCCTTCCCCTGGTTGAGGCCACAGGTGCCGATGGCATCGAACTGAACTTCGGTTGCCCCCACGGCATGCCTGAACGCGGCATGGGTGCCGCTGTGGGCCAAGTGCCTGAATATGTCGAGATGGTTACCCGTTGGTGCAAGCTGTATTGCTCGCTGCCGGTGATCGTGAAACTCACCCCCAACATCACCGACATCCGCCAGTCGGCTCGTGCAGCCCATCGCGGCGGCGCGGACGCGGTGTCGTTGATCAACACCATCAACTCGATCACCAGCGTCGACCTGGAGCGCATGGTCGCCCACCCCATCGTCGGCGACCAAAGCACTCACGGCGGTTATTGTGGCTCTGCGGTCAAGCCGATTGCCTTGAACATGGTCGCTGAGATAGCCCGTGACCCGCAGACACATGGCCTGCCGATCTGTGGCATCGGCGGTATTGGCAACTGGCGCGACGCCGCCGAGTTCATCGCTTTGGGCAGCGGTGCGGTACAGGTGTGCACGGCGGCGATGCTGCATGGTTTTCGCATCGTCGAAGACATGAAGGACGGCCTGGCGCGCTGGATGGACCAGCAGGGGCACCGCAACCTCGATGCGTTCCGCGGGCAGGCGGTGGGGCACACCACCGACTGGAAGTACCTGGACATCAATTACAAATCCATCGCCCACATCGACCAGCAATCGTGCATCGGTTGCGGCCGTTGCCATATCGCCTGTGAAGATACCTCGCACCAGGCCATTGCCAGTACCCTGAGGGGCGATGGCACGCATATCTACAGCGTGATCGAGGACGAATGCGTGGGCTGTAACCTATGCCAGATCACCTGCCCGGTGGACAACTGCATCGAGATGGTCGCCCAAGACACCGGCAAGCCTTACCTGAACTGGACCCAAGACCCGCGCAACCCCTACCGCGAGGCCAGTTGAGGGAAGCCAGTGGATGGGGCCAGTTCACGGCCCCATTTCACTCAGGGTTGCAACCCTATGCCACGCAAGATGACCGAAGTGACCGTCTGCACCGCACGCTCGAAGGCCGAGTCGGACAGCGGCTCACCTTCGTTGAGCAGCGCCACCTGGTAGCCGAAATCGGCGTAGTGCTGGGTCGATGCCCAGATCATGTACAGCAGGGCCGACGGCTCCACCGGCAGAATACGCCCCTGCTCCACCCAACGGCGTATCTTGTCTTGTTTGAGCCTGGCCCAGGGCACCAGGTTTTCCTCGAGGCTGCACCCCAGCACAGGGGCGCCATGGAGCATTTCTTCAGCCCAGATCCTAGAGCCCAGCGGGCGTGAGCGTGAATGGCCCATCTTGGCGCGGATGTAGCTGGTCAGCACCACGCGCGGGTCGTCGAAGTTCTCGAAGCACAGCGCGTCCTGCTTCCACACATCCAGCAAATCTTGCAACACCGCGCGAAACAGTTCGTCCTTGGTACTGAAGTAGTAATGCAGGTTGGAACGCGGTAACTCAGCCTGTTCGGCGATATCACCCATCGAGGTGGCGCCATAGCCTTTTTCGGCGAACACCTTTTCGGCAGCCACGAGAATCTTCTGGATATTGCGTCGACGGATCTCGATCTTGTGGTTAGCCATCAGGCGTCGGCCGTCCATGCATCCAGCCCACCGAAATTGAGTTCGATGTCGTTCAGTTGCCGCTCACGACCACGCACGCTCATGGGTGCTCCTTGCCGAATGGGATTGGCGTAGTCTACGCCGCAATTGCCATGGGATTGAATCACGGGGCCCGAAATAGCCTGCCAGCGTACCGGCCCCGCCACGACCCGCCGATGCCTGCCATTGGCAGCGCTGCGTCTGATCTGGCGGGACGGCCGCTCAGCCATGCCGCACTCAGCCCGTACGCGCCCGGTCACGGGCCGGGCACCGCGCCTGAAGCAGGTTCAGGGCAGAATTGATGATGCCGATGTGGCTGAATGCCTGAGGGAAGTTGCCTAGCATGCGCTGCTCGCTTGGGTCGTATTGCTCGGCCAGCAAGCCCACGTCGTTGCACAGGCCTGAGAGTTTTTCATACAGCTGCTGAGCCTCGGCCTCGCGTCCGAGCAGCACGTACACATCGGCCAACCAGAACGAACAGACCAGGAAAGTACCCTCACCCGAGCTCAGCCCATCGCCGCCTTTCTCGCTGTCGTAGCGCAACAGCAGGCCATTGTTCAGCAGACGTTGTTCGATCTGCGCAAGAGTACGCAGAAACCTCGGGTCGTCCGCTGGCAGGAAGCCGGTGAGTGCGATCTGCAGAAGGCCTGCGTCCATTTCGGCCGAGCCATAGGCCTGGACGAAATACTGCCCGCTGGCATCCAGCCCGTTGGCACAGACGTCACGATGGATCTCATCGGCCACCTCTCGGTAGTGGCGTGCATGCTCGCTGCTCTCTTCCGTGGTATCGGCAAGCCCGGCTGCGCGATCGAAGGCAACCCAGGCCATGACCTTGGAATGCACGAAGTGCTGGCGACCACCGCGCACCTCCCAGATGCCCTCGTCGGGCTCGCGCCAGATGCGTTCGACGTAGGGCAGGATCATCCGCGAGATCGCAGCGCTGCGCGGTAGCCGCGGCAGCCCGCCCTTGATCGCCTGGGTCATGGCGTCGGCCAGCTCGCCGAAGATATCCAACTGCACCTGCGCCGAAGCCGCATTGCCAACCCGCACCGGCTGGGAGTGTTCATAGCCAGCCAGCCAAGGCAAGGTGTATTCCTGCAAATCCCTTTCGCCCGCCAGCCCGTACATGATCTGCATCTGTTCGGGGTTGCCGGCAACCGAGCGTAGCAACCATTCGCGCCAGGCCTGGGCTTCGTCGAAGTACCCCAGGTTCATGAAAGCCAGCAAGGTCATGGTGGCGTCGCGCAGCCAGCAGAATCGATAGTCCCAGTTGCGCTCACCGCCCAAGCGCTCGGGCAGTGACGTGGTCACGGCAGCAACGATGCCACCGGTAGGGGCGTAGGTCATTGCCTTGAGGGTCAGCAGCGAACGCCGCACCCGGTGCGAGTAAGACCCCAGATCCGGGCAGCGGTCAGCAAAGGCTTGCCAGTGAGCCAGTGTATGCTGCAGAGCCTGGTCGATGTCGCAGTCCGGCTGCACCGGCAGGTGCGAGGGTTGGTGCCGCAAGCTGAACACCTGACGCTCACCTGCGCACACTCGAAAGCGGGCGACGGTATGGTGGTCAAGGCCATGGGACGCCACGCTGCTGGTCAACAGCAGACGGTCAGGCCCGGCCACGGCGCTCAGCGTAAGCGGGTCGAGCTTTTCGACCCACGGCACACTACGCCCGTAGTCGAAGCGCATCACTAGGTCCATCTCGAAGTGCGTCTCGCCGGCCAGGCCTTCGACGATGCGTACCACCGAGTTGACTTCGTCGAGCGGCATGAAGTCGAGCACCCGGGCCCGGCCACCGGCGGTATGCCAAGTGGTTTCCAGCACCAGGGTGTCGCCCAGGTACTGGCGGCTGACCTGCTCGACCGTGTCACTGGGCGCCAGGCGCCAACGGCCGTTCTGTTCATTGCCAAGCAGAGCGGCGAACACCGCTGGGGCGTCGAAGCGCGGCAGGCAAAGCCAGTCGATGGAACCGTCGCGGCTCACCAGGGCGGCGCTGCGGCAGTTGCCGAGCAGCGCATAGTCTTCAATGTGGGCGGGCATTGCTTCTCCTTGATCGGATTACCCTAAGGTGTGCCACTCACGCTTGTCGCGCGTCAGTAATTCATTGCCAGCTTCGGGGCCGTCCTCACCTGCCGGATATTCATGCACCTCGCCGCCCTGGGCCCAGGCATCGAGAAAGGGCTGAACCGCTCGCCAGCCGTTTTCGATGTTGTCGGCCCGCTGGAACAGGGTCTGGTCGCCGGTCAGGCAGTCATAGATCAGCGTTTCGTAACCGGTGGCTGGGGTCATCTTGAAGAAGTCTTTGTAAGCAAAGCCCAACTCGACATTCGCCGTCACCAGCTCAGGGCCCGGGCGCTTGGCCTGCAGGTCGAACCACATGCCTTCATTGGGCTGAATCTGGATCTTCAGGTAATTGGGTTTCGGCCGCTCAAGCTCCGACTCTCGGAACTGCGCGTAGGGCGCCGGTTTGAAACAGATGGCGATCTCGGTGTCACGCACGCTCATGCGTTTGCCAGTGCGCAGGTAAAACGGCACCCCTGCCCAGCGCCAGTTGTCGATCATCACCTTCAGCGCTACATAGGTTTCGGTCTGGCTGTCTTCGCTGACATTGCTTTCCTGGCGGTAGCCTGGCAGACGTTTGCGACCCTGCTTACCTTCGGTGTATTGACCACGCACGGAGTGCTTGAGCGCCATCTTGGTCGACCAAGGGCGAATAGCGCCGATCACCTTGGCCTTCTCACTGCGCACCGCATCGGCGCCAAAGGCCGCTGGCGGCTCCATGGCGACCATCGCCAGCAGTTGGAACAGGTGGTTGGGCACCATGTCGCGCAACGCGCCAGTGTTGTCGTAGAAGGCCCCTCGGGTTTCCACCCCGACCGTCTCGGCAGCGGTAATCTGCACATGGTCGATGTAATGGTTGTTCCAGAACGACTCGAACAAGCCATTGGAAAAGCGGCTGACCAGGATGTTCTGTACGGTTTCCTTTCCCAGGAAATGGTCGATGCGGTAAATCTGCCGCTCGCTCATGACCTTCAACAAACGGGCGTTGAGCGCCTCGGCACTGGCCAGATCGGTACCGAAAGGCTTTTCCACCACAAGCCTGCGAAAACCACCGCCGGCCTCGTCGAGCAAGCCGGCCTGGCTCAAATGCTCGGCAACATCGGGGAAGAAACGCGGCGAGGTGGCCAGGTAGAAAATCGCATTGCCATGGCTGGTCTTGTCGATGCGCTTGGCCAGCGCGGTATAAGTGGCAGGGTCGAGAAAGTCGCCCGTCTGGTAGTCCAGGCGTTTGGCAAGCCGCGCCCAAAGCTTTTCATCCAGGCATTTCACACTGCCCTCGCCTTGCTCGCGCGCTCGCATGAAATCATGCAGGCGCTCGGCGAATTCCTCACCGGTAGCAGGGTTGTGGTCGACGCCAACGATCTTCAGGTTACGGTCCAGCAAACCATCGCGGCTGAGGTTGTAAAGCGCCGGCATCAGCAAGCGTTTTACCAAGTCGCCATTGGCGCCAAATAGGAACAATGTGCAAGGTGGAGCGGCGGGGACGTTCTGTTTGCTCATCAGTCTTTTTTCTCGACGTGACCACCAAAGCCCAAACGCATGGCCGACAAGACCTTGTCGCCATAGGTACCCTGTTGCTGACGCGAGCGGAAGCGGGCGAACAGTGCGCTGGACAGCACAGGCACAGGCACCGCCTGCTCTACGGCCGCGTCGATCGTCCAACGGCCTTCGCCACTGTCGGAAACCGAGCCACTGAACTGCGACAGCTGAGGGTCCGCCACCAGGGCATCGGCGGTGAGGTCGAGCAGCCAGGAGGTCACGACACTGCCGCGGCGCCACACTTCAGCGATTTCGGCCAGATTCAGGTCAAAGCGCTGAGTCTCAGGCAATTGATCCCCGCCCTTGCTGCGCAACAGGTCGAAACCTTCGGCATACGCTTGCATAAGGCCGTATTCGATGCCGTTGTGCACCATCTTCACGTAATGCCCGGCGCCCGGAGGGCCGGCGTGAATGTAACCGTATTCGGCACGGGCGTGCTCACCGCTGCGGCCATGGGTGCGCGGGATATCACCAACCCCCGGCGCCAGGGCTTTGAACAAGGGTTCAAGCCGCTCGAACACGTCCTTTTCACCGCCGATCATCATGCAGTAACCACGGTCCAGGCCCCACACGCCACCGGAAGTGCCGACATCCAGGTAGTGCAGGCCGCGCTTGGCGAGCTCTTCGGCGCGGCGCATGTCGTCTTTGTAGAAGGTATTGCCACCATCGATGATCGAGTCCCCTGGTTCAAGCAGCTCGGCCAACTGGGCGATTGTCTGCTCGGTAGGTTCGCCAGCCGGCAACATCACCCAAATCGCACGCGGCGCCTTCAGCTTTTGCACCAGCGCGCCAAGGTCATGGGCACCCTGGGCGCCTTCGCCTTCCAGCCCGACCACGGCGTCACGGTTGCGGTCATGCACCACGGTGCGGTGGCCGGCGCGCATCAGCCGCCTCGCGATGTTGCCGCCCATGCGGCCCAGCCCGATGATTCCCAATTGCATGAGCCGATGCTCCCCTGTCGAAATGATTGATGAACGCAGTTCAACGTTTCAGGTTAGTCCAGCGCCTCGCTTAAGGGTTCAGCGACGAACGGCGCGACAACCATAAACAAAAAAGTTCCCATTGACGGTGAAAGAATTCAGAATGCGCGCCGCGCAAAGCGACTACGCTTTAAATTGTCACCAGCCAAAACCGCGAGGTGTGCTCATGGGTACCTTGATGCCTGCCACTCCAACCCAGACCCTCTATGTCTCCGTGCGCCGTGATGAACTGCGCAAATTGAAGGACGAGCGTGACCAATTGCGTGAGCAGGTCGCTCAGTTGAACAAGTTGCTGGCGCAAACGCACAGTGCCGAGCGCGCCTGATTCTTCTCATTAAGAGTGGGAGCTACAAGGCTCCCACACCGCACTGACGTTCCTGCCGGAAAGATCTCCGCGCAAGGAAACCGTATCCGATGGCTCAGCCTTTGAGCACTCAATAGGGTGCATGGCCTTGCAGCACCATCCCGGTGCCTGCCTGCCATGGGTTGATCATGAAAATCGCACACCTTTACCTGCCCCTGGCCCTCTGCGGCCTGGCTACCCTGCCGCTACACGCCAGCGCTCAAAGCTGCCAATACGCCACCGAGCAACAAGCCCTGAACCTGTTCGAGCAATGGAACGATAGCCTCAAGAGCGCGGACCCACACCAGGTCGCACGGCTGTATCAGGACAATGCCTTGCTACTGCCGACGGTATCGAAAAAGCCTCGCCTAACCGAACAAGAACGCGTGGAGTACTTCAGCCATTTTCTGGCAGACAAGCCTAGCGGCAGGCTCGACACCCATCACTTCGACGCCGCCTGCAACATCGCAACCTTGAACGGCCTTTATACCTTCGACTTCGCAGCTACCGGCAAGCAGGTTGCGGCACGCTACAGCTTCACCTACCGCTGGGATGGCCAACGATGGTTGATTAGCCACCACCACTCCTCCCTACTGCCGTCGAGCTGAGCTTCATATCGAGGCGCTCTCAAAGGCGGCTCGCCTCAAAACAGTGCAGCACCCCCTTCCAGGTGCTGCATCTTGTGGCTCTGAACCGTCCTGCGGTGCGCCCTATTCCCTCCTGGAAACACCCGTTGACACTCGCCAACGTTTGCGTCTAGTACGCGCTATTGCAAAAGTGACCAATGGGTCGGATTTTTATCTCCAGCTCTCCTACACTCAAATTCCGGCCCGTCATTTGCTCATAGGAAGAGCGATGCAAAAAAGTCGAACTTTTGGAATCGGTGGCAGGTCAGCAAATAAGTAGGCCAAACACACAGGCTTTCCCGTGTACGGCCGACCTACCCCTAACAGTCCAATCGCCGTTGGCCGGAATGCCGATCGCGTTGTGCCTGTGCGCACGACTTCGGGGCATGGATAGCGTTACGCAATTACAGAAACAGAGAGAACCAGCACGAGATATCAAAACGGGTGCCAGCACCCGGTCACATAGGGACGGAAAGAAGTATGATCAGTGCCGCTGTCGAGCCTCACGTAGATTCATTCAAGTCGGACAACCGCGATCCGCTCACCCCGGATTTCGCCAAAACAGGCACGACACCAGGCGCCCAGCGCCAGCACAACCCCAACAAGCGCAAGATTCTGTTCGTCACCTCGGAAATTGCCGACCTGGTCAAGACCGGCGGGTTGGGCGATGTCTCCGCAGCATTGCCCCGCGCCCTGGCGCACCTGCACGATGTGCGTGTGCTGATCCCTGGCTACCCGCAGGTCATGGAAAGCGACAACCCAATCCATATCGTGGGCCAACTTGGTGGCCACGCTGCACTTCCGCCCTGCAAGATCGGCCGCATGGACATGGTCGACGGGCTAGTGATCTACGTGCTGATCTGCCCTGAGCTGTACGAACGCGATGGCACCCCCTATGGCGCCAACAATGGCCGTGACTGGCCTGACAACCATATCCGTTTTGCCCGCCTGGGCCTGGCTGCAGCCGAGATCGCCGCTGGCGAAGGCATGATTCACTGGAAGCCCGAGGTGGTGCACGCCCACGACTGGCCTGCTGGCCTGGCACCGGCTTACATGCACTGGCGTGGCTTGAACACGCCGACCCTGTTCACTATTCACAACCTCGCCTACCAGGGCGTCTATAGCCGTGGCTGCAGCCCTGAGCTGGCAATCCCTGAGCATGCGATGCAACAGGAAGGCATGGAGTTCTACGGCAAGCTGTCGTTCCTCAAGGCGGGCCTGGCTTACTCCAGCCATATCACCACTGTCAGCGCCACCTACGCTCAGGAAATCACCACGCCGGAATTTGGTTGCGGCCTGGATGGTTTTCTTGCCAGCAAGGCGCATCAGGGCCTGTTGGGCGGTATTCCCAACGGCATCGACGAAAGCTGGGACTCGGCTACCGACAAACACCTGGAGCACAATTTCAGCCTCAACGACTGGGAAGGTAAGGCGCGCAACAGCGACGCCGTGCGCCGCTTGTTCGGCCTAGACCCTAGCGAGGGGCCACTGTTCGCCGTGGTTTCGCGGCTGGTCTACCAGAAAGGCCTGGACCTCACTTTGGGCGTTGCCGACTACATCGTCGAGCAAGGGGGGCAAATCGCGATCATCGGCCGTGGCGAGCCTGAGGAAGAGCAAGCCATGCGTGAATTGGCTCTGCGCCATCCTGGGCGCATTGGCGTGCGCATCGGCTTCAACGAAACCGATGCCCGGCGCATGTTCGCCGGCAGTGATTTCCTGCTGATGCCATCGCGTTACGAACCTTGCGGCCTGAGCCAGATGTACGCGCAGCGTTTCGGCTCGCTGCCTGTGGCACGCAAGACCGGCGGCCTGGCCGACACCATCGAAAACGGCGTCACTGGCTTTTTGTTCGATAAGTCGACTGTCGATAGCTACCGTGAGGCTCTGAGCCGGGCCTTCTATGTATTCGGCAAGAAAGACTTGCTCAATGCCATGCGCTGCCTGTCGATGACCCAGCCCTTCAACTGGTGTCAGGCTGTGGAGCCCTATGCACGGCTCTATGAGGATCTGGTCAAGCAGGCACAGCTGAGCCACTACTGAGCGGGGTTCGAAGATGCAAAGGCATGGCGCACAAATGTTGGACGCCACGTCGGCGCGCTTCGCCCTATGGGCGCCGGATGCGCGCAACGTGAGCTTGGAAATTGAACAGCAGCCGGCCATTGAGCTGCTGGCTGAAAAAGATGGCTGGTTCACCGCAGTTGCCCCCTGCAAGGCTGGGGACCGCTATCGCTATAGCATTGATGGCCGTTTGCAAGTGGCCGACCCTGCGTCGCGCTATCAGCCTGAGGGCGTACACGGGCCCAGCCAGGTAGTGGACGTGAGTACCTACGACTGGCAGCACCCCTGGCAGGGTCGCCCTTGGCATGAAGCAGTGATCCAGGAGTTGCACGTGGGCGTGCTCGATGGCTTCGCTGGCGTCGCTCTGCAATTGCCGAGGCTGGCTCAGCTGGGTATTACCGCTATCGAGCTGATGCCGCTGGGCCAATTCCCTGGCGAACGTAACTGGGGCTACGACGGCGTACTGCCCTATGCCCCGCAGCACAACTACGGTAGCCCCGAGCAGCTTTGCCGCCTGGTGGACCAGGCCCACGGCCATGGGCTGATGGTCATGGTGGATGTGGTGTACAACCACTTCGGCCCAGATGGCAATTATCTGCACGAATACGCCAGCCCATTCTTCCGCGAGGATCGCCAGACCCCTTGGGGCGCTGCGATTGATTTTCGCCGGCCAGAGGTGCGCGAATACTTTATCCAGAACGCCCTGATGTGGCTATGCGACTACCGCTGTGACGGCTTGCGCTTGGATGCGGTGCACGCAATCGACCAGCCCGACTTCTTGGTCGAACTGGCCCAGCGGGTACGCGCTGCGGTTGCGCCCGGCCGGCATGTCTGGCTGGTGCTGGAGAACGAGCATAATCAGGCATCGCTACTGCAGCAGGGCTTCGACGCTCAATGGAACGACGATGGCCACAATGCCTTGCACGTGCTGCTGACCGGTGAAACCGAAGGCTACTATGCCGACTACCAGGATCAACCCATCGCAAAGCTGGCGCGCTGCCTGTCCGAAGGCTTCGTGTTCCAAGGCCAGGCCAACCGTCACGGCAACCCTCGCGGTGAGCCCAGCGGGCATCTTGAGCCTTCTTCGTTCGTGCTGTTCCTGCAGAACCATGACCAGATAGGCAATCGCGCACTGGGCGAACGCTTGACTCGCCTCTGCCCTCCCGCTGCGCTACGAGCCGCCACCGGCTTGTTACTGCTATGCCCAATGATCCCGTTGCTGTTCATGGGTGATGACGATGGCAGTTGCCGGCCGTTCCTGTTCTTCACCGATTTCCATGATGAGCTGGCTGACGCGGTGCGCGAGGGCCGGCGTGGCGAGTTTGCCCACTTCAAGGCCTTTGCCGACCCTGAGCAGCGCGAACACATTCCAGACCCTAACGCCAAACAGACTTTCGAAGCCTCGCGGCCGCTACCCAAGGAGGTCATCGCTGGTTGGCATGGCCTGTATGAGCAGTTGCTGGGGCTGCGACGGCGCCATGTGGTTCCACACTTGCCTGGCAGTCGGGCGCTGGGCGCCGTGGTGCTGGGCGACCACGCCCTCACCGCCCGCTGGCGGCTGGGAGATGGCAGCACCCTGCGGATCGACCTGAACCTGGCGGCTAGCCCTCAGGCAGTGGAACTACCCGCAAGAGCTTGGCGCCTGTTCGACAGTAGCGACAGTACCCACCCCGACACCGCCATGGCCGCCCACAGTTGTGTGGTGAGCCTGTTACCCCCCGGTCAGGAGCCCTCATGAGCGAAACTGCTTTACACCGATTGGCCGCTCAGGTCGGGCTAGCCCGCGACTGGATCGACGCCAATGACCGGCCGCAGCAGGTCAGCGACGACGTATTGCGCAAAGTCCTCGATGGCTTGGGTCACCCCGCCGGTGACGAAGCGGCCATTGCGGCCAGCCTGCGGGAGGTGCAAGCCGCCGATGATGGCGAGCATCTCCCGCCGCTGCTCACTGTCGAGCAGGGTCAACCACTGCCTTTGCAGCGCTATTTCCCACCAGGCAGCGCTGTGCGCTGCACCCTGGAAAGCAACCGCCTACAAGATTTGACCCTGGATGCCCAAGGCAACCTTCCCGGTGGCCTGCCAGTCGGCTACCACCAGTTGCAGATCGACGACCGGCATTTCACCCTCGCGGTGGCGCCGCCGCGCTGCTACAGCTTGGCCGATGCTGTGGCTGAGCCACCTGCACGCCTCTGGGGCCTGTCCGTGCAGCTTTATAGCCTGCGCCGCCCAGGCGACGGCGGGTTCGGCGATTGCCTGGCGTTGGAGCAATTGGCACGCAGTGCTGCCGAGCGCGGCGCAGACGCCCTGGCCATCAGCCCGATCCATGCGCTGTCGATGATCGATCAGCAGCACTACAGCCCCTATTCACCGTCCAGCCGCCTGCTGCTCAACACGCTGTACGCCAGCCCAGCCGCCTTATTGGGGGAGCGTGCGGTACGCATGGCGATCGAGGCATGTGGTTTGGAGCAAGTGCTCGAAGACTTGGAACAACAGCCTTTGGTCGACTGGCCACGTGCTGCCAGCGCCCGCCTGCGTCTACTCGAAGCCCTGTACCAGGATTTCAGCCAAGGCGACCACCCGCTGCGCCAGGACTTCGACAGCTTCCGTGATACTCGCGGCCAGGCCCTGGAACATCACTGCCGCTTCGAAGTGCTACAGGCACTGGCCGTCGAGCGCGGCCATGGCGCGGACTGGCGAGATTGGCCTAGCACTTGGCAGGACCCGTACCACCCGGAAGTCGAAGCCATCGCCAATGCCTACCCTGCCAAGCTCGAGTTCCAGGCGTTTTGCCAGTGGCTGACCGAACGCAGCTTGCAACGCGCCCAGCACGCTGCACGCAGCAGCGGGATGGCCGTCGGCCTGATAGCTGATCTGGCAGTTGGCGCTGACGGGGCCGGCAGCCAGGCCTGGAGCCGTCAGGACGAATTGCTGGCTAACCTTACGGTCGGCGCGCCGCCCGACATTCTTAACCGCGCAGGGCAAGCCTGGGGTATCTGCGCCTTCTCCCCAGAAGGGTTAAAACGCAACGGCTACCGCGCGTTCATCGAAATGCTGCGAGCCAACCTAGCGCATGCCGGCGGCTTGCGCATCGACCATGTGATGGGCCTGCGTCGGCTGTGGCTGATCCCACAGGGCAGCACACCCGACCAAGGGGCTTATCTCAATTACCCGGTCGAGGACCTACTGCGCCTGCTGGCCCTCGAATCGGTACGCCATCAGGCAATCATCCTAGGCGAAGACCTGGGCACCGTGCCGCCAGGGTTGCCTGAGCAACTGGCAGCCAAAGCGGTGCTGGGCATGCGTGTGCTGCCGTTCGAGCAAACCAAGCCTGGGCATTTCAAACCCATTCTCGACTGGCCGGATGACGCGCTTGCCACCACCGGCACCCATGACTTGGCGCCTTTGGCCGGCTGGCTACAAAGCCGCGACATCGACTGGTACCAACGCCTGCAACTGATCGATGCCGCCACCGAGTTGCAATGGCGGCATGATCGGCGCACGGAATGCGATGGCCTACGCCGCACGCTGCAAGCCAACTACGGTGCCATGGCCGACGATGACGCGCTGATCGATGGCGCCATCCGTTACGTTGGCCATACCCGCGCCCCACTGGTGCTGATCCCGCTCGAAGACCTGCTCGGCAGCGACGAACAACCCAACCTGCCCGGTACCACCAGCGGCCACCCCAACTGGCGTCGGCGCTTCGCCGCCCCAGTGCGTGAGCTGCTGGATAACGAAGACGCCGCACGGCGCCTTGAACTGCTGGCCCAAGCCCGCGAACAAGCCTGGGAACGTGACCGATGAAGCCGTTGACCGCAACTGTACGCCTGCAATTTCACAGCGACTTCACCCTTGATGACGCCGTGCCACTGGTGCCGTATTTTGCCCAACTGGGCATCAGCCACCTTTACGCCTCACCCATCCTCAAAGCCCGCGCAGGGTCGCGCCACGGTTACGACGTGGTCGACCCCACCTGCGTCAACCCTGAGCTCGGTGGCGAGGCGGCACTGCAACGGCTGGTAGCCGCGCTGCGCCAGCACGGCATGGGGCTGATCCTCGACACCGTATCCAACCACATGGCCGTAGGCGGCGCCGACAACCCCTGGTGGCAAAGCTTGCTGGCCTGGGGCAGACGCAGCCCTTATGCGGAATTCTTCGACATCCAGTGGCACTCCAGTGACCCGCTGCTGGCCGGGCAGTTGCTGTTGCCATTCCTTGGCAGCGACTATGGCGCAGCATTGAAGAACGGTGAGATCCCTCTGCAGTACGAGCCGCAGGCAGGCTTGTTGCAGATCGCCCACCACGAGCACCGTTTCCCGATTTGCCCGCAGGACTACGGCTGGATTCTCGCCCAGAGCCCAGCGCCTGAGCTGCAAGCCTTGGCCGAACACTTCACTGCGCTGGGCGAAGCGCCCGACCCGTTGGCAGCGGCCCTACCCCTGCATGCCGAGCTCACCCGCCTGGTGGGTGAAGGCGCTGACCTCGACGCGGCATTGCAGGCCTTCGACAGCCGCACCGAAGAAGGTTTCAAGCGCCTGCACCTGTTGCTTGAGCGCCAGACTTACCGTTTGGCCAGCTGGCGCACGGCCGGCGATGACATCAACTGGCGGCGCTTTTTCGACATCAACGAACTTGGCGGCCTGCGGGTGGAACGCGCCGTGGTGTTCGAGGCTACCCACGCCAAGCTGTTCGAGCTGATCGAGCGAGGGCTGGTCGACGGCCTGCGCATCGATCATATCGACGGCCTGGCCGATCCACGCGGTTACTGCCGCAAACTGCGCCGCCGGGTCGACAGCCTGCTGGCTAAGCGCCCTGTGCAGACAGCGCTTGACCACTTTCCAATCTTCGTGGAGAAAATCCTCTGCGCCGGCGAGCACCTGCATCGGGACTGGCTCACCGATGGCACCACCGGCTACGAGTTCATGAACCAGGTGTCGCTGCTGCAACACGACCCGGCCGGCGAAGCGCCGTTGACCGAGCTGTGGGCAACGGTCAGCGAGCGCCCCGACTTCCCCGAAGAGGTTCGCCTGGCGCGGCACTTGGTGCTCAATGCCAGCCTAGCGGGCGATTGCGAGTCGGTGGTCAATGCGCTGTTGCAGGTTGCCCGTAACGACCTGATGACTCGCGACCTTACACTGGGTGCGATCCGCCGCGCGTTACAGGCACTGGTGGCCCACTATCCGGTTTACCGGACCTACATCAACGCCTGCGGGCGCCCGGCCGAGGATGAACGGTTCTTCCAGCAAGCACTGAGCAACGCCCGCCAGGACTTGGCCGAAGCCGACTGGCCACTGCTCGACCAGCTAGCACAATGGCTAGGTGGCCATCGCTGGCGGGAACTGCCGCCAGGTCGGCCACGTAAGCAGTTGCGCCACGCCTGTGTACGCTTCCAGCAGCTCACCGCCCCCAGCGCTGCCAAAGCCGTGGAAGATACCGCGTTCTACCGTTCGGCGCGGTTGTTGTCACGCAACGATGTGGGCTTCGAGGCCGAGCGTTTCAGCGCAGGCCTTGAGCACTTCCACAATGAAGCCCAACGCCGCCTGCGCGACTTCCCGGACAACCTGCTGGCCACCGCCACCCACGACCACAAGCGCGGCGAAGACACTCGCGCACGCCTGGCGGTGCTGAGTGAGCGCGGCCCATGGTTCGCCAGCCGTATGGAGCACTGGCGCGAGCTGGCAGCACCACTGCGTGAGCAACTGCAAGATGGTGTGGCGCCCAGCCCAGGTGACGAGATGCTGTTGCTGCAGGCGCTCCTAGGTAGCTGGCCACTGGACTTGGACATCGGCAATGACACGGCGCTGCGCCAGTACGCCGACCGCATCCGTCAATGGCAGCAAAAAGCCCTGCGTGAAGCCAAGCTGCGCAGCAGCTGGAGCGCACCGAACGAAGCCTACGAGGCGGTTTGCGCAGCGTATGTCGACGCTATCTTGCTGGATCAGGAAAACCAGCAGCTGCGCAAGTCGCTAGCCGATGCGGCGCAAGCGATCGCCTGCCCCGGCGCCCTCAACAGCCTGGTCCAGACCCTGCTGCGCATGACCGTGCCAGGTGTACCGGACCTGTACCAAGGCAATGAGTACTGGGATTTCAGCCTGGTCGACCCCGACAACCGCCGCCCGGTGGACTACCCCAGCAGGCGCCGCACGCTGGACGATGCCTGCCCAACTGGCGAATTGCTGGCGAACTGGCATGACGGGCGCATCAAGCAGGCACTGATCGCGCGAGTACTCGATTGCCGCAAGGCCCATGCCGAACTGTTTCGTCGGGGTGCTTACCTGCCGCTCACCGTGCAGGGCCGGCATGCCGACAAGGTCATCGCTTTTGCCCGCCTGGGCGAAGGCGAACGCGCAATCATCGTTGCCCCACGTCTGGCCAGCGGCCTGTTAGGGGCGGCCAACTCACCCTTGATCCCTGCACAGAACTGGGAAGATACCCGGGTGATCTTGCCGTTTGACCCGTCATCTGCCAACTCGACTGGACTTTTTGCCACGGCTGCGGTCAGCCCTTCTAGGGAGCTGTTAGTGAGTGCATTACTGGCGGAGTTTCCGATCACTTTGCTGATACAACAATCTTGAGCATCAGGAGCGTCATGATGAGCGTCGATGAAAAACGAATCCGCGAGTTCGCTTACCAGATCTGGGAATCGGAAGGTAAGCCAGCCGGCCAGGAAGACCGCCACTGGGATATGGCTCGCAAGCTGGCCGAAGCCGAGGCGCTCGCGCCCAAGGCGGCGCCGCGCAAGCGCGCCCCTGCCAAGCCCAAGCAAACTCAGGAACCGAAAGCGGCAGCCCTGCCTGGCACTGTAAAACCAGCCCCCGCCAAGAAGCCTAAAGCGCCTAAAAAACCCGCTGCAGGTTAAGGCGGTGCTGCACATCGCCGACTAGCCTGCCCCACCGAGCCGTGCCACGCCTTAGGCGAGCAGTGGTCTTTGGTAGAGCGGGTTGATCGGCGATCACGCCCAAACAGTTCCCCTGAATTTCATCCTACCAAGGCCATTTCGAGGTTAGCCATGAGCCCGCGCACGCCCAAGAAAACCCGCTCCGTTGCCCCGTCGCGCATTCGCGAAGGCCAGCCATTCCCCCTAGGCGCCACCTGGGACGGCCTGGGAGTCAACTTCGCCCTGTTCTCAGCCAATGCCACGAAGGTCGAACTCTGCCTGTTCGACTCAACGGGCGAAAATGAACTCGAGCGCATCGAGCTGCCTGAGTACACCGACGAGATTTACCACGGCTACCTACCCGACGCCCACCCCGGCTTGGTCTACGGCTACCGTGTGTATGGCCCTTATGAACCAGAGAACGGCCATCGCTTCAACCACAACAAACTGTTGATCGACCCTTATGCCAAACAACTGGTGGGCAACCTGGAATGGTCCGAAGCATTGTTCGGCTATACCATCGGCCACCCCGATGGCGACCTGTCCTTCGACGAACGTGACAGCGCCCCCTTTGTGCCCAAGTGTAAAGTCATCGACCCTGCCTTCACCTGGGGCCGCGACCAACGCGTGCAAGTGCCATGGGAACAGACCATCATCTATGAGGCCCACACCCGCGGCATCAGCATGCGCCACCCGGCAGTGCCCGAGGAGCTTCGTGGCACCTTCGCCGGCCTTGCCAACGACGAACTGCTCAAGCACATCAAGGACCTGGGCGTTTCGAGCATCGAATTGCTGCCGATCCACGCCTTCGTCAACGACCAGCATTTGCTGGACAAGGGCCTGAACAACTACTGGGGCTACAACAGCATCGCGTTTTTCGCACCGCATCCGCGCTACCTGGCCAGTGGCAAGATCGCCGAATTCAAGGAAATGGTCGCGCACCTGCATGATGCAGGCCTTGAGGTGATCCTCGACGTGGTCTACAACCACACCGCCGAAGGCAACGAACAAGGCCCTACCCTGTCGATGCGGGGCATCGACAACGCCTCCTACTACCGGCTGATGCCCGACAACAAGCGCTATTACATCAACGATTCGGGTACCGGCAACACCCTGGACCTCAGCCACCCTTGCGTGCTGCAACTGGTGACCGACTCGCTGCGTTACTGGGCGGGGGAAATGCACGTCGATGGCTTCCGCTTCGACCTGGCGACCATCCTGGGCCGCTACCACGACGGTTACAGCGAGCGCCACGGCTTCCTCGTCGCCTGCCGTCAGGACCCCATGCTTAGCCAGGTCAAACTGATCGCCGAGCCCTGGGACTGCGGCCCCGGTGGCTATCAGGTGGGCAACTTCGCACCCGGCTGGGCCGAGTGGAACGACCGCTTCCGCGATACTGTGCGGGCCTTCTGGAAGGGCGATGAGGGCCAACTGGCCGACTTCGCCGGGCGCATGACCGCCTCGGGTGACATGTTCAACAATCGCGGGCGCCGCCCATATTCGTCGGTCAACTTCATCACCGCTCACGATGGCTTCACCTTGCGCGATTTGGTTTCTTACAACAACAAGCACAACGAGGACAACGACGAAAACAACCAGGACGGCACCGACAACAACCTGTCGTGGAACTGCGGCGCCGAGGGCCCGACAGAAGACCCAGCGATCAACGACTTGCGTATGCGCCAGATGCGCAATTTCTTCGCGACCCTGCTGCTGGCCCAGGGCACCCCAATGATCGTTGCCGGTGACGAGTTCAGCCGTACCCAGCACGGCAACAACAATGCCTATTGCCAGGACAGCGAAATCGGCTGGATCAACTGGGACCTGGACGAAGATGGCAAGGCATTGCTGGCCTTCGTCAAGCGCCTGACCCGCCTGCGCCTGACCTACCCGGTGCTGCGACGTTCGCGTTTTCTGGTCGGCGACTACAACGAGGCGATCGGCGTCAAGGACGTTACCTGGCTTGCCCCAGATGGCAACGAAATGAGCGTCGAACAATGGGAAGACCCCCATGGCCGCTGCATGGGCATGCTGATCGATGGGCGTGCGCAGGTCAGTGGCATTGCGCGGCCGGGCTCGGAGGCCACCATGCTTCTGATCGTCAATGCCCATCACGATGTGGTGCCGTTCAAATTGCCTGCGGTCCCTGACGGCGACTACTGGAGCTGCCTGATCGACACTGACCGGCCTGAGCTGCGCAAGCCTGAGCAACTGGCCTTCGACAGCACCTTCGACGTCACGGGGCGCTCGTTCCTGTTGCTGGTGTTGAAGCACCAGGAAGACTGAACCCACCTAGGGCCTGCTCGGTCCCAACCTGTATCCGTTGCATTGAGGAGTGAACATGCACCTCGAAGCCGGCAGCACAGGTTTCATCAACACCCGTCAGGCCGCCGCGGTGCGGCGCCTGCGGGTGCTTACGGTGAACACCCACAAGGGGTTCACCGCTTTCAACCGTCGGTTCATCCTGCCAGAGCTGCGCGAGGCAGTACGCAGTACTGAGGCCGATATCGTCTTCCTCCAGGAAGTGCTTGGCAGTCATGATCGCCATGCCGCGCGCTACCCTGGTTGGCCGCAGACCTCGCAGTACGAATTTCTCGCCGACAGCATGTGGAGCGATTTCGCTTACGGCCGCAATGCGGTTTACCCCGATGGCCACCACGGCAACGCGCTCTTGTCCAAATACCCAATCATCGAACATCGCAACCTCGACGTATCGATTACCGGCCCCGAGCGTCGTGGCTTGCTGCACTGCGTCCTCGATGTGCCGGGGGACCAAGCTGTTCATGCCATTTGCGTGCACTTGTCGTTACTCGAGAGCCACCGCCAGCAACAACTGCAACTGCTACGCCAGCTGCTCGATGAGCTGCCTGCCGATGAGCCGGTCATCATTGCCGGTGACTTCAACGACTGGCAGCAGCGCGGTAATCGTATCCTTTGCCAACATCCAGGTTTACACGAAGCGTTCGAGCGCCATCACGGCCTGTTGGCTCGCACCTACCCAGCTCGCCTGCCACTCTTGCGCCTGGACCGCATCTACCTGCGCAATGCCGATAGCCATGCTCCCCAGATACTGAGCCACAAGCCTTGGACGCACCTCTCCGACCATTTGCCGTTGGTAGTGGAAGTACGGCTCTAACAATGATTCGGCATAGCCATAGGGTGGCAAAATAACGACCGTCGCTATGGCGGAACGATAAACTCCAAGAATCAACGCCTTAACTCGCTTAACAGCGCTTGGACGCCCCCTTCACGTTTTCTTGACGCGAGCATCAGCCTCTCCTTAGCTGAACATTGTCGTCAATCGTCGCGCCGGGCCTCTAGCGCGCACCTTTGTGTGCGCTCGCGTTACTGGTGTGCTGGTTTGGGTCGCCCTCTGTTTTGGTCGTACAGCTCGTGACAACAGGCCAGGTCCTTGAGCTTTACAACGAGAACCAAAGGAGATCCGCCATGAAAAGAACCTCGAACCCCTCGCGTTTCGAACCTATTTTCTACGCGGTTTCCACGTCGATGCTTCTGGCAACCCCGGTGGAAACTTTCGCATTCGATCTGTTGGATGACCCGCTTTCACCCAACTACCTGCAACAAATGACGCAGCCGAAGTTGTCGCTCGACCCGGTCAGCGCCAGCGGCTTGAGCCTGGGTACCCTAAGCGCCTTCAGCGAGCAGATAAGCGACCGTCACAGCCTGCCCGCCCCTGACCTTGCAGCCCGCCAGTGGCAGCAGTTCTTGCCAGGCACCGCGACCCCGCCCGGCGCGCGAGCACCAGAACAGCTGGAAGCGCCCAGTCAGCAACTGATGATTGGCCCAGACCTGTTCGTGCGTGAAACCGCCGCAGGCAACGTGCACCGCGCGGGGATTTTCGTCGGTCACAATAATCTGCAAAGCAGCCTCAGCGGGGTGCGGCCTTTGTTAGGGGATAAACAGCGCAAGGCAGTCAATCTCAGCGGCGAGAGCCTGGGCGTGTACTGGAGCATGAGCCACGCCCAAGGCTGGCATCTGGATGCCGTGGCCATGGGCTCGCGCATCGAAGTCATGGGCCGCGGCGACGGCGGGCAGCGCCTGAATGACAGCGGCCACGCGATGACAGTGTCTCTGCAGGGCGGTTACCCCATCGGGCTAGGCGGCGGCTGGGTGATCGAGCCGCAGGCGCAATTGATCAACCAACGGTTCTTCCCCGGCAATCAGGCGCAAGAGGACTCCCTGCGAACTTTCGACAGCCAACCCAGCTGGCGTGGCCGTGTCGGTGCCAAGCTGTCCGGGCGCTACGAAGTCAACAACATGCCGATCGAGCCCTATGTGCGAACCAACGTCTGGTATGACTTCAGCGACACGGGTGACGTGAAGCTGGACCAGGTAGACAAGATTTCCAGTTCCCGCTACTCGACTACCGTGGAACTGGGCCTGGGCCTGGTGGCACGGGTCACACCTTCGGTCGCACTCTTTGTCAGTGCCGACTACAGCAGTGATGTGGACGACAACGACCTCAATGGGCTGATTGGCAGCCTTGGTGTGAGAATGCGCTGGTAGCGACTGGGGCCGCCAGGCGGCCCCGGCCACTTCAAGCAGGCTTCATCACCAGTACCCCAAGCGGTGGCAGGTTCAGCGTCAAGGACAATGGCTGCCCGTGGCTTGCCACTGCCTCGCTTTGCACAGCGCCGAGGTTGCCGACGTTGGAGCCGGCATAAAGCTCGGCATCGCTGTTGAGCAGCTCTTGCCAACGCTCACCGAACGGCACGCCTATCCGGTAACCTTCGCGCGGCACCGGGGTGAAGTTGGCCACCACCAGCAGCGGCTCGCCTTGGCTGCTCCAGCGCAACCAGGCGTACACGCTGTTTTGCGCATCATCACCGATCAGCCACTGGAAGCCCTGGGGCTGGCAGTCCTGTTCGTGCAGCGCCGGCACTTCACGGTACAGGCGGTTGAGGTCACCCACCAAACGTTGCACACCTTGGTGCTCGGGATACTGCAGCAAGTACCAGTCCAGCTGATGGTCGTGATTCCACTCGCGCCATTGGCCGAACTCGCAGCCCATGAACAGCAGTTTCTTGCCTGGGTGAGTCCACATGAACGTCAAGTAGGCACGCAAGTTGGCAAACTTCTGCCAACGATCGCCGGGCATCTTGTCGATCAACGAATGTTTGCCGTGCACCACTTCATCGTGGGAAATCGGCAGGATGAAGTGCTCGGAGTAGGCGTAGATCAGGCCGAAACTCAACTCACTGTGATGATGGGCACGGTGTATGGGGTCATTCTGGATGTAGTGCAACGTGTCGTGCATCCAGCCCATGTTCCACTTGTAAGTGAACCCCAGGCCACCCTGCTCGGTCGGTTGGCTGACGCCAGGCCAGGCGGTTGATTCCTCAGCGATGATCAGCGCACCTGGCGCCTCGTGGGCGGCAATGCCGTTGAGGTGACGGATGAAGTCGATGGCCTCGAGGTTTTCTCGCCCACCGTAGCGGTTCGGCACCCACTCACCCGCTTTGCGCGAATAATCGCGGTAAAGCATCGACGCCACGGCGTCCACGCGCAGGCCGTCGATATGGAAGTGCTTAAGCCAGTGCAGCGCCGAAGCCACCATGAAACCGCGCACCTCGTTGCGCCCCAGGTTATAGATCAGCGTGTTCCAGTCCTGGTGGTAGCCTTCAAAGGGGTTATCGTATTCGTACAGAGCAGTGCCGTCGAAGCGCGCCAAGCCATGCTCGTCGGTTGGGAAATGCGCCGGCACCCAGTCAAGTATCACGCCAATGCCGCCCTGGTGGCAGGCATCGATGAACGCAGCGAAATCTTCGGCGCTGCCATAGCGCGACGTGGGTGCGAACATCGACAAAGGCTGGTAGCCCCAGGAACCGCCGAAGGGGTGCTCCATGATCGGTAGCAGCTCGATATGGGTGAAGCCTAATTGCTGCACGTAGGGCACCAGCCGGTCGGCCAGTTCACGCCAATTGTAGTAACGCGATACCTCACCCAGCTCGTCCAGCTCGCACTGCCAGGAGCCTGGGTGCAGTTCATAGATAGACAGCGGCGCGCTGTAGGCATGGCGCTGGGCGCGCTGGTGCATCCAGTCTTGGTCACCCCAGGCGTGGCCCAGAGCGCCGGCCACTTTCGAGGCGGTGCTCGGTGGCAGCTCGGTAGCGCGAGCCAGTGGGTCAGCCTTCAGCGGCAAGATTCCGTCTTTGCCCAGCACTTCGAACTTATAGGTTTCACCCACGCCCAGGCGCGGAATGAACAACTCCCATACCCCAGCACCATGACGCAGACGCATGGGGTGCCGGCGCCCGTCCCAATTGTTGAAGTCACCCACCACCGAGACTCGGCGGGCATTGGGCGCCCAGACCGAGAAGCAAACCCCATCGACGCCCTCGACCTGCATCGGTTGAGCGCCGAAGCGCCCAGACAGGTCACGGTGGTTGCCTTCAGCGAACAGGTGAAGATCGATCTCGCCCAATTGCGGGCCGAAGCTGTAAGGGTCTTCGGTGACTTGCTCACCGCCCGCCCAGTTGATCTGCAACAGGTAGGGCTGTGCCTCATCGAGGTGCGCGGTAAACAGGCCAGGCAAACTACCCTGCGCCATTTGCACCAGCACACGCCCATCATGGCGCGCCAGCACGCGCGCATTCAGCGCACCTGGCAGAAAAGCGCGGATCCACAAGCCGCTGTGTCCATCGCCATGGGGGCCTAGCACTGCAAAAGGATCGGCGTGCTCGGCGCGGGCCAGGGCATCCAGGTCCCGTTGCCGAAGGCCGCCGTTTTCACGCGTGGTTGCATTCATCTATGACTCTCCCCAAGTGCTGATCAGTCCATGCAGGCCATGCAAAGGCACGGCCAGCCAGCTTGGACGGTTTTCGGCTTCGTATGTAATTTCGTAGGCAGCTTTTTCCAGGCAGAACAGTTCCAGTGCGGCGCGCTCACCTTCGGCCTGCTGCCAAGCGTGAGGCATTGCGGCGGTAGCCAAGCCATAGGCCTGGATGAATGCATGACGCGACTGGTGCAGATACTGCCGGGCGATACGTTGCCGGGCTTGGCGTGCGGGGCCGCTGAGGTCCACGCTAGACGCGCTGCGCAAGATCATCGCAGCAGCATAGTCGAAAGAGCGCAACACGCCGCTGACATCTTTGTACGGGCTGTGTTTGGCGCGGCGCTCGTCCAATGGACGCGAAGGCTCGCCTTCGAAGTCGATCAGGTAGGCGTCGCCCTGCACCACCAGCACCTGGCCCAGGTGCAGGTCGCCGTGAACGCGCATCAACAGGCCGCCCTGGGCTTGCTCGGCGAGCCTGGCGATATGCTGGCCAAGGCCCTCACGCTGGTGTTGCAAGTCATCGACCAAGGCCTGGCTATCGCTGTCCAGATGGCCACGGTGCTGGGCCAGCAGGTCCAGCGCATGATTGAGCTCGGCAGTGATCTGGCTGGTCCAGCGTTGGGTGTCGTCGGCGTCGCTTGGCCGCGGCGCGAAGGCCTGATCGTTGCTTGGCGCGGCTAGCAGCAGGTGCATTTCGCCAAGGCGCTGACCCAGCAACGCGGCAAAGCCATTGAGCTCGGCCAGGGCGTCGGTATGGGCCTGGGCCTCACCGCGTGTCGGTTCCATCTCATCGCGGATGGCCCGCTCCAGGGTGTTCTGGGTCCAGGCCCAGGCGTCGCCCTGGTTACTCAGATAACCCTGAGCGATCATCAAAAGGTGCGGGGTGTCCTGCTCGTCGACGCGGCTGACCCAGGCCAGCAACGGCGAGATATTGGCAAAGCCTGCGGCGGTTAGGTAAGCACTCATCTCAAGTTCCGGGTGAACGCCTGGGTTCACCCGGCGGATCAGCTTGAGCACCACGCGATCACCAATCACTACCGAGCTGTTGGACTGCTCGGCGCTCAGGTAGCGCACTGCACTCTGCTCATTGAGTTGCAGGCTTGCCAACTGTTCGGTGCAGGCGAAACGCAGCTCGCCCTGGCCGTTGCCGCACGGTAGCTGCACGCCGTCCTGGCAGGCGCGCAGTACGGCGCGAATGAACGGTTCGAGCACGAAGGCATCGGTGATCAGGCCTACCTGGCTGCCTCGGCGCACTCTGGACAATGCCAGCTGTTGCGGCAGCGCGCTGTTGATCTGCTCCTCAGGCAACAAGCCAAAGGGCAACTGGTAATCAGTGGCAACGCCTGCACTGAGCACCTCGATTTCGCTCAGCAGCACGGGCGTGGTCGCGGTGCCGAAACGGACGCCATAACGCAAGCGTACTTGATCGATTGGGCTCTCTTTACCGGCGAACCAGCGGCGCTTGGGCAGGTATTGCGGCAGTATGGTGGTGTGCAGGGTGTCGCTGGCAGGCGACTCCAACAGTTCTTCCATGCGTTTACGCAGCACTAATGTAGTCAATTCCGGTAACCCCTCAGTGGCTTGAACGTGCCAACTGGGCATGCTGTCGTGGGAAGCCAGCAGGAACCAGTAGAAGGCATAGGGCGGTAAAGTCAGCAGGAACGGCAATTGGCCAATCGGCGGGAAGGCGCTGCCACCGAGCATCTCCACGGGGACTTTGTCAGCGTATTGCGACAACTCAAGCTCAGCGGCCTGGGCGGCGCGGGAAACGTTAGCGACGCAGAGAATCACCTCGCTGTTGCCCTCGGCATCGGTGTACTCGCGCAGGTAGGCCAAAATCCGCCGGTTGCTTGGGGTGAGCATGCGCAGGCTGCCGCGGCCGAAAGCCTTCTGCTGCTTGCGCACGGCCAGCAGCCGACGGTTCCAGTTCAGTATCGAGTGCGGGTCATGGGATTGAGCCTCGACGTTGACGGTCTGGTAACCGTACAGTGGGTCCATGATCGGCGGCATCACCAGGCGCTGCGGGTCGGCCCGGGAGAAGCCGCCGTTGCGGTCGGGTGACCACTGCATCGGGGTGCGCACGCCATCACGATCACCCAGATAGATGTTGTCACCCATGCCCAATTCGTCACCGTAGTACAGCGTGGGTGTGCCCGGCATCGACAACAGCAAGCTGGTCAGCAGTTCGATGCGCCGGCGGTCGCGCTGCAGCAACGGCGCCAGTCGCCGGCGGATGCCCAGGTTGATGCGGGCGCGACGGTCTTGGGCGTAGTAGTTCCACAAGTAGTCACGCTCGCGGTCGGTGACCATCTCCAAGGTCAGCTCATCGTGGTTGCGCAGAAAGATCGCCCACTGACACTTGGCGGGAATTTCCGGCGTCTGGCGCAGGATATCGGTGATCGGGAAGCGATCCTCCATGGCCAGAGCCATGTACATACGCGGCATCAGCGGAAAATGGAAAGCCATATGGCATTCATCGCCATCGCCTTCGCCAAAATAGGGTCGGGTATCTTCAGGCCACTGGTTGGCTTCCGCTAACAGCATGCGGTCTGGGTAATTGGCATCGATCTCGGCGCGGATCGCCTTCAGTACCCGGTGGGTTTCCGGGAGGTTTTCGTTGTTGGTGCCATCACGCTCGATCAGATACGGGATCGCATCCAGGCGCAAACCGTCCACGCCGATATCCAGCCAAAAGCGCATCACCCCGATTACCGCTTTGAGCACCTGGGGGTTGTCGAAATTCAGGTCGGGCTGGTGCGAGTAAAAGCGGTGCCAGAAGTACTGCCCGGCGACCGGGTCCCAGGTCCAGTTGGATTTCTCGGTATCAAGGAAGATGATGCGCGTGCCGTCATATTTCTGATCATCATCCGACCACACGTAAAAGTCCCGCGCCTTGCTGCCACGTTTTGCATGCCGGGCGCGCTGGAACCAGGGGTGCTGATCACTGGTGTGATTGATCACCAGCTCGGTGATCACCCGCAGCCCGCGCTTGTGAGCCTCGGCAATGAAGCGCCGGGCGTCGGCCATGCTGCCGTAATCTGGGTGCACGGCCTTGTACTCGGCGATATCGTAACCGTCGTCGCGCCGCGGCGAGGGATAGAACGGCAATAGCCAAAGCGTGTTCACACCCAGCTCGGCGATGTAATCGAGCTTGCTGATCAGGCCGGCGAAGTCACCGATCCCGTCGTTGTTCGAATCGAAGAACGACTTGATATGCAGCTGGTAGATCACCGCGTCCTTGTACCACAGCGGGTCATCGATGAAAGCTGCCGGGCGCGAACGCTTGGCCATGGGTGACTCCTTTCAAAGCTGGGTTGAGCTTGCGCGATCTTAGGTAGCAGCGGGTTCCGCCGCGAAGCGTGGAAGCGGGTGTGCGGCACCGACCTGATTGGGTTTGCAGGCCCACCCGCCTCTGCAAGGCGCGATATGCAATGGTCAACTGGCCTTTTCGATGCGCCAGATACCGAACGGCTGATGCCAAGGCTCGATGCGCATCCATTGGGTTTTGCCATGCCAGGTCCAGCGATGGCCGTTCATCAAGTCCTCACCCAGGGTTTGGGCATCATCGTCCAGCCCCAGTTCCCACAATGGCAGCTCGAAATGCGCCTCTTGTGCGTTGTGCGGATCCAGGCTGATCGCTACGAGAATAAAATTGTCGCGCTCGGGCGTACGCTTGGCGAAGTACAGGATGTTGTCATTCCAGCAGTTGAAGAAGGCCACGCCCAAGTGCGTCTGCAGCGCACGGTTTTGCCGGCGAATGCGGTTGAGCTGGGCGATTTCGGCAACGATGTTGCCGGGCTGGTTGAAATCGCGCGGGCGGATTTGATACTTCTCCGAATCCAGGTACTCCTCCTTGCCCGGCAACGCTGCGCTCTCGCACAGTTCGAAGCCCGAATACATACCCCACAACCCTGAGCCCATGGTTGCCAGCGCAGCGCGAATGAGGAACCCGGCGCGGCCTGAGGTATGAAGGAAATAGGGGTTGATATCTGGCGTATTGACGAAGAAGTTCGGCCGGTAGCAGTGGCACCATGGCGGCTGGTTGAGTTCTTCGAAGTACTCGCGCAACTCCTGCTTGGTATTGCGCCAGGTGAAGTAGGTGTAGCTCTGGGCATAACCGACCTTGCCCAGCCGGGCCATCATGGCAGGCTTGGTGAAGGCTTCGGCCAGGAATATGACCTCCGGATACTGGCTACGCACATTGGCGATCAGCCATTGCCAGAACGGCAAAGGCTTGGTGTGCGGGTTGTCCACGCGGAACGTCTTGACGCCCTCCTCGACCCAACCGACCACCACGTCACGCAGGGCCAGCCACAGCGACGGCACGGCGTCGGCAGCATAGAAGTCGACATTGACGATGTCCTGGTACTTCTTCGGCGGGTTCTCAGCGTAGCGAATGGTGCCATCAGGCCGCCAGCTGAACCAGCCGGGGTGCTGCTTGAGCCAGGGATGGTCTTGAGAGCACTGAATGGCGAAGTCCAGCGCGATTTCCAGGCCGTGTTCAGCGGCGGCGGCGACCAGCCGGCGGAAGTCCTCACGGCTTCCCAGTTGCGGGTGAATCGCCTCGTGGCCACCATCAGGGCTACCGATGGCGTAAGGGCTGCCGGGGTCACCAGGCTCAGCGCGCAAAGCGTTGTTGCGGCCCTTGCGGTGCTGAGTGCCGATCGGGTGAATCGGCGGGAAGTACAGCACATCGAAGCCCATGTCTCGGATCATCGGCAAGCGGGCGTGCACATCGTTGAACGTGCCGTGCCGTTCGGGGCTGTCGGTGATCGACCGAGGGAACAGTTCGTACCAGCTGGCGAACAACGCCGCCGGTCGGTCGACATCCAGCGGGAATTCACGGCTGCAAGTCAGATAGCTGCGGTGCTCGGCCAAGGCCATGAGCCTGGCAGTATCGGGATGCAGCAGCCTGGCGACCTGCCCGTCGGTATCCAGCGAAGCCAACTGCGCTTGCACAGCACCGATTTCTTCGCGCAACGAGCCTTGGCTGAGTTCCACACCCTTGCCCAGCATCAAGCGCCCCTCTTCCAGCTCCAACGAAACCTCGACCCCGGCGTGGTACTTCTTCTCCAGGTCATGGCAGTAGGTGGCGAAGGGGTCGATCCAAGTTTCGATGCTGAACAGATGCGGCCCGATTTGCGTAGGCGTGAACTCAGCCAGCCACAGGTCGTTGCCCTGCGACTGCATAGGCAAACAATGCCAGCGGCGGCTACTGGCTTCACGCCAGTTGAGCATCACCGCCAAGCGGTCATGGCCATCGCTGTAGACCTTGCTGCTGACAGTCACTGGCTGGCCACTGACTGCCTTGGCGGCGAAGGCGCCGCCATCAAGCACCGGTTCAGTACCCTCGATCACGATGCGCGGCGCGAGCAGCGCCTGGGACAGGCTGATGGCCTGGTCCGGGTGATCGTTCGCCATGGGTACGCTTTCAAAGGGCTCGTTGAGTGACATCGACCTTGCTCCCTCAGGCTGTTGGCGGTAAGGGTTCAGAGCCAGGCACAGGCAGGGGGTTCAAAAAAATTGAGCGAACGGCAACTGTCAGCGGTCAGAGCCTGCAGCACCTCTTCACTCACCCATGCGAGGTCAGGCCATGAACATTCCCACGCCACCGGAAACACCAGATCCCAACATCGACGACCCAACCCTGCCCCAGCACGTGCCCGAAGAAGAGCCGGATGAGCAGCCGGTCAAGCCTACGGTGCCGCCAACGGTGGGCGACCCGCCGAATGAAGAACCTGCGGTGAAAGCCTCAGAATAGACAACCTCAGCCTATTTGCATGACTGACCGGCCCCGATTCGGGGGCCGGCATCAGACCATTCGGTTCACAGCATCCACCTAGCATTTTTGCCAGTTGTGAGAGTGGGCGTTACCCTCGAAGAATGTGCTTCATGGTTCTTGCACCTTGGAGCGCTAGACAATGTCCACCAAGCCTTCCGTTGACGCCACGCAATCAGCCAATTTCCCCGTACCCTACCTGATCAGCAACCTACCCGACGGCAGCCTGCCAGACATGCAGGATTTTGGCCTGGAACGGGTGGGCAGTGTCGAGGGTGGCTGGTACAGCCTGTGCCCGATCAAGGCCGGGCGTGCGCTGACCAAAGATGAAATGCTCAGCGCCTGCCTGGTACACCGGCGCACCGGCGAACTGATACGGGTCGACTACAGCGCCAAAGCTGGCAAGTTGGACGCCGCCAAGTGGCTGGGAGACTTCGCCGCGCACGTAGCCGCATCCGGCAAGCCCATCACCGCCGGCGGCTGGACCGACGAAAACGAATTCTCCAGCAGCCACGCTGCGCCGCGCCTGTGGTGCCAGGCTGATTATCGGGCCTTCAGTACCGCCCCTTTTGTTGGCAACTGCGTGCAGGTACTGGCATGCAACGACGCTTTCTCGCTGAGCAAAGGCCAGACCCTGAGCCTGCAAGTGCGCGACCTCAAAACCCAGGCGCTGCACGAACAACACCTGTTCACCGCCGAAGCGGACAGCGGCTGGAGCAAAGCTTTGTGCCAGCAGATCAACCGTGACAGCGCCCTGATACGTGCCGGTGTCTTTGACGCCAAAGCCTGCACGGTGACACCAGGTGCTACCGGCAATGCCTTCTGGGGGCCGCAGCATGCTGAACTGAGCGTTACCCTGACCGAAGTGCACTGGTGGGCCAGCGATCCGCTCGATGCCAGCGCCACGCCCAGCGGCGCGGCACTTCAGGCGTGGGTCTACGATGCATTTTCCCACCGCCTGCTCGGCCAACATATCTGGCTGCCGAGCAAAGCCCAGCGCGCCAGTGGCAAATGGCTCGAACCCTGGGCCAAGGCGCTGGCCGGCTCGGAAGTAGCGCCGTACATGCGCATTGACCCAGTCACCGCGCTGCTTGAACAGCGCGGCGACGGCCTGCGCATCTTCGCCACGCTACCGGGTCAGGAGCATAGGGTTGAAGGCCCACTGCTCAAAGCCGCCTTCAACACACCGGCAGATGCCGTGCTGGTGACCGTGCGCCATCCCGGTAACCAAGCGTTGCTACACCACGCGCTGTTCAGGCCACAGGACTGCGAGGCAGCGCCGAAGAACCAGACTACCTGGGTTGAGGCATTGGCCGGTTTCATTCAAGGGCAAAAATGGCCTGAGTTGGAAGTTAAGGACAACAAGCAGGTATGGGTATTGAAGGATGCGGAGTTGCAGGTCGCATTGGCAAATGTTGGTGATGGCAATGGGTGGAGCGTCGAGGATTATGGAGTGGAGCTGCTCAGCGCTGATGAATGGCCTCGCATCGGTGAACCTGCCATTGAACTAGAAATCGATGAAACACGCGGGCTTGAAGGGTTAATGATTTCCGTACCTACTAGCGTCGAGTTGGCATTCCGTCTAAGCGACAAAGCACGTGATAAAGGTTACCGGGTAATGGCGTGCCTGGCACGGGATGGGTGGTTTGAAAATCTCAAGGGAATGTATGGCTCCACCCTAACTACAGGGGCCGGAGTGCCAGCCTTCAAAGCCGCAGAGTTCTCAAAACTTACAACCCCGCAAGGTCTAGCCAGCGCTGCCCTGGCTGCTGCACGCTACAGTGTTGAAGCTGAACAGATAAGTAACATCAGAAAGTTCATAACATACTGTGAACGCTCCGCTCATGCAGAAAGACTTGCTGAAAGCAGGAAAAATATTGAGTCGGTGCTGAAAAGCTATCTAACCGACCCCGCTGAACGCTCATTACATACACACCTGGAAAACATAAGCCAGAACACTTCCTCGGATTTTTCACATTTCCTTAGGAGCCGCCCACACAAACCATACGACCCTAAGCCCATCTCAAACGCCCTCAAATACTCAATTTCCTCACAACTTCTCCTGAAGCATTCTAAGGTCAAGAATGCGTCTCAAGCAGGCCAAAAAACCGCACATGAGACTCATTTAAAAGTTACGGATAATTGCATTTACGAAACCCTTTACGACGACTTAATCCATTCCATTACGAAATCAGCTGATGACACAGTCACCAAAGATTTGAATCGTGATGGATCCGCAAACCACAACGCAATTTCACCCGCAACTTCTGCTGTAGATCACTCAACTACCGAGCGCTTCCGAGGCATTCTAGAAAAGACTATCAACTCTAACCTTTCGACAGATTTCAGCGCTATCGACAATATCACGAACAACTTACTCAAGGCCCTTTACCAAGCCTCCGAGAAAGCCATCCAAACGCTTAAGCCCGATGTAGACATAATGGGTCTCATGGACAAAACCTTGGAGAGCTTGGAAGCTAATTACTTCGCATCATTGGCCGAGGCTGGTGACGGGCCATACGCTGGATACCTCGAGCTCATCAAGCAAGCGCGTAGGGACCAAGGTAAGCCTCTACTCGAAAGGCGGATATGGCCACTTTCCGTCACCACCGACACTATCGTCTGGCAAGGTCCAATACCTAGGCAGCAATTTGCCATTTATCTGTATTGCCCAGAATCAGAGCGCGGTAAAGAATCCCTGACTGTGGGCCACATCGGTGAAGTGCAACCCACTAAATTATGGCCACGACCCACGCCTGTGAGCTTTACGCCCCCACCCAAACTCAAGGAGTGGACACAAATAACTTACCTATGCGAGGACTATGCCAATACAAACGGCTCCGAAGTATTCGACACTACCGGCCACAGTGAATCAGGCGTCGACCCGCGCACAGGCCTGTTCCATGCCCACTACCCGGTGGCGAGCCTGCAAGGCTTGCAAGGCCAAGGGCCGGTATGTGAACTGACCTTGCACTATTCAGCCATGCGCGCCAACGAGGCCGGACTGGGTGACGGTTGGGCCTGGCGCTTCTCCAGCGTGCAGGTGCGCGACAGGCTGCTGACCCTGGCCGATGGTGTCCAGGTCAAGTTCACCGACGCGCAATGGGCCGAACTGGGCAAGGGTCAAGCGCTCAAGCTGCCCGCATGCGTAGTGCGCAGCAACGCCGATTACAGTGAGTTCATCATCGATCTGCCATCCGGCCGGCAGGAAGTGTTGAAAAAGCCCGCCGCCCAAGGCAGCGACGAGGAAGAACCGAACAAAGCGTTTCAGGACCTCGTGCTGAAAACGCTGAAAGCTATCCGCACCAAGTCCAAGCCTGATTTCCCAGCGAAGCCTGACAGTTGGCAGCAATGGACGTTGATGTGCCTGCCTCATCTGTACTACAGCTCCGCAGCCCTGGACTACGACGAAGCAGTCCAGGCCTGGCAGGGAGACAACAATATCAAGGAGCTCGACCGACGCATCGCCGACTACGAGAAACCCTTCGTTCAGCTACTGCCCACGATCATCGAGTCGCCCTATGGTGAGAAACTCGCACTGGAATGGAAGCGTCAGAAAGGCCAGTTTCTGCTGGTAGCGGTCAACAGTGGCAACGAAGCATTATTCAAAGCGCAATACATCAAACCGCAAGAGAAGACGGGCTCTGAGGTCCGGATGCAGGTCTGGCCCAGCAGCCAGGCTGAGAAGTATGAGGTCAACCTCGAACTCGAAGGCTACTTGCTGCGTAAACTCACACGTAAGCAGAACGACAACGTGCTGCAACAGGTGGACTGCGACTACGACGACGACCCCACTCTGGACCGCGTACTGTGTAGCTTGAGGGAACTGGATGGGTCAATCGAATGCGTGAAATACCAACCCTGGCAAGCAACCAATGGGAACAGAAATCGTCGCCCTGGGCTGCCGCGAGTAATGCTGCATGCTTTGATACCAGGCGATGCCCAGCAGAATCAGGTAGCCACCTACAAGTATGACGGGGACTTCCTGGCGACCGACCACCGCATTGTCAGCGTCGAATACGAGTGCGGCCCGCACAGCGCGCGCGAGCGACACCTGCTGGTGCATGGCCGCGTCAAACATGAAAGACGTGTCGAGCGCTTCGAATTCCTGCGCGCAGTGGCTTCGGAGAAGGATCACTGGCTGTCCTTCACCACCCGCCCTGACCAAAAGAACAACGACAAGCTTCGGCTGACCAAAGGCTACCGTTATACCGGGGCGGGTGATGAATTTGCCGAGCTGCTCTTCGCCTTGAAGGCCGGCGACAAGGATGACGAACCGACGGTTAAAGACGGGGCGGTACTGGTAGAGCGCCAGCACGAGCTGCTTCAGTGGTTCTTCGACAAATCCGATGATGAAGAGCGCCCAAAACTGGCGGCCAGCATCTCTTGGCTACTGGCCAATACCCCACGTGAGGAGCGCGACGGGCTGGGGCGCTCTGTAGAGGTGGCGACCCAGGAAGAGGACCTTGCCGGTAATGTGCTGCGCCTGCATAAAAGCGACGAACACATTCTGTACCGCTGCTACTACAGCCAGGCTGGCGACAATACGATCAAGCTCAACTCGCTCACTGGGCTGGAAGCGCTACCAACCCTCAACTGCCCATTCATCCCGGACTACGCCACGGCGCCGGTCATGGCGGAATACCAGTGCGACCCCTTCGGCAACGCAAAAGGGCTACGCCTATTTGGCTACCGCAAGGTAAAGCGCGGTACCCGCGACCTGCTGGAGCTGGCACAAGTGGTGGTGATCGAAGGGGTCGAAGGCCAAGTCAAAGGCGACAGGCTCGACAGCGACACCAAGTGGGCGCTGACCGATGCCGGGGCTACCCTCGTTTGGCGCCAGCGCACCACCGAAATTAGCGAGGTCAGCCCTAAGACAGCCCAAAGCAAGGTCATGCAGTGGTCGGTCACAGATACCCAAGTCACCCATCACGGCAAAGAGCGCTTCGAGCTTAAAAACCTGCAAGCCTTCGAGGACAATCCGACTACCCCTGGCATTACCGTGCGCGTCAGCAGCACCACCTCGGCAGGTACCGAACTGCTCAGTACCGAGCTACGCTCACGCCATGCCAGGCGCCGCCTGGAACGAATGGAGCAAGGTGAGGAGGTGCACTGGCAGTACGACGCGCTGGGCCGTGTGATTGAAGAATCACGCTACCTGATCAAGGACGGTGCTACAGCCAAAGGCAAAGACCAGCAAGCCGACGAGTCGACCAGCACGCGCTATTCGGCTGACGGCAAAGTCGCCACGCATACCCATAAAAACCAGGACATCAGCCGCAGCTATATCGACGGCCTCCAACGCACCTGGCGACGCGAGTGGTGCAAGCATGGCACCCAGCACTTCATTGCGCTTGAGCACTATGACTTTCACGGTCAGGACTCCGGGGAACTGCTGGCCAGTTGTAGCTGGGACTATCTGCCCGGCGGCCAGGCTGTGGTCGAGATGACCCCAGGAGTGCTGGGTACAGGACCGCGAGCCTGGATCCGCGAACAAGGAGGCCTGGATGGGCCGGGGATGCTCAGTGCACTGCAAGCCCAGAGCAACACCGACATCGCATCAGGCAGCCTTGGGCGCGAATCGCTGGCGACCCAGGATATCAAGACCCAGCACCTGGTCGAACATGGCCTGGACGGGCAATGTCTGTTCCAACGCAGCTCCGAGTTCGCTCATCGCAGGGACGGGACCTTCGAACAAGTGGAGCACCTGACCGATAGTGCTGGCCGTACGCAGCTGCAATTGCTCAGGCACTACGACCGGTCAGGCCATGTCATCCGATACGAACGTAGCCTGGGCACGCAAACTGCTACCTACAGCCTTAAGCGCGACGCAATGGGCAGGGTCACGCAGCTTACCCGCCCCGACAAGTCCACCATCGCCTACAGCTATCACGGCCTGAGCAACCACGCCACCGAACTGAAAGTGGACGGCGTGGTAGTGGCTACGCAGAAAGTCACTGCCATCAGCACGCTCACTTCGCGCACCGTGGGCAAACGCACTTACGGTTTCAGCGATACTAGCGTGACGCTGCCTGATAAAAGCACCCTCATCACCCTTCAGAACGCCGGCGGTTCATGGCTCATGGCGCAGGGCCATACCCTCTCCAGCCTCACCGTCAACGATGACACACTGACCCTCGACTCGGCCGCCAGCGACAGCAATACCGCCAGTGACTGGAAACAGACCTACCGCGACGCCAACCTGCCTGGACGCCAGCATGTCGAGCAGACATCGCCCCGTTCCAAGCGCCAGGGCTGCCGCTGGCAGAGCCTGCGTGGACTGACGCTGGCATCGCTGCGCGCTGACGGCCACTGGCAACGTGTGTTCACCGACCGCCAAGGGCTGTTGCTGCGCACGTGCCAGGACCATGAAGAGGTCATACACCGCTACGACCCACAGGGCCGCCTGCAGTCGCGTAGCGCCCTGGCACTCAAAGCCGGCGGCCGCTGGCAAGTACTGAGTGAATACGATGGCTTTGGCCAGGAAATGACCCGGCGCTTCCTGCGCAATGGTAGCGAATGCTTCAAGCAATGCCTGACTTGGCGCGGCGATGGTCGCTTGGCTAGCAAGACCAGTTACGAGCAAGGCAAGCAGCTGCGTGCGGAGCATTTCGAGTACGACGCGCTTGATCGCCTGCAAAAATACGAATGCAAAACCAGCGCCGCCAAGCATTGCCCGCTCAATGCACGGGGCATGGCGGTCAAAGCCCAGGCGTTCACTTGGGATGCCTTGAACAACCTGACGCAATGCATCACCACCACCTTTGACGGCAAAACCCAAACCGAAAACCTGGCCTACAGCAAAACCGACCCCACCCAGCTTGTGGGAATCAACTGCGACGATGCCCCTCAAAACTTGGCATGGAACGCCAACGGTTTTCTGACCGACGCCGCTGGCCAGCATCACTACAGTTACAACGCCGCCGGCCAGATCCTCAAGGTCAGCGACGAAGCCGGCAAGCTACTAGCGCGCTATGAATACGACGGCAGCCAGCGTCTGGCGGCGCAGTACCTGGAAAGCGACCAGAGCACCCGCGAGCTGCGCTATGAAGGCGACGAGCTTATTGGCCAATTGCGTTACGACAAGGCTGGCGAGGCTTGCCAGCACACAAGCTTGACCTGCGGCCTGGCTCAGTACGATGAAAACGAGGTGCGTTGGTTGATCGATGACCCACAGGTGGGGGTCGCCGGGCAGGTCCGGGACGGTAAGCTGGAGCTGGCGCCCTTGTTGCCCTTCGGCGAGGGCAAGGCGCTCGAGGGTGTCGTCAACGGTTACAACGGTATGCGCCGTGATCCGCTCACCGGTCACTATCACGCCGGCAATGGTTACCGCAGCTACGACCCGACACTGCGCCGCTACGCCCAGCCCGACTGGCTCAGCCCGTTCGGCGAAGGGGGCATCAATGACTATGCCCATTGCCCGGACCCGGTCAACCTGCACGACCCCAGCGGCGCGATCATGATCAGCCGGTGGGACCAGCAGGCGCAGAACGCCAGCTACGAAAGAGCGCTGACCGACACGCAGAAAATGCCGGTCGGCAACCGTTGGCGTGGCCTGGCATTCTCGGCATTGCTGGCGGTGGTGGGCGCAGTGCTGACCGTCGTCACCGGGGGCATGGCGGCGATTGTGCTGGGCTTCGTCACGGTGATGAGCATACTGTCGTTCGCTTTCGAAGTGGCGGCAGTATTCACGGCCGATTCGAACCCTCGGTTGTCACGGGCATTTAGCATCGCTTCGGTCACCACCGGGGTGTTGAGCACCATGGGCTTCTCAGGGTTGTTCAAGCTCGGCCTTAGCGGGCTCAAACTTTTGGCAAAGGGTGCCACGCTGGTGGGCAAAGGCGCCAAAGTGGTGTGGAATGCGGCCAAGACATTTGCCCGAACCGGGCTCAAAGGGCTCAAAGGCGCCTGGCGTGCAGCCCGTGGGGCCGGCCGGCTGAGTGCGTTGGCCGATGATGCGTTGGGCGGCCTGGGTTCCCCTGGCAAGCTGGGCAGCCTTCGCCGACGGCTGATGTATCACCTGACTGAAAGCGTCGTAATAGGTGAAAACACCCCGATCAACTTCGCCCGGTCGGGACTGATCGGGAAAGTTGGCAGTTACATGCAAAGCAAGGGGATGCTCGCACCGATCATGCAAACGCGGATGCACCGCGCGGCCGCCTATACCGCCGATGCTGCTGGCAACCTGCTCGACAGCAATATCTTGCTTGGCACGATCAACTCGAGCATAGACCTAGAAAACCAGCGCCAGGCGCTGGAGGACGCAGAGCAACCCGAGCGGCAGGCGAGTAACGCCGTCAGTGTAAGGCGTTCGGGTAGCACTGCAGCTGGGCAGGTACCTCGCTTGCCATCCCTGCGCACGGTACGGCACAGGCTGCTACCTGCAACCCAGAGTGCAAGTTTCTGGTAGGAGGCCTGACAGCTGAATGCGGTTAACGCACCAACATGCGCTTGCATTGTTGATGGGCAAGCGCGCACCTAAGCGATGACAACGAGGATGCAACCATGAGCGATAAAATAGGCAGGACCGGCAAAGTGCGTGACATGGATGAAGTCGATAAATTCGGCCACATCGACGTGAAATATGAGAAGAAGTTGGTATACCTTCCCCCGGAAGAGGCTGGCGACCTGGAGGACGGTGATGAGGTGGTGTTCGACATCGAGGTGGTTAATGGCAAACCCCACGCCGTCAATGTCAAACGTAAGTAACCTCCGGCGTCAAAGGCCGTGCCCCGCTGCAGAGTGCGGGGCACCGGCCACTCAGCGGCCAACACCAGGCGCCCTGCTCTACGTTCCAGCTACCCATTGCGCAATGCTGATCTCGCGGATACGAAACTTCTGCACCTTGCCGGTCACGGTCATCGGGAACGCGTCGACAAAGCAGAAATGCCGTGGCGTCTTGAAATGCGCTATCCGCCCGTCGCACCACTGCTGCAGCTCATCCGCCGTAGCGCTATGGCCTGGGTGCAGGCGGATCCACGCCACCACTTGCTCACCGTATTTGCTGCAGGGTATACCCACGACCTGGGCCTCGGCCACCGCCGGGTGGGTGTGCAGAAATTCCTCCAACTCCCGTGGATAGATATTCTCGCCTCCACGGATGATCATGTCCTTGTTACGCCCAACGATACGCACATAACCCTGCTCATCCATCGTTGCAAGGTCGCCAGAATGCATCCAGCCCTGCGGGTCAATGGCATCAGCGGTGGCCTGGGGGTTGCCCCAGTAGCCAAGCATCACACTGTAGCCACGGGTACACAATTCGCCCATCTGGCCTCGGGGGACGATGCAACCCTCGCCGTCCACCAGCTTGGTCTCAAGCTTAGGCTGAGTACGCCCCACGGTTGTCACGCGCACTTCCAGCTCGTCATCGGGGCCGGTCTGAAGGGACACTGGGCTGGTTTCGGTCATGCCGTAAGCGATTTGCACTTGCGCCATGTGCAACTGGTCAATCACCCGGCGCATCACCTCGATTGGGCAGGTAGCGCCGGCCATGATGCCGCTGCGTAACGTCGACAGGTCCAGCTGCAGGCGCGACGGGTGGTCGAGCATGGCGATGAACATGGTCGGCACGCCATACAGAATGCTCGCACGCTCCTCGGCCACTGCACGTAATGCCAGCTCAGCGTCGAAGGCGTCGCTTGGGTAGATCATGGTGCTGCCATGGGTGATGCAACCCAGGTTGGCCATGACCATGCCGAAACAGTGGTACAGCGGCACCGGGATTACCATGCGATCAAGCGCGCTCAGTCCCAGGCTTTCGCCGACCATAAAGCCATTGTTGAGGATGTTGTAATGGCTGAGGGTAGCGCCCTTGGGTGCGCCGGTGGTACCGGAGGTGTACTGAATATTCACCGGCTGGTCGAACTTCACACTGTGCTGGCGGGCCGCATAGGCTTGCAGTGAGGTCTGCCCTGCCCGCTCGGCAAGGGTTTGCCAGGGCAAGAAGCCGCTTGGCGGGTTAGCCGCCAGGCTGACCACACCACGCAGCTGCGGCAAGCACTGGCTGGTCAAATTACCCATCCCGGCGCTGGCCAGCTCCGGCACCAACTGCTGCACCATGGCGTGGTAATCGCAGGTCTTGAAGGCATCGGCACATACCAGCCAGCAGCAGCCGGACTGACGGAGCACGTACTCCAGTTCACCCACACGGTACGCCGGGTTGATGTTCACCAGAATCGCACCGACTTTGGCGCTGGCGATTTGCAGGATGCACCACTGAGCGCAGTTGGGTGCCCAGATGCCAACCCGCTCGCCCTCACGCACGCCCAAGGTCATGAGCGCGCGGGCATGCAGGTCGACTTGTTCGGCCAGTTGCCGCCAGCTGTAGCGCAGGTTCTGGTGCCGCACTACCAGTGCTTCACCGTCGCCGCAGCGGGCTACGGTCGCGTCGAAAGCCTGGCCGATGGTCATCGTTAGCAGCGGTTGGTCCTGGCGGCCGCGGGTATAGCTTGGTTGACTCATGGGTGTCCCTTCTTGTGATTGTTTTAGGCACGACGGGCGACAACTACTCTGGCCTAGATTTACGTTTACGTAAAGGTGATGAGTCGATTGACAGCGCACCAATGCAGGCTTACGTTAACGTAAAGGTTATGCACAAGACCGCACGACCCAGCACACCCACTGCGGGAGTGGGCTTACCCAAATGCGTCAGTACGAGCGACCCCACTGCCTGAACGATCGCTCGCGCAGTGCCAACCCACTCCCACTGGGACGAAGTCATGGCCGTGAGCTACGGTGTTACTCCTATTTCAAGAACAAGAAGGTGCCATTGAATGCATTACCCCAGCCTGAACTTCGCCCTTGGCGAAACCATCGACATGCTCCGTGACCAAGTGCGCACCTTCGTCGCCGCCGAATTGGCGCCACGTGCAGCGCAAATCGACCATGACAACCTGTTCCCCGCCGACATGTGGCGCAAGTTCGGCGACATGGGCTTGCTGGGGATTACCGTTAGCGAAGAATACGGCGGCGCAGGCCTGGGCTACCTGGCCCATGTGGTTGCCATGGAGGAGATCAGTCGCGCTTCGGCCTCGGTGGCACTGTCTTACGGCGCCCACTCCAACCTCTGCGTGAACCAGATCAACCGCAACGGCACCCACGAACAGAAACTCAAGTACCTGCCCAAGCTGATCAGCGGCGAGCACATCGGTGCCTTGGCCATGAGCGAGCCCAATGCCGGCTCCGACGTTGTGTCGATGAAACTGCGCGCCGAGCAGCACGGCGATCACTATGTGCTTAACGGCAGCAAGACTTGGATCACCAACGGCCCAGACGCCAACACCTACGTGATTTACGCCAAGACCGATCTGGACAAGGGCGCTCATGGCATCACCGCGTTCATCGTCGAGCGTGATTGGAAAGGCTTTAGCCGCAGCAATAAATTCGACAAGCTGGGCATGCGCGGCTCCAACACCTGCGAGCTGTTTTTCGACGGCGTTGAAGTGCCGGCCGAAAATATCCTTGGGCAACTCAACGGCGGCGTGAAGGTGTTGATGAGCGGCCTGGACTACGAGCGCGTGGTGCTCTCCGGCGGCCCGACCGGCATCATGCAAAGCTGTATGGACCTGGTGGTGCCCTATGTTCACGATCGCAAACAATTCGGCCAGAGCATCGGCGAGTTCCAGTTGATCCAGGGCAAGCTTGCCGACATGTACACCCAACTCAACGCCAGCCGCGCCTACCTGTATGCCGTGGCACAGGCCTGCGACCGTGGCGAAACCACCCGCAAGGACGCCGCCGGGGTGATTCTTTATACCGCCGAGCGCGCCACGCAGATGGCCCTGGAAGCGATCCAGATTCTCGGCGGCAATGGCTACATCAACGAATTCCCAGCTGGCCGCCTGCTGCGCGATGCCAAGCTGTACGAGATCGGCGCCGGCACCAGCGAAATTCGCCGAATGTTGATCGGTCGCGAATTGTTCAACGAAACCCGCTGAGAACAAGGAACGGGCGCATATGGCTATCTTGCATACCCAGATCAATCCGCGTTCGGCAGAGTTCGCCAATAACAGCGCGGCCATGCTCGAACAGGTCAGACACCTTCGCGGCCTGCTCGCCCAAGTGGCCCAGGGAGGTGGGCCGAGCGCTCAGCAGCGGCACACCTCGCGTGGCAAGCTGCTACCACGTGAGCGCATCGACCGGCTGCTGGATGCAGGCTCGCCATTTCTGGAGATCGGCCAGTTGGCCGCCCACCAAGTGTATGGCGAGGACGTACCGGCAGCCGGCTTGATCGCCGGCATCGGGCGCATCGAGGGTGTTGAATGCATGATCGTGGCCAACGATGCCACGGTCAAAGGCGGCTCTTACTACCCGCTGACGGTGAAAAAACACCTGCGCGCACAAACCATCGCCCTGCAGAACCGGCTACCGTGCATCTACCTGGTGGACTCCGGCGGCGCCAACCTGCCACGCCAGGACGAGGTGTTCCCCGACCGCGAGCATTTCGGGCGAATCTTCTTCAACCAGGCCAACATGAGCGCGCTGGGTATCCCGCAGATCGCCGTGGTGATGGGCTCCTGCACCGCGGGCGGTGCCTATGTGCCAGCCATGGCCGATGAAGCGATCATGGTCCGCCAGCAGGCGACCATTTTCCTGGCCGGGCCGCCGCTGGTCAAAGCCGCCACCGGTGAAGTGGTGAGCGCCGAAGAGCTTGGCGGCGCCGACGTGCATTGCCGGACCAGCGGCGTAGCCGACCATTACGCCGACGACGACGAACACGCCCTGGCAATTGCCAGGCGCAGCGTGGACAATCTCAACTGGCACAAGCTTGGCAAGTTGCAGTGCCAGGTGCCGGCTGAACCGCTGTATAGCGCCGAGGAGCTTTACGGCGTGATCCCGGCAGATGCCAAACAGCCCTTCGACGTGCGCGAAGTGATTGCAAGGCTGGTGGACGCGTCGCTGTTCGATGAATTCAAGGCGCTGTTCGGCACCACCCTGGTGTGCGGCTTTGCTCACCTGCAGGGTTACCCAGTAGCCATCCTGGCCAACAACGGCATTCTGTTTGCCGAGGCTGCGCAAAAAGGCGCGCACTTCATCGAGCTGGCCTGCCAGCGCGGGGTACCGCTGCTGTTTCTGCAGAACATCACAGGCTTCATGGTGGGCAAAAAGTACGAGGAAGGCGGCATCGCCAAGCATGGCGCCAAGCTGGTCACCGCCGTGGCCTGCGCTCAGGTGCCGAAATTCACGGTGATCATCGGCGGCAGCTTCGGCGCTGGCAACTACGGGATGTGCGGCCGCGCCTACGACCCGCGCTTGCTGTGGATGTGGCCCAACGCGCGGATCGGCGTGATGGGTGCCGAGCAGGCTGCCGGGGTGCTGGCGCAAGTCAAGCGCGAGCAGAGCGAACGCAGCGGTCAGGCTTTCAGCGCCGAGGATGAAGCCAGGCTCAAGCAGCCGATTCTCGACCAGTACGAACGCCAGGGCCATCCTTACTATTCCAGCGCTCGCCTATGGGATGACGGCGTGATCGACCCCGCACAGACCCGAGACATTCTTGGCCTTGCATTGTCAGCCGCGCTGAACGCCCCGATCGAACAGAGCCGCTTCGGCATTTTCCGGATGTGACCGATGAATGACTTCAGCACCCTCGAAGTGATCCGCGACCCGCGCGGCTTCGCCACCCTGTGGCTGAGCCGCGAGGACAAGAACAATGCCTTCAATGCGCAGATGATCCGTGAGCTGATCGTTGCCCTTGACCAACTGGCGGACGACGCCAGCCTGCGCTTCCTGCTGCTGCGCGGCCGGGGCCGGCACTTCAGCGCTGGCGCCGACCTTGCGTGGATGCAGCAGTCGGCGCAGTTGGACTTCAACACCAACCTGGATGATGCCCGCGAACTGGGCGAGTTGATGTATGCCCTGCACCGCCTCAAGGCACCGACCCTGGCGGTGGTTCACGGCGCAGCCTTTGGTGGCGCAGTGGGGCTTATCAGCTGCTGTGACATGGCCATCGGCGCTGAAGACGCTCAGCTTTGCCTCTCGGAGGTACGTATCGGCCTGGCTCCGGCAGTGATCAGCCCATTCGTGGTCAAAGCCATCGGTGAACGCGCGGCCCGCCGCTACGCATTGACCGCCGACCGTTTCAGCGGCGCGCGCGCGCGCGAACTGGGCTTGCTGGCCGAGGTATACCCCGCCACCGAGCTTGAGGCGCAGGTACAAGCCTGGGTGAACAATCTGCTGCAAAACAGCCCGCAAGCGCTGCGCGCCACCAAGGACTTGCTGTGCAAAGTCGACGACGGTGAACTCAGCCCAGCGCTGCGCCGTTATTGCGAAAACACCATCGCCCGCATCCGCGTCAGCGCCGAAGGCCAGGAAGGCCTGCGCGCCTTCCTGGAAAAACGCCGCCCTGCCTGGCAAACCGATGACAACAAGGAGCCACGCCCATGAGCCGCCCTACGCTGACCACCCTGCTGGTCGCCAACCGCGGCGAAATCGCCTGCCGGGTAATGCGCACCGCCAAAGCCATGGGCTTGACCACTGTCGCAGTGCACAGCGCCACCGACCGTGACGCCCGCCACAGCCGTGAAGCCGACGTGCGAATCGACCTGGGCGGCAGCAAAGCTGCCGACAGTTACTTGGTGATCGACAAGATCATTGCCGCAGCCAAGGCCAGCGGCGCTCAGGCGATCCACCCAGGCTATGGCTTTCTCTCCGAAAACGCAGGTTTCGCCCGCGCCATCGAAGCCGCTGGGCTGATCTTCCTCGGCCCACCGGCCAGCGCCATCGATGCCATGGGTAGCAAATCAGCCGCTAAGGCACTGATGGAAGATGCAGGTGTGCCGTTGGTGCCTGGCTATCACGGCCAGGACCAAGACCTGGAAACCTTCCGCCTCGCCGCCGAGCGCATTGGCTACCCGGTGTTGCTCAAAGCCAGCGCAGGCGGCGGTGGCAAAGGCATGAAAGTGGTCGAGGAGCAAAGCCAGCTGGCTGACGCACTGGCCTCGGCTCAGCGTGAGGCGCAGTCATCATTTGGCGATGCGCGCATGCTGGTGGAAAAGTACGTACTCAAGCCACGCCACGTGGAAATTCAGGTGTTCGCCGACCAGCATGGCAACTGCCTGTACCTGAACGAACGTGACTGCTCGATTCAGCGCCGCCACCAGAAAGTGGTCGAAGAGGCCCCCGCGCCAGGGCTGCCCGCCGAGCTGCGCCGAGCCATGGGCGAAGCCGCGGTGCGTGCGGCCAAGGCCATCGGGTATGTCGGAGCCGGTACCGTCGAGTTTCTGCTCGACGCCCGCGGCGAATTCTTCTTCATGGAAATGAACACCCGGCTGCAGGTCGAACACCCAGTCACCGAAGCCATCACCGGGCTTGACCTGGTGGCCTGGCAGATCCGCGTGGCCTGTGGCGAACCGCTGCCAATCACCCAGGAGCAGGTGGCGCTGAACGGCCATGCCATAGAAGTGCGCTTATATGCCGAAGACCCGGCCAATGAGTTTCTACCAGCCACCGGTAGGCTGACGCTGTACCGCGAATCGGCACCCGGAGACGGCCGTCGGGTCGATAGCGGGGTCAGCGAAGGGGATGAGGTATCACCGTTCTACGACCCCATGCTCGGCAAGCTGATTGCCTGGGGCCAAGACCGAGAGCAGGCACGCCTGCGGCTGCTGGCGATGCTCGACGAATTCGCTATTGGCGGCGTAAAAACCAACATAGCCTTCCTGCGGCGGATTCTCGCGCACCCGGCCTTCGCCGCCGCCGAGCTTGATACTGGGTTTATTCCTCGCCATCAGCAGGTGTTGCTTCCCGCTGCGCAGGCGTTGCCTGCGGCATTCTGGGAGGCAGCGGCACAGGCATGGTTACAAGGCCACGCGCCACACCAGCGAGCGGACGATAGCGGCTCGCCCTGGGCACGGCGCAACGGGCTGCGGCTCGGTTTGCCTGCGCGCAGCAGCCTGCATTTGGTGAGTGGGGGCGATGACCAAGCGGTTGCGCTTGAGCACAGTGCCGCTCCTACATGGCAACTGGACGGCGAACAGCTTTGTCATGACGACAACGGGGTGCGCCGTCGCTACCTGGCGATCCGCCGCGAGGGTACGTTGTTCCTGCGGTGGGATGGCGAAATGCATGCCGTGCAGTCGTTCGACCCGATCGCCGCAGCAGAGGCCAGCCACAGCAACCAAGGCGGCTTGGCTGCGCCCATGAACGGCAGCATCGTGCGAGTACTGGTGGCACTAGGCCAAGCGGTAGAGGCTGGATGCCCACTGGTGGTGCTCGAAGCGATGAAGATGGAACACAGCGTCCGAGCGCCCCATGCCGGGACAGTCAAAACGTTGTTTTGCCAGGAAGGTGAGATGGTCAGCGAAGGCACCGTGCTGGTCGAACTGGCCGAGTGAAATAACCAAAGGGCCGCTGCGCGGCCTTTTGAGTCTAGAATGCCCCGTGTGCCCGCACGACAACGCCGAGGAATTCACAGCCCTCTTCACACACGTGCGTCGGATAGCTGGGGTTGAGCGCTTTCAGATACTGCTGCCCGCCCTCCTCGGCCAGTTCACGTAAAAATGCCTTTCTGCCGGGCTGGCGGGCAATCACCAGCCGCCCGGTCTCCGCCTCCAGCCCAGGATCGACCAGAATCCGCATACCCTGGGGCACGCTGCGGCCAGTGGCCGAACTCATGGCATCGTTTTCCACGGTCAGCCAGAAGGCTTTGCCCTGGGCCAGGTAGTCGGTCTGCTCGAACACGCAAGGGGCGGTACCCTCGGCAGCACCCAGCTCATCCCAGGCCACAACGGGGTAGCGGAAGCACACGATGTATTGCATGAGATCGAGATCAGTATCACTATCGTCAACATCGTACAGGCCACGCTCCTCGCCAACCGCGCCGTGGATACGCAGTTGCAGGCTGACGCTGTAGTGGGGCATGCCGATCTCGACGAAGGTGCGGTTCATCGACTCGATCTTTGGCTGTCGCCGCTTGTTCACCCAATGCCCTACGCTGCCTTGAGATACGCCAACGCGCTCGGCAAGCTGCTCTTGAGTGAGCCCTAGCTCCTCCATCCGGTGACGGACGAGGGCAATCCATTTATCCATATTCATCGCTGGCACGATACGGACTGCCTCCAAGCGCTCAATACACATTCAGTATTATTTACGAAAACCCGCGAAAATACCGTAGGTATTATCATCGACCTGAACCCTTTCCCCATTGGCGCTAGCAGGTATCAGGATGAAACCACCGAAAGACGACGTAACAGATTTGGACAGCGAAGCGGCACGCCGCGCCCTGGATTACTACCTCAACCCGAACCCCACGCGTCCGAGTGCGCAGAACCGCATATGGACCTTGCACGAGGGCGTCACTGCCGAGCAGGCGCAGGACCACGCCATAGAGCTGCTGCGCTGCGCTGCGGCCACTGCCCATGAAACCGCCACCCACCAGGATGGCAGCACCCGCGAACTCACTTTCGCGCTGATGCACATGATTGATATGGCCAGGGCCCTGCTGGAACATCAGCGCGCCCTGCAGAATGGGCTCTAGCAAGGCAACAAGGTGTGAGTGTGATGGCCGCGGCCCGGCGAAAGGCCCCATTCGCCAGGCCAAGGAAGCGCACCGGAAAAATTTTCACCGGATAAACGAAAATTAATTTGACTGGCAAATGATAACGATTATTATTGCACTCAGCTGATCGCGAGATCTGCTGGATAACCAGGAGCTTAGGTCGCTCCAGATTATCTCCTCATCAGGCTAATCACGGTTTTTGACCCGGCTTTTTGCCGGGTCTTTTTTTTGGCTCTTCAGGCTAATGAAGATCTTTGATGCCGGGGATGATAGCAAAAGTGTTTCAGGGCGTGAACGTCCATTACAAATCTTTGCGAAATCAGCACTTGAGAATCAATATCATCCAGCCTACGCTATTTCCGCATCACGGAGGATGCCCCCGCCCGCCTGCACGGAGCTGCCCATGAATCGTTTGCCATTACCGATCGAGCCCCAGGCCTGCGCCCATGATCAGGCTGGCGAATATCAGCGGCTTTACGCCCTCAAACGTCTGCCCAGGCGCGTGCAGCAAGTGTTTCTGCTCAACCGACTTGATCAGTTGGATTACGCCACGATCGCCAAGCGCCTTGACCTGCCTGTGCTCAGTATCGAACGCAACATGCACCTAGCCCTGCAGGCCGTGCAGCCAGGCGCAGATGCCAACGCCCGGGTAGCCGGGCAATGGTACGTGCGGCTGCAGAGCCCTGATGTGACTGCCTGCGAGCGCATCGATTTTCGCCGCTGGCTGGATGCGGCACCCGAGCACCTGCAAGCCTTTCATGAAACCGAATTGCGCTGGCGCAGCCTGCTGGCACCGGCGCGAGCGTTGGGGCTCGATGGCTGGTATCGCCATGGGCGGACGGCGATTTCTTTAGGTGGGTGTTCGTTGGCGATGGGCATCGGTGTGGCGGCGCTGATGCTATTAGGGTTTTGGGCCTGAGCCAGTGTGTCGCCCCGCACAAGCTCTATTCCTCGCGTTCCACAGCCAATAGTGATCACAGTCAACCCCGCAGCACACACCTCTGACCTTCAGGCGGTGTACAGTACCCTCACAACAAGTCTTGAGGAGCCGCACATGACCGTGACGCTGTCCCCCCTGCAAATCGACTGCGATTTCGATTCCGGCAATATCCAGGTGATTGATGCCAGCAACCCGGCCCAAGTACACCTGGCCATCCGCCCTGACACCAACAGCGGGCATTTCCAATGGTTCCACTTCAAGGTCAGCGGCCTGACGCCGGGGCAGGCCCATCGCTTCAGCCTGGACAACGCCGGCCAGTCGTCCTACCAGAACGCCTGGAGCGGCTACAACGCTGTGGCCTCCTACGACCAGCAGCGCTGGTTCCGGGTGCCAAGCCAGTTCGATGGCAAGGCGCTGGCGTTCGAGATCAAGGCTGAGCAGGAGCAGATCTGGTTCGCGTATTTCGAGCCCTACCCCCGCGCCCGCCACAACCAGTTGATCGAACGTGCCCAGCAGATTGCAGGCGTGGAGCTGCTTGCCCATGGGCGCAGCGTGCAAGGCAGGGATATTCCCCTGTTGCGCGCCGGCGATGGCGCACCTGGCAAACGCAAGCTCTGGCTGATCGCTCAACAACATCCGGGCGAACATATGGCCGAGTGGTTCATGGAAGGCGTTATCGACCAGTTGCAGGCCAATGACTCGACGGTTCAGAAGCTACTGGAAAAGGCCGACTTGTACCTGATCCCGAACATGAACCCCGATGGCGCTTTCCTCGGCCACCTGCGCACGAACTTCAAGGGCAAGGACTTGAACCGGGCTTGGCAGGATGCCAGTGTCGAACTCAGCCCAGAGGTATTCTTCGCCCAGGCGCAAATGAAGCAGTACGGAGTGGATGCGTTCATCGATGTGCATGGCGACGAGGAAATCCCCCATGTGTTCGTGGCGGCATGCGAAGGCAACCCGGGCTACTCGCCGCGACTGGCCAAGCTCGAAGAGCAGTTCCGCACGACATTGTGCAGCGTGACCCAGGACTTCCAGACCGCACATGGCTACAGCCGTGACGAGCCCGGCCAGGCGAATACCTCTCTGGCGTGCAATGCCGTAGGCATGGCCCATGACTGTCTGTCACTGACCCTGGAGATGCCTTTCAAGGATCACGATGACGCACCGGACCCGGTGGCCGGTTGGTCGGGTGCACGGTCCAAGCGATTGGCGGGTGCGGTGCTTGAGACATTGGCGAGCATGGTGGACGGACTACGCTGATACGCTCAGAGCCACGCTCAGGTTACGAGGACACCGGGCGTGGCGTAATCGAGAATGCTCACCGCAACTGTAGGATCCGCTGCATGGGTACTTGCAACTCACGCCCTCAAAGGTTGTAGCTGATTTCTTTTTTTAAGCCGCGAGCAAATTCGCCCCTGTTTCAGAAGCAGGTTTTCCCCTATCGGTAAGCAAACCTTCTTTTCGAATAGGAATGTTTGCATGCCGCCTAAGTTGAAATTTCATCAGCCCGCACTTCAATCCCTCAGCGAGCAGGATCGACAACTGTTCGAGCAATATGGCAGCGGCGTTGTAGCCGAAATCCCTTACCAGAACGTTCATCACGGCTTCGCCGACATGGCCAGGTCACAGCCCCACATTTGTGCCGCCCGGCACGGCGGGCAAATGATCACCTACGGGGAGCTCGACGCCAAAGCGAATGCGTTGGCCAGCCACCTGATTGGCCTTGGGGTCCAGCAGGGGGATGCGGTAGGCCTGTTTCTGAGGCGGTCGATCGACATGCTGGTGGGGCTGCTCGGCATCCTCAAATGCGGCGCGGCCTACGTGCCAGTGGACATAGGCACCACGCCGCCGCGGCTTGTCGAACAGGTGATCGAGGCAGCCCAGGTTCGCCTTGTTCTGACCCAGGCTTGCCCCCTCGCGCTGATACCCGAGGGGGTTGAGTGTCAAGTCATCGAGACGGCGTGCCAAACCTCAGCTCCAGCGATACGCGCGCCAATGGTGTCGGGCCAGGCAACCTGCTTCATCCTATTCACCTCCGGCACCACAGGCATCCCAAATGGTGTCAAAGTCAGCCACGCGAATGTCTGCAACTTGCTATTCAGCGCCCCAGGAAACCTCGGGATAGCACCCGGCGACCGCGTTGGCCAGATCCTGCATATCGGCTTTGATATGGCGGCTTGGGAAATCCTCGGCTGCCTCTGTCACGGTGGCACGTTGCTGATTCGCGAAGCGGACATTGCTGCGACGGCGCAGCACTGCAGCATCCTGATCGCCACCCCCTCCATTCTGGCGCGTCTGGATCCGGCCCGTTGCCCCCATATCAAGACCGTCGCCGTAGCGGGCGAGCCTTGCCCGCCTTCACTGGCGGAGCGCTGGGCGGCCTACTGCAGCTTCCACAACAGCTGCGGCCCCACCGAAACCACGATCGTCAACACCATGGTCCGCTACCGCGCTGCAAGCATGTTGACTATTGGCAAGCCAACGCCGAACAACTCGGTCTACATTCTGGACGAGCACGGGGTTCCTTGTGCGATCGGCGACGTCGGCGAGATGTGGGCAGGCGGAGCTGGCGTCAGCCAGGGATACGTCAACAATGCCCTGCTGACGGAACAACGCTATCGTCCTGACCCTTTTTTGGGCGGCACCATGTTCCGCACCCGCGATCTGGGACGCTGGACTGCCACGGGTGAACTCGAACACTTGGGCCGCTGCGATGACCAAGTCAAAGTGCGCGGGTTTCGCGTTGAGCTAGATGCCGTTGCTGCGGCGCTCGAGAGCCTACCTGGCTGCAATCGCGCAGCGGCCTTGAAACTCGATGACCGTCAACTGGTGGCGTTCGCTAGCCCCATGTGTTTGGACATTGAGCAAGCATTGCTGCGTTGCCGCGAGCGCCTGCCCTACTACGCCGTGCCCACGCGCCTGACCTTGCTCGAAGAGCTTCCGCTCACGGGTCGCGGCAAGATCGACCGCGCCGTACTGCGTGAGCTGCTGGCTGCGGCGCAGGTGGCACCATGAATGCGCCCGTATCGAACGATTCATTCTCCAGAGCACCGAGCCGCTGGCGCCAACTGGTTAGTCACCCCGATCTTGCCCACTACCAACGCTTGTTCGCACTGGTGCTTGCCTGCAACTTCGCCGTGTTTTGCGCGCTGCACTGGGCTTGGCCGGTGCCCTCGGCAACGTTGCAGCATCTGCTGGACCTGAGCTTGGCGAATCTGGCGTTGGCGATCGTGATTCGTCAACAGCGGGTCATCAACCTGCTTTTTGGGTTGGTGCTGCGTGCACCATTGCATTGGCCGTTGTGGCTGCGCCGCAACCTGGCAAAGGTCTACCATTTTGGCGGTTTGCATAGCGCTGCGGCAGTGGCAGCCACAGCCTGGTTCACCCTTTATGCCTGGGGGCTGAGCAGCCAAGCCTGGTATGGCGAGCCAGTGTCTCTGGTACTGCTGAGCAGCACCGCTGCCCTGGTGGTGCTGACCGCGTCATTATGCGTCATGGCCCTGCCGCAAATTCGCAGCCGCTGGCATGATCGCTTCGAACAGGTTCACCGGCTTGGTGGCTGGAGCGCGTTGCTTCTGCTGTGGGTTCAAAGCCTGGTCAGTTACCGACAAGGGGTGCCCGACGCGCATTGGAGCCTGTGGCTGCAAACACCGACAGCTTGGTTACTCTGCCTGCTGACTGCTTGCATCATCGCCCCCTGGTTGCAATTGCGCAAAGTACCGGTGAGGTTCGACAAACCGAGTAGCCACGCGCTCGTGGCTCATTTCGATCATGGTGTAACGCCGTTTGCCGGATCCTCTACCAGCATCAGCCATCACCCACTCGGGCAGTGGCATGCCTTCGCCAATATACCCACGCCCGGACGCAGTGGCTTTCGCCTGGTCATTTCACGCGCGGGCGACTGGACAGGGCGGTTGATCGACAGCCCTCCCTCGCACGTGTGGGTAAAAGGGGTGCCCACAGCTGGAGTCGCGCGAGTCGAAAGGCTGTTCAGCTCGGTGCTATATGTGGCAACGGGTAGCGGTATTGGGCCGGTCTTGCCACATTTGCTCGCAGGCCAAGTACCCTGTCGCCTGCTGTGGGTCACGCGCAACCCTGTGGCCACGTATGGACAGGAGCTGGTCGATGAAGTGCTCTGGGCACAACCCCATGCGCAGATCTGGGACAGCGACCAGCACGGCAAACCCGACTTACTGGCCCTGACCCTCGCAACCTTGCACAACCACCCTGCGCAAGCCGTGATATGCATTGCCAACCAGGCCATAACCCGCAATCTGGTACAGCAGTTGGAGCTCAAGGGTATACCTGCCTACGGCGCCATATGGGACTCATGAGCCTAGAACGCAACGTCCAGGATCACGTTGTCCAGGTAGCTGCCCGCAGGCGGTGTGGCCTGGTCGGTGTAGACCCTGGCGTTGTAGTTGAAAACCTGGCTGCCCGTGCCGGTACCGTTTCCAGGGTTGACATCGGCATCGCTGCTTGAACGCCGGGCGGTGCCCAGCGAGCCCCAGCGCACCGCCCCGGCACTTTTGAAGATGTCGTAGGCCAGGAAGTTGCCCGCCGCGGACTTCATCCGCCGTCGCCCGCCCGAGGTATTTTCACCATCGTTCAAACCGACCGTGTAAGCACTGCCCCTGGTGCAGGACAGGCTCAGGCTCTGGCTTACGTTTGCGAACCCGGCGACCACTGGGGCACTGGCGAAGTTGATGGCAGGGGTAGTGATCTGGCAGTCATTGGTAACGGTCAGGCTGACGGTCATCGTTTGGGTACCATTGCCGATATCGCGGCCCAGGCAAACCCCCAGGGCACCGATGCCGGAGCAGTAGTTCCAGCTCCAAGCGACGGTCAGGGTTTCCTGATAGACCCCGGCCGCTACGTTACTGCCGATCTGTGTCTTCATGTACAGCGGCACCGCCTTGGGGGTGGTCCCGTTCAACAACCCAAGCAGGTCGAGGATGCCGTTACGGGCGAAGTCGAACGCCACCCCGCGGGTGATCGGGTAGCTGGTGCTGTTGTCAGCGTACAGCGTGTAGGGAATGACATCGCCGGTCGGGCCGACCAGCCCATTGGTGGCCGAGGTGATGGTGGCATAGAAGTGGTCCCCGGAACTGAGCAAGGTGAGCAAGGAGCCGGTGCACTGCAACCCGGAGTTTGTACTCGAGGCATTCTGTACCGTAGTGCGCACCAGGGTCGAGTTGACGGAGCCGAACGCCGCAGGCGTGGCGGCCACCGAGGCGCACAGCGCCCACGCCGAACCCATGGGAAGCAGCACGAGCAAACTGCACAACAGGCGCTTCATCTGCACACCAGCGGACCAATCAGCGGTATCGACCCGGCCGATTCCGGTAGGTCGAATTCCACCTGGCACGGCCCGCCGCCCTGCACTGTCACCTGCAGGCGGTTATGTGGCGACAAGTTTTCCAGGTACACCAGGCCATCCCAGCCGACTACCGCCTGACTGCCACTTTCCTGATGGCTGACCTTGCTGCCCAGTTTGAGCGGTTGCTGGTTGCCGTCGACCAGTTCGATGCTCGCTGCAAGCACTTGCCTGAGCGGGAACTCCAGCAGGTAGCCGCTGCCACGGCGCACCGCTACCCGCTGCTCGACCTCTGGGGCAAGTACATCGGGAGGCAAGCCCATCGGGTCGATTTCATATTTGCCGCGGTAGTAGCCACTGCTGTAAGGCACCAGTAGATGACCGTTGCGATCCGTGCGGCCTATATCCTGATTTTCGTACCTCACTGGCACATCGGCGTAACCGTTGGTGCTGACCACCACGAAGGCGTCATCGATTCGATTGGCTGCGAAAACCCCAGCGTCCATCCACACCAGCGAGCCGCTGGCATCGGCCCAGCGGGTCATCTCCCCGCTGCTGCCATACACCCCGGCCTGCAGCTGCACCGACTGCAGGCGCCAAGTAACATCGGCTTGGCGATAGGCATCGCGATCACCGCCTGCATAGCCAAGGTTGTAGCCAACGCCCCCACCGACGGGTACTGCGCGGCTATAGTTGACCCTTTGCGTGCGCTGCCCTTGCTTGCTGCGCTCCATGCTAACGGCCAGTGTGCTGCCAAAGTCGAACGGGATCACCAGTTGCGCCTGCACCGCCCACTGGCTGTCAGTCACTTCGCGGTTGGCCGACAGGTAAAGGCTGCTGTTGCCCCACAGTGGCTTGCTCCAACTCAGGTTGATGAGCCGGGTGCGAGTGCCGTCACCGGCACGCACGTCGAAATACCCGGCACCGACGCTGCCAAAGCGATCCAGGTTCACACTCAGGGTTGCTTGCTCGCTGCTCTGGCTCAGCAGCATATAGGGCGTGTCTACCCGGGTCAGGTCGGCATAGTCTCCATGGCGTTGCAAACGCTGGTAGTTGAAGCCCAAGCGCTGGCTGTTGTATTGGTATCCAACGGCGACCTGATGGCCTTTCTCGCCTTCGAACTGGCTTTGCGCCAAAGCCGCGTTAAGCACGCCGAACGTGCCCAGGCGCATGTTGCCGCCCACGCCCCCAAGCACCAGCGAATCGGCGGCCTCTGCATGGGTTTCCAAGGTGAACGTGTCGCTCAGGCCATGGCGCAGGCTGGCCGAAGCCACCCCGCCGCCATAGCCGAAATCCTTCACGCCATAGTCACGCCGCAAGCTACCGGCAGCCAGCGAAAAATCAGAAAGCCCCTTTTGCAGGAGGCTGCTGGTGACGTAAAAAGGCAAGGTGGTGGACACCTGCCGACCCAGGGCATCGGTGGTCACCACCACCGCCTCGCCTGCGCCGTTGATGAATGGCACGTTGGTCAGGGTATAAGGGCCAGGCTGCAATTCGGTGGTGCTGGACTTGTAGCCGTTGATGAACAGATCCAGCGAAGTCGGCACTGCCGCTTCACCGGCAAATGCCGGTAATGGGTAGGTAACCAGGTCGGGACGCGCGCCAAAGTCTCGAGACACCTGCAGGCCACCGACCCGCACCGAGCTGCTCCAAGGCAATGCCCCGGTGACCAAGTCGCCCGCGTCCACGGTGAGCAGGCGCTGCTCGTCGGTGAAGCGCCAGGTGGTGTCGTAACGCAGGTAGCCTTGGCGGCTGTTGGCCCGCTGCGCGCCATCGAACGACTGGCGCCATCGGCCGGTAGTCGACAAAGTGCCCCAGCTATCGAAAAGGCGAAGCTCATTCCACGCCGCCAGGTCGGTGCCACCGTCGTCGGTGTCGTTCAGGTACAGGTCATAGTTGAACAAAGCCCCAAAGCTGCTGCGCGCTTCACTGGCTGGATACAGCCCGCGCTCGCCCACTTGCTGGTCAGGAAGCCAGGCGGGCGGCACCTGTAAAAGCAGCCGTTGGTTCTGGCTATCGTAATCGGTATGCAGCCCCGGCACAGCGTCAAGCGCCACCTCGCCCTGGGGATCACCCGGCAGCGCGACGCCTGCGCTGCGCAGCACTTCGCTTTGCAGGTAAAGGCGCCCGGCACGTTGCTCCACCGCAACCAGCTCAGCCCTGGGCATCTGGTTCACCAACAGGTCCAGGTACAGCGTCGCATCGCTGACCACCGCCGTTTCGCTGGGCGGGGGCGGCAGGTCCTCGGCCGCCGCCAGCCAGGGGCCGAACAAGGCCAACCCCATGCACCAACGGCGCGAAGCCCGCAACAGGCTGCTCACACATGGACTCCGCCCATTGCCAGGTCCTCCATGGCCCTTGCCTTTCATACAGCAGTCGACTCATTGCCCTTGCCGAATCGCTTCGGCCGCTGCCTGGCCGTTCACCCTCCCCTTGATCGCGCCGCCAGGCGTCGCCGCCAACGGCGCAGGCCAACGCATACTGGCGCCTGGCAACACATAGCCGAGCAGGCCTTCGGCTATGGGCTTGGCTTGGCTGCCTTGCTGCAACACCACATCGGTCAAACGCGCATGCACGGGGCCGGTGTTGCGCAGTTCAACGTAAGGCTTGCCTTGAACCGTGACCGGGCGCCAGCTCAGCTGTGGCTTGCCGACGCCGTCAGCGTTGCGCTTGCCGTCTGGGTCGGCCTTGCCCCATAGCCCTTCGCCGTATACGAACAGCGGCACTGAGTACCGCATCTGCAGGCGAATAGCTGCCGTGGTACCTTGGCCGGTAGTGTCAGCCGGCAAGGGCGTGGGGATTTCGTCAATGATGATGCGATAGGACTGCTCTTGGCCCACCGGGGACGTACCCGTGCGGGTTAGGCGAATCAGTTGCTTCTGCCCTGGCGCAATGGTGGCCACTGGTGGGCTGCCGATAATCTCGCGCTGGGCCTGATACTGATCCTGATACTCACCCTGGCGCCAGGCGAACACCCGCACCTGCAAGCTGGCAGGCGCCGAACCACGGTTTTCCAGCCACAATGCCCCGGCTTTCTGGTCAGCTTCCAGTACCGGGTCGATCGGCCAGATCAACACCGATGTAGCGGCCCTGATCGGCAGGCTCGCCAAGAGTGTCAGGCCCAACACACCTTGCGCCCACTTTGCCCACACCCCCATATAGCTCTCCTTGGCTTGTTGTTCCAGGCCCCTGCAGCTTCACCAGGTGACCGTGACTTGCACGACATCGGTGTAGGTCCCAGCCGGTAAATTGCCCGGCAACTGGGTGCGGCCATACACCGGCAACTTGATGGCAGCCGCGTCGGCGTAATTCACCGTCACGCTCTGGCCGATACCCAAAGCCTGGCTGTAGGCCGCGTCCCGATACAACTGATAGGCAAGCACCTGTGTGCCGCCGCTGCGCTTTAGGTTGCGCGTGCCGCTGGCAGTGTTCAGGCCGCCATCGAGGCTCATGCTCATAGCCACCCCCGGCGTGCATTGGAACGTTACGGTGGTCCCGCCCATCGAGGTACTGAGGATGCCGGTGGACAACGCCGATTGCGTGCCATAGTCGAGCACCCCGTAGCTGGTCACTGCGCCCACCACCAAGCAGCCAGCCACGATTTGCGCACTCACCTGAAAGCTACTGGTAGTAGCTGCATCCAGCGGCGCGGTCGACAACAGGCCAGCGCCGATCAGGCACCCGCCGAGCCACCTGCCCATGGTTCAGAACGACAACTCGACAGCAACTGTGTCGGTATAGGTACCGGCCGGCAAACCGGCTTTGCCCCGGGCCTGGCCGTACAGGTTGACGGTTTGCGCAACGCCGGTACTGGTTGGCAGGGCAATGGTGCCGTCAATGGCCAACAGCGTGGTGCGCCCAGCGTCGGTATAGAAGTCATAAGGCACGTAGTTGCCGGCACCGTCGGCCAACGCACGGGTGCCCCCAGTGGACTGACCATCATGTGCTCCGGCGCGGACTTTGATCACCGGCACTGTGCCAGCTGAGCAGAGGATGCTCATCGCTGCGCCGCCGCCACCCAATACCTGGCCGTTGACCGTCGAAAACAGGGCATCGGCAGTGCCGAAATTCAGGGTGCCGAAGTTCAACCCCGTGGTGCCTGTACTGCCGTTGACCTGGCACGCCGCGGTCAGCGTCAGCGTGGAACTGATGGTGCCAGTCACGGTGGCGGCTTGGGCGTGAACTGTCGCAACCAGGCCGAAGCAGGCGAGCATGCAGCGGGTGAAAGTCGTTCGCATCGGAGTCTCCTTGCGTCGTCTACCAGTCCAGGGTCACTCTCAGGGTGTCGCGGTACAGCCCGGCCGGGAGTGCGCGGGGTTGTGCCACCACTACGCCGAAAATCGGTATGGGAATCTGCTCGGTACTGCTGATGGTGAAGGCGCGGGCCTCGCCGATGCCGTAGCGACTATTGCCACCTGGGTCTGTGGCCAGCTGATAGGGAATGGTTTCGCGACCGTTGCTGAGCCGGCGCACGCCATCGTCGCCATTGAGGCCGCCATTGATCCGCACGTTGAATGCCCGCACCTCGGGCGTGCAGCTGATCTGCAGGCTGCCTTCGGCACCCGCTTCGTCAACCCGGCTGCGTAGTGGCGTATCCCAATTCGGGCCGCGTTCACCAAAATCCATCAGGCCAGGGTTACTCAATGTGGCTGGCGGCTGATCGCCGCTATTGACCTGGCAGGCGGCGCTGATTACCAAGCGCGCTTGGATGAACCCAGTGGCGGTGCCATGCGCCACACCGCTAGGTAGCAACAGCGGGCCAAGACCCAAAAGCAGAAGCGAAGTGCGGTTCATGACATGACATCCCTGTACATTGGCCTCGCTACCAAGTGACGGTAACTTTGAGTAGGTCGGTGTACTGCCCGGCGCGGGGTACCCATGCCAGGTTTTCGATCCGCGCGTATAGCGGCAACTCGACGGTACCCGTATCTGGCACCCGTGCTGCATTGGGCTCATCGACGCTCACAGGCTCACGCCAGGCGGCATCGCGAAACAACCGGTAAGGGATCGGCTTGGCCTGCGCGTCTTCGCTGGCGAGAAAGCGCAACTCACCAGCACCACCATGCTGGCCACCGTCGACACGTACCTGATAGAGCGTGTCGGGGTTGCACTCCAGCCGTGGCGGGCGCTGGGTAAGCAATGCACCGCTGAGCGGGGCGTTCTTGCCGTCCAGGCGCGATGCGCCCCCCAAGTCGATCAACCCCAGGGCCTGAGCGCCCGCATCGCGCTGCTGGGCAACCAGCATGCAGCCACGCTGCACCAGTACCCGCACCTCTACTTGGAAATCCGCCGCCATGGCACTACTGCTCAACAGCAGGCCAAACAGCGCGGCTATCAAGCGTTCCGTCACTGGATTGTTCCTGTTTCCATATCGTGTAATTGAGCGTAGCAGCAGGAGACTAAACAGTGGTGGCTAGACGCCACTCTTTGCGACTAAGCCCAAAGCGCTATCCCGCCACCAAGAAATTTTGTGCCCCGCCGAACCCCTGATCTTTCAGTCCATCCAATAAGCATGAAGCGGTAAAGCGCCGCATATTCTGTTACCGTGCTCTGTGGCCAATACTTGGCTGATACCGCATGCGTCATGCATGGAAGAAACATCACAGGAGCGTCCATTGATGACTGCAGACACTGCCCTCGCCGCTGCTGTCGAGCGCTGCGCACAAGAACCGATCCAGGTGCCCGGCAGCATCCAGCCCCACGGCTTTCTTCTGGTGCTGGACGAGCAAGACCTGCGAGTGCTCCAAGCCAGCGAGAACGCCGAACAATGGCTAGGCGTTCCGGCGCAGGAGTTGATCGGTCATCGCTTCGCCGATGTCATCAGTGACAGTTTCGATCTACGCTCCCATCTTCAGCGCTTATCCATCGATGAGCCCTTTCCGTTTCATATCGGTGATGTGTCCCTGCGCCATGGGGCTCCTTGCAATGAAGCGCTACGCCTGCTCGCCCACCGCCATGACCAAGTACTGATCGCCGAGTTCGAACCTTTCCGCCAGCCTGCCGGCCTGGCCGACCAGAGCGACTACTACCCTCTGGTCCGTGGATTCGTCAGCAGCCTGCACAATGCAGACAGCCTCGAGCAATTGCTGCATGAGTGTGTCGTACAGGTCAAACGCATAACCGGCTTTGGTCGGGTCAAGGCCTACCGTTTCGACGCCGAGGGCAATGGCCAGGTACTGGCGGAACTGGCTGACGAGGGTTATCCGCAGTACCTGGGCCTGCACTTCCCTGCTGCCGACATCCCCCGCCAGGCCCGGGAGCTGTATCGGGTAAGCCGCATCCGCGTGATCGAGGATGCCAATTACCAAGCTTCAGCACTGCTACCAGCCCTCAACCCGCGCACTGGCAAGGCCCTGGACATGAGCTTTGCCGCGCTGCGTAGCGTTTCGCCCGTGCACCTGCAGTACATGCGCAACATGGGCACGCTTGCATCAATGTCGCTTTCGATCGTGGTGGATGGCCAGCTCTGGGGACTCATTTCCTGCCATCACGCGCAGCCACGGGCAGTGGAATTTCGCACTCGCACCGCCTGCGAACTGTTGGCCAGCGTGTTATCGCTGCAGATCGAAACACGCGAATCTCACGCCAATACCAGCCGGTTACTGGAGCTGCGTCAGCACATCGTAAGCATGATCTCATCGATGGCCGATCACGACAGTGTCAGTGATGGCTTGCGTGAACTACCCGAGGTACTGCTGGAGTTCGCCGGAGCCAACGGCGCCGCCGTGATCAGCGCCGAACGTTGCGACCTGATCGGCCAAACACCGCCGGCAGCGCAAGTCAACGCCCTGGTGCACTGGCTGGGCCAACGCGACGGCCTAACCGTTTTTCATACCGACAACGTGCGCCGCGACATCGATGAGCTCCCAGAGCTTGCAGCCCACGCCGGGGGCGTACTGGCGGTGGCCATCTCGCAGATCCATTCGCATTACCTTGTCTGGTTCCGCCCCGAGCAGGTGCGCACAGTTCAATGGGCCGGGCGTCCGGACAAGCAAATTGGCCCACAAGGCGCACTGAATCCGCGGCATAGTTTTGAGCGCTGGCAGGAGCAGATCAGTGGTTATTCCCAGCCGTGGTCCCCACAAATACTGGAAGGCGTGCTCGAACTGCGCACCTCGGTTCTGGGCATCGTTCTGCGCAAAGCCGAGGAGATGGCGCAACTGGCCAATGAGCTACGCCGCTCGAACAAGGAACTTGAAGCCTTTTCCTACAGCGTGTCCCACGACCTACGCGCGCCATTACGGCATATCGCCGGCTATACCGAATTGCTTGGCGAAATCGAAGGCCAGCATTTGAGTGAACGTGGCACCCGTTTTCTCAAGCACATCGAAGAGGCTGCGCATTTTGCTGGCAGCCTGGTCGACAACCTGCTCAACTTTTCCCAGATGGGTCGCTCTGCCCTGCGCCTGGCGGATGTCGACCTCAATGCCCTGGTCGACACCATTCGCCAGGAGCTTGCGCCTGATTACGAAGGCCGCGAGATCATCTGGGACATAGCACCGCTGCCCAAGGTAATCGCCGACCCGGCCTTCATCAACCTGGCGTTGCATAACCTGATCGCCAATGCGATCAAATATACCCGCGGCCGTGAGCCTGCACACATCGAGATGCGTGCCTACCAGCACGCTAGCGAAACCGAGATCAGCATCCGAGACAATGGTGTAGGATTCGATATGGCCTACGCCAACAAACTGTTCGGGGTGTTCCAACGTTTGCACCGTATGGAAGACTTCGAAGGCACCGGAATCGGCCTGGCCAGTGTGCGGCGGATCATCGAGCGTCATGATGGGCGAGTCTGGGCCGTAGGCCAGGTCGACCAGGGCGCTAGCTTCCACTTCACACTGCCCCGTCACCCGGCAACTACCTGAGGCACTTTATTAACATGCTCAAGCCCATCCTGCTGGTCGAAGACAACCCCCGGGACCTGGAGCTGACGCTCCTGGCCCTGGAGCGCAGCCAGTTGGCCAACGAGGTCATCGTCCTGCGTGACGGTGCCGATGCCCTCGATTACCTGTTACGCCGCAATGCCTACGTCGACCGCGACGACGGCAACCCCGCAGTGCTGCTGCTGGACCTGAAACTGCCGAAAATCGATGGCCTGGAAGTACTCAAAGCCGTACGCAACACGCCTGAACTACGCAGTATCCCGACGGTAATGCTGACTTCTTCGAGAGAAGAGCCGGACCTGCTGCGTGCCTACGAGCTTGGCGTCAACGCCTACGTGGTCAAACCAGTGGAGTTCAAAGAGTTCGTCGCGGCGATTTCCGACCTGGGCATATTCTGGGCGGTGCTCAATGAGCCGCCACCCGGCTCGCTGCGCCTTAACCGCCGTGGCAGCCACTGAGGCGCGCTTACAGATGTTGTCCAAACCGCTGAAATTGTTGATGGTCGAAGACAGCTCGATGGATGCCGAGTTGACCCTAATGCGCCTGGAGCGCAGCGGACTGCAGGTGCAGTCGCAACTGGTGTTCGACCACATTGGCGTCGAGCAAGCCCTGCATCAGGCCAGCTTCGACCTGATCCTGTGCGACTGCGTGCTGCCCGGCTCCTCCGGCACCGATGTGTTGGCCATAGCCCAACGCTTGGCCCCTGACACCCCGTTCATCTTTCTTTCGGGCATCTACGGGGAAGAACATGCGGTGGAGATGATCCGCCTGGGCGCTACCGATTATGTCTTGAAGAAAAACTTGCCGCTGCTGCCAAAGGCCGTGCGTCGGGCCCTCACCGAAGTGCATGAACGCCAGCGCCGGCGCTACGCCGAAGAAGCCTTGGCCGATGTCGAAGCCCGCGCGCGCATCGCCATCGATGCCGCTGGCATGGGCACGTGGGATTTGCGTCCACAACAAGGGTTGCTGGTCTGGGATAATCGCTGCAAGGCTCTGTTCGGTTTGCCGCCCGAAACCGAAATGGACCTGGATGTGTTCTATGCCGGTATCTACCACGAAGACCTGCCTAAAGTGCGTGAAGCCGTGGAGCAGGCCATGCGCCCGGACAGCGACGGGCTATACCGTGTCGAGTTCCGTACCGCCGAACCCAACGGTATGGAGCCGCGCTGGCTGCTCAGCAGCGGCCAGGCCCAGTTTTACGACGGGCAGTGCACGCGGTTTTCTGGGGTGCTGCAGGACATTCACACTCAGCGCCAGGCAACCCAGGCGCTCAAGCAGCTCAACGAAATGCTGGGCGAACGCGTCGAGCGCCGTACCCGAGAACGGGACCGCGCCTGGGAGTTGTCCCAGGATCTGCTTGCCGTGCTCAACAAAGACCTGACGCCTGTAGCGCTCAACCCAGCCTGGGAAGCCAGCCTGGGCTTTTCTCGCGAGCGCCTGAGCCAGGCCTCGCTGCTGCACCTGCTGCCAGACGCAGACCAGCAAGCATTGCTCAGCGAGCTGGGTGCTCTTGCGCACGGGCGCACCAGTGCGCGGTTCGTTGGTCGCATTCAGCACGCCGGAGGCCAGTTGCGTTGGCTGTCCTGGGTGGTGGTGCCGGAAGACACCTTGCTCTACGTGGTGGCTCGCGATATTACCAGCGAGCGAGAAAGCGCTTTGGGCCTTGCGCAAGCCAACACACGCCTGCGCGAGCAGATCACCGAGCGTGAACGCATCGAGGCGGCGCTGCAGCAGATGCAACGGCTTGAGGCTGTCGGTCAGCTGACCGCAGGTGTGGCCCACGACTTCAACAATCTGCTCACGGTCATTCTCACTGGAGCCAGCTTCCTTGAACGCGATCTGGCCAAGGCGGATGTCGACAAGGCTCGCAGCCGCCTGACGCATATCCGCGAAGCCGGCGAGCGCGGCGCCAAGCTGACGTCGCAACTGCTCGCCTTTTCCCGTCGCCAGCGCCTGGAACCGGTGCCGTTGAACCTCAATCGTACTTTGACCGGCCTGGAAGAACTGTTGAGCCGCACCTTGGGTGGCAACATCCTAGTACGCCTGGACCTTGATCACAGCCTATGGCACGCGCTGACCGACCCCACCCAGACCGAGATGATCATTCTCAACCTGGCGATCAACGCACGTGACGCCATGCCCGAAGGTGGCCAATTGACCCTGTCGACTCGCAACACGCGAGTCAAGGCTCGTCCTCACCGTCCCGAAGACCCGGAACCGGGCGAGTATGTGATGCTGAGCATTCGCGATACAGGCTGTGGCATGAGCGAGGAGGTGTTGGCCAAGGTGTTCGAGCCTTTCTTCACCACCAAGGATATCGGCAAAGGCTCTGGGCTTGGGTTAGCTCAGGTATTTGGCTTTGCCAAGCAATCCGGGGGCGGAGTGCGCATTGATACCGAGCCAGGCCATGGTACCCAAGTTGCTGTTTATCTACCGGCAGTGAAGCACGAAGTCGATGCAGACCCTGCCCCGCAAGCCATCAGCCAACCGATCGATGACAGCGGACGGGACCGCACGGTGTTGCTGGTAGACGACGATCACTTGGTGCGCGACATGCTCGGTGACGTGTTACGCCAGTATGGCTACGAGGTCCGCCAGGCGCACAGTGGGGAACAGGCGTTGGCCCTGTTGGACGACGATATCGACCTGCTGCTGACCGACTTTGCCATGCCCGAATTCAACGGCGGACAATTGGCTCTGGCGGCGCGCCAACGACACCCGCAGTTGCCGGTGGTATTTCTGACTGGGTATGCAGAGCTCGAAGGACTTGAGCTGCCTGGCAGTCTGGTGCTGCAGAAGCCGGTGCAGGCGGATGAGCTTGCCAGGGTACTCAGCGACGTGCTGCGCCTGAACCCGTAGCTTTGCGATAAAAACTGGCTGGCTTGCTGGGGGGCGACTGCGCCCCAGCTGCCAACGGTGCCGAACAGCGCAAACGCAGAAACTCAGCGCCGATAGTCATCTGCACTGAATTGAATAGGGTACTGGATTAGAGAAAATGGCAGGGGCGGCTGGATTCGAACCAACGCATGGCAGGATCAAAACCTGCTGCCTTACCGCTTGGCGACGCCCCTGTATCGGATGCAGCTGATGCTGCTCTGACCATTCCAACTTAATGACAACTGGCTTGTTGCCGTGGAATGCGCGCACTTTAACAACAAAGCGCATGCCTGTGAAGCCCCCGGTTGAAAAAAAATGCTTTAAAACAGCAAGTTAGTGCTTTTACCGATTCCAATGCACATTCAGGCTACCATCCGTCGCTTTTTTTACTGCCCTGCTTCAACACATTCGTTTTGCCTCCTTCCAATCCATTAAGCGAACTGCATTGACCAAGGAGGCCCTCATGCCTGTTTCACACGATCTCTATCAAGACCTGCACTACCCACGAGAAATCGTCCAGCAAAGGCGCCAGGCCGACAAAGACCTGGACCGCTTGCTCGACGAGTATGTGGACATCGATAACCAAGTATTGGCAGCCGAAGCGATCTCCGCTGGCAATTTCGTCGATGAAGATCTACGTCGGTTGAAGGAGCGCCGCCTGGCCTTGAAATACATGATCGAGCGCCAGCTAGAGCGCAAGGCCTGAGCGACTTCTGCGGTAGCGCCAGCGCCGGCCCACGGCGCTGGCCTGTGTTTGCTGCGCCGATTGATCTCCCCCGTCGATCACTGCACGCCATTTTATCTATTGGTCAAAAATGCTGCCCTGGGGCAAGCTGCACGCTGCCCGGTCTTTGCCCAAGGAGCTTCGCTTTTGTCTGCCTGGATCCCTTCCCCGCTGCGCCAGCTCGGCCAGCGTTTGCGCGGTGCGTCGTCCAACCCCGGTGAACTGCTCAGCTGGTTCGAGCAGAAGGCGCGCAGCCGTGGCTACCAGCTCAGTGACGGTCAGCGCATGGTTATCGACAGCATGGCCAGGCAGCTTGCGCAGCTGCAAAACGGCAAGCCGCGCAGCCTTTATCTGTACGGCGCGGTGGGCCGCGGCAAGAGCTGGCTGCTCGATGGTTTTTTCGAGGCAGTGCCGGTGACAAACAAGCGTCGTCTGCATTTCCACGACTTCTTCGCTCGCCTGCACCAAGGCATGCACCAGCACCGCCAACTGGGCGATGCGCTGGGCGCAACCTTGGACCAATTGCTGGGCGACTGCCAGGTGCTGTGCTTCGACGAATTCCATGTGCATGACATCGGCGATGCAATGCTGCTGACCCGGCTGTTCAACGCGCTGTTCGCCCGCGGCATTTTCGTCTTGTTAACGTCCAACTACGCCCCTGAAGGTCTGCTACCCAATCCGCTGTACCACGAGCGGTTCCTGCCGGTGATCCGCCTGATCAACAGTTCGATGCAAGTGCTTGAGGTCGGTGGCGACATCGATTTGCGCAGCCTGCCGGCCAACCGCGAACAGCAACGTTTCACCCAAGGGCATTTTGTGTGGCCGGGCGATGGGATGCAGCGCAAAGCGTTGAACCTACCAGAGGCTCAACCATTGCTGCTGGAAGTGAATAAGCGCCCTTTGCGCGCTCTGGCCGTCGAGGGCCGCAGGGTGATGCTGGCTTTTGATGATGTATGCGAAAAAGCCACGGCGGTCATCGATTATCTGGTAATGGCCGCGCAGTACGATGAGTGGATCATCGATGGGCTGGATGACCTGGCGCAATGCTCACTGGCGGCGCAGCAGCGCTTCGTCAACCTGGTGGATGTGCTGTATGACCAAGATCGGCAGCTTACGGTCATTGGTAAGCGGCCCCTGACGCAGAGCCTGGAGGGTCCATTAGCCGATCTCATGCGCACGCGCAGCCGGTTGGGGCAGTTGAAACAGCTGGGCCCTGCGTGATTGTCGGCGACCCTAGCGGATAACTGGGTAACTGTCTGTTCTACCAGCAGACACCACTACTGCTCCTTTCCATCAGAAGACGCGCAGCGTAAGCCGACCATGGTGTTGACGAAACTCACCGCTGTGGTCATGCGGTCATTTGAATGGTAGACCTGATCAGAGCTTCAATGACGCAAATGCCGTGGTTTTCCACCGAGGCGCGCTCGATCGACCACTCGGTTTAGCTGAATTTGCTCATGGTGGTGTTAGTGGCTTTCGTTCAAGCCTTTTTCTTAACGGGTGAAGTGCCTGTAGCCATTTTGCGGCTCTAGCACAATGGCCAGGTCGATACTGACTTTGGCGACCGAGAGTGGCTGCTGACACCGAGTTACCCGCGCAGTCAGAGCATGCTGGTCACCGAACATGCATATCAGCAGGTTATCGAGATCAGGGGCTCGACATTCATCGCTCGCTATCCGCTCTAGGGCCAGCCCTGGATACTCGGCCCGCTCACCGAGCGAGCCGAGTATCCAGGGACGACGAGGCCCAGGCTTCATCCGGCCCTGGGCAGGTCTGCCAGCACGGTCTCGATCTCCATCAACACGGCCGGGTCATCGAGTGTCGAAGGAGGAACATACGCCTGCCCATCGGCGATCTTGCGCAACACCGCCCGCAGGATCTTGCCCGAGCGCGTCTTGGGCAAGCGTTTGACCAGCCGTACTCGATTGAAGCACGCCAGCGCGCCAATCTGCTCTCGTACACTGCCCACCAACTCGGCCAACAGCTGCGCCTGGGTGATGCGCTCACCATCCTTGAGTACCACCAGCGCAAGCGGCACTTGGCCCTTGATCTCATCATGCACCCCGATGACCGCGCACTCGGCCACTGCCGGGTGGCGAGCGACCAAGTCCTCCATCTCCCCCGTTGACAGCCGGTGGCCAGACACGTTGATCACGTCATCGGTGCGCCCCATGATGTAGACAAAGCCGTCCTCGTCCAGGTAACCGCCGTCACCGGTATGGTAATAACCTGGGTAGGTCTGCAGATAAGCCTGCAGGTAACGCTCGTGGTCGCCCCACAGTGTTTGGCTGCAACCAGGCGGCAGTGGCAGGGTTATGACGATGGCCCCGTGTTGATCAGCGCCAAGTGTATGCCCTTCGTCATCCAGCACCCGCACGTGGTAGCCAGGCACCGCTCGATTGCTCGAACCTGGCCGCGCTGCGCTGCCCTCGAGCCCCACGCAAGGTGCAGTCACCGGCCAGCCGGTTTCAGTCTGCCACCAATGATCATGCACCGCCTTGCCGGTGACCTGCTCCAGCCACTGGTGGGTGCTGGAGTCGAGCTTCTCACCCGCCAGGAACAGCTGGCGCAGCGAGCCCAGATCATGCTTGCGGATCAGTTCGCCCTCCGGGTCTTCTTTGCGGATTGCCCGCATGGCGGTCGGTGCGCAGAACAAGGCATTGACCTTGTACTGTTCAACCACCCGCCAGTACGCCGAAGCATCCGGCGTGCGAATCGGCTTGCCCTCGTAGAACACCGTGGTACAGCCGCTCATCAACGGCCCATAGACGATCAACGAATGCCCGACCACCCAGCCGACATCGGAAATACCCCACCACACATCACCCGCTTGCATGCCGTAGATATGACGCATCGCGTAGCAGAGCGCCACTGCGTTGCCACCGTTTTCCCGGACGATACCCTTGGGTTTGCCAGTGGTGCCTGAGGTATACATGATGTAGAGCGGATCGCCGGCATCCAGAGGTACCGGGGCCACGGATTCGGCAGTGGCCAATGCCTGCTGCCAGTCCAGATCACGTTCCGATTGCAGTTGCGCCAAGGCCTGTGGCCTCTGCAACACCAGCACCTTGCGAGGTTGATGGCGTGCCAACTGCAACGCGCGGTCCACCAGCGGTTTGTATTCCACCACCCGATCGAACTCTAGCCCGCAGGAGGCAGTGAGCAACAGCGCTGGGCGCGCATCGTCGATGCGCAGGGCCAGTTCATTGGCGGCAAAGCCACCGAATACCACCGAATGTACCGCGCCGATCCGCGCGCAGGCCAGCATGGCCATGGCCGCTTGGGGCACCATCGGCATGTAGATGATCACGCCATCGCCCTTGCCCACGCCCAACTGCTGTAACAGCCCAGCCAGGCGCGCCACTTCATCGCGCAGGTGGTTGTAGGTATAGGTCTGCTGTACGCCCGTGACGGGCGAATCGTAGATCAGCGCCAGTTGCTCGCCGCGGCCCAGTTCAATTTGCCGGTCCAGGGCCAGGTAGCAGCTGTTCAAGCGGCCGTCGGCAAACCAGCGATGGGTGCCATCTGGGTTGCCTTGCAAAATCAGCGAGGGGGCGCGGTACCAGGCCAATGATTGAGCCTGTTCGGCCCAGAAGGCGGCTGGGTCGTTAATGGACTGGGCATAGCTGTGCTGGTAGGTCATCGTGGTGGAACCCGGTACTTGTTGTTATTGAGGGGCGAACAACGAGTATGGCCCGCTCCACCGAGGCTGCCATGGGACTAAAGTCACAACCGACCTGCAAATTTGCAGACAGGCCTAAATTGCCCTGAATCAGTGCAAAGCTTCTAGAATAGCCCCCCCACCAACGCAGAGCCGACCATGGACATCGACCAGGCCCGTACGTTTCTTGAAGTGGTGCGTTGCGGCAGCCTGGTCGCCGCCGCCCAACGCCTGTGCGTATCACAGACCGCTATCACCGCCCGCGTGCAACGCCTGGAGCAGCAACTGGGCTGTCAGCTGTTCGTGCGCAGTCGAAATGGCGCTAGCTTGACCCACGATGGTGAAGCCTTCGTCAGTTACGCCAACCAGCTGGTACAGACCTGGGAAGCGGCGCGGCGCGACCTACCGCTGCCTGAAGGCCGCCAGCAAGTACTGCATATTGGCGCGCAGGTGAGCCTGGGCAACCCGATGCTGCTCGACTGGGTCGGCGCCCTGTTCCGCGAAATGCCAAGCCATGCTATCCGCAGCGAAATCAGTGACGAGGACGCTTTGCTGCGCAAGGTCGACATGGGCCTGCTGGACGCAGCCCTGGTGTACCAGCCGATCTACGGTCCAGGGCTGCAGGTTGAGCAGTTGATGGAAGAAAAGCTGATTCGCGTGCGCAGGGTCCAGCGACCTGAGCCATACATCTACATCGACTGGGGTGAAGCCTTCCGCCGCCAGCACGATGCCGCATTGCCGGACTGCGCGCGCTCGACGCTGAGCTTCAACCTCGGGCCTCTGGCTTTGCAGTTCATCCTCGACCACGGGGGTAGCGGGTATTTCCGTACGCGTGTAGTACAGGCCTATTTGGATAAAGGCGTATTCGAGCGTGTGCCGCAAGCGCCGGAATTCACTTACCCAACCTACCTGGTCTACCCGCGCAAGCGCGACAGCGAAGCGCTGCAACAGGCCATCGCGGTGCTGCGCGGGCTGATAGCGGCTGACTCCAGCGACTGGTCACAACGCTGGGACCCGCTGGTGTGAACCGCTGCCAGCGGCGCTTAGCAACTGGCGGGCAAGGCCGGCGACCAGATCGGTCTGGGTGACGACCCCTACCAACCGGCCATCATCGAGCACCGGCAGGCAGTGCAGGCCTTGCTCGCACAACAGCGGTAGCAGGCGCTCCAGCGGGTGCTGGGGGCTGACACTGACCACATGCCGACTCATCACCTGCTCCAGGCGCACCGCTTTGCGGCCGAACAGGCCGCGCCAACTGAGCTGGCCGCGCTGCATGGCCGGGCCGATAAGGTCGCTGAGGCTGACGATACCCACCAGCTCGCCCTGGTCGAGTACCGGCAGAGTGTTCAGATGGTGGCTACACAGCAGCTTCCAGGCCTGTTCCAGAGTGGTCTGCGGCGAAGCGAACTGCACATCGCGCGACATTACGGCACTGGCAGTGATACCGCCTAGAGTGCGCTGCAGGGCGCAGTGCTCGGTGGCGATGATGATGCGCTGTAGCTCATCGCGAGTGACGTCGACGAACTCCCCTAGCTCCATCAGCGCCTGATCCAGGTCAGCGCTGCTGACGCCAACGCGCTCGCGCGGCAGCGGGTCGTGGGTATGGTGCAGATCGATGCGCGGCAATGCTGCTTTGGGGTAGCGCACCCCGGTCAGGCGGTTGTAGATCACCGCGACGCACACCAGCATCAGTGCATTGAGCAAGACCGGCTCTAGCAGGTGGTCACCCATGGCCGTCAAGCCCGGATCGGCCAGCACCGCGCTTACCGCCACCGCACCACCCGGCGGGTGCAGGCAGCGCAATAAGCACATCACGAGCATCGAAATGCCCAGCGCCGTGGCGGCCACCCACAGCTCCCCGCCCCAGCCCTGACGCATGGCAAGGCCGACAGCCCCAGCCAGGGCATAACTGCCAAGCACCGGCCAGGGTTGGGCCAGCGGCCCGGAATGCACGGCAAACACCAGCACCGCAGAGGCCGCCAACGGGCCCAGTAGGTGCAGGGCAATGCCTGGCCCGTAGGCCAGGCTGGTCAACCCGCCAGCAACGAACAAGCCAAGCAATGCGCCGACACCGGCGCGCAAGGCTTGCTTAGGTGAGATGTTCAGGGGCGCAGGCAGCAGCCGCTGCAGAAGACTGTCGTATCGCATGGCAGGCATTCGAAGGCTCAAAATCTTTGAGTGTTGCAGTGAAAAGAAAGCCCAGTCGAGGGCAACTGGGCTGGCAGCGCCTAGGCAGCTGCGTAAGGGCTCCGTCCGTGGAGAGATGGAAACCGCAGGTTTCGTCAGGTGATTGTGCCGCGCGGCACACCGTTGAGCTAATTCAAAAAAATGCGGGGTAACTGCAATTTTTCTGAATCTTCACCGCAGACACTTCAATAATTACGCGGCAGTTCGATCTGTATGCGCAGGCCACCCAATGGGCTTTGCAACAGCTCCAGCCGGCCATTCCAGGCATCGACAATGTCGCGCACTATGCCCAGCCCCAAGCCATGCCCATCGACCTGCTCATCCAACCGCGATCCCCGCTCCAATACCTGCAGGCGCTGGCCCTCAGGGATGCCAGGGCCATCATCATCGACCCACAGTTGATACCCAGCAGGCGTTGCAGCAATTTCCAGACGCACTTCGCTGTCGGCCCACTTGCAGGCGTTGTCGAGTAAGTTGCCCAGCAGCTCGAGAACGTCTTCGCGGTCCCATGGCAATTGCAGAGCTGGGGGAACCTCGCGGTGTAACTGCAAGACCTCGCCATGAATCATGCACAAGGTCGCGAACAGGCCGGGTAACTCGGCATCGCAGTCAAACTGAGACCCTGGTAATGCATCCCCTGCCAAGCGCGCACGGTTGAGCTCGCGGGCCAGCCGCTGCTGGATCTGCTGCAACTGTTCACGCAATTGCGCTTGCACCTGCGGCAGGTCCTTCAGGCGTTCGCTGGAGGCGAGGCTGAGCAGCACTGCCAAGGGGGTCTTCAGGGCATGCCCCAGGTTGCCCAAAGCATTGCGCGAGCGGCGTAGGCTGTTTTCGGTGTGACTGAGCAAGTGGTTGATCTGGCCGACCAGGGGCGCCAGTTCGCTGGGCACCTGAGCGTCGAGCTGAGACCGCTGGCCCTGCTGCAACTGGGCAATCTGCTGGCGCGCTCGCTCCAGTGGGCGCAGCGAATGGGTCACGGTGATGCGCTGCAACACCAGTACGATGAGCAGCGCGATCAGGCCCATGCCCAGGCCGATTTGCTGCAAACGGCGAAAGCCTTGGCGCACGGGTGAATAGTCTTGCGCGACGCTGATCGAAATATCCTGGCCCAGGCGCCGGTAATCCGCGCGCAGGGCCAGCAATTGCTGGCCTTCCGGCCCTAGCTCGTGGGTATCGGAAAGCCCCGGCTCAGCGGGTTTGGGCATATCCAGGTCCCATAAAGAACGCGAGCGCCAAGTGCCCTTGTCAAAATCGATACGGAAGTAGTAGCCGGAAAAAGGCCGTTGATAGGCCGCTGAGATACGCCGCTCATCCAACTGCAGGCCCGTGGGCCCACGCACCAGCGCCACCAGCAGGTTTTCGCTTTCCTTGCGCAGGCCGTTTTCCAGGTAACGCTGCAAACCTGCCTCGAACAACCAAAGCGTCAGTTGCGCGAGCACCAGGCCAACAATCACCAGTACGGCAATAAGCCCCAGGCTAAGACGTGCCTGGATGGACTTCACTCGCCGCTCCCGGCATAGATATAACCCTGGCCGCGGCGAGTCTCGATGACGCTTCGTCCCAGCTTGCGCCGCAGGTGATTGACATGCACCTCCAGCACATTGGAATCGCGCTCCGTCTCGCCATCATAAAGATGCTCGGCAAGATGGCTTTTGGACAGGATTTGCTGCGGGTGCAGCATGAAGTAGCGCAATAGGCGAAATTCGGCAGCCGTGAGCTGAATATCGACCCCGTCGCGGCTCACGCACTGGCGGCCCTCATCCAGATGCAGACCTGCCGCTTCCAGGGTTGGCCGGTTGGCCAGGCCGCGGGCGCGACGCAGCAGCGCCTGAATGCGCAGTTGCAGCTCTTCGGGATGAAAGGGCTTGCTCAGATAGTCATCGGCCCCAGCCTTGAGGCCTTCGATCCGTTCAGCCCACGATCCGCGCGCCGTGAGAATCAGCACCGGTGTTGCCAACCCGCCGGCACGCCATTGTTCCAGTACGTCCAGACCCGGCAAACCAGGCAAGCCCAGATCCAGAATGATCAAGTCATAGGGTTCGCTCTGGCCTTGATACACCGCATCCCGCCCATCGGCCAACCAGTCCACGGCATAGCCTTGGCGCTGCAAGCTGGTAGTCAGCTCGTCGGCCAGGGGTACATTGTCTTCGACAAGCAGCAGGCGCATGTCAGTCGTCTTCCTCGTCTTTGAGCAGAGCACCAGTGCTGGCGTCCAGCTTGATTTCGCGCACCACGCCTTCCTGGGTGAGCAATTCGACCTCATATTCGTAGCGGCCGTGCTCCTCTTCCAGTTCGGCCTCCAGCAGACGTGCCCCGGGGTAACGCCCCAGGGCGGTCGTAAGCAACTGCTCAAGTGGCAGAATGACGCCCTTCTGACGCAGTTTCAGGGCCTGGTCCTGGTCCAGATCGTGGGCAACGGCCAGCGAGCAAACGGCCAGCAACGAAAACAGCACGTATCGCGCCGGCCGAGTGATGCAGGCCATTAGCTGTCTCGCTGATCCTTCAGCACCTCACCGGTTTTGGCGTCCAGGTCAACGTCCCACTCCACGTTCTGCGCATCGCGCAGTTCGACCTTGTAGATGTAGCGGCCATATTCGTTTTCCAGCTCCGAATCGGTGACGGTGGCACCTGGATGCTTGGCCACGGCAGCAGCCTTGAGTTCGTCCAGCGACTTGATGGTCTTGGCGTTGACCAGTTTCACCACTTCGTCAGGCTGCACGTCCTGAGCAAAAGCGGCGTTGGCACCCAGTGCAAGGGCGGCGGCAGTGAACAAGGCAGTCAAAGTTTTCATGATGGCTCTCCTGAGCGAGGTTCAAGTTGTCTACGGGGTTAAGATTAACCAGCGGTCCTTAATTCAACCTGAAAACAGCTGGCGCCATGATAGCGCAGCTACGGCTGCATCAAGGCCCTATAATGACCGGCTCGCTAGCTGTGGAGTTCGACATGAGCGCCATTCACATCAAATACCCAGCCCTGACTTTCAAGGCTGGCCAGCGCGCCTTGCGGCAGATTCGCGAGCGCGGTTTGCAGCCTGGCGATGTCGGGGTATTGCCTGGCGCGGCGGGTGGCCCCAAGCCGTTAGGCATTCAGGGGCTGGACCTGGCCCTGTTCGGCGAGTGGCTACCTTCGGCGCCGCGCCAACGCGCTCTGATCGGCGCCTCGATCGGCTCCTGGCGCTTCGCCAGCGCCTGCCTCGACGACCCCGTGGCCGGCATCCGCCGTTTGGGCGAGCTGTACACCGAACAGGACTTTGCCAAGGGCGTGACCCCGGCGCAGATCAGCCGCAGTTGCCAGCGCATGCTCGATGACTTGCTGCAAGGCCGCGACGGGCAGATCCTCGCCAACCCGCTGTACCGCTTGAACATCCTGGTGGTCAAGAGCCATGGCCAACTCGCCCACGACCACCGCGCCCGCCTAGGCATGGGCCTGGGCTCGGTAATTGCCAGCAACCTACTGGGCCGTGCGCGGCTGGCCCGACACTTCGAACGCGTGATCCTGCACGATGCTCGCAGCGCCCCGCCGCTCGACGCCCTCACCGATTTCCCCTCGCGCTGCCTGCCACTGGACCTTGCCAACCTGCGCCACGCACTACTGGCCTCAGGTTCCATCCCGATGGTGATGGAAGGTGTGCGTGATATCCCCGGTGCAGGGGCTGGCACATACCGCGACGGTGGCTTGCTCGATTATCACCTCGACTTGCCCTACCGCGGTGACGACCTGGTGCTGTATCCGCACTTCACCGACAAAGTGGTGCCTGGCTGGTTCGACAAGGCGCTGCCTTGGCGCAAGGGCGACGCCACACGTTTGCAGAACGTACTGTTGCTGACCCCATCGCCGCAGTATTTGGCTGCCTTGCCTTTCGGCAAGCTGCCCGACCGTAATGACTTCAAGCGCTTCATGGGCGATGCGCCGAGCCGCAAGCGCTACTGGTACAAGGCCATCGCCGAAAGCCAGCGGCTGGGCGACGAATTGCTGGAATTGATCGCCACCGGGCGGTTGCCCGAACGCCTGCAAGCCTTGTAGCGGCCATGCTGGTAGACTGCGCGCATTATTGATTCACACAGAGTTATGACAGCGTGGAAATCTTCAAGGAATTTACGTTCGAATCGGCCCACCGCCTGCCCCACGTTCCAGCAGGGCACAAGTGCGGCCGCCTGCACGGCCACTCGTTCAAGGTCGGCCTGCACCTGACCGGCCCGCTCGACCCGCATACCGGGTGGATCCGTGACTTTGCCGAGGTGAAGGCGATCTTCAAGCCGATCTACGACCAGCTTGACCATAACTACCTGAACGATATTCCGGGCCTTGAGAACCCCACCAGCGAAGTGATCGCCAAGTGGATCTGGGACCAGGTCAAACCCCTGATGCCAGAGCTCTCAAAGGTGCGCATCCACGAAACCTGCACCAGTGGCTGCGAGTACACCGGCGACTGATACGCTGCTGCGGGCAGGGGCTCAGCCCTGCCCGTCGCCCACCCCGTCGCGCAGGAACCTCGGCGCAATGTAGCGCTGGTAATGGGCCTCGGAGAGCAGGAAGAATTCGCGGTCGATGGCATCGCGCAGTTGTGGCAGCTCCCAGTCGCGGAACTCCGGCAGCAGCGCCATGCCGTAAGCCTCCAGGTCGCGAATCATCCGTGCCCCGCGCGCGATCAACTGATACGCCCAGCAGTACTCCGACTGCTGCTCGACGAAGCGGATCGAACGCTGCTGCAATTGCTGGCGCAGCAGGCCCTTGTCGAACACCTCCAGCTTGGCCATCATCACCTGCACCAACAGTTGCTCCAGGCGCAGCCAGACAGCGCGCTTTTGCGTGTCGTCGTAGCCGTTCCAGTGGATCACTTCATGGTGAAACCGCTTGCAGCCACGGCATACCGTGTCCCCGTACACGGTGGAACAGAGGCCGACGCAAGGGGTCTTGATGGACTGGTTGGACATTTGAAACAACGGCTTGGCGGTGGAACACCGAGGCATGTTAGCCCTTTGTCTAACCACGGTCACCCGTTAAAGTCACGTTCGCCGCCTTACCTTCTGCGACAATTTGCCGTAGAATCACCCCGCCTTTTCAAGGCAACAATGTCCGTTGGAAGCTGTTTTCAAAGCGTCACGAGCACAGTCCATCCGGTAGAACGGCGTTGGCCCGGGCCATGCACCCCTCGCATGCCCGCGCCAGCCCTCATCAGCTCCCGTTCTGCAGGCGTAAAACTTTGAAAGCAGCTTCTGTAAGGATTCTTTGCGACCCTGGTTGGGCGGCCCAAAAGGCCGTGGCAGCGCATGGGTGCATCGAATGCTGGATGAGCGTCCCGGACTCCCTTTAGGGACCACTGATGAGGGTAATAACTGTGCTTGAAGCCTACCGCAAACACATCGAAGAGCGTGCCGCCCTGGGTATCGTGCCCCAGCCGCTGAACGCCGAACAAACTGCAGGCCTGGTCGAGCTGCTGAAGAACCCGCCGGCCGGCGAAGAAGCCTTCCTCGTAGACCTGATCACCAACCGCGTTCCACCAGGGGTGGACGAAGCTGCCTACGTCAAGGCTGCATTCCTCTCTGCCGTCGCCAAGGGTGAAGCCAAGTCGCCGCTGATCGACCGCAAGCACGCCACTGAACTGCTGGGTACCATGCAGGGCGGCTACAACATCGAAACGCTGGTCGCGCTGCTGGACGACGCCGAACTGGGCGCCGTCGCGGCCGAACAGCTCAAGCACACCCTGCTGATGTTCGACGCCTTCCACGATGTGGCCGAAAAGGCCAAGGCCGGCAACACTCACGCCAAGGCCGTGCTGGAATCCTGGGCTGCCGGCGAGTGGTTCACCTCGCGCCCGGCCATCGCCGACAAATACACCCTGACCGTGTTCAAGGTACCTGGCGAAACCAATACCGACGACCTGTCCCCTGCCCCGGACGCCTGGTCGCGCCCTGACATCCCACTGCACGCTCTGGCCATGCTGAAAATGGCCCGTGACGGCATCGAGCCTTCCCAGCCAGGCTCCGTGGGCCCGCTGGCCCAGATCGAAGCCGTGAAAGCCAAAGGCTTCCCGGTTGCCTATGTGGGTGACGTGGTCGGTACCGGCTCTTCGCGTAAGTCCGCCACCAACTCGGTGCTGTGGTTCTTCGGCGACGACATCCCGTACGTGCCGAACAAGCGCGCCGGTGGCTTCTGCTTCGGCACCAAGATCGCCCCGATCTTCTACAACACCATGGAAGACGCAGGCGCCCTGCCGATCGAGTTCGACTGCACCAACCTGGCCATGGGCGACGTCATCGACGTTTACCCTTACAAAGGCGAAGTGCGCCGCCACGGCAGCGATGAGCTGGTCACCGAGTTCACGCTCAAAACCGAAGTGCTGCTGGATGAAGTCCGCGCTGGTGGCCGTATTCCGCTGATCGTCGGCCGTGGCCTCACCGAGAAAGCCCGTGCAGAACTGGGCCAAGGCCCGTCGGACCTGTTCAAGAAGCCAGAACAGCCTGCCGATACCGGCAAGGGCTTCACCCTGGCACAGAAGATGGTCGGTCGTGCCTGCGGCCTGCCAGAAGGCCAGGGCGTGCGACCAGGTGCCTATTGCGAACCGAAGATGACCACTGTCGGCTCCCAGGACACCACTGGCCCGATGACCCGCGACGAGCTCAAAGACCTGGCGTGCCTGGGCTTCTCCGCTGACCTGGTGATGCAGTCGTTCTGCCACACCGCGGCGTATCCGAAGCCGATCGACGTCACCACCCACCACACCCTGCCAGACTTCATCCGCACCCGTGGCGGCGTGTCGCTGCGCCCAGGTGACGGCATCATTCACAGCTGGCTGAACCGCATGCTGATGCCTGACACCGTGGGTACCGGTGGCGACTCGCACACCCGCTTCCCGATCGGCATCTCGTTCCCGGCAGGTTCCGGCCTGGTGGCGTTCGCCGCCGCCACCGGGGTCATGCCACTGGACATGCCAGAGTCGATCCTGGTGCGCTTCAAGGGCAAACTGCAGCCAGGCATCACCCTGCGTGACCTGGTTCACGCCATCCCTTACTACGCCATCCAGCAGGGCCTGCTGACCGTCGAGAAGAAAGGCAAGAAAAACGCCTTCTCCGGCCGCATCCTGGAAATCGAAGGCCTGGACGAACTGACCGTCGAACAAGCCTTCGAGCTGTCCGACGCTTCGGCTGAGCGCTCCGCTGCCGGCTGCACCATCAAACTGCCAGAGAAGGCCATCGCCGAGTACCTGCAGTCGAACATCACCCTGCTGCGCTGGATGATCGGCGAAGGCTACGGCGATGCCCGCACCCTTGAGCGTCGCGCTCAGGCCATGGAAGCCTGGCTGGCCAAGCCAGAGCTGCTGTCGGCAGATGCCGATGCCGAATACGCCGAGATCATCGAAATCGACCTGGCCGACGTCAAGGAGCCTGTGCTCTGCGCGCCGAACGACCCGGACGATGCCCGTCTGCTGTCTTCGGTACAGGGCGAGAAGATCGACGAAGTGTTCATCGGCTCGTGCATGACCAACATCGGCCACTTCCGCGCTGCCGGCAAGCTGCTGGAGAAGGTCAAGGGCGGTATCCCCACTCGTCTGTGGCTGGCCCCGCCAACCAAGATGGACGCTCACCAGCTGACCGAAGAAGGCTACTACGGTATCTACGGCAAGGCCGGTGCGCGCATGGAAATGCCAGGCTGCTCGCTGTGCATGGGTAACCAGGCACGTGTGCAGACCGGTTCGACCGTGGTATCCACCTCGACCCGTAACTTCCCGAACCGTCTGGGTGACGCTACCAACGTGTACCTGGCCTCGGCCGAGCTGGCGGCGGTCGCCTCGATCATCGGCAAACTGCCTACCGTCGAAGAGTACATGCAGTACGCCAAAGACATCGACAGCATGGCTGCCGACGTGTACCGCTACCTGAGCTTCGACCAGATCGCCGAGTTCCGCGAAGCAGCAGCCAACGCCAAGATCCCGGTGGTCCAGGCATAAGCTGAGCAATACGCTGTAAAAGAAAACCCCGGCGCAATGCCGGGGTTTTTTCGTTTAGCCTGCCCGTTTCGCGGGTCACCCGCGTAAGCACCAGCATTGCTGACGCTTGGCAAGGGCAGGTCGCGGCTTACCCGCGATCCCTTAGAAGCTATCGCCAGGCACGCGAACCCAGCCCTCCATCAACACCCGAGCACTGCGGCTCATGATCGCCTTGGTCACCGTCCACTGGCCATCTACCTGGCGCGCTTGGGCCCCCACCCGCAAGGTGCCGGACGGGTGGCCGAAACGCACGGCGCTGCGCTCGCCGCCGCCTGCAGCGAGGTTGACCAGCGTACCTGGAATGGCGGCGGCAGTACCGATGGCAACCGCTGCGGTGCCCATCATCGCGTGGTGCAGCTTACCCATGGACAACGCCCGCACTAGCAAGTCGATGTCACCGGCCTCAACCGCCTTGCCACTGGAGGCTATGTAGGCGGCAGGGGGCGCGACGAAGGCCACCTTCGGGGTGTGCTGCCGCCCCGCTGCCTGGTCAATGTGCTCGATCAGGCCCATGCGCACTGCGCCATAAGCGCGGATGGTCTCGAAACGCTGCAGCGCTTGAGGGTCGCCGTTGATCGCATCCTGCAATTCCGTACCGGTGTAACCGATGTCGGCGGCATTGACGAACACGGTTGGGATACCGGCATTGATCAGGGTTGCCTTGAAGGTACCGACGCCGGGCACCTCCAGATCGTCCACAAGGTTGCCGGTAGGAAACATCGCACCAGCGTCACCCTCCTCGTCGGCGGCCGGGTCAAGAAACTCGAGCTGCACTTCGGCCGCCGGAAAGGTCACCCCGTCGAGCTCGAAATCACCGGTTTCCTGCACTTGGCCTTCGGTGATCGGCACATGGGCGATGATGGTCTTGCCGATGTTGGCCTGCCAGATACGCACAGTGGCCAGACCATTGCGCGGAACACACGCAGGGTCGACCAGCCCATTGCTGATGGCGAACGAGCCCACCGCCGCCGAGAGGTTGCCACAGTTGCCGCTCCAGTCGACAAAGGCCTTGTCGATAGCGACCTGGCCGAACAGATAGTCGACGTCATGGCCAGGCTTGATGCTCTTGGACAGGATCACCGTCTTGCTGGTACTGGAGGTGGCGCCGCCCATGCCATCGATCTGCTTGGCATAAGGGTCGGGGCTGCCGATCACCCGCAACAGCAGCGCGTCGCGGGCCGGGCCTGGGACCTGAGCCACCTCAGGAAGGTCTTGCAGACGGAAGAATACGCCCTTGCTGGTACCGCCACGAATGTAAGTAGCAGGAATCTTCACTTGCGCTGGATGTGCCATATTCATGTCCTGTTCAAGCGGTCGCTTCGAGGAAGTCCTGGGCAAAGCGCTGAAGCACCCCGCCGGCTTCGTAGATCGACACTTCCTCAGCGGTGTCCAGGCGGCAGGTCACCGGCACCTCGACCCGCTCACCATCACGCCGCGTCACCACCAGGGTCAGCGTCGCCCGCGGCGTGCGCTGGCCGAGCACGTCGTAGGTTTCACTACCATCTAATCCAAGGGTCTTACGGTCGGTGCCCGGTTGGAATTCCAGCGGCAATACGCCCATGCCCACCAGGTTGGTACGGTGAATGCGTTCGAAGCCCTCGGCGACGATGGCTTCGACACCGGCCAGGCGCACGCCCTTGGCCGCCCAGTCACGGGACGAACCTTGGCCATAATCGCCGCCGGCGACGATGATCAACGGCTGCTTGCGCTGCATGTAGGTTTCGATGGCCTCCCACATACGCGTCACCTTGCCTTCCGGCTCGATGCGCGCCAGTGAACCTTGCCTGACGCTGCCGTCGTCGTTGCGCACCATCTCATTGAACAGCTTGGGGTTGGCGAAGGTTGCCCGCTGGGCGGTCAGATGGTCGCCACGATGCGTGGCGTAGGAGTTGAAGTCTTCCTCTGGCAAGCCCATCTTCGCCAGGTATTCACCCGCGGCGCTGTCGAGCAGAATGGCGTTGGATGGCGACAGGTGATCGGTGGTGATGTTGTCCGGCAGTACCGCCAGGGGGCGCATGCCGCGCAGGGTGCGCTCACCGGCCAGCGCACCTTCCCAATAGGGCGGGCGACGGATGTAGGTGCTCATAGGGCGCCACTGGTAAAGCGGGGCCACTTTCGGCCCGCGGTCCTCCTCGATGGCGAACATCGGAATGTAGACCTTGCGAAATTGCTCGGGCTTGACCGCCGCGCGCACAACGGCGTCGATTTCTTCGTCGCTGGGCCATATATCCTTGAGGCGGATTGGCTTGCCGTCGACCACCCCCAACACATCCTTTTCGATGTCGAAGCGAATGGTGCCGGCAATCGCGTAGGCCACTACCAGAGGGGGCGAAGCCAGGAACGCCTGCTTGGCATACGGGTGGATACGCCCATCGAAGTTGCGGTTACCCGACAGCACAGCAGTGGCGTACAGGTCGCGGTCGATGATCTCCTGCTGGATCAGCGGGTCCAGCGCCCCGGACATCCCGTTGCAGGTGGTGCAGGCAAAGGCGACGATCCCAAACCCTAGCTGCTCCAGCTCGCGCTCCAACCCCGCCTCCTCCAGATACAGCTGCACGGCCTTGGAGCCCGGGGCCAGGGACGATTTGACCCAAGGCTTGCGAGTGAGCCCGAGCCTGTTGGCGTTTCGCGCCAGCAGGCCTGCGGCAATCACGTTGCGCGGGTTGCTGGTGTTGGTGCAACTGGTAATGGCGGCGATGATCACTGCGCCGTCTGGCATTTGCCCAGGCACTTGCTCCCAGGCACCCGCGATGCCTTTGGCCGCCAGGTCACTAGTAGCAACACGAGCATGGGGGTTGGACGGGCCGGCCATGTTGCGGACCACGCTCGACAGGTCGAAGCTCAACGTGCGTTCGTACTGCGCGCAGGTCAGGCTGTCAACCCATAGGCCGGCGACCTTGGCGTAGGTTTCCACCAACTGTACCTGCTGGTCATCGCGACCGGTCAGCTTGAGGTAGTCGATGGTTTGCTGATCGATGGCGAACATCGCGGCCGTAGCGCCGTACTCAGGTGCCATGTTGGAGATGGTGGCGCGGTCGCCCAAGGTCAGGGCTCGCGCACCCTCGCCATGGAATTCTAGGTAAGCACCGACGACTTTCTGTTTACGCAGGAATTCGGTCAAAGCCAGCACCAGGTCAGTGGCCGTGATGCTAGGCGCCAGCCTGCCGGTCAGCTCGACGCCAACGATTTCCGGCAGGCGCATCCACGAGGCACGGCCGAGCATGACGTTTTCCGCTTCCAGGCCGCCCACACCGATGGCGATTACCCCCAAGGCATCGACATGCGGAGTGTGGCTGTCGGTGCCGACACAGGTATCGGGGTAGGCAACGCCCCCTTCACTGTGGATCACCGGCGACATCTTCTCCAGGTTGATCTGGTGCATGATGCCGTTACCGGGCTGGATCACGTCGACGTTCTTGAAGGCTTTCTTGGTCCAGTTGATGAAATGGAAGCGGTCTTCGTTGCGCCGGTCTTCAATGGCGCGGTTCTTTTCGAACGCTTCTGGAACATACCCGCCGCACTCGACCGCCAAGGAGTGGTCGACGATCAATTGCACCGGTACTACCGGGTTGACCTTGGCCGGGTCACCGCCTCTATCGGCGATGGCATCGCGCAGGCCCGCGAGGTCGACCAAGGCAGTCTGGCCAAGGATGTCATGGCACACCACCCGGGCTGGGAACCAAGGGAAGTCCAGATCGCGCTTGCGCTCGATCAGTTGGCCCAAGGAGGCATCGAGGGTGGCCGGGTCGCAGCGACGCACCAGGTTTTCGGCAAGTACGCGGGAGGTGTAGGGCAGGCTGTCGTAAGCACCGGGCTTGATGGCCTCGACGGCAGCGCGGGCATCGAAGTAGTCCAGGGCTGTGCCTGGCAGGTTCTTGCGGTATGCAGTGTTCATCATTCGGGCTCGGTCACAGGGTTCGCAAGGCTCGCCCGCCTCCACTGGGGAAACGGGTCGGCTCTCTTTGTCTATTTCAGCGCTGTTCGATCGGCACGAACTGGCGCTGCTCGACGCCGACGTACTCGGCGCTTGGGCGAATGATGCGGTTGTTGGCGCGCTGCTCGAACACATGAGCGGCCCAACCCGTCAAACGCGAGCAGACGAAGATCGGGGTGAACAGCTTCGTTGGAATGCCCATGAAGTGGTACGCCGAAGCATGGTAGAAGTCGGCATTGGGGAACAGGCGCTTCTGCTCCCACATGGTCTTGTCGATGGCCTCGGATACCGGGTAGAGCACCTTGTCACCCACTTCGTCGGCCAGCTGTTTCGCCCAGCCCTTGATCACCTCATTACGCGGGTCGGATTCTTTGTAGATCGCATGACCGAAGCCCATGATCTTGTCCTTGCGCTCCAGCATGCGCAGCAGTTCAGCCGTTGCCTCTTGCGGGCTCTGGAAGCGCTCGATCAGCTCCATTGCCGCTTCGTTGGCGCCCCCGTGCAGCGGGCCGCGCAAAGCGCCGATGGCGGCGGTGATGCAGGAGTAGAGATCGGACAAGGTCGAGGCACATACACGGGCGGTGAAGGTGGAGGCGTTGAACTCGTGCTCGGCGTACAGAATCAGCGAAACGTTCATGACCTTGACGTGCAGCTCGCTCGGTTGCTTGCCGTGCAGCAGGTGCAGGAAATGGCCACCCAGCGTGTCTTCATCGCTGTTGCAATCGATACGCACGCCGTGATGGCTGAAGCGATACCAGTAGCACATCACCGCAGGGAACACAGCCAGCAGGCGGTCGGTCTTCTCGCGCTGAGCTTCGAAGGTCAGTTCGGGCTCCAAGGTGCCCAGCATCGAGCAACCGGTGCGCATCACATCCATCGGGTGTGCATCACGCGGGATGCGCTCCAGCACTTCCTTGAGCGCTTGCGGCAGGTCACGCAGGCCCTTGAGCTTGTGCTTGTAGTCGGCAAGTTCCGCCTGGCTCGGCAGTTCGCCGTACAGCAGCAGGTAGGCGACTTCCTCGAACTCGGCAGTGGCGGCCAGGTCACGCACGTCATAGCCACGGTAGGTCAGGCCGGCACCGGCCTGACCCACGGTCGACAAGGCGGTCTGACCGGCCACCTGACCACGCAGGCCAGCACCACTGAGTACTTTTGCTTCGGCCATGGTGTTTCTCCTTTCTTGAATTTGTTATGGAAATCTTGGCTGATTGGGCAGGTGCTGCTCAGCCCTTTTTCTGGGCGAACAACGCATCGAGGCTCTGTTCGAAGGCGTGATAACCGATGGCATCGTAGAGCTCCATGCGGGTTTGCATGGTGTCGATCACGTTCTTCTGGGTGCCATCGCGGCGCAGCGCGGTGTAAACGTTTTCGGCGGCCTTGTTCATGGCGCGGAATGCCGACAGCGGGTAGAGCACCAGCGATACATCGACCGAGGCCAGTTCCTCGGTGGTGTAAAGCGGTGTAGCGCCAAATTCGGTGATGTTGGCCAGAATCGGCGCCTTCACTCGGTCGGCGAACGTCTTGTACATCGAAAGCTCAGTGATGGCCTCTGGGAAGATCATATCGGCCCCGGCTTCGACGCAAGCAGCGGCGCGGTCCAACGCAGCGTTCAGGCCTTCCACTGCCAAGGCATCGGTTCGCGCCATGATCACAAAGCTGTCGTCGCTTCGCGCATCCACCGCCGCCTTGATACGGTCGACCATCTCCTGCTGTGAGACGATTTCCTTGTTCGGCCGGTGACCGCAACGCTTGGCGCCAACCTGGTCTTCGATATGAATGGCCGCCGCGCCGAACTTGCACATCGACCGAACGGTGCGGGCAACGTTGAAGGCCGAAGCGCCGAAACCGGTGTCGACATCCACCAGCAAGGGCAGATCGCACACGTCGGTGATACGGCGTACATCGGTCAGCACGTCATCCAGCCCACTGATACCCAAGTCTGGTAGGCCGAGCGAGCCTGCGGCAACCCCGCCTCCGGACAGATAGATGGCCTTGAAACCGGCACGTTTGGCCAGCAACGCATGGTTGGCATTGATTGCACCGACCACCTGCAGGGGGTGCTCGGCGGCAACGGCGTCGCGAAAACGCTGACCGGGGGTGCTCTTCACAGTCATTTCTCACCTCGTGGGCTATTGTCGTTGGCGTCCAGGTAGTGACGCTCGATATTGCGCTTGGACGCACCGATGTGGCGGCGCATCAGGAGTTCGGCCAGCTCGCCGTCGCGGCCTTCGATGGCATCGAGGATGCGGTGATGTTCGGCAAAAGCCTGGTGGGGGCGGTTGGGCGTGGCGGAAAACTGGATGCGGTACATGCGCACCAGTTGGTACAACTCACCGCAGAGCATCTTTACCAACGTCTGGTTGCCACTGCCGTGAATGATCCGGTAGTGGAAGTCGTAGTCGCCTTCTTGCTGGTAATAGCCTAGCCCAGCCTGAAAGGCAGCATCGCGCTCGTGGGTATCGAGCACCCGGCGTAGCTCGTCGATGTCAGCCTGGCTCATGCGCTCGGCCGCCAGGCGGCAAGCCATGCCCTCGAGGGACTCGCGGATTTCGTACAGCTCGATCAGCTCGGCGTGGCTTAGCGACACTACCCGCGCGCCCACATGGGGTACACGCACCAGCAGGCGCTGGCCCTCCAGACGGTGTATCGCTTCACGCAGCGGGCCGCGGCTGATGCCATAGGTACGGGCCAGCTCAGGTTCGGAAATTTTACTGCCAGGGGCGATGTCGCCTTTGACAATAGCCGCCTGGATGCGCCGAAAGACGTTCTCCGACAAGGTTTCCGTTTCGTCCGAGTCAGCCGGAATAGGGGTGGATAGGTCCAGCATATTGTCGACACCTTTCGAATCGCCTGAGCAGAAACTAGCGAATTAGTGGCGGAGAGTCAAAGCACAAAAGAATATTGTCGACAATCGTCTAATGCAGAACTTACCCATCCATAGCGTTGTCAGATCGCGGCACGCTGGCGTCAAGACGCCGGCATGGTAGAATGCCGCGCCTTCAATGGAGCATGGATAGTGCGCTTGTCATCAATTCATGTTGTTGACAGATGAACGAGGAAGCTTGCGCAGCCGTCGCCAGTCCCCTCTGCCCCGAACTCTGCACAGCTCAACACCGCGCCAGGATTATGAGACTCACACCCGTATTATTGTTGTTATGCCTCACCTTGCTGCCGGCCTATGGCCAGGCCGCGGGCAAAACCGTTTATGGTTTGAACGAATACGCACGGCTCGGCGATCTGGACTTGGAAGTAGCCGCCAAGCTCGACACCGGAGCCAAGACCGCGTCGCTCAGCGCCCGCGACATCAAGCGCTTCAAGCGCAATGGTGAGAGCTGGGTACGCTTCTATCTGGCCATCGATGCCGCCCACTCGCATCCCATCGAGCGCCCCTTGGCGCGTGTCAGCAAGATCAAACGCCGGGCCGGCGACTATGATGCAGAATCCGGCAAGGCGTACACGGCTCGCCCAGTGATCGAACTTGAAATTTGCATGGGCCAGGCCCGGCGCACCATCGAAGTCAACCTCACCGACCGTAGCGCTTTCCAGTTCCCGCTGCTGATCGGCTCCGAGGCGCTCAAGCACTTCGACGCCCTGGTCGACCCAAGCCTTAAATACGCGGCCGGCAAACCTGCCTGTGCCAAAGACGCTCCCAAAGCAGAGTAATTCCGATGCGCTCTCTTACCCTCCATCTGAAAGTCCTGATCACCGTACTGGTGTTGCTCGGCGTTGCGGTCACGGCCTATCAGATATTCGTGCTCGGCATTCCAGTGACCGAAGACGAAACTGACGACTTGTGGAACATCGACGCCAAGGTTGAGTTCGTCGCCAGCGCCAAAGACCCGGTCAAGATCCAGATGTTCGTACCGCCTTTGAACCGTGACTATGTCAGCCTCAATGAGAGCTTCATCTCCAACAACTACGGCGTGAGCATCAATCGCGTCGACGGCAACCGCAAGGTGACTTGGTCGGCGCGGCGTGTCAGTGGCAATCAGACGCTGTACTACCGCTTGGTGCTGACCAAGCGCTACAGCAGCGAAAAAGCCACCATCAAAGGGCCTACTTTCCGCGACAGCCTGGCCATCGATGGCCCGGAAAAGATCGCCGCCGAAGCCTTGATGGCCCCGATCCGCCAGCATTCGGCCGACGTCGAAACCTTCGTCAGCGAAACCATCAAGCGTGTCAACAACCTCAACGACGACAACGTCAAGCTGCTACTTGGCGGCGACACCTCGCCGATGAAAAAGGCCCAGGTCATCGACTTACTGCTGTCGATCGCCCATGTGCCGATGGAAAAAGTCCACACCATCCGCCTGATCGCCGATACACCGCAAACGCCTGAGCTGTGGCTGCGCAGCTTCAATGGTAACGACTGGCTGTACTTCAACCCGGATACCGGCGAGCAGGGCCTGCCGTCCGACCGCCTGCTGTGGTGGACCGGTGACGACAACCTGATCACCGTCGATGGCGGCAAGAAAGCCAACGTCACCTTCACCATGAACAACAGCGAGATGAATGCCATCCGCCTGGCCAAGCTGACCGACGAGAACACCGACGCGGACTTCCTGGAATACTCTCTGTACGGCCTACCGCTGCAGACTCAGCAAACCTTCATGATCATGGTGATGATCCCGATTGGCGTACTGGTCATTCTGATCTTGCGCAACCTGATCGGCATCCAGACCCTGGGGACCTTCACGCCGGTGCTGATCGCGCTGGCCTTCCGCGAAACCCAGCTGGGCTTCGGCATCGTGCTGTTCACGGTCATCACGGCGCTGGGCTTGTCGCTGCGCTCTTACCTGGAACACCTGAAGCTGCAGATGCTACCGCGCCTTTCGGTGGTACTGACGTTCGTGGTGGTACTGATCGCTGCCATCAGCCTGTTCAGCCATAAGCTGGGCCTTGAGCGCGGCCTGTCGGTGGCGCTGTTCCCGATGGTGATTTTGACCATGACCATCGAACGCCTGTCGATCACCTGGGAAGAACGCGGCGCTGGCCATGCCATGAAAGTGGCGATCGGCACCCTGTTTGCAGCGTCCCTGGCACACCTGCTGATGATGGTGCCGGAGCTGGTGTACTTCGTCTTCACCTTCCCCGCTGTGCTGCTGATTCTGGTGGGCTTCATGCTGGCGATGGGTCGCTACCGCGGCTACCGCCTGACCGAGCTCGTGCGTTTCAAGGCATTCCTGAACAAGGCTGACCACTGATGTTTGGCTTGATCAAGACATGGAAAGCCCTGGAGGCCCGGGGCATCATGGGTATCAACCGGCGTAACGCGGACTATGTACTGAAGTACAACAAGCGCAGCCTCTACCCGATTGTCGACGACAAGATCATCACCAAGGAGCGGGCCCTGGCTGCCGGCATCCACGTGCCGGAAATGTACGGCATCATCGAAACCGAGAAGCAGATCGACAAGCTTCACGAGATCATTGGTGGGCGCAGCGATTTCGTCATCAAGCCGGCGCAAGGTGCTGGCGGCGACGGCATTCTGGTGATTGCCGACCGCTTCGAGGACCGCTACCGCACCGTCTCGGGCAGGATCATCAGCCATGAAGAAATCGAACACCAGGTATCGAGCATCCTCACCGGCCTTTACTCGCTGGGCGGCCATCGTGACCGCGCGCTGATCGAGTACCGGGTAACGCCCGACCAGATCTTCAAGAGCATCAGCTACGAAGGCGTGCCGGACATCCGCATTATCGTGCTGATGGGTTACCCGGTCATGGCCATGCTGCGGCTACCCACGCGCCAGTCCGGCGGTAAGGCCAACCTGCATCAGGGCGCCATCGGCGTCGGCGTGGACCTGGCCACTGGCGTGACCCTGCGAGGCACCTGGCTGAACAACATCATCAGCAAGCACCCGGACACCACCAACGCGGTGGACGGCGTACAACTGCCGAACTGGGATGGGTTCATGAAACTGGCCGCTGGCTGCTATGAACTGTGCGGGTTGGGCTATATCGGTGTGGACATGGTTTTGGACCAAGACAAAGGGCCGCTGATTCTCGAGCTCAACGCACGCCCTGGCCTGAACATACAAATCGCCAACGACACTGGCCTGACTCAACGCACCCATGCGATCGAAGCGCACATCGAAGCACTGGCCAAAGACGGTATCGTCGAGACGCCCGATGAGCGGGTGCGGGTGGCGCAGAACCTGTTCGGGCACGTGCATCCGCGGTAAGTCGGGGCCGCAAAGCGGCCCTTGCTCAAACAGGCTGTTTTATGTCGCCCCAAAGCTAGGCGCGTTCCCTACACAGGTCTACAATCGCCGCCTCGCTTTTGTCATCGCCGCCCACACTGATGCCGACCTGTACGCTTCACCCCCTACCCTACCAGCCCGACCCGGCCGCCTACTTCGCCCCCTTGCGCGAGGCCCCCGGCGCGGTACTGCTTGACAGTGCGCGCCCCGGTGCCGAGCGTGGCCGTTTCGACCTGCTAAGCGCCTGGCCCGTACAGCAGCTGCAAGCTCAACCCAGCGAGCATGGCCGCGAGTTTCTCGAGCGTTTGCGCAACAGCCTTGCCCAGCTAGGCGATGCTACGTTGCCCGAAGGCCTCGAGCTACCCTTCGCAGGCGGCTTGATCGGCTACCTGAGCTATGACTTCGGTCGCCGGCTGGAGCACCTGCCCAGCCTCGCGGCCGACGACCTTGAGCTGCCCGACGCGCAACTGGGCCTGTACGCCTGGGCCATGGTCAGCGATCACCAGATGGGCACCAGTCAACTGGTGTTCCACCCAAGCCTGGCCAAAGCTGAACGGGAACGGCTGATCTGCCTGTTCGAAGCTGCAGCTCCGGCGCCTGGCGGTGACTTCCGCTTGCTCGCCGCCATGCAAGGCGACCTGCAACCTGCCCAATACAAGGCGGCCTTCGACCAGGTGCAACGCTACATACAGGCCGGCGACTGCTACCAGATCAACCTCACCCAACGTTTTCGCGCCCCCTGCCAAGGCGACCCCTGGCGCGCTTATCAGGCGCTGCGCAAGGCTTGCCCGACACCATTTTCCGGCTATCAGCAACTGGCTGACGGCAGCGCCCTGCTGAGTTTTTCACCCGAGCGTTTCATCCGCGTCAGCCAACGCCAGGTGGAAACCCGCCCCATCAAGGGCACACGGCCCCGCTCGGCCGACCCCGCCGAGGACGCACGCAATGCCCAGGAGCTGCGCCAAAGCCCAAAAGACCGCTCAGAGAACCTGATGATCGTCGACCTGTTGCGCAACGATTTGGGGCGTACCTGCGAGATCGGCTCAGTAAAGGTGCCAGAGCTGTTCAGCCTGGAAAGCTACCCCAACGTGCACCACTTGGTCAGCAGCATCACTGGCCAGCTGGCCTGCGACAAAGACGCCCTGGACCTGATTGGCGACAGCTTCCCCGGCGGCTCGATAACCGGCGCACCGAAGATCCGCGCCATGCAGATCATCGACGAGCTGGAGCCCACCCGCCGTGCGCTGTACTGTGGCTCGTTGCTGTATGTGGACGTACGGGGTGAGATGGACAGCTCCATCGCCATCCGTAGCCTGCTGATCAAGGATGGCCAGGCCAGTTGCTGGGGCGGCGGCGCGGTGGTGGCCGATTCCGACTGGCAGGCCGAATACGAAGAGTCTATCGCTAAGGTGCGGGTACTGATGCAGACGCTACAAAGCCTCTGAGGCCAAGGGCCAGGCGTCTGGCACGTCATTTTTTGTTACCATCACCCCACTACGAGCGCACAGCGCCACAGCCAAGATGGAAACCGCCTGATGAGCCAACCTTTCGACGTCGCCGCCCTGGCCGCGACCTATGCCAACAAGTCCCCGCAAGACATCCTCAAGCTCGCTTTCGAGCACTTTGGTGATGACCTATGGATTTCCTTCAGCGGCGCCGAGGATGTGGTGCTGGTCGACATGGCCTGGAAGCTGAACAAACAAGTCAAGGTCTTCAGCCTGGACACGGGCCGCCTGCACCCTGAAACCTACCGCTTCATCGACCAAGTGCGCGAGCATTACAACCTACCGATCGAAATCCTGAGCCCGGATCGCGCCAAGCTCGATCCGTTCGTGAAAGAAAAAGGTCTGTTCAGCTTCTACAAGGACGGCCACGGCGAGTGCTGTGGTATCCGCAAGATCGAACCCTTGCGGCGCAAGCTCGCGACCGTCAGCGCCTGGGCCACCGGCCAGCGCCGCGATCAGAGCCCAGGCACCCGTAGCCAGGTGGCTGCTCTGGAAGTCGACAGCGCCTTCTCCACGCCCGAGCGCACCCTGTACAAATTCAACCCTCTGGCGCAGATGACCAGTGAAGAGGTATGGGGCTACATCCGCATGCTGGAGCTGCCCTACAACAGCCTGCACGAACGTGGGTTCATCAGCATCGGCTGCGAGCCTTGCACGCGCGCGGTTCTGCCAAACCAGCACGAACGCGAAGGCCGCTGGTGGTGGGAAGAGTCAACTCAAAAAGAGTGTGGGCTGCACGCAGGCAATTTGATCAGCAAGGCATAGACGGCAAAGGCCAGCGGGCTCGCTTGAAGCCTGAGAAGCCACCGCGGGAGCAACTGCCTCATGGCCTTGCGCTGGCTTCTTCGCGCCTAAAACCGCCCACACGCAATCAAGATCAGCTGCGCTGAGAGCCTCCAATCAGTGCACGGGCAACTCGACGCCATCGAATAGCTCTTCGAGCTCCTGCTTGTTGTGGCACTGAATGGCCTTGGCCATCACTTCGCGGGTCAGGTGCGGAGCGAACTTCTCGATGAAGTCGCACATGAAGCCGCGCAGGAAGGTGCCACGACGGAAGCCGATCTTAGTGATGCTGGCCTCGAACAGCTCGCTGGCGTCCAGCGCAACCAGATCGTTGTCCAGCTTGGTATCCACTGCCATTTTCGCAACGATGCCCACACCCAGCCCCAAGCGCACATAGGTCTTGATCACGTCGGCGTCGGCGGCGGTGAACACCACTTTGGGCGTCAGGCCGCGATGATTGAAGGCTTCATCGAGCTTCGAGCGGCCGGTAAAGCCGAACACGTAAGTCACGATCGGGTACTCTGCGACCGCTTCCAGCGTCAACTTGGGCAGCTTGGTGAGCGGATGGCCCTGGGGTACCACCACGCAACGGTTCCACTTGTAACATGGCATCATGATCAAGTCGCCGAACAGCTCCAGCGCTTCGGTCGCGATGGCGAAATCGACAGTGCCGTCAGCTGCCATTTCCGCAATTTGCATGGGGGAGCCCTGATGCATGTGCAGGGCCACCTCCGGGTACTGCTTGATGAAGTTGCTAATGATAGGCGGCAGCGCGTAGCGGGCCTGAGTATGGGTGGTAGCGATGGACAGCGTGCCCTTCTTCTCGTTGGAGAATTCCTGGGCGATCTGCTTGATGCTCTCGACCTTGCGCAGGATCTCGCCAGCGGTATTGATGATGCGCTCACCGGCCGGAGTAACGCGGGTCAGGTGCTTGCCGCTGCGCGCGAAGACTTCTACGCCCAGCTCATCCTCGAGTAGGCGGATTTGCTTGCTGATGCCCGGCTGCGAAGTGTAGAGGCTTTGCGCCGTCGCGGAGACGTTGAGGTCGTGATGCGCCACTTCCCAGATGTAGCGCAGTTGTTGAAGCTTCATAGGTTTCCCTCGAATCGGCGGTAGGTCAGCAGCAGCGAGCAGTGACGAGATATAACTATATTAGTGGTTATCGAAATAAAACTAGAACTATTTTGTTACACGCGCCACGGAATCATCCGACCGTTTGCTTCACAATTTCCTACGCCCAAGGTGTTGGGATAACGGCACCATGTAGGCCGGTACTGGTGATAACTGGAGCAGGCGCACCGCCGTGCGACCGATCGGCACATCCACACCGGCCCCGGCACTGTGGCTGCCGAAGATCAGCAAATCGACGCTCAGTCGCTGCGCCTGCTCGAGAATGACCTGCGCCGGGTCACCCTGACGCACGCGCACTGTCTTGATCAACGCCAAATCTGCGTCCTCGCCCAATTCGTCACGAAAGTTTTCAAGGACCCGCTGTTCGATGTTAGCCATCACCGTGTTGACACCCTCGCTGTGCAATGCATCGAGCGTCTGTTCATCAAGGTAGCTTTGCAGCAAGGATTCGGCGAACTGGCCCATGGGCTCCACCGCGTGAATCACATAAAGCTCTGCACCGAAGGCGCGAGCCAAGGTCAGGGCGTGCTGCATGACAAAAGGGGCGTAGACACCGAGGTCAGTGGCGTACAGCATGGAGCGGATCATTCGACCTCCTCGACTGCCGTTGCGGCAGAGCAAGATTCAGCTTAGCAGCGCCCCGGCCCTGCGCTCTGCCATCCTGCGTGGTGGCGCTGCGGCCTGCTGCGCATCAGCACGAACGATTGGCCCGATCGATGAAGGTCAGGGCCCGGTGAAGCATCTGAATGCGCGCAAGGCTGCACCCAGCCGCCTGCGCGCGAGCCAAAGGCTCGGCATAGATTGCATCCAGCTCCAGCGGGCGGCGCTGAACATGATCGTGGTACATGCTCGGCCAGTAATCGGGCATCCGCTCGGTCATCAGCAGCAATTGCTCGGCATAACCTTCTGGAAGCTCATACCCGCACGCCGCCGCCCCCTGCACCACTTCAGCCATCAATGACTTGATCAATTCGCGACTGTCGGCATCGGCCATCAGCTGCTGAGTGCTGGCGCCGAGCAACACCGAAAGGCCGTTATAGGGCACGTTCCATACCAGCTTTTGCCAACGTGCTTGGCCCAGGTCAGCCATGGCCTGAGAATCGATGCCCGCCGCCCGGAACAGCCCGGCGCCGGCTTCGACTATCGCCGCGCCGCCATCATTGGCCGGCCCGCTGTGATAACCAAGGTTGACAGCACCCAACGCCTGGTGACGAATAATCCCCGGGGCTTGGCGATTGACGCAGATGAAACATAGGCCACCCAATAAGTGCAAATTGCCAGGCAGGCTGGCCCTCAATAGGTCTTCAACTCCCAAGCCATTCTGCAGCACCACCACCCTGGCATCGGCAGCGGCTGCCTGTTCGATCAGCGCCGCGAGCCCGGCACCACTGGTAGCCTTGGCACCGACCAACAGCCAATCACAGGGTGGCATGTCGGCAGCGCGAGCATAGGCCTTGACTGGCATGTGCAAGCTGCCAAGCTCGGCGTGTTCGAGCTTGAGGCCCTGCTCGCGCACCACCTCATATTCGCTGCGCAACAAGAAATGCACATCGAACCCGGCACGGGCAAGCATCAGACCATAGAAGCCACCAATGGCACCGCTGCCAATGATACCGATACGAAGGTTGCGAGCAGCCATGTGATTCTCCAGGACGGGTTGATGCGCTTTTTTACACCTTCTCAGGTCGCCTGGCACACACAAGCACGGCTTGCCCTGCCAAATCCCATTGTCGCGCCCTCTGTAACGCGCTAAGGTTCGGCTCCCCGCTGCGAACATTATTGCTGCTGGGCCGCACGGGGATTGCTGGCGGCCGGCACCCGTGACCTGACGAGTAACACGATGGCTGATTTACCGATCGACGACCTTAACGTTGCCTCCAACGAGACCTTGATCACCCCCGATCAGCTCAAGAAGGAAATCCCCCTCAGCGCCAAGGCTTTGCAGACCGTGACTGCGGGCCGCGAAGTGGTGCGCAACATACTCGACGGCAAGGACCATCGCCTGTTTGTGGTGGTCGGCCCCTGCTCCATCCATGACATCAAGGCCGCCCATGAATACGCCGAGCGCCTGAAGGTGTTGGCCGAGGAGCTGTCCGATACGCTGTACCTGGTCATGCGGGTGTATTTTGAAAAGCCGCGCACCACTGTGGGCTGGAAGGGCCTGATCAACGACCCTTACCTGGATGACTCGTTCAAGATCCAGGACGGGTTGCATATCGGCCGCCAGCTGCTGCTGGACCTAGCCGAAATGGGCCTGCCGACCGCAACGGAAGCGCTCGACCCCATCTCCCCGCAGTATCTGCAGGACCTGATCAGCTGGTCGGCTATCGGCGCTCGCACCACAGAATCGCAGACTCACCGCGAAATGGCCTCCGGGCTGTCCTCGGCCGTCGGTTTCAAAAACGGTACCGATGGTGGCCTGACAGTCGCCATCAACGCCCTGCAGTCGGTGTCCAAGCCGCACCGTTTCCTTGGCATCAACCAGGAAGGTGGCGTCTCTATCGTCACCACCAAGGGCAATCCGTATGGCCATGTGGTACTGCGCGGCGGTAATGGCAAACCAAACTACGACTCGGTCAGCGTCGCCCTCTGCGAACAGGATTTGGCCAAGGCCAAGATCAAGGCCAACATCATGGTCGACTGCAGCCACGCCAACTCCAACAAGGACCCGGCTCTGCAGCCGCTGGTGATGGAAAACGTCGCCAATCAGATTCTCGAAGGCAACCAGTCGATCATCGGCCTGATGGTCGAGAGCCATCTGAACTGGGGCTGCCAGTCGATCCCGAAAAACCTCGACGAACTGCAGTACGGTGTGTCGGTAACCGATGCGTGCATCGATTGGGCAGCCACTGAAAAGACCCTGCGCAGCATGCGCGCCAAGCTCAAGGATGTGCTTCCTCAGCGCAACCGCGGCTAAAAAAAGCGGGGCCAGACATGGCCCCGCTTTTTCGTTGTGTCATGCCTTGCTCGAATGGCGCTGCTGACGTTCCATGTAACGCTCAACGTATGAGCAGGAAGGGATCACCGTGTAACCCATCTGGTCGGCGTACTCGAGAGCCTTCTCGGTCAGCGCAGCTGCAATACCCCGACCGCGCAAGGCATTGGGCACGAATGTGCGGTAGATATCCAGCGTCTGCTTGCCTAGGTCCATGTACGTCAGGTAGGCACGATGACCGTCCACATTGGTTTCGAACTGATGACCGGCCTGGTCATGGTGGATGGTCAACGTTTCACTCATCACTACTCCTCGCAGGCCTTTCTGGCAGACCTTAACCTTAACCGCGTTGGCTTGTCCGGCGGAGGAACCTCAGCGCCACCCTCTAGGGCCTTTGACCCGACGCATTTACTAATGGTTCGTCCGAGCTGGCCACTCCAAATAGTAGGCACCATAAGCGCAAATGCTCAAGGTGGTTCGCTTTAAAAGTAGCAGAGGTTTGCTCTGAACCTCCGCGTAACAGAACCCGCAATAGCTGCCGGATGATGTTCTGCTTAAGACGCCTGGTGACACTGTAAGTCACCACTAGTTCAACAAAAAAGTTCCATCTCTACAGCCGGTTGCAGCCCCGATAGGTTTTTTTCACAATCAGCTCGAAAACCTTGACGGCGTCACCCTAGGCAACATTTTTTTTGCTGTTCTTGCGTTCGGTCAGTTTACTTACTACAAGTAATGGGTACTATGTACGCCGGCCAGTTTCTCTTTTCCGAGAGATGGCTATTTAATAGAAAGTCCTTGAAGGGGAACACGATGAACAACGTTCTGAAATTCTCTGCTCTGGCTCTGGCCGCAGTTCTGGCTACCGGTTGCAGCAGCGTATCCAAAGAAACCGAAGCTCGTCTGACTGCGACTGAAGACGCAGCAGCTCGCGCCCAAGCCCGTGCTGACGAAGCCTACCGTAAGGCTGACGACGCTATGGCTGCCGCTCAGAAGGCTCAGCAGACCGCTGACGAAGCCAACGAGCGCGCTCTGCGTATGCTGGACAAAGCCAGCCGCAAGTAATAATCCTTACGGATTGTTCAGAAGCCGACCCACTTGTGGGTCGGCTTTTTTGTTGCCTGATCGCCAGCAAGAAACCTAAAGACCCGACCAGGCCTTACACCTGAACGGGTCGCGAACGTAGAGCGTATCACTGCAACTCAGGAGGGATGCTCGAGACCATAGGCGCCCCACCCTGATTGTTGACCGGAACGGCAATTTCCACTGGCATGCCATCTTCTGCGGCAACCACGTCACGCACCATGTCCCAATTCATACGCAGGTTGTTGGCCAAGTCTTCACGCTTGAGCAAGGCATTGATAACGGCCGTGTGCTTGTCGACCACAGATGGGTTGCCCTTATCATCCAATGGCGTGTGCGCTTCGAGATAAACCTTGCCGGCACTGATGCCGAACTTGTAGGGCTCGTTGATAATGCGCACTGGCGTACCCACCGGCACCATTTTCGACAGTTCCAGTACGTTATTGTTGAACATGCGGAAGCAGCCATGGCTGGTACGCATGCCGATACCAAACTTCTTGTTCGAACCATGGATCAGGTAGCCCGGTACACCTAGGGTGAACTTGAAGGGCCCTAGCGGGTTGTCAGGGCCGGCAGGCACCACGGTGGGCAGAATGTCGCCATCAGCGGCATGCTCGGCACGAATCGAGGCCGGAGGCGTCCAGGTCGGATTCGGAGTCTTTGCGATGATCTTGGTCAACGCGATTGGCGAGCCCCAGCCTTCGCGACCGATACCCAGCGGATAGGTATGCACCACGTTCTGCCCTTTCGGGAAGTAGTACATACGATACTCGGCCAGATTGATGACGATGCCTTCACGCGGCCCAGGCGGCAGGATGAAGCGGGTAGGCAGAATGATCTCGGTGCCTGCGCCAGGCAGCCATGGGTCGACACCCGGATTGGCGGCGATCATCTCGAGGTAGCCAAGGTCGTTGGCGGTCCCGATGTCCGCAAATGTATCCTCGTACTTGGCCTTGATGGTCTGGACTTGGCCAACGACGTCTTCACCCGGTGGTGGCAGTGGCAGTTCCAGCGCAACAGCGGGGACCGCTACCAGCAGGGCGGCCAGGGACAGGCAACGGGTGACGGCGGGAAAGCGCGGCAACATCCGGTAAATCCTTCGAAAGGTAATCAAGAGGCACGATTGTACACCCGCCTCGCTGCAAGCGGGAGGCGCTGGCGCCTTGCAAGCGTTTCGAATGATGAAAGGTGTGGTCAGTGACGCCTAGCCGTTCAACTCACAACTCTGGCCACACCGGCCGCATGCCACGGCGCTGGGCATCGAGGATGGCCCGGCAAAGATCGCAAAGACGCCCGTCACGGTAAATGCTGCGAGGCACCCCAGACCACCGTGGTTGGGCAGGAAGCAAGCCACCGCACAAGGTGCGGTCGACCGGCACTCCAAGCTCGAGCTGACGAGCCACGAGGTGAACACGAACTTCCTGGCAAGCGAACAGGTCAAGCTGCTCATCTGGCTCGATCAGTTGATAGGCGAACAGGGACCAGGCAGGACGCGGCATCGGGGGCTCTCGAAACAGGGGGCGCAACATTAGCCGAAAGCCGCCCCCGTTTAAAGCGTCACAGCAAGGGTTTTATCACCGGCCAGGCATTTTCCAGCAAGCGCTGCTGGGCCACTTGCGCCGGATGGATGCCGTCTGCCTGCATCATGCCCGGCACACCGCCCACCCCTTCGAGGAAGAATGGCACCAGGGCCACCTGCTCTTGCGTTGCCAGTTGCTGATACACGTTGGCAAACGCGGTGTTGTAACGCACGCCGTAGTTTGGGGGCAGGCGCATACCCAGCAACACCACCTTGGCACCCGCCTGACGGGCACTTTCGATCATTGAGGCAAGATTTTGTTGCAATTGCTCTGGAGGCTGCCCACGCAAGCCATCGTTGCCACCCAGCTCTAGCACCACGAGGTTAGGCTTGTGGGCTGCAAGCAGCGCCGGCAGCCGCGCCTGACCACCTGCGCTGGTGTCGCCACTGATCGAGGCATTGATCACCTGATCGTCGAAACCTTCAGCCTTGAGCCGGGTCTGCAACAAAGAGACCCAACCCTGGCGGATATCCAGGCCAGCGCCGGCGCTTATACTGTCGCCGACGACCAGCAATGTTCCCGCCGCCGCGCTTTGGCCCAGGCAATACAGAGCCAAGCCGGCACTCAACCACCACATTCGCATTGGATTCTCCATGGGCCCCAGTATTCTCGTTGCTCAGAACCTTAGCAAAGTGGTACCCAGCGCGGAAGGTGATCTGACCATTCTGCATGCCTTGTCCCTGACCCTTGCCAAGGGTGACAGCCTGGCCATTGTCGGCGCCTCGGGTTCGGGCAAATCGACTTTGCTCGGCCTGCTGGCCGGCCTGGACCGGCCCAGTGCCGGGCAGGTGATCCTGGCTGGGCAAGACCTCGGCCCCCTGGACGAGGACCAGCGCGCCAGGGTGCGGGCCGAGCATGTAGGCTTCGTTTTCCAGTCGTTCCAATTGCTAGACAGCCTCAACGCTTTGGAGAATGTGATGCTGCCCTTGGAGCTTGACGGCCGGCGCGATGCCCGCGACCACGCGCGCACCTTGCTGGAGCGGGTGGGCCTTGGTCAGCGCCTGACCCACACTCCACGGCAACTTTCCGGCGGCGAACAGCAACGGGTCGCCATCGCCCGTGCGTTTGCAGCACAACCGGCCGTGCTGTTCGCCGACGAGCCCACGGGCAACCTCGACAGCCATACGGGAGAGCGCATCAGCGATCTATTGTTCGAATTGAACAAGGAACGCGGCACCACACTGGTACTGGTCACCCATGACGAGCGCCTGGCCAGGCGTTGCCGACGCCAGATACGCCTGGAGGCGGGCCACTTGGTAACGCCGGTGGAGGCCTGATGAAGCATATGCCCTTACCCCGTCTGTGTGGCCTGGCCTTTCGCCAGCTGTTGCGCGACGTCCGCGCCAGCGAGGTCCGGGTGCTGTTTTTCGCCCTGGTGGTAGCAGTCGCCGCCAGTACCGCCATCGGCTATTTCGGCGCTCGCCTCAATGGCGCGATGCAATTGCGCGCCAGCGAGTTTCTTGGCGCCGACCTGGTACTGCAAGGCAGTGCTCCTGCCAATGACGTGCAGCTCAGCGCTGGGCAGGCATTGGGCTTGCGCCACGCCCAGGTCGTGGAATTCACCAGTGTGGTAGGTGGCGATGCCGGTATTCAGCTTTCGAGTATCAAGGCAGCCGACGGCGCCTATCCACTGCGCGGCCAGCTGCGCAGCGCTGGCGCCCCATACGCCGAGGAGTCAGCAGGCGGCGGCCCAGCACCCGGTGAAGCCTGGGTCGAGCCACGTCTGCTGGCGGCGCTGGGGCTCAAGATCGGCGACAGCATTGACGTCGGTATGAAAACTTTAAGCATCAGCCGGGTCCTGACCTACGAACCGGATCGTGCCAACAACTTCTACAGCCTCACGCCGCGGCTGATGATGAACCTGGCAGACTTGCAGGCCACTGGGGTTATTCAGCCTGGCAGCCGGGTTACCTATCGCGAACTCTGGCGCGGTGATGCACAAGCGCTTGCGCAATACCGCCAGGTGGTGGAGCCAAACCTGGCGGCCAGCCAGCGCTTGCTCGACACACGCGACGGCAACCGGCAAATCGGCGGAGCTTTGGGCAAGGCCGAGCGGTACCTGAACATGGCCAGCCTGGTTGCCGTGCTGCTGGCGGGCGTTGCAGTGGCGCTTTCAGCCAGCCGCTATGCAGCGCGCCGCCTGGACGCCAGCGCCTTGTTGCGCTGCTTGGGGCTGTCGCGGCATCAGGCACTGGGGCTGTATTGCCTGCAGTTGGCGATTCTTGGCCTGATAGCCGCATTAGCCGGTGCTGTCCTGGGCTGGCTTGCGCAACTGGGCTTATTCCGCCTGTTGCACGGCCTGCTGCCCAGCGTAGTGCCAGCAGGGGGCGCACTTCCGGCCGTGGCGGGCATCGCCACCGGCCTTGTAGCCCTGGCCGGTTTTGCCTTACCGCCACTGGCGGCGCTCGGGCAGGTGCCACCTCTGCGGGTACTGCGCCGTGACCTGCTCCCGGTCCCACCCAGCAGTTGGTTAGTGTATGGTGCAGCGCTGCTCGCCTTGGGGTTGATCATGTGGCGTCTTAGCCTTGATCTGCTGCTAACCTTCGCCCTGCTAGGGGGCGGTCTGATCGCGGCGTTGCTGCTTGGGGGCCTGCTCTTGCTTGGCTTGCGAAGCCTGCGCAGGGCGCTTGGCGGAGCACCGCTGACCTGGCGTCTGGGCTTAGGCCAGTTGCTACGCCACCCCACCGCAGCCGCCGGGCAAGCTCTGGCCTTTGGCCTGATCCTGCTGGCCATGGCGCTCGTTGCGCTGCTGCGGGCAGAACTGCTCGACACCTGGCAGGCGCAGTTGCCCAAAGACGCGCCCAATTACTTTGCCCTGAATATCCTGCCCGCCGACCGTGAACCCTTCGCCCAACACCTGCGTGAGGTCAACGCCAGTTCGGCGCCGCTGTATCCGGTGACGCCAGGCAGGCTCATTCTGATCAACGATCAACCCGTGCAACAGATCGTCAGCAAGGAGTCCGCGGGCGAGCGGGCGGTACAACGCGATCTCAGCCTGACTTGGGCGGCCGACCTGCCCGCAGGCAATAGCTTGAGCGCGGGCAACTGGTGGGGAGCACTGCCGGTGGGTGATGAAATCCCTGGGGTATCGGTCGAGGCCGAGCTGGCCAACAGCCTCAAGCTGAAACTGGACGACCTGCTGACCTTCGATATAGGCGGCGAACAACGCCTGGCACGGGTCACTAGCCTTCGTAGCGTCCATTGGGACAGCTTTCAGCCAAACTTCTACATGATTTTCCAGCCTGGCACCCTGCAGGGCCTGCCCACTACTTACCTGACCAGCTTCTACCTGGCCGCCGGCCATGATCTGGACGTTGTCGCACTGTCCCGGGCCTTCCCGGCCGTGACCATACTGCAAGTCGACGCCCTTCTGGAGCAGCTGCGCAGCATCTTGGCCCAGGTGACCCTGGCCGTCGAATATGTATTGCTGTTCGTGCTCGCAGCAGGGCTTGCAGTCCTGTTCGCGGGTTTGCAGGCAACCCTGGATGAGCGGATTCGCCAGGGCGCCCTACTCCGCGCCTTGGGGGCTTCGCGGCCGTTACTGGTCAGGGCTCGGCGCATTGAGTTCGGCGTGCTGGGTGCCGCCAGTGGCACGTTAGCGGCGCTCGGCTGCGAACTGATCACGCTGGTGCTGTACCGTTATGCGTTCGACCTGCAATGGAGCCCGCACCTGTGGCTGCTGGCGCTGCCATTGCTTGGGGCAATATTGGTGGGCGGAGCAGGCACGCTTGGAACACGCAGGGCGCTCAATGCCAGCCCCCTGGCAGTGCTGCGTGAAACTTGAAAACTCTAGACTGCTGCAAACCTGAGGCGCACGCCCTGGCCTCAGGCGCGCTCATGAGGACTGAACTGATTGCCGATAGCGGATGTTATTGACATACCACGTGGCTGGGCCGGTCGGCGTATTCACTACCACCTCATCGCCCTCCTCCTTCTTGAGCAACGCGCGGGCCATGGGCGAGTCGATCGAAATATAGTCGTTGCGACCATAAATCTCGTCGTACCCCACGATACGAAAACTCATGGCCTCGCCATCATCATTCTCGATCTCGACCCAGGCGCCGAAAAATACCTTGCCCTCCTGCTCAGGCGAGTAAGCGACAACCTTGACATCTTCCAGCCGCTTGCGCAGATAACGGACCCGACGATCGATCTCGCGCAGCAGCTTCTTGTTGTACTGGTAGTCGGCGTTCTCGCTGCGATCCCCCAACGATGCAGCCCATGCGACCTTCTGGGTGATTTCAGGCCGATACACCCGCCACAGATGATCCAGCTCCTGTTTCAGGGCCGCGTGGCCTTCTGTAGTGATGATATTGGTGCTCAACGGCGCGCTCCTCAGCGTCGGGTGATCAGTCCTTGGCGGGCAATGCGAGTCAGCTGGCCAATAATATGGGCGGCCTCTTCGCGGGCGGGCGCTTGGATCACAGCGAGATCGAAGCGGTCACTGCCGAACTGCTCAAGCCGGCACGCATCATCGGTGAACTGAATCAGAAACGCCCGGGCTTGCCCTTTACGACGAGACAAGCCTTCCAGATGGCGCAGAAGGGTGGGCTGATGCTGGCCACCGAGCAGAATGCGCGGTGTACGAGTAGCCTGATGGGCAGGCAAAGGGCTCAGACAGACACTGGTACGTGGGCAACTCATGGAGATTCTCTCCGCCTCGCAAATCCCGCTGGGCAGCGGTGGGAGGCGTCACCGAACCAGCGCTTTAGCGGTATTTCGGAAGAGCCGGGGGCCGATCCTGCGCCCCGCAAGTAGCTGTTTAAATCGGCGCAGGCGGTATGCTAGAGCGACTAGCCGCCGGCTGCAAGCCCCATGGTGAAACAGAACAGACCTGTCAGCGGCTGACCACGCGCTCAAGCGCTCTACGTTCGCGGTTAAACGCCAGGAAATACTTGTTGACACTATTGACGAAGTTGACCGGTCCCATGCCCACCTGCTCCATGGCGATGCGCTCGGTCTGGAAAAACCACTGGTTGCCATTGAGGCCCCGTTTGCGAGCTTCGGCACGCATGGCCTGAACCCGCTCCGGGCCAAGATTGTAGGCTGCCAGTACGAACGCCATGCGCTCGCGTTCGTTGATGTGCGGGCTGGAGAAGAACTTTCTGCGGATCAACGCCAGGTAGCGAGCACTGGCCTGGACATTGCCATCCACCGTGCCTGTGTTGCTGACTCCCACCCGTTGCGCCGCCGACGGGGTGATCTGCATCAACCCATGCGCCCCACCGCTGCCACGCGCTGCTGGGTTGAGCGTGGATTCCTTGAAGGCGAGCGCGGCCAAGTTCAGCCAGTCGATTTGCTGGGCCTGGCCGTGCTTCTGCAGCACCGGACGCAGTGCACTGAGCCGTTGACGGTCTTTGTGCGCCAAGGGGTTATGAACGCGGTATTGGCGCCGGTAGATCCGCTCGAAGGCGGCATCCTGGTTTTCCGGAGCACGATAGCCCTGAAGAAAACGGTCCACTGTAGCCAGCAGCATCGTCGCATCACGCCGCACATACCAGCGCATGGCTTGCGCCTGGCCCAACTGCACCCGGTTATCCAGGCGCAGCTTTGGCATGACTCTGGCCCACCGCCGGGCGATCGGGCCCTCCACTACGGTCAGGGGATAGATACCGGCCTGGACCATTTCCAGAACATCTTCCACCGCCAATGTGGAATCGACCCACTCAATCCTGATCGGCGCCCGTTTCCGCAGCGCCAGTTGTTGATTGAGCTGCTGAATCACCGCACCTGCAGCGCTGGCACTGGTCAACGCCACAGTACGCCCGGACAACTGCTCGGCGCGAGTGTAGCTGCGCTGGCCCTTGCGCCCGACCAGCAGCAGCGGCACTTGATCGACCACGGGCGCACTGCGGTTCACCCCGCCTGTCACTGCAGGGTCGAGCAATTCGCCAGGTGCAGCCAGGTCGCCCTCGCCGCGCTGCAGGGCTCCTAGCAGTTGTTCCTTGGCTCGCGGGATGATTTTCAAGCGGATCTGCTGGCCATCACCGGCCCGAGCATTGAGAAAATGCTCCAACCCGCGTAGACGGTAATACTCGATACCCACCGGCTCGCCCTTGACCTCCCCAGAACTGTTGCGGCTCTGGTTGACGAGCACCCGCAACACCTTAGTGGCACGAATCTGCTGCAGGTCACGGGCCGGGTTAACCGGCACGCTCTGCTGCGGCCCTGGGAGCCGCGCGTAGACCGGGCCTGCAGTGGTCAACCCAAGCCCTAGCATCAGCAGCAGGATCAGCAGCGAGCGCAACATGCAGATCTTGTCCGAGGTCGATGGGCGATAGCCATGGTGGGATACGTAATCATAAGAAATGACCGTAAAAGACCCTCGCAAATGCCTGAAGTTCTGAGTTTTTTACCGAATATCATGCTTTTTGCTATGCTGGCCGCCCCGCGGCACGAGGTAGCACCATGCAATTGATCGATATCGGCGTCAACCTGACCAACAGCAGTTTCCACGACCAGCAGGCGGCCGTCGTCGAGCGCGCCATCGAAGCCGGCGTGATGCAGATGGTGCTCACTGGCACCAGCCTGCAGGTCAGCGAGCAGGCGCTGCAGCTTTGCCAGGAGCTTGACGGCGACGCCCAGCACTTGTTCGCCACCGCCGGGGTACATCCGCACGACGCCCAGTCCTGGGACGGCAACAGCGAGCGCCGATTACGCCAGCTTTTAGGGGAGGCACGCGTGCGTGCCGTCGGCGAATGCGGGCTGGATTTCAATCGTGATTTCTCTCCCCGCCCTCTGCAGGAAAAGGCTCTAGAAGCCCAGTTGGCGCTAGCGGCCGAACTGCGCTTGCCAGTATTTCTGCACGAGCGTGATGCCAGCGACCGCCTGCTGGCCATTCTCAAGGATTATCGGGACCATCTGCCCGCTGCAGTGGTGCACTGCTTTACTGGCGAACGTGAGGCGTTGTTCGCTTACTTGGACATGGACCTGCACATCGGCATCACCGGTTGGATCTGTGACGAGCGCCGCGGCACTCACCTGCATGCATTGGTGGGCAACATTGCCCAAGGGCGCCTGATGCTGGAAAGCGATGCACCTTACCTGTTGCCACGCAGCCTGCGGCCTAAACCGAAAAACGGTCGCAACGAGCCGGCGTTCCTGCCAGAGGTGTTACGAGAGGTGGCGTTGCATCGCAACGAGAGCCTGGAACACTGCGCCAGCCACACCAGCGCGACGGCCAAAGCTTTCTTCAAGCTTCCTTGATGCAGGTCATGACCTGATCCGATGTTGACGGGCACAATACTGGCACCTTGCCAATATTGTTCCCGCTCAACTCAGAGAAGACCTACCCATGGGTGCCTGGCTTAGCAATATTTCCCTGAAATACAAATTCTGGGCCGTCAACGCAGTGGCCTTCGTTACCACCTTGTTGCTGGTACTGTATGCCGTGCACCTGGAGCAGCGCTCACGCGCCGACGCTGCCCAGGCTCAGGCGCAAGCGCAAGCGCAATTGCTGGCCGCCTGGCCTGCCGGTCAATCCCTGCCCCCCCTGGCCAACATGATCTCCTGGCAACCAGGCCAAACGCCTACCTATGGCGGCGAACCCCTCCAACCACTGGCCAATGGTCAAGGCTGGGTAACATTGCCGGCAGCTTGGGTGCTCGGCGACAACCCAGTGCGCGGCGCTCAGGTGCTGCGCCGTGGCGACCAGCAACTGGCCGTGCTGGCCGCAGCACCCAGCCTGCGCCAAGTGTTTCTCGAGCGTTTCAGCAACTACGCGATCTGCGTGCTCATTTTGATGCTGGCGATGCTTGCCGCCTCGCAGTTGTTGATCCGTTTCCTGCTCAGTCAGCTCAACACGCTCAAGGACGTGATGCTACACGTTGAAAAAACCGGAGATCTGTCAGCCCGTGTGCCACTGGCCAGCGGCGATGAGGTGGGCCAGATGGCAGGCGCGTTCAACGCCATGCAATGCACTTACCACCGCGTGGTCAGCACCGTCGCCCACACCGCCGCCCAGTTGGACTCCGGCGCTGCTCGCCTGGCCGCGAGCATGAGTGAGGTGCGCCACGGCATGCTGGGCCAGCAGAGCGAAACCGACCAGGCCGCCACGGCGATCAACGAAATGTCGGCCACCGTACACCATATTGCCCAGCATGCAGGCGCTACGCGCGATTTGTCGCAGACAGCCGACACCCTAGCCGGTGGCGGCAAGGAAGTGGTGAGCCGGGTACAGGATTCGATCTCCGGGCTCTCCAGCGGAGTCCAGCAAACCGCCGAAATGATCCGCCAGCTTGCCGACGACAGCCAGAAGATCAACAGCGTGGTCGGCGTCATTCACAGTATCGCCGAACAGACCAACCTACTGGCCCTCAATGCTGCTATCGAAGCCGCCCGGGCAGGTGACCTGGGCCGGGGCTTTGCCGTGGTTGCCGACGAGGTGCGCAACCTGGCCAAGCGTGTGCAAACGTCCACGGATGAAATCACCCTTATGGTCACCGACCTTCAAGCTGGCACCCGCGACGCGGTGGAGTTCATGCAGGAGAGCTCATACAAGGCCGACGACTGTGTTCGCCAGGCGCAGGAGGCCGGTGCTGCGCTGGCCGAGATCACCAGCGCGGTGGCACAGATGCGCGAAAGCAACACGCAGATTGCCGTCGCCGCCGAGCAGCAAAGCCAAGTGGCCGAGGAAATGAACCGCGCGGTGGTGAGCATCCGTGACGTGACCGAAGACACCGTGCAGCAGACGGTGGACTCGGCAACCACCAGCACCGAGTTAGCGACCCTGGCCAGTGAACTGAACAGGGCCATCGGCCAGCTGAAGCTATAGTCGCCATAGCCAGCTTCGATTGGCCCCGCTTGCTGGGTCGCACTAAGCTTTGGGCATGACCGTGAGGAACTGCCCATGAGCAAACGACTCCCCAATCTGCACGCCTGGCAATGGCGTGGCTACCATCACAATCACCGGCACCCGGCCAACCTGGTCTTGCACTTGATTGCCGTGCCGCTGTTCATACTGGGTGCGCTGCTTGTGCTGTCCGGCCTGTTCGCTCTCGACCTGGGGCAAATCGCCGTCGGGGTCATCGCTCTCATCGCGGGCTTGGGGCTGCAGCGCCACGGGCACCGCCTGGAAACCGAACAACCCGAGCCGTTCGCCAACCGTAAAGATGCGGTGCAGCGGTTACTCACCGAGCAGTTCATTACATTCCCACGTTTCGTGCTTAGCGGCGCTTGGTGGAAGGCTTGGCGGGAGCGGCACAAGCACAGGCGTTGAAGGTCAGGCAAATACCGTGACTGTCTGGCGGCTCAAGGCCAGCAATTGGCCTTGGGCTGTCCAAAGGGATGCCGCGGCATGCCCATAGCCATCGCGCGCATGCTCGGTTTCAACGTGGTAACGACACCAGTCAAGTGTGGAAAGCTCAGGTGTCGGTTGGATGAACTCTATGGTCCACGTCAAAGTGCTACCCGCAGCCGGTTGCTTCAACAGTGGCAAAACACTCGGTGGCCAAGCATCGACCAAAGCCAGCAAATGCGCTTCGTTGATCTGTTCTGGGGGCACATCGCGCAAGCGTACCCAACCGCCCATTTGCCGTGAGGCGTTGCCACTGAACGGCAAGCCGCCAATCGCCCAGCGCAAGGCTAGATGGCGCATGAATTCTGGGGTTACACCCTTGATATAGGGCAGCTCTGGGGCCGACTCTTCCAGTGGCTTCATTGCAATGGCAGGTGCAGCAGGTACGTCGACTACCGAAGCCCGGCCAGCACCGAAATTGCCCTGCACCAGCGTCACAACCTGGCCGTTCTGCACTGCACGGCCCAGCAGCGTACTAACCGCCTTACCCTCGCGCAGCACCTCGACCTCGAAACGAATGGGCACGTCGGGGGCCGCTGGGCCGACGAAACTGATGGCCAACGAGCGCACTGGGCGCCCATCGGTGATCATCACGCGCATGCGCTCGTACACCAACGCTGCCATCAGACCACCGAACACGGCACGCCCCTGGGCCCATTCAGGCGCAATACTGAGCGCATCGGAGGTGTCCCGCACCGCATCGAGCAGTTGATTGAAGTTCATCGGCCGGCTCCTGGCTATTGCGTATGGTCCGCCAATACTAGCCAGCAAACTTCGACCAATCAGCCCGTATATCGGTCATTTGCCGGGCTTAAAGCGCTTGAGCGCCGATTGCAGGGCGCCCAGCGTCACATCGGCCCTGCGCTCAGCCTCGTGCAACTCTTGCTCCCAGTCACTGGCGCACGGCGCCAAATCAGCGTGCTCATTGGCCTGCAACAGCCATTGCAAGCGGTCATGCCAGTCGCCAAGGTCGCCCTGGGCCTTCTTCAACAGGCGCCGAAGTGGCTTACCGGCGTGATTGAGCTGCGGATAAGCCTCATCGCCATAGCGCGCGCGCTTGATCAGCAGCCGTACCCGATGGCGATCGTGCTCTGGGTCGCGCAGCGCCTTGAGCAGCTTGCGCCATTGCCTGACCAAGCGCTTGTCGATACGTTTCTCCAGCGACTTGGCCAACCCTTCGCGATCTGCCGCACGCAGAAACAACGGAAACGCATCGATGATCGCCAGCACCCGAGTCAACTGCGCGCTGGCAGCCACGTTGGCAAACGTTACAGAGCGGCCTTCCAGGCGACGTTGCCCTGCCTGGGCAAAGCCGCGCCGGCCAAGCTCGGCAGCCAACACTTCGCGATCGCGCAGCGGTGTGGTCAATTCACCCAGCGATTTGGCCGCCGCCTCCAGCTGCTCTACGCCTGGCAGCCCCCGCAGGGGCCGCAACAGACTGCGCAGGCGTCGCAGCGTGGTGCGCAGGTCATGCAGCGCCTCGCTGTCGGTATCGGCAGCCAGACGCTCACGACAGGCCAGCAAACGCACCTGCAAGGCCAGCACCTGAGCAATGACATGATCGAGCATGGCGGACATAGAGCGCTCCCTGATCAGCGCCCGGCGCGCGACTCACGAATATAGAACCGCGCCTTTTCGGCTTTGTTGGTGCAGTTTTCATAGCCCTCGAATTGTTGCTGGGTCTTGGCCCCAGTCAGCAATGACAGCGCCTTGGAATAGCTCACCGCACCGGCAAAGCCCTCTGCCTTGGCCAGGTCCAGTTCCTTCCATGCGGCATCGAGTTGGGTCGCGCAGCTGTCACGGTAGGCCGTCTTACCTGCGCAGCCCGCCAGGGCCAGGGCGATCAGAGGAAGGCAGATCCAGGCTTTCATCGGTATAACCTCGAAGATCAAAAGAGTGGTTTTTCGACGCCTGTGCAACTGAAAAGTGCCCGGCTCGCTATGCTCTGTGTAGCGTAGTTCAGCGCACAGTGGATTGATGCATAGACGGCGATCAGTGCATTGTAGGACCATGCTTGCACAAGCTGGGGAAAGCTCATGAGCAAACGCGTGGCGTTGGTACTGGGATCGGGGGGCGCTCGTGGTTATGCCCACATTGGCGTTATCGAAGAAATCGAACGGCGTGGCTACGACATCGCCTGCATCGCCGGCTGCTCGATGGGCGCAGTCATTGGTGGGATCTACGCCGCTGGCAAACTCGACGAATACCGTAACTGGATCGAAAGCCTGGACTACCTGGACGTGCTGCGCCTTGTCGATGTCAGCTTCCGCCTCGGGGCCATCCGCGGGGACAAGGTATTCGGGCAAATCCGCAAAATCGTCGGCGACATCAACATCGAGCAGCTGCGCATTCCCTACACGGCCGTAGCAGCCGACCTGACCAACCAACAGGAAATCTGGTTCCAGGAAGGTTGCCTGCATCAGGCCATGCGGGCTTCGGCGGCGATTCCCAGCCTGTTTACCCCAGTGATGCAGGGTAACCGCATGCTGGTCGACGGCGGCATCCTCAACCCCCTGCCAATCGTGCCGGTGGTCTCCAGCCACTGCGACCTGATCATTGCGGTCAACCTCAACGCCACCAACCAGAAGCAGTACCAATTGCCGGTGATCGAGCGGCCGCCAGCGTTCAAGATGCGCTTCGATGCGCTGCTCAGTTCATTAGGGTCACGCCTGCCGTTTCGCCGCAAACCTGCCGAAGAACTGATCCGCATCGAGAAGGAAATCGTCGCCGAAGGGCTGGCACCGCCCAACCCGTGGCTTGCCGATAGCGGCGCCCCGCAAGCACAGCAGCCTGCTGCGGCGCCGGAGCGCGAAGGTGCACCCAAGTCGGCGACCGGATCGTTCATCATCGACAACGTCGGACCTGCGTCGTTGCTTGACCTGATCAACCAGAGTTTCGAAGTGATGCAGACGTCACTGGCGCAGTACAAGATCGCCGGTTACCCGCCAGACGTGCTGATCAACGTGCCGAAACGGGTATGCCGTTTCTTCGAGTTCTACAAAGCGCCGGAATTGATCGCTCTGGGGCGGGAGATCGCGCGGGACACGCTGGATAACTACGAAGGCCAGAAACGCTAGCGGCTAGGCGGCGTTGGTCTATGCGTGACTGAACCTCTTCTTGCACCAATGAAACAGGCCGCTCGATGCGGCCTGTTTCATGATGCAAACACCACTCAGTAGCGGGTGATGTCGGCAGCGCTTTCGAGCTGCTTGCGGTAGGCCGCGAAGTCCTGCTGGCCAGCACGGGATGCGAGGTAACGGCGGATCTGCTGCTTCTCGTCATCGCTGGCGGCAGCGCCCTCGTTCACGCCTTTGAGCTGCAACACCACCAGGCTACCGTCGGCCAGGACCACATTGCCGTACACCGGCTTATCCTTGGCCTGCGGCTTGGCCAGGCGGAACAGTGCCTGCAGCTCGGCCGGATCGATACCGTCCTGGCTGCGGGTGACTGCCTCGTAGGTTTTCCACTGCTCGCCATCGTGGGCACCGGCGGCGGTGATCGAACCGTCGCGCAGACCTGCAATCAGCTTGTCGGCCTTGGCCTTGAGTTCGGCAGTTGCCTTCTCCTTGGCCAGATGCTCGCGAATGTTCTTGGCCACAGCGTCCAGCGGTAGCTGCTCTGGCTTGCGGTGCTCTTTGACCCGCAGCACCACGGTGGTTTCCGGGTCGAGCTCGATGGCGGTGCTGTTGGCACCTTCATCCATGACCTCCTCGGAGAACGCTGCCTGGATCACGCCACGGTTGGCAGTGATGCCCTCGCCGCCTTCACGACCGAACGGGGCCGAGGTGTGTACCTTCAGATTAAGGTCCTGGGCAGGCTGGGCCAGGTCGGACGCCTCGTACGCAGCATCCTGCAGCTGCTTGCTGGCATCGACGTAGCGCTGCTCGACCAGCGGTGTCTTCAGGTCGCGAGTCAGTTTGTCCTTGAGGCTGGCGAAGCTCGGCACCTCTGGCGCCTGCTTGCCAAGGAGCTTGATCAGGTGATACCCAAACTCGGTTCGCACCGGAGCCGATACCTGGCCGTCTTTGAGCTTGTACAGCGCGTCCTCGAACGCCGGGTCGTACACCCCTGGGCCGGCAAAGCCAAGGTCGCCACCATTACTGGCGGAGCCAGGGTCCTGGGAGAACTCCTTGGCCAGCTTGGCGAAGTCTTCGCCCTTGGCCAGGCGTTGCTCGATTTCATCGGCGCGGGCTTTGGCCTGGGCATCGCTGACCTTGTCGTTGACCTCGATGAGGATATGCGCGGCACGGCGCTGCTCGGCGAGGTTGGCGATTTCCTTCTCGTACTGCGCCTTGAGCTCTTCGTCGGTGACTTTGACCTGGTCGAAGAACGCCGACTTCTTCAGCTCGACGTAGTCGATCACGACCTGATCTGGCGTCATGAACTCTTTGGCGTGCTGGTCGTAGTGCGCCTTGACTTCTTCGTCGCTGACCTTGACCGCGGCCGGGTTGGCCTTGAAGGTCAGGGAGGCGAAGTCCCGGGTCTGGTTCTCCAGGCGGGCGAAGGCATCGACCTGCTGATCAGTGACGAAGCTGCTACCGGCAATACCGGTGCGCAGCTGGCCGATCAACATCTCTTCACCGAGCATTTCGCGGAACTGCATACGGCCATAGCCCATCTGGCGGATGACCTGGTCGAAGCGATCGGCACTGAACTTGCCATCAACTTGGAATTCCGGTGTCTGCAGGATGACTTGATCAAGCGCGGCATCCGAGAAGGCGAACTTGGCGTCTTCGGCACCCTGCAGCAGCAGTTTGCGATCGATGAGGCCCTTGAGGGCCGAGTCGCGCAGCAGCTTATCGTCCAGCAGTGCTGGGTCAAAGTCTTTGCCCAGCTGTTGCATCAGCTGGCGGCGCTGCATGTCAGTGGCCTGGCTCAGCTCGTTCTGGCTGATGGTTGAGCCGTTCACCTTGGCCGCATCCTGGCTGTGGGTGGCGGCTTTGAAAATGGCTTCGAAGCCGGTCAACGCCATCAATACGACGATCAGGCCGATGATGGTTTTGGCAATCCAACCTTGTGAATTGTCCCTGATATTTTGCAGCATGCGTCCCCCAGAAACGGCTGTACCACTGCGACGACAACCGCGGAGCGTGGGTAGAATCCTGATAAAAGAAAGGCGCATCCGAGGATGCGCCTTTTCTTAGCAAACGTGTCAGGCGGGAACGTTTGCGACCCGCCATCAGCGTGATCGGACCTGGCCAAGCCGGGCCCGGCTGAAAGAGACGACTTAGTTGACGGCGTCTTTCAGGCCCTTGCCTGCCTTGAAGCCTGGAACCTTGGCAGCGGCGATCTCGATAGCCTTACCGGTTTGCGGGTTACGGCCGGTGCGCGCAGCACGCTCTTTGACCGAGAAGGTACCGAAGCCAACCAGAACGACGTCGTCGCCGTCTTTCAGGGCGCCAGTCACGGAGTCGATCACAGCGTCCAGCGCTTTGCCGGCGGCGGCTTTGGAAATGTCTGCCGATGCAGCGATAGCGTCAATCAGTTCCGACTTGTTCACTCGAAGTCCCCTTATGTCTCTATTGAGTATGTTTCTAAGTATGTATTGAAAAGCTTATGAAACGTGCGCTGGGTGGCCTGTTGACAATAGCGTGCCGCTTTATAGCAAGGCCCCGAAAATACTGTCAAGGAAAGCCCCCCCGTTAAAAACTACTAATGCGTGCTGATTCTTTCCTTCGCATCGCCGTCGCGCTTGTCATCTTTGGCGACAATCTCCGGAGCCACATCTGGCAAGGGCTCCGGGGCGTATTGCAGCGCAATTTGCAGGACTTCGTCAATCCATTTGACCGGTTTGATCTGAAGATCCTGTTTGATATTTTCCGGAATTTCCTTCAGATCGCGAACGTTCTCCTCGGGAATGATCACCGTCTTGATCCCGCCGCGGTGAGCAGCCAGCAGTTTTTCCTTCAACCCGCCAATGGCCAGTACCTGACCACGCAGGGTGATCTCACCGGTCATGGCCACGTCGGCACGCACAGGAATTTGCGTCAGTGCAGAAACCAGAGCGGTGCACATCCCGATGCCTGCGCTCGGGCCATCCTTGGGCGTAGCACCTTCAGGCATGTGAATGTGCACGTCATGCTTCTCGTGAAAGTCCGCAGCAATCCCCAGGCTGCGGGCACGGCTACGCACGACGGTCTGCGCGGCGGTGATCGATTCGACCATCACATCGCCCAGTGAGCCAGTTTTGATCAACTGGCCCTTGCCTGGAATCACTACCGACTCGATGGTCAGCAGTTCGCCACCCACCTGCGTCCAGGCAAGGCCGGTAACCTGGCCAATCTGGTCCTGCTGCTCAGCCAGGCCATAGCGGAACTTGCGCACGCCGAGCAAGTGCTCGAGCTGATCGCTGGTCACCTTGACCTTGACCTGCTTCTGCCCGGTATGTTCCTTGACCACTTTGCGGCAGACCTTGGCGATCTGACGTTCAAGGCCCCGCACACCGGCTTCGCGGGTGTAGTAACGGATGATGTCGCGAATTGCCGAGACGTCGATGCTCAGCTCTTCGGCCTTCAGACCATTGGCCTTGACTTGCTTGGGCGTCAGGTACTTGACCGCGATGTTGATCTTCTCATCCTCCGTGTAGCCCGGCAGGCGGATGATTTCCATACGGTCGAGCAGCGCCGGCGGGATGTTCATCGAGTTGGAGGTGCACAGGAACATCACGTCCGAGAGGTCGTAATCGACTTCCAGATAGTGGTCGTTGAAGTTGTGGTTCTGCTCGGGGTCAAGCACTTCCAGCAGCGCCGATGCCGGGTCGCCACGCATGTCGCTGCCCATTTTGTCGATCTCGTCGAGCAGGAACAGCGGGTTGCGTACGCCCACTTTGGTCATCTTCTGAATCAGACGGCCAGGCATGGAGCCGATGTAAGTTCGCCGGTGGCCACGAATTTCGGCCTCGTCCCGCACGCCACCCAAGGCCATGCGCACGAACTTGCGATTGGTTGCGGCAGCGATCGACTCGGCCAGCGATGTCTTACCGACACCGGGCGGGCCGACCAGGCACAACACAGGACCGCGAATCTTCTTCACTCGCTTTTGCACGGCGAGGTATTCGAGGATACGTTCCTTGACCTCTTCCAGGCCGTAGTGGTCGGCGTCGAGGATCTCTTCGGCCTTGCTCAAGTCAAGGCGCACCTTGCTTTGGGCCTTCCAAGGCACCTGAACGAGCCAGTCCAGGTACGACCGGACGACGGTCGCCTCGGCCGACATCGGAGACATCTGCTTGAGCTTGTTGAGCTCGGCCTGGGCCTTGGCCAAGGCATCCTTGGGCAAGCCTGCGGATTCGATGCGCTTTTTCAGCTCTTCGACTTCGTTGTGGCCTTCATCGCCATCGCCAAGCTCCTTCTGAATGGCCTTCATCTGCTCATTCAGATAGTACTCGCGCTGGCTGCGCTCCATTTGTTTCTTGACCCGGCCACGGATGCGTTTTTCGACCTGCAACAGATCAATTTCGGCATCCAGCAGAGCCAACACATGCTCGACACGGGTCGGCAGGTCGACAATCTCGAGAATTTCCTGCTTCTGCTCGATCTTGAGCGCCATGTGCGCAGCCATGGTGTCGACCAGACGACCAGGCTCTTCGATGCTATTGAGCGACGACAGCACTTCTGCTGGGACTTTCTTGCCCAGTTGCACGTATTGCTCGAACTGCGACAGCAACGTGCGCACGAAGACTTCCGACTCGCGCTCGGCGGCATCGGCTTCATCGATCAGGGAAACTTCGGCACGAATGTGCCCTTCTACCTCGTTGAACCGCTCAACTGTACCGCGCTGCTCGCCTTCGACCAGCACCTTGACGGTACCATCGGGCAGTTTGAGCAGTTGCAATACGGTCGCGACGGTACCGACTCGATACAGAGCGTCTTCGCCTGGATCGTCATCAGCCGGGTTCTTCTGGGCCAACAGCAGTATCTGTTTTTCGCCCGTCATCGCGGCTTCGAGGGCTTCGATAGACTTCTCACGCCCCACGAACAGTGGGATAACCATGTGCGGATAGACGACAACATCGCGCAATGGCAAAAGAGGCAAGTCGAGGGTGGTCTTCATGATTTCGCCTCTACAGCGGCCTTATGGCCGGAAACCGGTGGAAATGATGCTTGGACCTAATGTGGGGGCAGGCTTGGGAAATTACAAGCGCTAGGGCAGGAAAAGCAGAAAGGGGCCCGTAGGCCCCTTTCACGTTTGCTGCCAGCACACGGCGTTGACCTGGACTCAGGCGTCCGGTGCGGCCTTGGCTTGCGGCTCGCTGCTCTCGTAGATCATCAGCGGTTGGGAGGTGCCTTCGATGACGCTCTCGTCGATCACTACCTTGCTGACATCCTTCTGCGAAGGAATTTCGTACATGGTGTCGAGCAACACGCCTTCGAGGATCGAACGCAGGCCACGAGCGCCAGTTTTACGCTCCAGAGCCCTGCGCGCGACGGCCTTAAGCGCGTCGGTGCGGAACTCGAGGTCCACGCTCTCCATCTCGAACAGCTTGGCATACTGCTTGGTCAGTGCGTTCTTCGGCTCGGTCAGGATCTGCATCAGTGCCGCCTCATCCAACTCGTCGAGGGTCGCCAGCACCGGCAGGCGGCCGACGAACTCGGGGATAAGGCCAAACTTGACTAGGTCGTCCGGCTCGACTTCGCGCAGCGATTCACCGACTTTCTTGCCCTCTTCCTTGCTGCGTACTTCGGCGCCAAAACCGATACCACCTTTGGTGGAGCGATTCTGAATAACCTTTTCCAGGCCAGAGAAGGCGCCACCGCAGATGAACAGGATGTTGCGAGTATCAACTTGCAAAAATTCCTGTTGCGGATGCTTGCGGCCGCCCTGAGGCGGAACCGAAGCGACAGTGCCTTCGATCAGCTTCAGCAGCGCCTGCTGCACGCCCTCACCCGAGACGTCACGGGTGATGGACGGGTTGTCCGACTTGCGCGAGATCTTGTCGATCTCGTCGATGTAGACGATGCCCATTTGGGCTTTTTCTACGTCGTAGTCGCACTTTTGCAGCAGTTTCTGAATAATGTTCTCAACGTCCTCACCCACATAACCGGCTTCGGTCAGGGTGGTGGCGTCGGCAATGGTGAACGGTACGTTCAACAGGCGTGCAAGGGTTTCGGCGAGCAGGGTCTTGCCCGAGCCGGTAGGCCCGATCAGCAGGATGTTGCTCTTGCCAAGTTCGACTTCGTCGCCCTTTTTGTCACGCTGGTTCAGGCGCTTGTAGTGGTTGTACACCGCTACCGACAGCACCTTCTTAGCGCGTTCCTGACCAATCACATACTGGTCGAGGATACCGCTGATTTCTTTCGGCGAAGGCAATTTGTGCGCGCTGCTCTCGGCCTGGGCTTCCTGCACCTCCTCACGGATGATGTCGTTGCACAGGTCGACGCACTCGTCGCAGATAAATACCGAGGGCCCGGCAATCAGTTTGCGCACTTCGTGCTGGCTTTTGCCGCAGAAGGAGCAATAAAGCAATTTGCCGCTGTCCTCGCCGTTACGGGTGTCAGTCATTCGATCGATCCAATCCGGTAGGCTTGCAACACAAGATGAAGGCAATTGCGGGCTTTTTCAAGTCCGCAGGTGGGCGCTCTATGCACCCACCTGCTCTGGCGCCTGGGATCAGGACGCCAGCTGCCGCTTGTCGTAAACCGAGTCGATCAAGCCGTACTCGGCCGCGCGCGAGGCGCTCATGAAATTGTCACGCTCGGTATCACGCTTGATGGTCTCCAGATCCTGGCCAGTGTGATAGGCCAGCAGCTCGTTCAGGCGTGCCTTGATATTGAGGATTTCCTGGGCGTGAATCTCGATATCGGTGGCCTGGCCCTGGAACCCGCCCAGCGGCTGGTGAATCATCACGCGCGAGTTGGGCAGGCAGTGACGCTTGCCTTTGGCACCTGCGGCCAAGAGGAATGCACCCATGCTGCAGGCCTGGCCGATGCAGATGGTCGAGACGTCTGGCTTGATGAATTGCATGGTGTCGTAGATTGACATGCCTGCAGTCACCGAACCACCCGGCGAGTTGATGTAAAGATGGATATCCTTGTCAGGGTTTTCCGCTTCGAGGAACAGCATCTGCGCCACCACCAGGTTGGCCATGTAATCCTCTACCGGGCCAACCAGGAAGATCACTCGCTCCTTCAACAGGCGCGAGTAGATGTCATAGGCACGTTCGCCACGGGCGGACTGCTCGATAACCATCGGGACCAGGCCGCCTGCGGCCTGGATGTCAGAGCTCTGCTGAATATAAGAATTGCGGGACATGTCCTGCGCTCACTCCCAAATAGTCATGGCTTGATAACGCACAAGCCAGCTCGAAGGCTGGCTTGTGGGGGTTTCCTACGAGAGAAGCCTGTTACTCAGCGGCGGCAGGAGCCTGTGCTGGCTTAACAGCATCTTCGTACGAGACCGACTTGTCGGTCACAGTCGCTTTCTGCAGAACAGTATCTACAACTTGTTCTTCCAGCACAACCGAACGAACTTCGTTCATTTGCTGGTCGTTCTTGTAGTACCAGGAGATGACCTGCTCAGGCTCTTGGTAAGCCGAAGCCATTTCTTCGATCATTTCGCGAACCTTGCCTTCGTCAGGCTTGAGCTCGAACTGCTTGACCACTTCAGCGACGATCAGGCCCAGCACCACACGGCGCTTGGCTTGCTCTTCGAACAGTTCGGCTGGCAGTTGCTCAGGTTTGATGTTGCCACCAAACTGCTGAACAGCCTGCACGCGCAGACGGTTGACTTCGTTTTCCAGCAGCGCCTTCGGCACTTCGATCGGGTTGGCGGCCAGCAGACCGTCCATGACCTGGTTCTTGACCTTGGTCTTGATGGCCTGGCGCAGTTCACGCTCCATGTTCTTGCGAACTTCCGTGCGGAAGCCTTCCAGGGTCGACTCTTTGATACCGAACTGGGCGAAGAATTCTTCGTTCAGCTCTGGCAGCACAGGGGCCGACACGCTGTTCACGGTGATGGTGAACTCGGCAGCCTTACCTGCCAGATCAAGGTTCTGGTAGTCCTCAGGGAAGGTCACGTTGACAACGCGCTCTTCGCCCGCCTTGGCGCCTACCAGACCATCTTCGAAGCCAGGGATCATGCGGCCGGAACCCAGCACCAGCTGAGTACCCTTGGCCGAACCACCGGCGAACTCTTCACCGTCGATCTTGCCAACGAAGTCGATGTTGACCTGGTCGTCATTTTGCGCAGCGCGCTCAACGGCCTCGAAGCGGGTATTCTGCTTGCGCAGCACTTCCAGCATGTTGTCGAGGTCGGCATCGGCCACTTCGGCGCTCAAGCGCTCAACGTTGATCGAGTCGAAGCCGGCAACGGTGAACTCTGGGAACACTTCGAAGATGGCAACGAACTCCAGATCCTTGCCCTTCTCGAACGATTTAGGCTCAACAGCTGGAGCGCCAGCCGGGTTCAGCTTTTGTTCAACGATGGCCTCGTAGAAGGAAGCCTGGACTAGGTCACCGAAAGCCTCTTGACGGGCATCGGCTTCAAAACGCTGACGGATCACGCTCATCGGCACCTTGCCTGGGCGGAAGCCCGCGACTTTGGCGCGCTTGGCAGTCTGTTGCAGACGCTTGTTGACTTCGTTCTCGACGCGCTCGGCCGGAACGGCGATGGTCATGCGGCGCTCGAGAGCGGAAGTGTTTTCAACAGAAACTTGCATGGATATTCCTCGTTGCACAGACGTTAGCCGGCGATAGCCCGACTCCAGAATCAAGGGCAAACATTCTAGTGAGTCACGCACCAGAAGTCACCCCACCCGGGACGACGGGAAACCTCGCCGGTCGATTGACTTACATGGCCCACACAATGAAGTGCCAAGCCTCTTTATATAGAGGGCGGCGCAACGCCCGCTGGCGTCACGCAGCCGAAATATCTTGTGATACAACAGCCGGTATATTAACGACGACCCCCTATTCGGGGTCGATCTCGTTGAACTGACAATACGCTTCCCATTCCATGCCCAAGGCTTCAGCCACCTCCCGATGAGTCTCCAGGCGCATGGCCTGCAACTGCTCGGGGCTTTCGGCGATCAACTGCAACGCCAGCTCCCAAGGCTGAACCCCTTGCTCATCAGCGGCATCCTCGAATGCCCACTCAATCTGCTGGGCCTGCTCACGTGCATCCAGCTCGCGAATTTCCTCGAGCAGTTGCGGATTAGCCTCAGCGAAGCGCTGCAGTGCCAGGGCCTGGCGGGCTTCTTTTGCAATCATTGGTCATTCCTCTGCCAGCCAAATCCGGGCCGGCGTTTCAACCGGCTGAAATCTAACAGCTTTTATTGGGGTGCCACCAGAGGATTGCAAGGGGCAGTTCTTGATGATGGCCGCGCAGCTCACCATTGAAGCCTTGGCGACAGCGGGAACCAGCACCGCACGGCATCCGCTCGACCTTGCAGGCACTACCTTGCTCGATGCATGTACACGACAGAAACAACAAAGGCGCCCGATCTCACGATCAAGGCGCCTTCGAAAAAATATGGGGTGGACGATGGGAATCGAACCCACGACAACTGGAATCACAATCCAGCGCTCTACCAACTGAGCTACGCCCACCATGTTGCGGTGCTGCAATGTTGCGGTGCTGCTTTAAAGAAGCATGGTGCGGACGAAGAGACTCGAACTCTTACAGCTTGCGCCGCTGGAACCTAAATCCAGTGTGTCTACCAATTTCACCACGTCCGCGTAACGCTTAAAACAAAGGCGCCAGATCGTTCAATCAAAGCGCCCTCGTCGAATATGGGGTGGACGATGGGAATCGAACCCACGACAACTGGAATCACAATCCAGCGCTCTACCAACTGAGCTACGCCCACCATATTGCCTTACTTGCTTGCCTAAGCTGCCTAAATGGCGCACCCGGCAGGACTCGAACCTGCGACCATCCGCTTAGAAGGCGGATGCTCTATCCAGCTGAGCTACGGGCGCTTAAGCTTAAAGCCTAACCGAACGAGGCCTTAACAGGTAACTGCTAAATCGCTCATTCTGCCCGACTTCGCCAACCAGTGCTAGGCTGTGCCCGACAAGTGCGGCGAATCTTATAGGCGAGCCTCAGGGCCGTCAACACCTTTATCGAAAAAATTTAAATTATTTAAGGGCTTAGGGCATTTGGCCGACCACTCGCCTTTGCCCTTTAGCGATGACGTGCGAGAATGCGCCCTCTTTATTGTTCCTTTCTCGATGGTTAATCACGCGTCTATGACTGCACACCTAATCGATGGCAAGGCGATCGCCGCCAACCTGCGCAAGCAGATCGCTCAACGTGTCGAGGAGCGTCGCCAGCAAGGCCTTCGCACGCCGGGCCTGGCTGTGATCCTGGTCGGCACCGACCCCGCCTCCCAAGTCTATGTCTCGCACAAACGCAAGGACTGCGAAGAGGTCGGTTTCATCTCCCAGGCATTCGACCTGCCCAGCGAGACCACGCAGCAAGCGCTGACCGAGCTGATCGACCGCCTCAACGACGACCCGGCCGTCGATGGTATCCTGCTGCAACTGCCGCTGCCGGCGCATCTGGATGCTTCGCTGCTGCTCGAGCGCATCCGCCCCGACAAAGACGTCGACGGCTTCCACCCCTACAACATCGGTCGCCTGGCTCAGCGCATTCCGCTGCTGCGCCCCTGCACGCCCAAAGGCATCATGACCCTGCTCGAAAGCACCGGGCAAGACTTGTACGGCATGAACGCGGTCATCGTCGGTGCTTCCAACATCGTGGGCCGTCCGATGGCCATGGAGCTTTTGCTCGGTGGCTGCACCGTAACCGTCTGCCACCGTTTCACCAAGGACCTGGCCGGCCACGTTGGCCGTGCCGACCTGGTGGTGGTGGCGGCAGGCAAACCTGGCCTGGTGAAGGGTGAGTGGATCAAGGAAGGCGCCATCGTCATCGACGTCGGCATCAACCGCCAGGAAGATGGCAAGCTGGTTGGCGACGTGGTCTACGAAACAGCGCTGCCACGCGCTGGCTGGATCACACCGGTGCCAGGTGGCGTTGGCCCAATGACCCGCGCGTGCCTGCTGGAAAACACGCTGTACGCAGCCGAAGTGCTGCACAAGTAACACCGCGCAAAATGATAACGGCACCTCAGGCAGGTGCCGTTTTTTTGCTTGTGATTCAGCGCATGGCGCTGCAAAGGTGTGGTAGCCCTGCACCCCATGCCCATCGTTGCCTTCAATAGGCTCGCCGTTTTCCCGAACTGGAGAACGGCGCCATGTCCCAAGCCCCCTCGCCCCACTTGGCATTCATCCAGCGACGCATGCCTGGATGGCTGCAGTCGTGCACCGCGCAGCAGCGCCAGCAGCTCGAGCGACGCCTGCGCGACAGCCATCGCGCCAGCCACCGCCTGCGCAAGCAGCTAGCCCGCCTGCAGGCCCCAGAGACGTTCTGTAGAGCGCAGCTTGATCAGGCATTGGCTCACTGGTTTGCCGACCGCGAACTCCCTGACGTCGATCAGGGTTGGCTGTGGCATGTGGCACAACGGCGCGGTATGTCATGGCTGGAAGCGGCCATGCTGAACTTCGATGAGGCCGATCAGATTCGCTTGTACCTGCGCAAAGGAACAACTGCCGCTACCGCTATCGATACCGACCGTTTCGTGAAAACCGTACGCAATCTCGACCTCGGCGGCCGTTATCAGGCGCATGTGGCCGAACTCCTTGATTCACGCCTGACCCACCAACTGCAACAAGACCAAGATCGCGCAGCCTTCGCTGCAGAGCTGACCCTTGCCCTGCCGCGCGGGCGTATCGACAGCCGTGGCGCGACCTTGGGTGAGGCGGCCCTGGCAGGGGCCGAGCAGATCACCCTCCCCGATGGCAGCCAGCGCCGATTGCAATGCTGTTACCTGGCGCTGTTCGACTGCGCGCTGAATGGCCCTTTGCTCATCAGCCTGCAAGCACACGATGAAACCCAGCCATGCCTGCTTTACCTGCCTGGGCACCCAAGCGAACCAATGCGCCAGTACCCCTCGCTTGCAGCAATGGGCCAGGCGCTCACGCACATGCTTTGGGACGACCACGAACGGCAGTTTTTCGTGCGCTACGTAAGCCACGGGCAGCAATTGCAGTTCGCGTTGCGGCTACGTGAAACCCTATTTCCGCGCTACCCCTACCCCACATTGCACTCCGGCACACCGGTGCTCGAGAAAGGCCAACAGGTCAGCTTGATAACCCGGCTGTTCCCCAACCCTCGCCACATTTGGCAAGAGACGCTGGACAAGAATGCACGGCTGGCCTGGAGCGCTTCACCCTGGCAGCAGGACTGCTTCGCTGCACGCACCCGTACCCAGCTCGAACGCAAGCTGCAAGACGCAGCCGACATCGTGGTGCCCACCGCAAAACGTGATGCGCAAGCCCTCTGGGAGCGTATCGAAGGCTGGCTGCAAACGGGCCTGAATGTGCTGAATATTGCCAGCTTGTTCATTCCCGGCCTGGCGCAGGTCATGCTGGTGGTCGGCGGCGCGCAGTTGGTCGATGAATTCCTTGAGGGGGTGCATGCCGCCAACGAAGAGCAGGCCGACGCTGCATTGGTGCATCTGTTCGCCGTGTTCGAAAACCTCGCGCAATTCGCGGCACTGGGTGCTGCCGGGCGGTTTGCCGAACCCATTGGGCCGTTGCACGAATGGCAGCGTATTGGCAGCGGCGATAGCGAGCGGCTGTGGCATGGCGACCTGTCAGCGTTCGCTCAGGCCCGGCCATGGCCTGCGCAAACTGTGCCAAACGCCGAGGGTCTGCATACCTGGCAAGGCCAGCAGTGGTGGCTGCACGATGGCCAAGCGTACCCCCTGCAGCGCGAAGCGAAAGGCGGCTGGCGCCTGGCGCTCGGCAAAGGCCACCGCCATCAACCAAGGCTGCTTGGCAATGGCAATGGCAGCTGGCTGCTGGAGCATGAGCAGCCCCTGGCCTGGCGCAGCCCGGCGCTGGAGCGGCGGCTTGGCCCGGCGTGTGAAGGCCTGGAAGATACCGCAATGGCAAATGCCTTGCGCAGCAGTGGCTACGGTGACGACGCTTTACGCCGCCTGCTGCTCGATCACCGCCCATTGCCCGCTTTGTTGCTCGACACCCTTCAAGCCTTCGGCGCCACTCCCCTGCCGGTGATCGAGGCCGCCGACAGCACCCTGCTGGCCAGGGATTTCCCCTCGCTCAGCCCTCGTGCATGTCATGAAATCCTGGCAACAGCATCAGCGGCCGAGCTTGCGCAGATGAAGCGAACAGGCCGCTTGCCGTTGCCCATGGCCGAACAGGCCCGCCTGTACCTGCGTGAAGCCAGGCTCAACCGGGCACTGGGGCATCTGCGCCAAGCCACGGCCAGGAGCAGCGACCGCGACACCTTGGTGTTTGCCAATCTGCCAAGGCTACCAGGCTGGTCCGGTACGGTGCGCGTGGAGCTGGTCGAGCATGGCAGCCTGATCGCGGCGGCCGGTGAGCAAGGCGCTATAGTCAAACGCGTACAGCGCAGCGCCCAAGGCTATCAACCGCTCGATGCGGCCGGGCAAACCCTGGGGGGACAGGACGAGTTGCTCAACGCCATCTTGCGCGCCCTGCCTGACAGCGAGCGCGATGCGCTGGGGCTGGCCATTCACGATGCGCCCGCCCTGCGAGACGCGCTATTCGACCGGGCCTGCGCTAACCGTGAAGCGAGTGCTCGTGATCTGGGCATGGTGCCGGTGCGCCCGCTGTTCAATCCACCCAGTCGAATCCCCGGCAGCCAGCGCCTTGGCTATCGACTCAGTGGCCATGGCAACCCTGCGCAGACTGCCGACAGCCTGTTCGATCAGCTCTACCCAGCAGGCGACCGGCAGGAGCGCCAGTTGCTGCGTCAACGCCTGCAGCATGAAGCAGGCCCTGGGCCAGGTGCTTTTCTACGCCTGCTGGAGCGCCTGCGCGGTGAATATCGACGCCTGGACGACGAACTGCAGAATTGGGTCGAACAGGGCTCGGGATCACAACGCACCGCACGCGATCGCCAAGCCCAGCGCATACGCCACGCATGGCGCCGGCAAAACCCCGAAGACTTTGGCGCAGGGCATGATTCCGTCACCCTGGACATAGACGGCGCGCAACTGGAGACATTGCCCGTCTTACCCGTGCCCCTTTCTCACGTGCACCAGCTTCGCATCATAGGGCTCGCTGATCATGCCAACACCGGGCTGAACGGGTTTATCAGGGCCTTCCCCGAACTGCGCCACCTGGACCTTGAAGATAATGCTCTGCGCAGCCTCCCACCAGCATTGGCCGACCTCAGCGAGCTCGAGTCTCTGGACCTTTCGCACAATGTACTCGACCTCTCCCAGGAAGCCGACCTCTCGACACTGACAGGCTTGCGCAACCTAGAGCGCCTGAACCTTTCACAGTGCCTGCAGACACTTTCCGCCAGCACCCTACAACGGCTTGCCGACCTCCCAGCGCTGGGCTATCTGCAGGCAGACTTCAATACCCTACAGTTTGAGGCTGCACATTTTCAGGCGCTGCAACGCTGGCCGAGCCTGACCCACCTAGAACTTGGCCATAACCAAATCGTGCTTACCCAAGCAAGCCTTACGGCTTTGAACGGCCTAAACCGACTGCGCTTGTTATCGCTGCGTTACAACCCTCTGGTACTGGCACCAGACTTCAGCGGCTGGACTGCGCTGGAGCAGGTGGACCTGGAGCATACAGGCATCTTCGAGTGGCCAGCCGGGTTGACCACGTTGATGAACCAGCAGCCGCTCAACCTTCGTGAGATTGACCTGAGCCTCAATGAACTGAGCGATGCCCCCGCCCTGCGCGATACCCTATTCGCGCAGGGGTTGCGCCAAGGTGACCAGCAACTCCATTACGCATTCGACGACAATCCATTCAATGACCTGGCGCTGCAACGCCTGGAAGAAGCTGGGATGCCCGTCATTCAGGACGATGCTGACGCCCAGGAGTGGTCTGCCGGCTGGCCTGCCAACTTGCGCGAGCATTTGGCCGAATTCTGGGCCGACCCTAACTGGCAGCCGTTGTTCGACCTTTACCAACGCCTGCCCGATACCCAAGCCTATCGCGCCAGCCCGGCTGCCATGGATGCCCGCATGCGCCAAGTGCTGCAGACGCTGGTGGACGCCACCAGGCACGATGAGGCCGGCACGGGTATCGCCCAACTGCAGCAACAGGTCCGTGAGTTCTTGGTCGATGCCGGCCAAGCCTGTGTCGATCAGGCCAGCCTGCTGTTTCAACAGGTCGAAACCGACGTTACGCTCTGGCAATCGGTGGCCAACGCAGCGCCCAGTGACGGCCACGAGCAAGTTGCCATCGACAGCGCAGCTAGCCTGATGCGCCAAAGGTTGCTCGACGAGCAGATCGGCCAGATGTTCAATGCCCGGCGCGCACGGCGCCGGGCATTGGGTGAAGCCGGCAATGAAGCTGAGCGGCAAGCCGCGCCAGGGCTGTCCAACCTCGACGACCTCAGCGATGAGCAACTGACCGAGGCGAATTTCCTGCTCGATGAACTGGAAATGGCGCTTTACGCACGCATTCGCCTGCAGCAGCGGCTGCGGCTGCCGCCACAACCGGACGGCATGCGCTTCGAGTATCTGGCGCGCCTGAGCGACATCACTTTGCAGCGCCTTGAGCAGACTGTGTGGTCGCAAGCCACTGCCGATCGCCTCAAGGCCTGGGCGGGCGACCAGCCCTTCTGGCAACGCTGGTTGCAGCGTCTACGCCCCCAGGCGTTTCAACTGTTCGACCTACAGTGGGAAGGTGCCTCGCAATACTTCGACTCGCTCAATGACAGTGCAGCGCCTAGCGGCGCTTACACCGGCCCTGAGGTGCCACAGGTGTACATCGACAATTTGGAACAGCACATTGATCAGATTGCCTGGCGCCACGCAGGTGCGTTGCAACATGTCGATCTGACCGGCGACAGCGCTCTCTACCTGAGGGCCTCGCAGCTGTTACTGCAAAGCCGCGAACAGGCGCGCGAGGCTCTGCTGCGTACATTGACTGTGGCCTTGAGCGAGGCCAACCCGCACGCCTTCTCCCCCGGCGTGTGACCGCTCACCCCGTGTCAAAAGTCGGCACGGGGTGCCCCCATCCTGAAAACTTGGCAAGGCCATTGCTAAAACCCGGGCAGGCCTTGGTCAAGCTGTCGGCGGCAGGCGCCCGCGAACGTCTGCGTGCACCGAAGTAGAGCTGCTGCCTGACTAATGCCCCACAACTGGTCAGACCGGTAAGGCCAAAATGTCTTGCAATGTCGGATTTTTCGCGGTTTTATGATCTGGCGCTGAACAAACCGGTAAGACCACAATAATTAAGTCCTGCGCTCTTTCGCCCCGTGCGGCACCGAAGCAAGGACACCGATCTGAGATCCCTCCCATGCTCAAATGGTGCTCGCGTTCGATCTTCCTGCAAGTTGTGCTCGGCCTTGTCCTCGGCATCGCCTGCGGCCTCAGCTTCCCCGAAATGTCCCTACAGCTAAAACCACTCGGCGACGGCTTCATCAAGCTGATCAAGATGCTCATCGGCTTGATTGTGTTCTGCGTGGTGGTCAGCGGTATATCCGGTGCTGGTGACTTGAAGAAGGTCGGGCGCATCGGCCTGAAATCAGTGATCTATTTCGAAGTGCTGACGACCATCGCCCTGGTCATTGGCCTGGTGTTCGCCTTCAGCAGCGGCATCGGCAGCGGGGCCAACATCCATCTCGACCAGCTTTCCAGTGCCGATGCCAGCAGCCTGGCCGAGCGCGGGCAGCACATACACGGCGCGACTGCGTTCTTCATGGACCTGATTCCGACCTCGGTGGTCGGTGCCTTCGCCGACAACAACATTCTCCAGGTACTGCTGTTCTCGGTGCTGTTCGGCAGCGCCCTGAACCTGGTCGGCGAAGCGGCGGCCGGTATCTCACGGCTGATCAACGAACTTAGCCATGTGATCTTCCGCATCATGGGCATGATCGTGCGACTGGCGCCGATTGGGGTGTTCGGCGCCATCGCCTTCACTACCAGCAAATACGGCCTGGAATCGCTGCAGCACCTTGGTGGCCTGGTGGCGCTGTTCTACCTGACCTGCGCCGGCTTCGTACTGATCGTGCTGGGCACCGTGATGCGTGTGTCGGGCCTGAAACTGCTGCCGCTGATCAAGTATCTGCGTGAAGAGCTGACCATCGTTCTGGGTACCGCCTCGTCCGACGCGGTGCTGCCGCAGATCATGCGCAAACTGGAGCACCTGGGTATCGGTAGTTCCACTGTTGGCCTGGTGATCCCCACCGGCTATTCGTTCAACCTCGACGGCTTCTCCATCTACCTGACCCTGGCGATCGTGTTCATCGCCAACGCCACCGGCACTCCACTAGAAATGACCGACCTGCTGACCATCCTGCTGGTGTCATTGGTGACCTCCAAGGGCGCGCATGGCATCCCAGGCTCGGCACTGGTGATCCTCGCCGCGACCCTGACCGCTGTGCCGGCCATTCCGGTAGTGGGCCTGGTGTTGGTGCTTGCGGTGGACTGGTTCATGGGCATCGGCCGTGCACTGACCAACCTGATTGGCAACTGCGTGGCAACCGTGGCCATTGCCCGCTGGGAGAAAGACATCGACCTTGAGCGTGCGCAGAATGTGCTCGATGGCAAACCTGGTTTCGCCGTGCCGCGCAAGCATAACCCCCATCAACAGGAATTCTGAGCCCATGTGGCCGGCGCTGGCGCCGGCCCTTCAAGGAGCGAACCGTGATCAGTTCATCGACCGTCGTCAACTCTGTGGTTGAGAAGCTACGCACTGCCCTGGCCCGCGGCCAGTGGCGCCGCGGCGAAATGCTGCCCGGCCAGCGCGAACTGGCCGAACAACTGGGCATCAGCCGCCCTAGTCTGCGCGAAGCCGTGACTGTGCTGGAAACACTGGGTCTGGTGCGCTCGCTGCCCGGCAAAGGTGTGTTGGTGCTCGATGCCGAAACAGCCGTACCCGACCTGCCTGTCGAAAGCGCGGCGCAGGCCAGCCTGGCCGATGTATTGGAGCTGCGCTACACCCTTGAGCCGTTCATCGTCGGCTTGGTCGCGCAGTCGGCCAATAACCAGGAGATAGGCCAACTGCGCCTGACCCTGATGGACATGCGCGAGGCACTGGATGCCGAGGACAGCGAGGCAGGGGCCAAGGCCTACATCGCGCTTCACGAAGCGTTGTTCGCCCTGACCACCAACCCGATCTTCCAAAGCGTGGTGCAGCAAACGGGTGATGCCCTCAAGCAAAGCGCAAGCATGCTGCGCAACTCGCCTGAACACTTGGCCGCCCGGCTCAAGGAAAACGAAGCCGTGGTGCGGGCCATTCGCGAGCGCAACAGCGCCCTGGCCAGCGCCCAGATGCGCCAACACATCCTCGCCGAGGGCCAGCGCATGGGCATAGAACTCAATATCCCGGACGACCAGCCCGGCCAATGACCCCAGGAGAGCGACCATGACCGCCTGTGCCCAAGCCGCCCCCCAACTGCCTGCCCTGCTCGCCGTCGGCGAAACGCGCCTTTCGGCCGAGCAGATCTACCCGCGCCTGTTCGATGCCATCCTCGAACAGCGCCTGCCGCCGGGTAGCCTGCTTCCAGAGCAGGCATTGGGTAATGCTTTCGGGGTCAGCCGCACCGTAATCCGCCGAGTGCTAGGGCGCCTTTGCGATCAGCAGGTGGTGGTGCAGCGCCCAAGCCACACTGCACACCTGGCCGCCCCCGACCCCGAGCAGGCCCGCCAGGTGCTCAGCGCCCGGCGCCTGGCCGAAACCACCCTGATCAGCCTGGCGGCGCAGCGCGCCAAGCCCACGCAGATCCGCCAGTTGCGTCAACTGGTGGAGCGCGAGCGCCAGCACCATGAACATGGTGAGCGCTGCGCCGCCATCCGCCTGGGTGGCGAGTTTCACCTCAAACTGGCCCAGGTTGCAGCCAACGCACCGTTGGCACGTTTTCTCAACGGTTTGGTGCCGATGACCTCATTGATCATCGCCCGCTATGAATCGCCGTGTTGCGAGCACTGTGCCTGGGAAGAACACGCGGCGATCATCGATGCCGTGGAGGCCGGTGACGCCGAGGCCGCCCTTGCCTTGATGCATGAACACCTCGACCGCCTGGAACACAAGCTGGACTTCGACTGACCAATCCCAGGGGCTGCAACGCAGCCCCTCCCGCGCCCCTAGCCCCCGACTTTCCCGAGACACGCCCGAACACCGTCTGTCGACCTGCACGGAATAAAATAGGTAGTTGTTTCAACCTTTTACCGGCCACGCCGATAGTTCTGAGGTAAGGTTTTGCCATCGCGCCACAAGCGCGCGGCGCTCATCCCTCCCTGGCTCAAGGTCTCGAAACATGAACCTGAAATTTCGCCACAAAATTCTGCTCAGCGCCTGCGGTGTCGTGGTGCTGGCCTTTGCGTTGTTCACCCTCTACAACGACTACCTGCAACGCAATAGCCTGCGCCAGAACATCGAGTCTTCCGTGCAACAGGCCGGTGCCTTGACCGCCAGCAGCGTTCAGAACTGGATGAGCGGGCGCATTCTGGTGCTGGAAAACCTGGCTCAGGACATTGCCGAACAAGGGGCAGGCGCTACCCTGGGTGGGTTGATCGAGCAGCCCTCCTACACGCGAAACTTCCTTTTCACCTATTTGGGCCAGGCCAACGGCGTTTTCACCCAGCGCCCTGACACTCAGATGCCAGCCGGTTACGACCCACGCCAGCGGCCGTGGTACACCAGCGCGGCCAGCGCCGGTCAAACGCTGCTTACCCCGCCCTACCAGGGCGCAGTCGGTGGCCTGATGGTGACCATCGCAGTGCCAGTGAAAAGCAGGCAGAACGGCGATTTGATCGGCGTGGTCGGCGGCGACCTGACCCTCGACACCCTGGTACAGATCATCAACTCGGTCGACTTCGGGGGCATTGGTCATGCCTTCTTGGCCGACAGCAGTGGCCAGGTCATCGTCAGCCCAGACAAAGACCAGGTGATGAAGAACCTCAAGGACATATACCCCGGCAGCGGCTTGCGCGTAGCGCCGGGCATGCAGGACGTCACCCTCAACGGTGAGCAGCGGCTGATTTCGTTCGCCCCGGTCGCCGGCCTGCCCTCTGCACAGTGGTACATCGGCCTGTCGATCGACAAGGACAAGGCCTATGCGGCACTGACCCAGTTCCGCACCTCGGCGATCATCGCCATGCTCATCGCCGTGGTGGCCATCGCCGTGCTGCTGGGCCTGCTGATTCCAGTGCTGATGCGCCCACTGACTACCATGGGCCGCGCCATGCGAGACATCGCCGAAGGTGAAGGCGACCTGACCCGCCGCCTGGACGTACAGCACCAGGACGAATTCGGTGAACTGGCCAGTTCGTTCAACCGCTTCGTCGAACGCATTCACGCGTCGATCAGCGAGGTGTCGTCAGCCACTCGGCTGGTCCATGACTTGTCGGAAAAAGTGGTCAATGCCTCCAATGCCTCGATCATCGGTTCCGAAGAGCAAAGCATGCGCACCAACAGCGTGGCGGCGGCAATCAATCAATTGGGGGCCGCCACTCAGGAGATCGCGCGCAATGCGGCCGATGCCTCGCAACACGCCAGCGGTGCCAGCGAGCAGGCCCACGGTGGCCGCGAAGTGGTCGAGCAGGCGATCGGCGCCATGACTGCGCTGTCGCAACGTATCAGCGAGTCGTGTGAACAAATAGAAACCCTCAACGCCAGCACCGACGAGATTGGCAAGATTCTCGACGTGATCAAGGGCATCTCCCAACAGACCAACCTGCTGGCGCTCAACGCCGCCATCGAGGCGGCTCGTGCAGGTGAAGCGGGGCGTGGTTTTGCCGTGGTCGCGGATGAGGTGCGTAACCTGGCGCACCGCACCCAGGAGTCAGCCGAAGAGATCCACCGCATGATCACCAGCCTGCAAGTAGGCTCGCGCGAGGCGGTGCATACCATGAACACTAGCCAGGTCTCCAGCGAGCAAACCGTGCAGGTGGCCAACCAAGCCGGCGAGCGCCTGGCCAGCGTCACCCAGCGTATCGGCGAAATCGACGGCATGAACCAGTCGGTCGCAACCGCTACCGAGGAGCAGACAGCAGTGGTCGAGAGCCTCAACCTGGACATCACACAAATCAACGCGCTGAATCAACAGGGGGTGGAAAACCTCAACCAGACCCTGCAGCATTGCGACGCGCTGGCTCAGCAGGCCGGGCGCTTGAAGCATTTGGTGGGCAGCTTCCGCATCTGAGGCCTGCAAACGGTCATTCAAAGAACCCTATCGAGCGCTATGGTTGCGGCGCTCGGTAGAAGGTGCACGCATGGCCGTTAAACCTGCAACCAACCTTTCGAATACCGCCCATGGTTATAACCTAATAACGAACAAGTCTATTTGGCTATAAAAAACTCCCTATATGCTGGCACCCATCCGATAACGGGCAAAGCTGGGCAGTCGAGTAGCGTATGGATGTAGGATCTTTTGGTTTCACCATTGCCGGACTGGTTGTGGGTTTCATCGTAGGCATGACTGGGGTTGGCGGCGGATCGTTGATGACCCCGATCCTGCTGTGGTTCGGCATCAACCCGGCCACTGCCGTAGGCACCGACCTGCTATACGCCGCCATCACCAAGGGTGGTGGTATCTGGGTTCACGCCCGTAACAAGAACATCGACTGGAAGATCACCGGCCTGCTCAGCTTGGGCAGCGTACCGGCAGCGGCCCTGACGCTGTGGTTTCTCAGCACCCTGCATACCGATACCACGGCGCTGAATGCGATCATCAAGCAGGGCCTGGCGATTGTGTTGATCCTCACCGCCCTGGCCATCCTGTTCAAGTCGCGCCTGCAGGCTTTCGCCAGCCGGCACGCCGGCGATCACTATCACCTCAGCGACCGCAGCCTGAACACCCTTACCGTAATCACCGGTGTGGTGCTGGGCATCATGGTCACACTCACCTCGATCGGCGCTGGCGCTTTGGGCACCGTGGCGCTGTTCCTGCTGTACCCGTTTCTTGCCACGCGTCGGCTGGTAGGCACCGAAATCGCCCACGCCGTGCCCCTGACCCTGGTTGCCGGTATTGGCCACGCCGGCATGGGCAACATGGACTGGTCGCTACTGGGTTACCTGCTGCTGGGCTCGCTGCCGGGCATCTACCTGGGTAGCCACCTCACCGGGCGTATTTCTGACCGTGTGCTGCGCCCTTGCCTGGCGACCATGTTGCTGCTGATTGGCTACAAATTGGCCTTCTGACCCGCAGCCGGCGCTTGCTTAGCCCAGCCGCAAGCGCCATCGCCCAGCGCGGCTGAGCGCAAGCTGCGACAGAGGCATTACATCGATATGCTGCGCGCTGACCATGGGGCACTCTAGTACGCTGACCAATGCTGCGCGAATAACCCAAGGGTGAGTCACCGCCCACCAATCACCGGGCCTGTCGAAGGCGCTCAACCAGGCCCCCACTCGTTCGCACACCTGGACGAACGGCTCCCCGTGAGGGGGAGCACATAATGGGTCCGCAAGCCACTGCGCCAGTGCCTCCGGCTGCTCGGCCTGCACTTGCTTGAGCGGCAAACCCTGCCAGTGGCCCAGTGCACCATCAGCCAACGCGGGCTCGATGTGCACGCTTTCACCCAGCCAGGTCGCGGTCTGCACCGTGCGCCGCTCCGGTGCGGCAAGCAGTTGTGTACCCTGTGGCAACGCCAGCGGATCGCCCGACACAGGCACAATGCAGTCGTTGGGCTGCGCCAAGTACCCCTGCTTCTGGGCCTGGGTCAGGGCATGGCAAACCAAGGTCAAACGTACGGCTCTCACCAGGGCATTCTTCTTTGCAAGTCGGGCCGACTGATTTAACACGCCGGGGACATTTTTACCGCTACAACGTCGCGCCCACACGGAACATCAGGTTAGCATCGTCACTCCTATTTCGGCTGAATGCCACCAGAGCGAGATCGATGCCCGCCAATCCCCCCAGCCCCATGCTCCTCGCTTTGCGCGAAAGCACCCGCGATTGTCACAAGGCGCTGGAGGCGCGCCTACCGTTTTTCAGCCCCCGGTTCGATGAGGCCGCCTACCGTCGCCTACTGCAGGCCTACTACGGTTTTCATGCCCCACTGGAACATCTACTGGGTGTTTATCAGGAGCCGGAACGGCGCAAAGCACACATCCTGGCTCGCGATTTGAGGGCATTGGGCCTGAGCGACGCCGATATCGACGCCCTGCCCCTGTGCCAAGCACTGCCCTTAGCCGAGGACGAGGCCTGCGTGCTGGGTGTGATGTACGTGGTGGAAGGCTCGACCCTGGGCGGGCAAGTGCTCAAGCGAGCGATGGCCGAGCGCCTGGGCATCGGCCAAGAGCGGGGCGGGGCCTTTCTCGACGTGTACGGCGAGCTCACCGGTAGCTATTGGCGAAGCTTCCTCGACCGGCTTGGCAAGGCATCAGGTGCTCAAGCCACCACCGTACAGGCCGCTATCGACACGTTCAGCTGTTTCCAGGCCTGGCTGGAACAGCGCAACGTTCTCAATGAATGCTCGGGCGGCCAGCCTGAGGGCCAAGCTTAAATGAACACGCTCGCGTAGGTTAAAGAGGCCTGCGCAGAGTCAGGCCAAAACCTCTTGCTGGCGCAACGACCAACCGCCCTGCCCGTCCACTTCCAGCCGGTGGGTATGGAAATCGGCCAGCGTGCTGCGATGTCCGACACTCACCAGCAAGGTTTCGGGCATCTGCTGGCGCAACAGCGTATACATCGCATGTTCCAGCCCCTCATCCATCGCCGAAGTGGATTCGTCGAGGAACACCACCTGCGGCCGGTTGAACAACACTCGTGCAAATGCCAGACGCTGCTGCTCACCGACCGACAGAATGTTCGACCAGTCCGCACTCACCGCCAGGCGCTCGGCAAGGTGTGCCAAATTGACCTTGTGCAAGGCCTCCTGCATCCGCACCTCATCACCGGGCTGAATGTCGGCCGGGTAAGCGATTGCGGCACGCAGGTCGCCCAAGGGCAGATAAGGCCGCTGCGACAGGAACAGCGCTTGAGTGCCTAACGGGCGCCGCACTTGGCCTTCGGCATAGGGCCAAAGGCCTGCCAAAGCGCGCAGCAAGGTAGTCTTGCCGCTGCCCGACGGCCCTTTGATCAGCAGCGCCTGACCACTGTGCAGGCGCAGGTTGAGGTCGGCGATCAGCGCATGGCCGTCCGGACGCATTACTTGCAGGCCAGTGATGTCCAGCGCCCGCGCCTGGTCTTGGGTCGTCACGCTTGGCAGCGCGGCAGCCTGGTCGTTGGCATCAAGGAAACCGGTCAAACGATCAAGGGTGGCACGGTATTGGGCGAATGTGTCGTATGACTCACGGAAGAACGATAACGCATCCTGCACTTCGCCAAATGCCTTGGAGGTTTGCATCACATCGCCCAGCTTGATCGCCCCACTGAAGAAACGCGGCGCTTGCAGGATGAAGGGGAACACCACCGCCATCTGGCTGACCCCAAGGTTGAAGCCGCTGAACTTCAGGTTCCGGAATACCAGCGCCCAGACGTTGGCGATCAATGCACCAAAGCGGCCCAGCAACGTCGCCCGCTCAACCGACGCGCCTTGGTAAAAAGCGATGTTCTCGGCATTCTCGCGCAAGCGCATCAACGCGTAGCGAAAGTTGGCGGTGAGTTTTTCGTTGAGGAAATTCAGGCGAATCAGCGGCTTGCCGAGGCGAAAGGCAATCCACGTGGCGATCAGCACGTACACATAGACGGCAAACACCATCGCCCGAGGGATCTCGTACCCAGCAATCGTCAACGGCGCCGACAGCCCCCAAAGAATGCCGGTGAAAGCCACCAGCGACACCAATGCACTGACAGCCCCCAAAGCCAGGGATACCGAATTGCCGACGAACGCGTTGACGTCCAGTTCGATACGCTGGTCAGGGTTGTCCACCGGCTCAGGCAGGAAGCGGCCCCGGTAGTAGGCATCGCCTTTCATCCAGTCACCGGTCAAGCGCTCTGTCAGCCAGATTCGCCACTGAATACTGAAGGCCTGGGTGACGTAGAACGTGAACAGCGAGCGCAGCACGTGGATGGTGGCCAATACCGCAAACACCCCCAGCAGGTACCAGAATGCCTTCTGGTCCAGTGCCTGCAAGGCGCTGTAGAAGCCGTTGTACCAGAACGAGAACAGCACGTTCAGGCGAACCGAGAACAGCGTCAACACCAGCAGCAGGCCGAACACCAGCAGCGGGCGCCAACTGCGCCGGAACGTGAAATATGGCCCTGCCAACTGCCAGAACTGGCTGCCCCAGCGCGTGTAGCGCACCGCCAGGGTGGCGGCGGCAAGAAAACCGATGAGGGTGATGAACGAGGCGATTGCAAGCCAGCCTAGGCTCGCTTGCAGGGCCTGGTGCCAGTTCATGTCCATAGCCGTTATCCATGACGAGTGATGCCGCGAGGTTAGCATCGCGGCGGGTTTCGCCCTGCATACATGACGGACATTTCATGTTGCTACATCTGCGCCCTCGCGGGTGAACCCGCGCCAACCAGGGCGTGCCCCCGCCGGAGCGGCTTCACCCGTGAAAGCCATCAATCAGGCAGGTGCTAGCCCAACGCCTCCACCACCTTGGCATCCAACCCGTCATGGCCGTGGTCAGTGATCCATTGGGTGAGCTGCCGGCGCATCGCTGGTGTCCAGAAGTTCTGGATATGCTGCCTCACACCTTGCACCGCCAGAGCCCGGTTCGGCTCGCTGTCGAAGTAGTGGGCGATCTGGTTGGCCATCTTGACCAGGTTTTCACTGCTCATCGGCGTACCTCGGCTTTTTCCGCACTACGGCGTTCCTTGAGCAGGCGCCGCTGCTCGTCGCTGAAGTCCTGGTACCGCTTCTGCCACTCTGAGGGGTGGAACACTTTGCTGACTTGCACCGCCGTGACCTTGTATTCCGGGCAGTTGGTGGCCCAGTCGGAATTGTCGGTGGTGATCACATTGGCGCCAGACTCAGGGAAGTGGAAGGTGGTGTACACCACCCCAGGTGCCACTCTTGCGCTGACCCTGGCACGCAGTACGGTCTGCCCCGCACGGCTGCCGATACCGACCCAGTCGCCCTCCTGGATACCCCGGCTTTCGGCGTCGCTGGGGTGTATTTCCAGCCGGTCGGCGTCATGCCAGGCGGTGTTAGCGGTACGTCTCGTCTGCGCGCCGACATTGTATTGGCTGAGGATCCGCCCGGTTGTCAGCAACAGCGGGAAGCGGCTGTTGATCTTCTCGTCGGTGGGCACATAACCGGTCAACATGAAGCGCCCCTTGCCGCGCACGAACTGGTCGATGTGCATGGTCGGAGTGCCATCGGGGGCGGTTTCGTTGCACGGCCATTGCAGGCTGCCGCGTCGATCGAGCTCGGCATAGCTCACGCGGTGGAAGCTTGGAGTCAGGCGGGCGATCTCGTCCATGATCTCGGCCGGGTGGCGGTAGTTCATCGGGTAGCCCAAGGCATTGGCCAGGGCCACCGTGGCCTGCCAGTCAGCCTTGCCTGCCAGCGGCTCCATCACCTTGCGTACGCGCGAGATGCGGCGCTCGGCGTTGGTGAACGTACCGTCTTTCTCAAGAAATGAGCTGCCCGGCAGGAACACGTGGGCGAACTTGGCCGTCTCGTTGAGGAAGATGTCCTGCACCACTACGCATTCCATCGCCATCAAGGCAGCGGTCACATGTTGGGTGTTGGGGTCGCTTTGGGCGATGTCTTCGCCTTGGCAGTACAACGCCTTGAAACTGCCGTCCAGCGCCGCTTCGAACATATTGGGGATACGCAAGCCCGGGTCAGGTTGCAGGGTCACGCCCCAAGCCTGCTCGAACTGGGCGCGCACACCTTCGTTGGAGATATGCCGATAACCGGGCAGCTCGTGGGGGAATGACCCCATGTCGCAGGAGCCCTGCACGTTGTTCTGCCCGCGCAGAGGGTTTACACCTACGCCTTCCCGGCCAATGTTGCCGGTGGCCATGGCCAGGTTGGCGATGCCCATCACCGCCGTACTGCCTTGGCTGTGCTCGGTCACACCCAAACCGTAGTAGATCGCGGCATTGCCGCCAGTGGCATACAACCGTGCAGCGGTGCGGATCTGCTCGGCAGGCACGCCGCACACAGCCGCAAGGGCCTCTGGAGCATTTTCTGGGAGGCTGACGAAATCGCGCCAGCGGGCGAAGTCCTCGGTCTCACAGCGCGAATCGATGAACTGCTGCGCCAACAAGCCCTCGGTGACTATCACATGAGCCAGGGCGTTGAGCATGGCCACGTTAGTGCCCGGGCGCAGTTGCAGGTGCAGCTCGGCACGGGCGTGGGGCGAGTCGACCAGGTCGATACGCCGCGGGTCGATGACGATCAGCCGCGCGCCCTGGCGCAGGCGACGCTTGAGCTGCGACCCGAATACCGGGTGGGCATCGGTGGGGTTTGCGCCAATCACCAGGATGACGTCGGCTTTCATCACCGAGTCGAAGCTTTGGGTACCCGCCGACTCGCCTAGGGTCTGCTTCAGGCCGTAGCCGGTTGGCGAATGGCAAACCCGGGCGCAGGTGTCGACGTTGTTGTTGCCGAAGGCGGTACGTACCAGCTTCTGCACTAGGTAGGCTTCTTCATTGGTGCAGCGGCTGGAGGTGATGCCACCGATGGAATCGCGCCCATACTTGAGCTGGATGCGGCGCAACTCGCTGGCGGCGTAAGCCACCGCTTCTTCCCAGCTCACCTCCTGCCACGGGTCTTGCAAGCGCTTGCGGATCATCGGTTTGGTGATGCGGTCTGGGTGGGTAGCGTAGCCCCAGGCGAAACGGCCCTTGACACAAGCGTGGCCATGGTTGGCGCCGCCGTTCTTGTCTGGGACCATGCGCACCAGTTGGTCGCCCTTCATTTCGGCTCGCAACGAGCAGCCAACGCCGCAATACGCGCAGGTAGTGACCACTGCACGCTCCGGCTGGCCAAGCTGCACCAAGGTCTTCTCAGTAAGCGTTGCCGTTGGGCAGGCCTGCACGCAGGCTCCGCACGAGACGCATTCAGAGTTCAGGAAGTTGTCGCCACCGGCTGCCGCCACGCGCGATTGGAAACCACGCCCAGTGATGGTCAGGGCGAAGGTACCCTGGATGTCTTCGCAGGCACGCACGCAGCGGCTGCAGACGATGCACTTGCTCGGCTCGTAGTCGAAATACGGGTTGGAAGTGTCTTTTTTGTCCGCCAGGTGGTTTTCACCGTCATAGCCATAGCGCACCTCGCGCAGGCCAACCTGCCCGGCGACGCTCTGCAGTTCACAGTTGCCGTTGGCTGAGCAGGTCAGGCAGTCCAACGGGTGGTCGGAGATGTACAGTTCCATCACGTTGCGCCGCAGGTCGGCCAGGCGTGAGGTTTGCGTGCGCACCACCATGCCTTCGGTAACCGGAGTGGTGCACGAGGCCGGGTAGCCACGCATGCCTTCGATTTCCACCATGCACATACGGCACGAGCCGAAGGCCTCGAGGCTGTCGGTGGCGCACAGTTTGGGAATGCTGGTGCCAAGCATGGCGGCGGCGCGCATCACTGAGGTGCCGGCCGGTACGCTGATGTTGCGCCCGTCGATGTTCAGGCTTACCTGCACGTCGCTGTCGCGAGCCGGGGTACCCAGATCGGTTTGCGGGTCGAAATGATTGATCATTGCGCGGCCTCCGTGGTGGTCAGCCCGAAATCGGCGGGGAAATACTTCAGCGCGCTGGCCACTGGGTAGGCGGTCATGCCGCCCATGGCGCACAGCGAGCCGTACTGCAGGGTGTCGCACAAGTCCCGCAGCAGCAGGGCATGGTCATGGCGCTCGGTCAGGTCGTCGCTGGCGATCAGCCGGTCGACGACTTCCATGCCCCGGGTGGAGCCGATTCGGCATGGCGTGCACTTGCCACATGATTCCTCGGCGCAGAACTGCAAAGCAAAGCGTGCCATGCTGGCCATGTTCAGGGTGTCGTCGGCCACCACTACGCCGCCGTGGCCAAGCATCGCCCCCATGGCGGCAAACGCCTCGTAATCGAGCGGAGTATCGAAATGCCCAGGCGGCACCCAAGCGCCAAGCGGCCCGCCGACCTGGGCGGCCTTGAGCGGCCGACCGCTGGCGGTACCACCACCATAGCCTTCGACCAACTCGCGCAGGGTCAGGCCAAAGGCCCGTTCCACCAGCCCACCGTGACGGATATTGCCGGCCAACTGGAAGGGCATGGTCCCCAGGGAGCGGCCCATGCCGAAATCTCGGTAGAATGCTGCGCCTTCGGCCAGGATGGTCGGCACCGAGGCCAGGGTAAGCACGTTGTGGACCAGGGTCGGCAAGCCAAACAACCCTTCCAGAGCAGGCAGCGGCGGTTTGGCACGCACGATGCCACGCTTGCCTTCGATCGATTCGAGCAGCGCCGTTTCTTCGCCGCAGATATAGGCACCAGCACCGACCCGTACCTGCAGGTCGAAGGCCTGGCCGCTGCCAGCCACATCGCTGCCCAGGTAACCGGCGTCACGGGCAATGGCCAGGGCCTGATTGAGCACCCGGATGGCGTCTGGGTATTCCGAGCGCACATAGATGTAGCCTTGGTCGGCCCCAACAGCGAGGCCTGCGATGATCATGCCTTCGATGAGTAGGAAGGGGTCCCCCTCCATCAGCATCCGGTCGGCAAAGGTGCCAGAATCGCCTTCATCGGCGTTGCACACCACGTACTTCTGCCCTGCCCTAGCGTCGCGCACGGTGCGCCATTTGATGCCAGCCGGGAACGCCGCCCCCCCGCGCCCGCGCAGCCCAGAATCGAGCACAGCTGCCACCACGGCGGCGCCATCGAGCGCCACCGCGTTTTCCAGGCCTTTGAAACCACCATGGGCACGGTAGTCGTCCAGCGACAGCGGGCGGGTGATGCCCGCACGCGCGAACAACAAGCGCTGTTGGGTTTTCAGGTAAGCGATGTCTTCGACCAGGCCCAGCGCTAACGGGTGGCCCTCAGCCTCCCCGACCAGCGCTTCGAGCAACGACGGCACGTCGGCCAGGCTGACCGGGCCGAAGCCTAGGCGCCCTTGTGGGCTTTCACACTCTACCAGCGGCTCCAGCCAGTACAGGCCGCGTGAACTGGTGCGCAGGATCTGGACCGGCAACTGGCGGCGCGCGGCTTCTGCCTCGATGGCCGCAGCAACCTGATCGGCACCGACCGCGCGCGCCACCGAATCACAGGGGATACACAACTTCAGCATGTTTCGCCCTCCAGGCAACCATCGACCAGCGCCCGCAGGCGATCGGGAGTGAGCCGCGCATGCACCTGGCCGTCGAGCTCCAGTGCCGGCGAACAAGCGCAGGCACCCAGGCAATACACCGGGCGCAGGCTTATCGCCCCATCGGCACTGGTACCATGGTCATCCAGCCCCAACTGATCTCGCAGTTGCGCAGCCAGCGCTTCGCTACCACGGCTTTGGCATGACTCGGCGCGGCATAGGCGCAAGGTGTGACGTGCAGGCGGCGTGGTGCGAAAGTCGTGATAGAACGAGATCACCCCGCGCACCTCGGCCAGGCTCAGGTTCAGGGCATGGGCAATTTCATCGATGGCGGCCTCTGGGATGAACCCCAAGGCTTGTTGGATGGCGTGCAGGATCGGCAACAGTGCACCGGGGGTGTCCTTGTCGCGGTCGAGGATGTTCTGGATTACCGGCAGGGGAAGCAATTGATCAGGCATACAGCGGACCTCGGCATCACGGACCCCGCCTGAATTGTTGTGGAGGGCAGGTGTCCAGCGTGTTCTGCTGCGGCACACCGGCCACGACACGGTGGCGTGGGCACGGGAGCCTCCTTGCCGATGGCCGTGCGTCTGCGCGCACTGGGCTCATGGGCATCCCTAAGCATGGCACTTATGGCGCCAGGGGTTTGCGCACGAACGACCAAGCGTATTCTGAAACCGACCTAGCCCTCGCTGGCCGGTAAAGGGCTGGGGCGATCAACGGGGCAGGGCTGATAAATCGGTTTTTTAGCGACCGCAGCCGCTTGGCCAAACCTAGCGCAATGATTTGTTAAGATTTTTTCGATTATTCGTTAACGCAATTTTCACGGCCCGCCCTCTAGCGTCTCAGCCTTCCCGGCAGCCCCTCTCAAGCTGCCGCCATGGTTCTACGAGGCACACGTGGCAAACACCGCATCTCCATCCGCGTCCAAACGCGTGGACTGGGCCGGCCTGGGCTGGCTCCTGCTGTTCTTCTGGTACTTCTCCGGCGTCACACAGGCACTGTTGCTCTTCAGTGGCACGACCGGCTTCGCCGGTTTCCGCGATGCCTTGTTCCTCAGCACCTTATGGTTCGTGCCTGTGCTGTTGTTGCCGCGCCTGACCCGAACCCTCGCCGCGATCATCGGCATAGTGCTGTGGGCGGCTTCGCTGGTCGGCTTGAGCTATTTCGGCATCTACCACCAGGAGTTTTCGCAGAGCGTGATCTTCGTGATGTTCGAATCGAACACCGCCGAAGCGGGCGAGTACTTCAGTCAGTATTTCAGCATTGCGCTGATGTTAGGCCTGCTGGCCTACACCGCAGGGGCCGTGCTGCTGTGGACACGCATACGCCCTGTCACCTTACCCCTGCACAGCCGTGTTCCAGCGGTGGTACTGGTGCTGGTGGTCAACCTGGTGCTGCCGTTCTACAAGCAACTGGTGACCCAGCAGCGCACCTTCGCCGACGCCGCCGAGAAGGTCCAGCAACGCATGGAGCCTGCCGTGCCCTGGCAATTGGTGGTCGGCTACCGCCAATACCTGCAGCAACTGAACAACATGCAAAACCTGCTGGCCCAGAACGCCGCCCTGCCCCCGCTGCAAAACCTCAAAGACGCCAGCGGCGACGCCCCACGCACATTGGTACTGGTGCTGGGTGAGTCAACCACCCGCGAGCACATGCACCTGTACGGCTACAACCGCGACACCACCCCCAACCTGGACGCCCTGGCTGCCTCCGACAAGAGCCTGACGGTGTTCCAGAACGTAGTTACCCCGCGGCCCTACACCATCGAAGTGATGCAGCAGATTCTCACCTTCGGCGACGAACAGCATCCTGACCGCTTCCTCACCGAGCCGTCGCTGATGAACCTGATGAAACAGGCAGGCTATAAAACCTTCTGGATCACCAACCAGCAGACCATGACCAAGCGCAACACCATGCTCACGACCTTCTCACAGCAGACGGACGAGCAGGTGTACTTGAACAACCAGCGCAACCAGAACGCCAGTCAGTATGACGAAGTGGTGTTGCCGCCCTTCGAAAAGGCCCTGCAGGACCCTGCCCCGAAGAAGTTCATCATCGTGCACCTACTGGGCACCCACATGGACTACCGCTATCGCTACCCGGACGCCTACAAGCACTTCACCGACCGCAAGGGCGCGCCGGCAGCGCTGACGGATGATCAGGTGCAAACCTACAACTTCTACGACAATGCAGTGCGCTACAACGACTTCGTGGTATCGAGCCTGATCAAGCAGTACTCGGCCAGCACACCTAATGGTTTCTTGATGTACCTGTCCGACCATGGTGAGGAGGTATACAGCTCCGGGGACCACGACCGCCTTGGGCGTAACGAAGGCGCGCCGACCCGGCCGATGTACACGGTGCCGTTCCTGCTGTGGACTTCACCCAGTTGGCAAGCCACGCACCCAAGAGACTTGAAGGCGATGGCCAATCGGCCGTACAGCAGCGCGCACTTGATCCATACCTTGTCGGACTTGGCGGGGCTGAGCTATGACAACTACGAGCCGTCCAAGAGCCTGGTCAATGCACAGTTTGCCGTGGCACCTCGCTGGATTGGCGACCCGTACCGCAAGGGCGGGCTGCATGAGTTCGACCTGTTGCCTCTGGACAAGCCAGACCATGCCCAGGAGACTGCCGCCACCACGCCGCAGTAGCGCTGCACCCAGGGCGACGACAAGGCCGATGGCGAGATCACCTACCCCGCCATCGGCCTTTTTCATGCCAGTCACCATCGCGCGTGGATGACACAATCTTCATCCCTGGATGATCACTCGAACCAAGCCAGCCGCTTTACTTGAAGCAATCAGCGCTTGCACCAACAGCCGGGACATAAATCATGGGCGAACTCGAAACTCTCAATCGCAGCCTTTTCATGCTGATAAACGCTGGCGGCGACACGCCGCACTGGCTGATTCAGTGTGCCATTGGCATAGCCGCTGGCCTGATCTACCTACTTCCGTTGTTGCTGGTGGGTTTCTGGTTATGGGGCAATCCAGCAGAACGCAGGCTGATGCTCAAAGCAGCGCTGGTGACCGTAATCGCATTGCTCGCCAACCAGCTGATCTGGGCAGTCTGGCCCCATCCCAGGCCGTTCGTGATTGGGCTGGGGCACACTTGGATGATGCATGCCCCGGACTCATCGTTCCCAAGCGACCATATGACCGTGTTCGCCTGCATCGGATTGACCCTGCTGCTCGATGGCCTATCAGGCTGGGGGGTGATCATCCTGTTGACTGGGCTGAGCGTAGCCTGGGCACGGGTGTTCCTGGGCGTGCACTTTCCGCTCGACATGCTGGGCGCGATGCTGGTTTCGCTTCTGGCCTATGCTGGGCTTTCGCCAGTTTGGCGACGGGTCGGCTTGCTCACTACTGACTGGGTAGTGCGGCTTTATCGCGGCTTGTTGGCCAAGCCGATACGTGCGGGCTGGCTGCGCAATTGAAGCTGAACATCAGCGCTCATTCGAACATGATGACGCTCTGGGCAATGGCCACCCTTACGTCGGCAGTTCTAAGAGCATTACAAACCGCAATGGCGGTGACGTAACGCGTCTGAACGAAAAACCTGATCCTTGAAGGCAAAAGGATCAGGTTAACGATGACTTACAGGCCAAGCTCAGTCAGGCCTGGGTGATCATCCGGACGGCGGCCCAGTGGCCAGTGGAATTTACGCTCGCTTTCTTTGATCGGCATGTCATTGATGCAGGCGAAGCGACGATGCATCAGACCGTCCGCTTCAAATTCCCAGTTCTCGTTACCGTAAGAACGGAACCAGTTACCGGAATCATCATGCCACTCGTACGCGTAACGGACTGCAATCCGATTGTCTGTAAAAGCCCAGAGCTCTTTGATCAAGCGATAATCCAGCTCTTTTTTCCACTTACGGGTGAGGAAACTTTTGGCCTCTTCACGGTTGGTAGCGAACTCAGCGCGGTTACGCCATTGGGTATTCAGCGTGTAGGCGAGCGAGACTTTTTCCGCGTCGCGGCTGTTCCAGCCATCTTCAGCAAGTCGAACTTTTGCAATCGCTGTTTCGCGAGTGAAAGGAGGAAGTGGCGGGCGAGTTTGGGCATTGGACATCGTGGCGACTCCAGTCTAGTTGGATGAATTAATGTGGGTAGTGCCTCTGAAGCTCAAGCTTTAGGAACAAGCTCTTTCAGCAACATCTGTGCAACTTCCTTTGCATTATCAGCCGCGTGATAATCACCCATGACGCGCGCCGTGGTGATTGCGCCTTCCATCAAGATAAACAACTGCCTGGCCAACACGAGCGGTTGAGCGGCGTTCAATTGCTCAGTAAGTTCAAGGGTATAGTCCAAGAGCTTCTGCTTGTGCAGCTTTGCGATCTGCCGAATGGGGCTATCGGGGTCGCCTACTTCACCTGCCGTATTAATGAACGCACAGCCGCGAAAACCCTCCGTCTCGAACCAACCCTTCAAGACAGTGAACATGCTCAGGATGCGATCGTACGGCGTTGCTGCTTTGTCGCATTCAGTCCGGAACCAGCTCATCCAGCGTACGTCGCGGGCGTTAAGAGCCGCTGCTGCGACATCATCTTTGGTCGCGAAGTGGTTATAGATACCCTTCCTGGATACGCCTGAAGTTTTCACCAGGAGGTCCATGCCCGTGGCATGAATCCCATTTTCGTAAATGAGTTTCTCGGCGGTGGCTAGGATCTGGGCTCTGTGATCTATCGTTGGTCTGCTCATGGATTCAATGTAGAACGATCGTTCTCTCACGTCAATGGCCATAGGGGAATTCTTCAATTCAAGGTGGGCGCCTTTCGATAGACAGCGTTGGGGGAGTCGCCACGACAGCGCTCCTGGCTAGGGCGAGGCCTGCAATAAGGATGGCCATTTCATTCTCTTGTCGCTTGGCCAACGCTGGCGCTAGCTGCTTGCGGGCGGACACTTGGGCTTCTCGGAAAACTGGGCGCCCGATTTTCGTTGAAGCGGATCTGGACGGTGTAGCTGAGCGTCCCATCGGCTTCTCTCCCTGCTCTGTTGGTTGCCATGATTTTCGTTGGTACAAGCGTGATTGACGCTGGCACAACCCACCACTGTGAGGCCAAAACGCTCACAACCGCCAAAAAAGGCACAAACCGGTAGCGGCCGGCAGCTTCGGGTCGATAGCGGCCATTCGCGACTGGCTGGTTCCGACCCTTAGCGATCAGTCGCGGAGGACAGCAATCGGCCAACAGCAGTCATAGATGCCGAAAAGCTAGGCTACCCTACGCGTCATTCAGCGCCGAGCTAGACTGAGCCCAGTATTCTGAATCGCTAATGATGGTTCCCATGAAACACTGGCTTCCCCTGCTGCTCACCCTGCCTCTGTCGCACACTCAAGCTGCGGGACCTGCCTTCAACTGCACTCAGGTCGAGGCCGGCAGCATCGAACAACAGATCTGCCAGAGCGAACCGCTCTCGGCGCTGGACCGGAAAATGGCCGAGGTCTACACAGCCGCGCAGAAGAAGGCCGGCAATGAACATCCGCCGATGCTCATGACCGAGCAGCGGGGCTGGATCAAAGGCCGCAACGATTGCTGGAAAAGCGCGGACCAGCCCGCCTGCATCGCCGACAGCTACCGCCTGCGCATCGCCGCACTGCAGGCGCGCTACGGGCTGGTCGAGGCCACCGGGCCGGTTTTCTACCAGTGTGACGGCAACCCGGCCAAGGAGGTGGTTGCCAGGTTCTTCCGCACCGAGCCGCCCACGGCCATCGTCGAGTTCGGTGACCGCAGTTCGCTGATGTACCTAGAACATACCGCAAGCGGCGCGCGCTACCAGGGACAAAATGAGAGTTTATGGGAGCGACATGGCGAGGCCATCGTGGTGTGGGGGTATCAGGGGCGGGAAATGCACTGCACCAAGCGTTGAAAGCCGCCGTTATGACCCATTTCAGGAATTCTCCAGGGGTAGCTATCGGCCAATATCGAACTTCGATGTGGTCCGCCACGAAGTCATCATCCAGAACACCAGCGCGCCCTGCTTCGTTAAAGCTGCATTACGGCGAGCGCCCTGCGCAGAGGCTCGTCGGATATTTGGATAGGACCGTGAAATGGCACGTCCATATCCAATACCAGATACACGGAAGCCGCGATAAGCATAGAAGAAACGACGAACATTCCTATCACCATTGAATTACGTGGCGCTCGGTATCCAAAACTGGCGAAAATGAGCGTCAACCAAGTAACAAGCATCCCAATGAGTGGGCCGGGAATTGCCCCCTCTGACTGCTCGACGATCCTCCAACGTTGCTCTATAAGCGAATGATATTGCTGACGAATATCCTGAAGCATAGTTTCATGGTAGCGGTCTTGCGGCTTTATGGCAGCCAAAGACTTTCCTATGTCATCCAGGTATTTAGCTGCCTCGCTGTTACGATGTTGCAGCGCCTCGTCCCCCCGGTACGGGGTCTTAATAGCGTGCTCTAGATAGGTGACCAGTCGGTTGCGGGTGTCTTGTGCCGAATCGCCATAGCCCCGCAGTGTCCGATCAAATATGATCATGCTGGTTGCATACCCATGAAAGTTCGCGTCAATCGACTCGAAGGTATTTTTGGCAGAGTTGATCATCAATCCAAAGACCAGCGATGTCATAACCACAAAAATATTAGCTACCAGGCGAATTACTGTATTTGTGTCTTCATCTCTATGGTGGGATGCCAGCTTAGGGTACCACTGCATCATGAGAAGCGAGGCGGCAACCAAGCACCCAAAAATGGCCACTGCGATCCAGAGAGAATTCATGCATCAACGCCTCGATTAATCTGACTCAAGTCTTAGAAGATAGACCGTGACCGACCACTTTGGGTCCAAAGCAGCCGGTCGAAAGCGTCTGCTATCGACCCAAAGCTGTCCTTCGCGAAGGACGGCTGTAGGCCAAAGGCATGCGTTCGATTTTTGCTAGGTCATATCGAGTGCTACTTATCTGAATGAGGATGTACGCTATCGATTACTCTGAGTCAAAGAGTGCCGTGGTGGGGATTTGCCAAGCAGGCTTCTTTTCACCTTGACGGTCGAAAGCGCGACGCGCTTCGCGGAATTCCTCAGCGTTTTCGACCACCCACATCCAAATGGGGGACATCCGAACCAACAGCTCCATACCCAGCGGCGTCAGCTCGTATTCGACGCGCGGCGGAATTTCCTCGAACTCTCGTCGAAGCAGTAATCCATCCCGCTCCATGGCGCGCAGCGTCTTGGTGAGCATTCGCTGGGTCACCCCAGTCATCTGTCTTTTTATCTCGGCGTGGCGCATCGTGCCGTACACGCCCAAGGCATGTAGGATGCCCAATGACCATCGGCTACCTGCGTGAGCGAGGACTTCCCGCCTGACGCCATCATCGTCTTCTCGGAGCGTTTGGCAGATGGCTTCTGCCTGGCTCAGAGCCTCTTGGTTGGTCATTTATTCCTCCTAGGTATCACGCGTGTGCCTTCTTACGAGTACTGCCTGATCATGCCAGCATTTGCTTATGTTATAGGCATCACGCCTCAGGAGGAATCATGACCGAAACAACCCCACTTGCCCCTCAATCCATTCTTGTTCTCGGCGCCGGGGAACTTGGTCTCCCGGTTTTGCGCAATCTCGCGCGAGTGGCAAAACGCGCCCCCGGTTCCCAAATCAGCGTTCTTCTCCGAGAGTCGACCATTAACACCCAGATACCGGAGAAAAAGATCGAAATCGATGAGCTTCGCGGGCTGGGCATTCAGATGGTGGCAGCCGACCTGGTTAACGATTCAATTGAACAGTTAGCTGAAGTGTTCGCCCGGTTCGATACCGTCATAGGCTGTGCCGGTATGGTCGCGGGTCGAGAAACCCCCATGAAACTGGCAACCGCAGCGCTAAGGTCGGGAGTGAAGCGCTATTTCCCGTGGCAGTTTGGCGTGGACTTCGAAGTGATCGGTCGGGGCAGCCCCCAAGATCTTTTCGATTCTCAACTCGATGTACGCGAGGCGCTTCGTGCGCAAGACAAAACTGAATGGGTCATTATCTCGACGGGCATGTTCACCAGCTTCCTTTTCGAGCCCGTATTTGAGGTCGTCGACTTCGACAATGACACCGTTAACGCTCTCGGCAGTCTTGAGAACAGCGTGACGCTCACCACACCAGACGACATCGGCGCTCTCACGGCGGAAATCGTCTTCTTCGAACCTCGCTTCCGCAACGAGATTGTCTATCTCTCAGGCGACACGGTGTCGTATGGACAAGTCGCGAACATCCTCGAACATGCGCTGGGTCGTCCGTTCAAAACCAACGTGTGGACTGTTCCTTTCCTGATGGATGAGCTGAGAAAAGACCCTACCCATCACATCAAAAAGTACCGTGCTGTGTTCGCACAGGGCAGAGGTGTGGCATGGCCTAAATCGGGAACCTTCAACGAACAGCATTCGATTCCAGTAACCACCGCTGAGCAATGGGCTCGAGCGAACCTTGGGGGCAAGTGAGCGCGACGACAGATAGCTGACTTGTCGAGAAATTCCTAGGCTCGACAGTGGACGCTGATAACTAGGTTGAGTGTTTAGAGGGCGACAAGCTGTCTAGACTTCAGCGTAGGACCTCAGTGTCCGCAAAGGGTCGGTTAGCGACCGTCCATCGCATCGAGTTCACCCTTGTCCTCCTCTAACGCGGAGGAGACCTCATGAAAATCGCTGCTATCTACACCCATCGCCCGTGGAACAAGGGAAAGCTAGTCGGGCAGAAAGCCCCGCTCCGACTCAGAGATATCTGGCCCATCCGGGTAAGGCTCCAGATCGCGGAGACATCCAGGGATCTGGCGTTGTTCAACTTGGCAATCGACAGTAAGCTGCGAGCCTGCGACTTAACCAAGCTTCGTGTACGGGACGTAGCCCATGGAGAGCATGTGTCGTCACGAGCGATCGTGATGCAGCAGAAAACTCACCATCCAGTGCAATTTGAGATCACCGAGCAAACCCGTATGGCTTTGGAAGCCTGGATGCACCAGGCTAATCTCCGTAGCGAGGACTGTCTATTTCCGAGTCGGCTACACGGTTCAGCTCATCTCTCCACCAGGCAATACGCTCGAATAGTGAAAGCCTGGGTGACAGCCATTGGCCTTGATCCAGCGCTGTACGGCACCCACACGCTGCGGCGAACAAAGGCCTCGTTGATCTATCGTAGAACCAAGAATCTGAGGGCAGTCCAACTTTTGCTTGGCCATACGAAGCTTGAAAGCACCGTCAGATATCTGGGGATTGAGGTCGACGATGCCTTGGAGATGGCAGAGCAGACGGAGGTCTGACCATCCAAAGCGACGGTCGAGGGCAGACCGTCGCTAACCGATCCATGGCGGACCATCACCCTCGCCCCTTATCGACCTCAAGCAACGCCGCGATAATGAACGGCGCCTTTTTCTCCAGATACTCGGCCATTCCGCTGATATTGGTGGCTTCCAGTTCCATCTTGAGATCTTGATATCGCTGCCGAAGGGAGGCGTCGCTCCTGAGCAAATCTCTGAACGTCAGCATCTGGATAACTGAATGGTGACCACGCCTGCAAATGTGAATCTTGTGGGTCCGTATCGCGCCAACATTGCGGCGGTAGAAGTGGTGTCCTTCCGACAGGTCACTGCCGCGCACATACCCCAGCGTCAGCAACACCTCGTCTCGCGCTGCCTCATTGCGATGCGCTGAAACCTCTATCAGCACATCGATCTCAGGCTTGGCCGCAAGTTGCGGGACAGCCGTGCTGCCTACATGGTGCATGGCGACAAGCTCATCGCCGAATGCCGAGGCAAGCAGCACTTTGTCCGCCTCGTACCGTTGCGGCCATGCAGAGTTGTAGGCCGTGATCTTGCTGGTCAGCGCCATGGGGTTTCCTTGGACAAGTGAAAACGTTCTGATGCGACTTCACGACAGGCGCCTGCCGCCAATCGAGCGCGATCTAACATCTAATGCCCTTGCACAACCTGATCAGGACGCATGCCCATGCTCGCGAGAAAAGCATCGGTATCCCGATTGGACCGCAGGCAGATGACGCGACAGCCCGACGGGACCGTCGCCACGAATCGCTTCATCGCCTCCCGAGACGAGGTTTTCGTTCGCCACATGAACCTGAAAAACTCCGGCAGGTTGGCCAGCAGCTCCGGACAGTTGTCCGGCAAGTCAGGCCGGGATTGACCGCGGTTCAACACCGTTCTGAGGAACACGCGCCAAAATCGAAGCGGTGCTGAGCGATCAATCCATATCAACATGTCAGCGCGAGCCAGCCGGTTATGCCATGTGGTCGAATGCCCGCCTTCGAAGATCCAGCGCTCACGGACCTCGACCTCATGACAAAGACGCGTCTTCTCGTCCCGACTCCGCTCGACCCACCCTGGCTGCCAATGAATCGTGTCGATATGCACGACCGGCAAGCCTGTGCGCTCGCCAAGCTTGCGCGCCAGGGTACTTTTCCCAGATCCTGGCTGACCAATGATCATCACCCGCTGCATAGAAGCTCCCTCTCGACATGCCTACTGAATTTCGGGCGCGCGATTCTACGGCAATGGGCGACGCGGTCAACTGCAAGCGCACTCGTGCTCTGGGCGGCCGTTGTTACGGGACAGGCCCACCTCAATGTTCGTCACAGACTGCGTTCAGGCTAAGAACGGTGGTTGGCGTTTGGCAAAGAGGCCTGTTCCGGTCGAAAGCGGTCGGGCGCGAGTGACAGCAAACGACCCATGGCGGACGTTCAGCGATAAGATCTCCTCATCACACGCTGCCCAATTCTGCCCGGCCATAAAATCGGCAAAAGACAGGTTGCTGGTTACAGGATGACTAAGGCCATTCGGTGTATTGATATACGCTTTCAATGCATGTCGCTCGCTGCGTAATACACTCACCGCGCCAATGAAACCTATAGACTCCAGTTGCCGTTCCAACAGACGGGGATCCGGTAAAGCACTTTCCAAGTATTCCAATTCGCAGCCTTGATCACCGAGACTCTGAGCTGGATGCTCCGATTCGCCCCAATCGATCAAGCTCGGGACTGCCCCATTCAGAGGTAGATGCCCATCAGGCTGAATAGTTATTTTCCACGAAAGTGCTTCCCTGCTCATCGGTTCAATCTCGCCAACAACATCTCGGCGTGCTCCGTCTGCGGTATCCAGATGCTCTGTACGCGCGACCCAGTGGGCTAGATATGGCGACGCTTGCTCGCTCAGTCCATCCAGACCTAACCACCTAGCCCTCGTAGGCAACGGCGCCTTGCTGTCCGGAGCTATCACTTCAAGATATAAAGACTCTCCTAACCGCAGCAGCAGGTTGTGAGTGCTCATGCGCGGATGCTCACCACCTGTCTGCAACCGTACTCCAAGCTGACGCTCAACAAATTGCGATCCCGAAGGGAGGGTCGGTGAAACAATGACCAGATGATGCAAGGTTGAACGCCTCAGGGTCTTTTATCTCCCTAATCAGAAAACCTCGTTTGTTGCATGCTCTTCATCCGGCTCTCTCGATCTTAATTCCACTTACCCAAGCTCGATCAGTTCACGCGACAACGGCGAATACAGAGGTGCCGAGTATTCAGCCGATCTGTGCCAGACACTCCGTCATGGCCAGGGACAGCACCGACCCCAGGTGCGCCAGATCATTACCGGCCGTCTGCGGTCTGATGCCTCCATCTACGGGACTCATCCGCCAGAGCGCGTAATCCACCAGCACCTGCTGGCAGATTTCGGAATCAACCTTATCGCGCAAGGAACAGCGAGCTCGGTCTCTCGTCGCTTCGCCCAGGCCCGGGCGGCCTGCTTGCGGGCGAATGTCTGAGCTTCTTGATAAACTATGACACCCTTTTTCTTCGGACGGATCTGGACGCAGTAATTGAGCGTCCCATCGGCCTTTTTCCTTGCTCTAATCGTTGCCACGATTTCGGTGGTACAAGCGTGGTTGGCGGTGGTACATACCCCAATGCCAGGCCAAAACGCTCAAAACCCCCAAAAACGGCACCAAAATGCGTAGACCAGAATGCCCCTAGAATCAGCTTCAAAGCCACAAACCATGCCGCCTGAACCGTCACGCCGCTTCAGCGTTGCCCCGATGATGGATTGGGACGGTACTACTCAGAGGCCTTAATCCACGGTGGCTTTAATGCACCACTCTACAATCCGTACCAATTTTGTACCAACCACCCTCGCGTTGACGGCCACAAAAAAGCCCAGCTCTCGGCTGGGCTTCTCAAAGTACCTCTATGCAGCTTCCATCACCGCCTGGCGAGCTAGATCCACGCCCCAAGCCAGCGCAGTACTCATCGTCTCCCCTGGCCGATTGTCAAATGACTCTTCGTGAATGACGTTGCCACGCGGCGAATACACGCCTATGAATAGCTGCGTACTGCCAGTTCGAGATAGACGTACTTGAACGTCGATGGATGTCCCGTCGTCCAGCACTTCTACGTGATCACGGTGATGCAAAATCGGGTCAGCCCAATCCCAAAAGACCTCGCCTCGAGTTCTCATAAGGCCTCCTTCGGCCTGCGATTCCTTCCCATAGTGATCCCACCATAGACCCATGGCGCCGGCTGCCCAATAGCGGGTGCGACACTTCCTGATCGACGGGCGATAATCCTATACAAAATCGAGTGCTTGTATAGATTTCAGTTTGCCCTGTCCTCCGCAATTGCGTGGCGACCGGAACTAGTCTCATCTGGGCCGAGCTGCCTGTTTTAGACCAGCGGTGATAGGGATTTGAATCCGCCCGTGTCGGTCATCAGGCTTGAATAAGCCAGCAAGCCGGGGTGACTGCTTATCTTCCCTCGGGCTGCTTCGGCGCTAAGCGGCCCGGTAATTGCCCTAAATATGCCCAATAATCCCCCCCAACCAGGGTATGCAAAGGGCTCATTGGCCGGGCTTGCACTGGGCGACTAGCTGATACTCGAGACCCAAATGAGTCTACACCAGCACGACGGCCACGCCACCCCGCACTGACTGCTCATTGATTCCAGCCTAGGTCGAAGGCGAGAATGGCACATTGATCCTTAGGACATATGGACGCCCCGTTCCGGCAGATCCGCACAAAGCGATAGAAACACAAAGGATTAAAACATGGGAAATGTGCACGCAGTTGCTGGCTTCTTAGTTAACACTCAAAAGAGATACCGCTTTAGGCTCAATGGACAAAACTGCATAATCATAGGCAAGAATGGTGCAGGAAAAACATCTCTACTCACCTGCATTCACGAAAGACTAAAAAAACTAGTCTCGCACGAATTCACACAAGACGAACTTCGAAAAGATCAGATCAAAAGTCTCATAGAGCAAATCAATTTATATCCGCAATACGAAGAAAATTACCGGAACCAAATCCAATCAACTCGCAATTTACGCAAACAGGAATTTGACAAAGATCCATGCCTTGTACGAATTCACAATGGAGAAAATCTGCTGGAGGACTATAAGAGCAACAAGGCTGTCGTTCGCCTATACACCGCATACCGACAGGCAGAAATTAAAGCCGTTACATCAGCAGAGGCATATAAGAAGACAGAAACACGCTATTTTCCAGATCACAAGTTTGGCAAAGAATTTGAACAGCACTTGGTAAATATGCAAGTCAGACTTGCATTAGCAACCGACCGAAGATCACACATAGAAACAAAAATCAAAAATTGGTTCGATAGCTTTAATGAAAATCTACAATATTTGTTTGAGGATGAATCTGTTAGGGCAGTTTTCAATCCCGACGAATTAAGATACTACATTCACCAGCAGGGCAAGAAGCCTTTCACATTTCAAAACCTTTCATCCGGCTACGCTGCAATATTTGAAATATATTCCGACTTATTCATTAGAGCAGAATATCATCGTATCATCCCCACAGACCTGACCGGCATCGTACTTATCGATGAAATAGATGCTCACTTGCACATCTCACTTCAGCGAAAGATATTGCCATTCTTATATAAATCATTCCCTAACATTCAATTTATTGTAAGCACTCACTCCCCATTCGTCATAACCTCCACAGACGATACGATAATTTTCGACATCTCTTCCAACCAGGTCTCTAAAAACCTTTCCATGTATTCAATAGAGGCTATCGTTGAGGGACTTCTCGGCGTACCAGTGATTTCAAAAAATCTAGAGGACAAAATAGGACGACTCGTAGAGCTCACATCAAAAGAAAGCATATCAGATGAGGCCATGATTTTAGCTAAAGAGCTTAGCCCCTTTAGAGGCGGCATGGATAGCGAATCAGAGATGCACCTAGAAATCGCCATAAACAAAATTCTCAAACATAAACGTGGCGACATCTAAATGTTCAAAGTAACTAGAAGCTTCCCGCCTCCGGCATCGTTGGCTGCGAGAAGAAACTATGCAGGTGATGACGTTCTCGAAGCACTCAATCGTGACTTCCTTGGTAAGTGTTATATTTGCGAGACACAAGAACCACTCTCCTTGAACGTCGAGCATTTTGTAGCACATGAAGGTGATGAGGAACTCACCTATGCGTGGGAAAATTTATTTCTATCATGCGCACGATGCAACAACTTCAAAAGACATCATTACAACAACCTATTGAACTGCACCGACGATCGCATCGACATATTAAGGGCGATCGAACATATCGCCCCAGCGTCACCCGGGGCAAAAGTTAGAATTATTGCTAGATTACCTGACGAAAGCACGCAGTCTACCGCAGAACTCATACATAGGATATTCAACGAAGATAACACCGGAAACAAAAAAGTCACCTCAGCATACATGAAGAAGCGGCTATTTTCGGAGTATGCAACTTTTGTTAGGTACATCAATAAATACATCGACCCAAATACAATCGAAGAAGACAAGGCTCAAGCCGTATTGCATATACGACACATGGTGAGGGATGCTCAGCAATACTCTGCCTTCTTGCGCTGGGTCGCCCTAAATGATCCTACGATTTATGCACTCGTAGATGATATTATCCCGGTAGCTGGCGACTGAGCAATCAAAGCCATAGTCCGATATGAGGCGAACTTAAAAGTCATCAAAAAACCACAGAGGACTCCCACAATCCGACTCTACTGACACGTAATGAACATCACACACCGACTGTGCTGGAGTAGGGATAAGAAAAGGCGTCCAAGCCCCAATAAATAGGGGCTTGGGCGCCTTTTTTGTACCTACGTATCAACGTCTAATTGGGCATAATTTGGCATGGAATGGCCTACGGCTTGCCCCATTTTTGCCCCACGGATCCCCCCTACTGACGACGAGCTAGCCACTGATCATGATTCGGAGGAGGGGTGATCTGCGCGGGCTATAATCCTCGAGCTGGCAAAAGGAGTTTGTCGATGAAACGCGACCGAGCAATGGAAGAGCTACGTGCCCTGGTACTGGCAAATAACCCCCAACTCACATCAGCCGAGCTCGACAAACTCACTGATCTTCAGGTCCTGGAACGGGTCAGGAACTCGTTCATAGTGGATGATCAAGGCAGGCCAGGTAATGACTGGGAGGTAGTCCAGATGCGGGCGCGCCTTGATCGTCTCATTAAAAAGTACCGCTCTATGTCTCACCTGCACTGATCCATCCCATCCACCAAGGATAGGGATTTGAACCCGCCCGAGTGCGCTGCGGAAGGACAAGGAAAAGACGCCAAATGGGCTTAGGTTCGTATGGAATGTCTTATGGCTCACCCTCCCCCTGTAGGCCCTGACTGTAGACACTCTGACCTTTACTGAGTGATCTCAAAACAGTGGCACTCAATGAGAAATGACATTTTATACATCCCAAACAATCAAAATTGAATGGAGATCACATGGAAATAACAGCACTCACAGGACTAATACTGCAAATCAATAAGGTAATTGATTCTGGCAGACACAACAACATCACAATTTCTGATATACATAGCGCAATTGAATCGGGAAAAACATTGCGCTTCCTTAAAGAACAATGCGGCAATGATATAGATCTGAGCTTCCTGCTAGACAGCTCCGTCTATGGAGACTTTGAAGCTCTCTACGAAGAACAAATTTCGCAAATTTATAATGGTTACGCTGGGGATGAAAGACGCAGATGGGGCGTTCAGAATCTGGGACTTTGCCTTGTTCTCGCTTGGACAAACGAAATAATTCAACAGGGCCAATACAACAGCCCCAAAAACTAAGAGCCTGAGCTTAAACTTGGACTAGAAGACTTAATAGACATAACCCCTGAATACTCAGCGCTGACATTCAAAAAACGCACTATAAATAAGGAACACAAATGAGCGAAGAAAGTGCAATACTAGAGCAGTTACTTAAAAACGGCGATCTTGACCACTCGGACGATAAGGTTAGCGGTATCGCTAAGTTGGCTCTTGATAAAGGATTTGACAAACTCAGCACAGCTCAGAAAGCAGTACTCAAACCTCATTTGCACCGAGAGTGTGAGGGGGTAGAGGATCCTGGCGGTCATCATAATGAGTGTCAGGCAACCCTAGAGGGCAAAGATCTATCAGTGGCACTAGAACAAGCAGGCTATTACGGCAGCGTTTAATGCGAAAATTGCGTGAACGAAACCGAGCGGTACTCGCAAGAATGGAATCGAATTCAAAAAGAGTAAACTTCAGCGCAACACACCAGTTGTGCTGCCGTAGGACCAGAGAAGGCGCTCAACCCCATAACTTCAGGGCGTAAGCGCCTTTACAACGGTTTGCACCAATCTCGCCCGAATGGTTCAGCTAACTCGATCCTAGGATCGGCTCACGTGACATATGCGCGTCAGTGAAGCGGCTTCTTTGGTAAACCACCCAAAGCCTCACCTATCGATAGGTATTCGCTCCGAAGTTTTCTCATCGACTCCAGAGCCCGCACTCGCGCCCCTTCGGTAGCCGGACCACCCGTGACCGGAAGCATTTCAACTGTAGCTATCGAAAACTCAAGCTCTGCTAGGAGCTGCGCCATACGGCACCTTGTTTCTTCCAGAAACTGATCTGCCACGCCATGGGCTCTCTTGTTATTAGTTAATCGCCAAAGAAGTCCAGAGATTCACGAGAATCACAGGATTACCCGGGACCGTGAAGGGCAACGGCCATTGCTCCGGCTCCGCACCCACATGAGTGGCAGTACCAAAGGTCACACCCACACCCTTCCAGATTGGCATGTGCAGTACGCCATCATTAATCTCACTCGCAGCTTGCGCTGTTTGATATTTTTTCTTAAAGAGATCAACAGCTGCGTCTTTTACGTACTGAACGGCAGCCGCCTGCTCCGGGTACTTGGCCACAAACGTTGGCGAGGATTCAATCAACGCAGCAGCAGTATCATCGGCATTCAGAAAAACAAATTGCATCTTTAACTCCTTTTAAGTGTACTGACCCGACCAGGGCCAATGGAGTGAAACTATGCCTCGAAGTCAGCATGGATGTCCAGCTCTCTGCGCGTAGCTCGCCAAGCTCTACGGCGGGGCTTCCATCGAGCCTGCGTAAAACCCCCACACCATGATGGTGCTAAGCCTTACGTGTCGAGAACATCGGAAGTAACTCTTCGTATGCCGACATGTAATCTAGCTCAAGCGCAAGATGACCAGCCAGAAAGGTGTCGATATCTGAAATCCCCTCATCAAACTTTACAGTGCATATCTCTACCGAACTACCGGCAGGAAGCACATACTCAAGATAGAAAAACTCATGCTCCAGCAACTCACAACCTGGCACCCCATCAAATACTTTGATTACGAGAGGCGGCCCCTCCCCCTCTACCAGCACACCGTTGCGATAAACTCTGGCACCGGTAATAATCGCCGGACCAAGCCCAACATTACGCAGCTCGAATTTATAAACACCTTCATCATTGTAGGTGCTATGACCTGCCAAATGCGGACGCACACTTAACTTGTTGTGAGCTCGCGAAAGATGTGCTTGCCAGACAGTAGCGCCTAGCGCTAGAAGCGATATAAATATAGCTACCCATGGAGCTAAATCTAACTTTGAATCGCAGGGAAATTGTACATATTCCAGTACCACAAACAACGTCCAGCCTAGGAAACCAATGGCCAAGAAGCCCCACAGGGCCCAGGCCGTTGCAACCTTAATGTTGTCGGACATCCTCATTTTCCTCATTGCATCTCACGTGAAAAATTCAGAGCTTGCGTTGAAACTGTCAGGCGGTCGAGCAAAATTCGAGAGCGAGAGCGTATGCGCTCAACGCTGATGACTGGCTGAACGTGTTCACTCCACTTTGCCGCGTCGCCAGCATAACCTATACTGTATAAATATACAGATATCATAGTGACATCATGATGACTGAAGTGCTCGACCGGCAACCGCTTCGCCTCAACCTGGACGATAATCAAATTGAAGCTATCGCGTGGCTCATGGACCATCTGCCACTCAGTTTTAGGGACGTTCATTCTGCGCCTGCCCGTGAACTGCTGGGCTGGAGCATCGAAGACCTCAGTTCAGCATCCGGCGTTAGCCCGCAGGCCATCCAGCGGCTAGAGGGCGGTGCAAGCCTCACAAGCCTCAGAACGGTGAGCATGCACGCACTGGCGTTTGCGCTTGAGGCTGAGGGCCTAGTGTTTTTCCCTGGCCACCCGCCACTTAGGGGCATGAACTGTCGCGGCTCAACGAAAGACCCCCAGAGCCGCAGCGACTTCCACCTACTCGAGTAACCAGCCATGACGCAGCGCTACCGATTCCCAAGCGGAGAACTGGTACCTGGCATGGTGCTACCAGACGAGATCCAGCGGCGCCTTCGTCTGCTCCTCGCATCAATTGAAGCTGCCAGCAGCCCCGTAAACTGCTTGATTGCCCAAGCCAACGCGCAGGGGGCCTGCCTTGGCCTGGACATGGGGCATGTTCTGCTTCGCGCCGATATCGAGCGATTGGAGATTTTGGTCGACAATGTCGCTAGTCAGCGGTTGGCCGAGCTGGCCTGTGACGCGCAGCTGTGACCTGAAATATAAATTATGGTTTCTGTAACTGCGTAGATTAGGTTTCTGCTGCTACCTAAATTAGGTTGCAGCAGTTACCTAAGTTAGGTTTCAGCAGTTACCTAAATTAAGTTTCTGTAGTTACCTAAATTAGGTTTCCGTAGTTACGTAAATTAGTCTTCTGCAACACCGCAAGTAAAGCCTTGTCGTAGTACGAACAAGGCTTCCACTGTGGTACAAATCCCGTGACTCCTGTAGTACAACTCTCGCCCTCGCTGTAGTACAGCCACTTCGAAAGCCAGGTAATTAAAGCGCTCAGCCGCTTGGACAGTGATTAAGAACCCCCTAACCACCAGCCCAAAAACGCTCCAAATAAAATAACCATTGACAAGAAACAAACTTCCCCGGCTAAATCACCGCTTCTGAAGTATTAACGCACTCGCCACCTAGCCGAGCGGGCACACTCAACCCGGAGAAAGCTATGCACACTATCGATCTAATTATCACTCTCTGCATTGAAGTTGTGCGCTTGCTCCAATATATGCAGTTAGAAAAGCTGCTGCAGCTCTGACGGAAGCCAGTTCATGATCACCAGCTCGCCGGTCACCTCCGCCTTGCCCTGCCGCTGGTTGGTGTTGCTGTAGCGGATATCCAGGCACTCGAAGTGAAAGCCGTCGAAGGCGCGGCGGATGTCCGGGTGGTCGTTGATGCTGACCATCACCCTGCCCTTGCACCGGCGCATGAAGTCGGCCATGCGCTCATACTCTTCGAAGGGGAAGTCGACGCCATAGCCTGCGGTCTGCCAGTAAGGCGGGTCCATATAGAAGAACGTGTGCGCTCGATCATAGCGTTCGGCGCAGGCGAGCCAGGACAGGTTCTCGACGTAGGTACCGGCGAGGCGCTGCCAGGCGGCGGAAAGGTTCTCCTCGATGCGCAGCAGGTTGATGGCTGGCCCCGTGGTGGCGGTACCGAACGTCTGCCCGGTGACCTTGCCACCGAAGGCATGCTGCTGCAGGTAGAAGAACCGAGCAGCGCGCTGGATATCGGTGAGGGTTTCGGGGCGTGTCATCTTCTGCCACTCGAAGATCTGGCGAGAGCTGAGCGCCCATTTGAACTGACGCACGAACTCCTCCAAGTGGTTCTGCACAACGCGGTAGAGGGTGACCAGGTCACCGTTAAGATCATTCAGCACCTCCACCGGGGCGGGCTGGGGACGCATGAAGAACAACGCGGCACCGCCAGCGAAGACTTCGACATAGCATTCATGAGGGGGAAAGAGGGGGATCAAGCGGTCGGCCAGGCGGCGTTTGCCACCCATCCAGGGGATGATTGGAGAGGTCATAGGTATGCAAGTCTTTACTGTATAGATAAACAGGTGTTAGGCTCGCCGCGCTTTGTGCACAAGGCAGAGGCTGCGGCTGGACTTGCAGGAATGGTCTGCGGGTTCCGCGGGCCGGGCTGGATGTTGACGCATCCGCCCGGCTCGCCTCTTTTCTACTGGGTGACTTCGCGGACGTAGGCCTGGCAGGCCTGCAGCGCGATCAGTCCCCGGTCGCCTTCGTCGGTGATGGCGACAATTCGTTGAGCATGCGCTCGGTCAAGTTGGGCGCGTACGGCGCCATGTACCACGCCTCCGGTGCCGGCGGCGTCTCGCACCCCACCGTCACAACCCGAGCCGGCAAGGGCTCCGACGTCGACCAGGACTGACAGCCGCAGATCAGAGGTAGCAAGCCGGTCACGTAGGCGAGCTTGAGTTTGTTGAGCATCTTCCATCTCCTTCCAGTGCGTTTGTGCCTGGGCCTGTAAGCGGGCCTCCAGGGCGCGCCGCGCATCCTGTTCTTGCGCCAGCTGCTCGAGGGCTACCGCTGCAGCCCGCTCTCGCTCCAGGCCGTACTCATCGGCCTGTTTAGAGAGCTGTGCCTTGTACGCGTTGGCCTGCCACACCCAGGCTGCCCGTGCTCCGCCAGCGCTGGCGGCCAGCAGCAGCGCCACAGCGACCAAGCGAATGGCCCAGGTGCTCACCGCAGCACCTCAAGCGCTCGCTTGTAGATGGCTTTGCGATCCTCCAGGCCGTTGGTACCGCCGTTGATCCGCTTTGTGATGGTCAAGATGTCACCCTTGTCTGCCAAGGTGTTCAGGCCCTCCTTCTGCCAGAACCAGCCGGCCGACATCGAGGCGTAGACAGGTTGCTCGAGCAGCTCGGGGGTATTGAGCAACCGGCTGTCACCGAACAGGGCTTCGCTGCAGGCCTCGTAGTTGAACCGGCCCGTCACCTGGATGAGCCCACGGCCACGGTAGAGCTGGCCATCACCGTCCGCCTCCGGCGTGTTACCCAGGCGCTGCGCGAGGTTGCCGGTGTCGTACTTCGACAGATACTTGTCACTGCCCAGCTCGCGGACGTACTGCAGCTGGCCCGACTCATGCCCGATCTGAGCGAGGAACGCGGCCATGCGCAGGCGCGTGATGATGGCGAACTTGCCCATGGTGGCGTTTAGGGCGGGAACAAAAACGCCGGCTTTACGGCCGGCGTTCGGGAGGATCTGCTGCAGTTGTTTCTCGTTGATAGGCATCGCGTTGTTTCCTGTGAGTAGTTGGTTACGCCGGGGCTACATCCACCGTGCGCAGGGGTCTGTTCTGTTTTTTCTTCTTGCCCTTGGCCTTAGCCTTGCCCTTTTTCCCGCCGTTGCACTCGACCGTGGTCGACCATCCTGGGGCTGTGAATACGTGCTCCACACTGTCGACCAGGTACTCGCCATCCAGGCCGACCTTGAAGCCCTGGGCATTGATCGATCGCTCTGCAAACAAGTCGGTGCGCCCGACCATTTCCAGACGCACACTCGCCGTGCTGCGGTTGAACGCGGCCAAGCGGGCCTTAGCGGCTTGCTCGGCAGCAGTCTTGTGCGGGTAAATGTGTCGGTCGGTGTGTATTGCGGGCAGGCCCTCAGGAGCCTCGTCATTGCTCAGCTCAACCACTTTCAACACGCCAGATTTCTTATCCTGATGCTGGGTCTTCACCGCCTTCTGCGTGCTGCGATCACCGAGCCGGAACGAGTAACGACTCACGTCGCTGCGATTGATGGTGACGGCACCGAACGTCTTGCCTCCAGGGGTGGTGCCGCCCTGACGAGGCATCACCAGTAACTGGCCATCGCCGACCTTGGCAGTGCAGTCGTACTGCTTGGCCAGGCGGGTGATGAAGTTGAAGTCCGATTCGTTGCGCTGATCGACGCGGGGCACCTTGGTCTGCACCGTACACCCAGGCTTCCAGCCATTGCGTGCGGCGACTTCGCTGACAATCTGCGCGAGCGGTACGCCCTCCCAGCTGCCGCTGCGGGTGGTCTTCCCGCTGCCACGCATGTCGCTTGCCTTGCCTCGGAGGGTGATGGTGTCCGGCGGGCCGGTGACCTCGATCTCGTCGACTGTGTAGCTGCCCAGGCGGGCCAAGGACTTACCCTCATAGCCCAGGAAGACTTCAATCTTGGCGCCGCGCTTGGGTAGCGTGACGGCCTGGTTGCGATCATCGATGCGCAGCTCGAACTCGTCCGACTCCATGCCGGGCTTATCCGATGTCCGCAATAACAAGAGCCTGTCGTTGATCAGCGTGGTGATGTCCCGATTGTCCGCGACGATTCGAAAAGTGGGTTTCATGGGGACTCCAGAATGAAAAACTCCGCTCAGGGCGGGGTTTGTTGCACGGGCTCAAGGGTCAATCCCAAAGGGTGACTTCCTCCGCATCAGATGCAGGCCTTTCGGGGAAAGTGATCAGCACCCCGGCGCGGAAGGGCTGAGGCTCATCAGCCAGCCCCTGGTTGGCTTCCATCACGGCCTCAACCGTGCCAAGCAGGTGGCCGTAGTAAGCCTGGCAAAGGGTGTCGAGCAGGTCACCCTCAGACGTTCTGCAGGTCATCACCATACTTCGTGAACTCCAGGTTGAAGCCTTGTTTGCGAGGAATGCCCCCAGCTAGCAGCGCCGATTGGTCTTCCTCCACCTTCTGCAGGCACCAGTTACCCAACACCGCGCCATACCCGGTAGTCAGGCTGACCGGCAGTAAAAGCTTCCCGATGGTGCGGAGCGCGTCCAGTTGACTGATGCCGCCCTTGAACAGCGGGAACACAGCGCCCTTCACGGTAAGCGTGTCCTCGCCCTGCCCTACGCCCTGCTGGGCGATATCACGGGTCAGGCGCTCCTGGGACGCCCAGCGGAACGCTGTACGGCGCTGCAGTTCGTCGAACGCTGCCGTGTCCAGGTTGAAGTAGAACGGTTGGGAACCCGCCTTGAGCGGCTGCAAGATCAGCAAGTGAGGAAACGGCTTTACCGCCTCGGCTGCGGGGGTGGCATCCGCAGACAAGGCGGTGCTGGGAAAGATGTTGCCCAGTGAGGGACTGAGCTTGCCGGCCATGCGGTTGATCGCCGCCCCGGCCTTGCTGGCCTGCTCTCCGAGCGAGCCCAGTCGCTCTTGCACCTGTTTAGCAGCGCTGGTCACTTGGCTGTACTTAGCCGCTACGATGCCCACTGTCGACTGTGCAGCGTTGATCGCACGCATGGTACGTTGCAGTTTGGCACCCACCGCAGGGCCAATGATTGGCAGTGTCTCTAACTCCGAGGCCGCACCGGTCATGTCACTGACGGCACCGTTGAGCGGCCCCAACATGCCGTCGAGGCGGGTGCGACCGGCCTCGCCTGCCGCCACCAGAGAGGACAGCGTGGACTTCATTTGCTCCATGTAAGCCATGGCACCTCCTTAAACGTGAGAAGCATCGAATAGCTGGACGTTTGCTTGACGGCTAGCCAACTCTCCCTGAACCCTACCGATGAGGTCGCGTAACGGTGCTTCCATGGCTCGCACCACCTGATACGGATCTTTCACATCTCCTTGCACCGTCACCGGCATGCTCACTGACAAGTTGAATACCTGCTCAACCTTGGGCGCCTCAGGCTTCGCCTTCTCAATGCCCTGCACCGCCGCCGCCGTTGCCGGGACCGGCGCCTGCACCGACTCGACCAGCGACTTCACAACATCACCCACGGCGCTACCTTTGTCGGTCTGCTGGACCTCGAGCAGGCCGGGCTGGCTTCGCTCGACGACTCGGTTGATCACAGGCGCAATAGAGGTGGACACCTGGGGCACCTGCTCAATGGCACGCATGGCCATACCGAGTGCCTGTTGCTGATCGACGGGTGGAGACTCGACACGCGGCTTAGCAAGTAGCGGCTGGAGTGACAGGCCCGGCGCGAAGTCACGGTCCAGCCCGCCGTCCCCTTCGCCAAAACCGCCTACACCCTCAAACGGATCGCGCCGTGCGAACGCTGGCAACCTGCTGTAAGCCTGTTCGACTTCCTCGTCCGTCATCTGGTCGACGGACTTACTTGGCGCATGGGGCGGACTGGTCGCCGGGGACGCTTGCTGTGTCGGCTCAAGACCCTTGACCACCGGATCCGGCGACTTCACCACCGGGGTGGGAGATTTGGCGACAGACATCGCTTCGGGCGAGCCGACATCAGAAGCCGGTGGCTGGATTGGATCGAGACCTTTCACCACTGGATCCGGAGGCTTCGAAACGGATGCGGGGGCTTGCGCAACAGGCTCTGAGACGACCGCTACAGAAGTTTCCTGGGGGGCCTTGTCGTCCGGCTTCTCCGGCTGCTCAGCCTTGTCATCGCCGAACCAGGCTTTACCCAACCAGCCCCCAATAGAATCGCCGCCAAGACCACCGAGGACCATGCCAATGGCGCCGCCGATAGCGGTACCGATGACGGGAACCACCGAGCCTATGGCTGCACCGGCCGCTCCCCCGGCCCAAGCGCCCGCCACACCACCGGCGGCGCTGCCATAGCCCTCGGCCTTCTCATCGCGGGTCTGTGCATTCAAGGCTGTGTCTAGCACCTGTGGAACGGCATCAATAAACTTGCCACCGGGCAACTTGCCCGCCAAGCGCGTCACGCCACGCACACCACGAACAACGCGCCCGAGCTTGCCGGCCCCAGTTGCGACATCTGCCGTGGCCGTCACCCCCTTAACCGGTGACGGACTTGGTACTTTTCTGACAGGCGACGGGCTCGGTACTGCCTGAGTATTGCCCACAGAGCGAGCCTGTCGGCGCCGACGCCGCCGAGCTCGACGGCTTCCACCTTGTACGCCCTGGCCAGAGTCACCGCCGCCAGACCCGATGCGGCGGAAGGCATCGGCATTCACCACGAAAACCCGTTGAGGCGCGCTGCCAAGCGGCTGTCCGCCGTCATTGCTAGCCGGCGAGCCCAGCACCTTCCCTAGTGCTCCCAGCCCAGCGTCGATTACCGGATTTCCGGTCCCTGGTGAAACTGCTTCAGCAGGGTTGGCCTCAACTTGGCTACGACGCCGACGCCCCATTCCGCGACCACGCGCTACGTTGAAAACACCGCGACCGATCTTGGCCGTGCTGCGTACCGCAAACAGCGCAGCAATCCCCGCTGCCAGCCCAGCAAAGCCCATGGCAACCTCGGGGAATTTGTCCGACAGCTTGGTGATACCCTGCACCACTGCCGTGGCGCCTTGGGCGAACGCGTCAGTGGCCGGCCGGATGGCATCACCGATACTGCGCATAGCATCGTCAGTGGCCTGCCACAGCTCCGCCCAGCGCTGCGAAGACGTCTCTCGACGCTCCGCCAGGTTCTTGTCGAGAATGCCGGTCGCCTTCATAGAGTCGGCTTTTAGCTTGTTGTACAGCCCGCGGTTCTGCCCATAGGCTGTCAGCGCTGCCTTGACCTGCATGTCGGCGAACAAATCGCCCGTACGCAGTGTCTTCTCCAGGGCCTCGAGGGCCGCCTTCGCCTTCTCCGGGTCGACTTCCTTGTCGATGTTGGCCTGGGCGTCCTTGATCTTTTTCGCCTTGGCCGGGTCGGTAGCCTCGACGTACTGCATGGCCAGCCCCATCGACGCCTCGATGACGTTCATGCCTTTCTGCAGGCCAGTGTTGAGTGACGCCTGGTAGTCGATGCCTGCGTCCTTGTAGGCCTTGACCACGTCGCTTGCGCCGATTTTCTCCATCCAGTTCTTAAAGTTGTTCGCCGCTTCGTCCGAGCTGCCGGCGGTCTTCATCTGCACCTGCAGCATCGAGCCCAGGGACGAGACGGCATCCAACCCGGTGATGCCATTCTTCTCCATGCCCGCGAGCAGCTGCGGGAACCACTTCGCCATGTCGCTGGCCTCGAAGCTGCCCGCCTGCCCCTGGTAGGCAATTGCCTCCAGCGCCTGCTGCATCACCTTCGGGTCGGTGATCTTGGCGTTCTGCTGCAACGCCATGATCATGCTGGCTGTGTCGACACCGGAGGCTCCCTGGCCAACCGAGAACTTCGCGGCAGTGGTCGCATATGACATGGCTTTGTCCAAGTCCATGCCAGCACCCACAAGCTGGTTGATCAGATCGGCCACATCGTTACGGGCCATGCCCGTATCTTTAGAGGTCTGAATAACCGAGCGACTGAGCTCTACCTCCTGCGGCTTGCCGGCCGCGTCGGCCTTGATCGCGATGTCACGGATGATCGCCTGGTAATCCGCACTGACCTTGGTGGGAATGGCGGTCAGGCCAACACCCACCGCCGCTGCACCCACAGTTGTTTTGAGCGAGGACTTGCCAGCTGCTATCTGCTGATGCCCCTTGACTTGCAGGTCAGCGACCTTTGCATCACGGGCTAGCCGTTGGTACTCGCGACCCAGCCGGCCAACCTCGACGCCCTGTTTGCGCAGCACTTCAAGGTTGCCGTTGAGCTTTCGCAGCAGCTTGTCAGCGGCTGCAGAGCCAGTGTCGTGGGCCCGCTTCCACTCCGATTGCAGTTTTATCGTTTCGCCAATGGTGCTCTTGAGCACCTTGGCCTTGTCGCCTTTTTTCGCCAGCTTGTCGATATTGCTTTCGACAGTGCGGAAAGCCGCACCGACCGACGACGCCACCACGCCGCCGATCTCTAGCGATAACGCCAGTTTGCTTGCCATCGGTTACCCCCTTAGCGGCTCAATCCATGAGCCACCAGACCATGTCCTCCCAGGGCATGGTCATGATTTCACCAGACGAAAAGCCCAGTTCCTTGGCCAACCGCTGGGCCAAGACCTTCTGGACCTTGGCATCAAATCCCGTCGTCGTGCACCAGGCGAAAGTATCCAGTCTGCAAGCGGGTGTAATCTTTCAGCGCCATGCCCTCCAAGTCCTTAGTGCCGACTTCGGCGAGGCTCGCGAACAGGTTCAATTCCGCCTGCTCTTCATCGCCATTGGCAGTGGTCGACGCTGCGCGGATGTCCCGAACGGTCGGTGCGCGCAGGCTGATGGTGTCCGACGTTACGCCATTGAACTCGGTCGGTTTGCTTAGCGTAACGACAACACTGGCGGCCTCGAGGCGCAGATACTTTGGCAGCGGTGACAGTGGCTTGGTCATGGTTCGTTTCCTTAAGTTCGTTAGATGGGGTTACAGACCGAGGGCAGAGCGCTGCGCGGCCAACTGGTCGACGCCGTCGATGACACGCTTCATGCCCAGGGCATCGATTTCGTAGACCATGCGGCCGTCGACTTCGAGCTTGTAGTAGGTGGGGCTGATGCCGTGCTTGATCTCTGCCTTGTCGCCTGGCTTCCAGTCACCCATGTCGATTTCTTTAAGGGTGCCGCGCAGGGTAACGACGACGGCTTTGATGGCTCCCTTCAGGCCCTTGAATGCGCCCCGGAACGTGCCATTGAAGGCGGTACCGTCGGCTAGGCCAAAGAACTTGAGCGCCTCACGGCGCACACCCGTGGTAGTGAAGCTGGCCTCCAACTTATCCATGCCCATGTCTAGCTCGACGGGAATGTCCATGCCGCCCGGCCGATGCTCCTCCATCTTCATAGTGAGCTTGGGCAGGGTCAGGCTGGGCACATCCCCCTGAAAGCTGATGCCATCGACGAACAGGTTTAGGTTGGCCAGGGTTTCGGGAATCATTGCCATGTAAGTTCGCTCCTTAGGCGGCGTTGTCGAGAACTTCGGTTAGCCACTGATTGGTGACCTCAACCCGGAAATTGGGGTTTTCGGCAGGCGGCACGTCGGTGAAACGTATGTTCCAATACACCTTGCCCTGCTCAAGCTGGCTGGCAGTGTTCAGCTCGGTGTCCGCGTACACTTCGAAGTTGATGATTGCGCCCTGAGCTTTCAGGTCGCGCATAAACGCTTGCAGGCCTTCAGTCACGTCCTTGACATAGGTCGCGGTAATCGAGCGGTCGACCGCCCATTTGTGGCCATACAAGATCGCGTCCATCACGATATCCATAGTTCGCACGCGGGTGACAAATGCCCATTTCGGATCGCTGGACAGCGTGCGGTTGCCCCATAGGCGGAAGCCGTCGTCGCGGATGATGGTGGTGATGTTGGCGTTGTTCAGCAGGTTGGCCCGGCAGGTGTCGTCGCCGTCGAGAAATTCAATAGCGCGGCCAGTGCCGGTGATGCCGACAAACTCTTTGTTCGACGGCGAGGCCCAGAAGCCATACTCGCTGTCGGTCCAGGCGAACAGGCCGGCGACCCAGGCCGAGCTAGGCGCGTCGACCGTTGCATCGGCGGTGGTGTCCCAGTACTTCACGCCGGGGTCAACCAGGAAGGCGCGCTTGGCACCAAAGCCGGCCGCATAGGCGGTCGCCGCCTCGTCAGTGGTGTTTGGGCCGTCGATGATGGCAATGCCGCGTAGCTTGTCGGCCAACGCTACCAGAGCGGTGCCCACAGCTTGCGTCGCACTGTGCTTGGGGGTGACCAGCAGGCGCGGCTGGGCGTTGAATCGGCTTTTGCCATCGAGCAGCGCCTGTAAGCCAGTGCGGGTGCCATCGGCCAGCACACCACCGATAACGGCCGAAGCCTGCTCTGCCGGATCTGCGAGCTTGGCCACGCCACAGGCGACAATCACTGCCTTAGCGCGGGTGTAAATTGCCCGGCAAGCCTTGGTAATCGCCGAATCAGTGCCGAAGGCCGCCACCGCTTCGCGCTCGCTGGTGATCAGAACCAGGTCGTTTACTTTGGCCGTGGCATCGGGGCCAGGGGTGAAGGTATCCACCAAGCCAATGATCGAGGACGACGGCAGTGCAATGCTACGGGCGCCGGTGTCGACGCTCGTTACGGTAACGCCGTGAAAAAAACCACTCATAAAGTCATGCTCCAGATATGAGAAAGCCCCGCATGCGGGGCCTTGGGGTACAACGGATAAGAAAACGCCCCGGCAGTGCGGGGCGCTTATTCAGTTTGCGAAGCCAGCCAGGCGGCTAGTGCTTCGTCGTTGGGACTGGCAGGCCAGTCATCATCGGCCGGTGCCATGGTGGTGATATCCATGCGGTTCAATTCGACCCGGTAGACCTTCCAAGCAGTAAGCGCGGCCGCTTCTGCCTCGGTGGCCATGTCGAGGTCGACAGCATCTTGCAGCGTGTTGATGCGTGCGGTGGCGAACTGGGACGCAAGCGACTGCGTTCGGTACGCCACAATGCGCGCCGCCTCGACAATCGCGGCCTCGTCGGGCACCCACTGCTCGCCTTCCCACTTGTCGAACTCCGTCGACGGGGCGTGCAGGGTGTAGCCCTCGGGCAATTCGCCCAGTGCCAGCCACTGCCGGGGCTCGCCGGTGTCGGTGGTGTAAACCGTGGCGCCGCGATGATCAGCGACGAGTTCCCAGCCGGTGTTTTCACGATTGATCAACGCGGCGATACCTGCTTGCAGCACGGGCGGGTCGATCTGGTAGCTATAGGCAGGGAACAACCACACGCCAGGCTCCAACGGGCTGGGGTCAGCTTCTGATACGCAAAGATATTCACCTGTACCCCGATGCACATTGCACACCTTTGGCGGCTCTATGCCCGGCTGCTGCCACCAAGGCAGCACCTCGGCCAGCTCCAGCGGTGCCGGCACTTCGATCAGCTCGTCAGGGTCGTTAGCCATGAATGTTCCTCAATACTTGATGCAGGCCAGATAGGCCCGGTTGGCCATGCGGGTTTCATTACCGCCCGTGGCATTGATCGACAGGGTGTGCGAGTGCGTACCGGATGACGAAGTTGTCGTCGTATCAGTGCCCTCGCGAATTTCATCGCCGTACACGGCGTTGACGCTCGCGGTGGTGACCGAGTCGACGTATTCGCGCTTGTTGGGCACGGTGTGGGTGTGCGCCCCGCCAGAAAGCGCGGTGCCGGTGTGGATATGAGATTCGAGCTGGCCCGCCTGGGTCGAGAACAGCGCCCGGCCTGCGTCAGCCGAGTTAAGGCCATCGGTCCATGAGCGATCAATCAGCTCCCGGTCATCCGGCACATTGAAGGTGGTCGAACCGTCGCCAGCGCCGAACGTCGTCCCTATGACTGCGAACAGCGCCGCATATGCCGTGCGCGATACGGCCGCCCCGTTTCGCTTGAGCCATCCTGCTGGTGGTGTGCTTAGCGCGAAGTGCGCAACCTGCCCCGCAGGCGCGGCCATATCGACCTTCTTTTTGACCCAGGCGCTATTAACCACACGGGTGCTGTTGTCGTCATCCGCCGGCGCGGCGACAGTGGCGCCATGATTGAACCGGAGCTGGCCTGTTGCAAAATCCAGCTGCAAAGGCCGTAAGGCGTTGTAGCTGCCAGTTGGACTCCCAGAGTCGGTTACCAACAGGTAGTAACTGGTATTGTCGACCCGACTGATAAGCCCATAGGTTTCCGCTTGGTTGATATAGCGCAGAACGTTGCCACCTTTGACGACCACCTCACCGGTAAAGGTTGGACTATCGGTAAAGGCACTCTCACGCCATACCCCCCACTCGTTATTGTAGGCCGTCCGCTCAAATGCCCGAGCGACCAAGCCCTCCGTAACGTGAAACACCTGCGTTACGCGCGTACTGGTCGCGCTATTGGTGCGACCTTTTACCTCAAGCACCCCGTAAGTTTGGTTCGCCGGCTTAACACCCAAGGTGGTGGTTCCTACAGCGTAGATACCATTCTTGAGCGTAACGTCATCCACGGTGGCAATTGCATCCAGCCGGGTGACACCCCAGCCAGCAGCAGCGATCAGCGCATTAACCGTAGTGAGATCAGGAACCTCCTCCCATGCACTCCAATTCACCACACCACTGGTTGCGCCGCTTGAGCAGCGGTGGAACATCCGGTTTACGCCTTGCGGGAAAAACAGCTGATGCGTGTAGTTCTGGGCATTAGTACCCACTACAAATAGCACGCCAGTGGGGAACCCGGAGGGTCCATTCAGCGCCGAATTGACCTGATAGGAACCCCCTGCGTTGAGGGTGTTCAGATCGACACCGCTGGCCAGATCGGCAAGATCACTGGTCCCCCAGCCCAGCGAGCCCAGCAGGTTGGCAACGAATTGCGTGCTCGCGGCATTGGCCGAGCGATCCGCCGTTGCCCGCGTGGGCACGCCAACATCACCGCTGAAGGCGGGGCTAGCCAACTTGGCGGACTCTTCCCAGGGCAGCCAGGCTCCGGCAGAGCCAAGCGTGCGCGAAAACTCTCTCCCTTCTCCGCCCCCCACCGGGCTGAAGGTTTGCCGTATGTTGGCCGCCGCATAGCGTTCTACCAACACCGTACCGTAGCGCGACACGCCAGCAGGCAAGGAGCCTGTCGGCGATGAAACGCGGTAGAACCCTGTCGGGGTTGTAGCGCTATCCATATCGGCCAGAGCAGGCGGAACCCCTGTCACCCCGATGCCAACAGCGGCTAAGGCGGATTGCAAAGCGGTCAGAGTGGAAGTCTCCTCCCACGCGGTCCAGCCGCCGTTGAAATAGGTGCGGAACATCTGACGAGCCACCGCCGAGTCTGTCGCCAAGAACGTTTGCATGACGCGGCCATTTGTACCAGGCGTGTTGCTGCGGCCCGCCACAAAAACGGTGCCCCACGTCTGCCCTGCTGGCTTTACCCCTGCCGTGGTCGCCAGGGTTACCGCGTACCATCCGTTACCCAAGGTCGGATCATCAATATCAATAATGACCCCTGCATAGCGCTCTCCCAACCCGTACAGCTTTAGGAGCGCCTTTACAAACTCGGTGTTAGCGGCGCTCTTGCTGTTGTCGTCCGTTGCCGTGGTCGGCACCCGTGGATTACCGGTAAACACCGGCGAATCGATCTCGGCGACCTCCTTGAGCTTTCCACGTCCGACGACAAACCAGGAAGAGCTGGACGCGGCCACTTCCAGCCATTCCGACGGCTTGATCAACGTACTGGCTACGGTACTGCCTGCCTCGACAATGGACCCCGACGAAGCTACGTTGAGCGTCTGCGTGGCAGTCGTAGAGGGGTTGCGCAACATGAACGAAGCGCCGTTCCCTGTGTCTGCAACCGCCGGCAATGTCAACGTAAGCGGCCCGTTATTGAACTGCACCGCGTTACCCGCTTGCGCGGCTGTCAGCGTGAGGCTTGTAGAAACGCCAATCGCTGCTGCTTTGAACGAACGAGACGCCGCCGATAGGGCCGCGACCAGAGCTGCCATGTTGGCCGCTTGCAGGCCGGTGCTTCCTGCCGTCGGCGTAGGCACCTCTGGCGAGCCGGTGAACTTGGGTGATGCCAGCGGCGCCTTCTCAGCCAGCTTATTGAGCATGGTTACCGAGAAGTTGGCATCGTCGCCAAGGGCAGCGGCCAACTCGTCTAAGGTATCAAGCGCGCCCGGCGCAGAAGCCACAAGCCCATTGACTGCAGCGTCAACAGCGGTCTTGATCGCCTGATTGGCCTCAGCCTTGGTATAAGTCTCTGACTTGGTATAAACATCCGTGATGCCGTATCCCGCGACGGTAGTCGGATTGGTCGCAGCAACCACGCGCCCGTACTTGTCGACCTGCACGCTGCGGTATGTACCAGCAGTCACGCCCGTGCGACCGAATGCCATTTCAAACGTCAGCGCCGTTACGCCAAGGGTGATCGGCGCGTCGGTAACTAGCTGCCACGCGCTATCACTGTTCGTCGTGCCCTTCTCCACCAAAACCAGCAAGCCGGGGGTTACCTTGGCGTTGCTGTTGGCGTCCGCGCTACGCGTCCACGCCGCGCCCGCCACGACCTCGTATAGCCCATTTTCCTTGGCTGCGGTCTGGTTTTTGACCAGAACACGGGCGCCAGCCGTGAGCGCCACGCCGTCGATGGTCTGCAGACCGCTCAAGGTGATGTTGGCCGTGGTGGCCGCCACTACCGAGTGCTTGAAGTCCTGACGGGCCAGTTCCTCGGTAACCCACTCGCGGGTGGCCAGCACCACACTGGGGTCAATCTTCAACTGCACGTTCGCGGTACTGCTGACAACCAGGCTCATGCGCAGCACCTGTGTGCGCCCCGAGCCCTGCGATAGCACCGGCTTGTAAGTCGGCGCGCAGTTGGCCACCGCTACCAAGTCGCCGGATTCGTCGTATAGACCGATCTCGCGAATCCACTTGCCGCCGATATCGGCCGGAATCACCTGCTCGGCGACGATGATCGAGCCGTCTTTTTCATCGACCTTCAACTGATTGAGCGGCGCCCGGCGCCATTCATTGATCAGGCTAGTCTGCGTGGCGTTTGGGGTCGGATCGGTGCCGTTGGCATCCCCCACCCCCATCTGTGTGATTTTCCAAGCAATGCCCAGGGCATCAGCGTTGGCCTGCTTGGCCGCGCCCACATTCGTGAGGATCGCGTAAAACTGCGTGTTCTGGTCAACCATGTGCAATGTCCAGTGTGTCGATAGTGGTTTCGCGGCCGCCGCGTCCAATCACGCCAGTGACCACAATGTCGCGCGGTATCGGTGGGTACACCTCCAAGGTGTCGCCCTCGCTCACGCTCACGCCCAGGTAATAGTGGCCGTTGGCTTCTAGGCTGATTTCCAGGCCGACCATATGCCGGCTCACCGGCCTGGCGTCATCTAGGAGCGCTGACAGCTCGCGATAGGTGTCCTCCCCAATGCCGGTATCGGAAACCCCCACCTTGAGCGCGAAGGTGCCGGGCACGCCTGCGGGTGCCATCTGCCACCACTCGACCACCTGAATCAGATACCCGAACGGCTCCACCACGCGGCGCAGCGCGCCGATGGTTCCCTTGTGCTTGTGGATGTAAAACGACGACTTAATGACCGAACGCTTAGTCGCCTCGGGCCACTCGTCATCCCAACGGTCCACCGACCACGCCCACGCCAGCTGGTACAGCAGGTGCGCCGGGCAGGTGTCGGGGTTGTACAAGGTGCGCAAGGTGATGGCGGTTGATTCGGTGTCCGCGCCTTCCACGGCGCGCTCCAACAGCGTGCTGTTGTTGGGCAATAGACTGGCCATCACGTACCCCGCACGACGGTAAAGCCCTCACACCAGGCTGCCTGCGCCTTGGATGGCTTGATATCAGCCCAGCCGGTCAGCTCGACACGGGTCACCCCGTTGATGTGCAACTGGGCGTCAACCCCGGAGCGGGCTACCTCCACGCCCAAGCGGCGGCGCGGGTTGACCCATGCCTGCAAGCGCTCGCGGCAGGTCGCCAGAATCGCCTCGTTTTCCGGGCCGTTACCCGCCATGTACACCTTGGCACTGATGGTGTACGGCAGTATCTGCGCGCTCTGCACGCTCAAGCGATCCGCCACCGGGCGCACATCATCGTCATTCAAATAGGCTGACACGGCATCCAGTAAGTCAGCCTCGGCTGTGCCGTTACCTTCGAGCGATAACACGGTGACCACCACCGCCGCCGGCGAGGGGCTTTCGGCCGTGGCATCTGCCACCAGGCCCGAGGCGTTGCGTGCGTGCAGAATGTAACTGTTGCGCGGCCCGGCGGTGGTCAGCCCCTCGTAGACCAGCTGCACCCGCTCGCGTAGGGCATCGTCCTCCTCGAGCACGGCCAGCACGGGCGGCACTGCGGTTAAGTCCTCAGCCTGCACCACCAGTCGCTGCAGGCTCACATTGGCCGCCAGCTGGTCAAGGTCTGCCCCCGTGGCGTAGGCCAATAGCAATGCCTTCGCGGCGTCATTCACCCGCGCCCGGTTGAGCAGGCGCCGGTAGGTGCCCAGTTCGATCAACTTGGTGACCGGGTCGCTTTCCAGCGGGGCTGACCACTCCTGCCCGTCCGTCTCCATCAAGGTTCTGAACGTGGCCAGCTCAGCCTGATACGTGTCCTCGAAGTCCAGCGTCTCCAGTACAGCCGGCGCCGGTAGCGCGGTTAGATCGATCGTCATGCGCTTACCTCCAGTATCGCGCTGTCGCCCAGGTACACCCCGGACAACTGCAGGGTTATCTGCCCACCGACGACCGAAACCACCTTGACCCGCTCCAGTTTCAGGCGCGGCTCCCAGCGCCCAAGGGACCGAGCCACCTCGGCCTGAACGGCGCTTTTCCACCCTTCATTTACCGGAAGGTCGACGTACCGGCGCAGGCTGCTGCCGTACTCAGGGCGCATGCGCCGCGAGCCAATTGGCGTGGTCAGAATGTCCTCTATGGACTGCCGCAAGTGGGCCAGGCCCGACAGCGGCTTTCCCGTGCGGCGATCCATACCGATCATGGGTTACACCGCCTGGCTCAGCTGCTCGAAGTCACGCCTACGCCCCAGATAGGCCAGCGCATCCTCGTCCCCCTCCGCGATCAGTAAGTAGCCGCCGACCACCTTCAATTCGCGTCCGCCAGGCATGAATAACGACCTTGAGGTATGGGTCTTGTCGCGAAAGGTCACACCTGCCGAAACGCTGGGCGCGGCATTGGGCTTCTTGGTATTCATACGCCCCTCCGGGCAAGAAAAAGCCCGCGCTGGGCGGGCTATCAGTGTTTGTGGTTGGCCGTGTTGCCGGCTGTGTCGATAATCCTGCCGCCACCATTGATGTCACCCGTGACCATCAGAGTGCCAGTGATCTTTACCGCCCCGGTCAGATCGATGGTGCCCGACTTAGCGGTGATAGCGTTGTCGGAGATCACCACCTCGGTGCCACCCACCTTTACTCGGGCGGTGCCGCTGGGGAGCGTGATGGTGTAGCTTTTGGCCTGCCAGTCGTAGATCAACGAGCCGCCGTCGTCGAAGCGCCAGGTTTCGACGTGGTCGCGGTTGTCCGGCGGGGCACCGGCATCTCCGTACAATCCCGAGATGAAGGTGCCTTGCGCCGGTTCACCGCTCGGGCTGACCAGCACACCCTGCTCGCCCAGGCTCGGCGCACGCCAGTGGCGAGCCTTGCCAGCGGCTTGGGCATGCCAGCGGACCCATGCACTGCTCCAATCGCCTCCATCGGAGACTCGCACCATAGCGGCCATCAGATCGACAGCAACCACTCGGCAGGGAATAACTAAGCCAGCCAGCATGCGGTCGTGCTGGGCCGCAACGTAGCTCATGCCATGTCCCCCGGCGCTGTGTAGTCGCCTTCGTGCCCGCGTCCAGTCTGCGGATCAAAACCGAACAGCACTGGGCCGGGCTCCTTCGGCCACGGCCAGTCTTCCTCCCCTAAGTGGATAACCTGGGTCCACTCGACCACCCAAACTGCGAAGCTATCCAGCTCAGGTCGGCTCCAGTCGCGCTCGGCTCGCAAGAACTCAGCAAACCCGAACGGCAACCCCCAGGACTGCATCCTGAGCAAGACGGCTAACTGGGCAGCAACGAAGGCTGCCACTTGTAGACAGTCCTGATCCTCTCCAGGAACTAGAACACGGGCCTCAAAGCGGGCATCTACCGCAGCCTGGCCGGTACCTGGGTCCTGATCAGCGGTTTCAAAACCTGCCAGCTCAAGCACAATGGCCGGAGGGGGGACAACTTCGATACCGCTTGGCATGGTGCCAACGTATTCCAAGCCTGGAATGGCGTCCCTGATGTGCTGCTCGATGGCCGCATAAATCTGACTGAGAGGGATGGGTTCATCATCCATGGCCTGACCTCCGAAGATACTTCTGCAATTCAAAGTTCAACTCTTGCTCCATTACTGCAACCAAGCGCTCATGAGCGCGGCCGGTCCAGCTGTCGAAGTGTGGCCGTACTTCCTCCAAGGAGATTTTTGCCTTTGCCAGCGGGAAGCGACTGTCGTTCTCGGAGATCCAACCAGAACGACTACCACCGCCCCCTGATATCTCGCTTTCTGGATAGTCGTCTAAGTCGAAATGCTTGCTTGCGGTACGAATCCAGATATCCGGCTTACCGCCGTACACCGTCTTGAAGAACGCGCCCTGATACTTGCGCCCGGCCACTGACACGCCTGTTCGAGTCTGCCGTGGCCGGCCAGCTCGACTGGCTTCGATGGGGTTGATGCCGAACCAAAGCCTGCCCTGGCCGTTGCCAGATACTGGGAATGCCCTGAGCCGCTGCCTCACCGCCGCGATAGCAATGCGCTCCTGCCTGCCTACATCGCGGGCGATGTGCATTCGAAGCCAGCGCAGCGTCTTGTTGATAGCCCGCCGCTGGGCCGCTTGGGCGGCTTTGGGGAACAGCCTGGTAAACTCCTCGAAGCCGTTGACACCCTCTGGATCCAGTCGCAGCGAGATCATTCCATTGCTGGCAGACTGCTTGTGATAGGAACTGACACTCATACCGTCTTCCTCAAGATCAGCGCTACAAGCCCATCGCCCCCAGGCTCTATGCCGGCGATGGTGTAAGTGCCGCCGCCATCCTCTGGCGGGAGCTCGATCACGACCCGCTGCCTCACCTCGACACCAGCGTTATCGCCAACCCGGATGACCAGATGTGGCTCCCGCAGCGCGGTTCTGATCTGGCCGAGCTTGGGCTGCAACCAGGGTGCCGAGAACATCCCGAGAACGGGGCGGCCGTCGATCTGCGCCGAATCGCCCAGGACGTCGAAGACAACTTCATCCACTTGGCCGAGCAGGTCTCGGAACGCCATGATCAGAGCGTCAGGCGGATGACAGCACGTGGACGGGTGCAGATGTGCAGCGGGTTGGACTGCGCCTCGCCGTCGACACCTTTACCGAATCGCATTTCCTCGATCTTGCTGTAGTACGGAAGCCCCTCGGTATTGACGGTCTCGATGTAGTCCGCCGGGGCATAGATGGAGAGGAAGAGGTCCGACACGCCCTCGGGAACCAGGCGCGCCTCGTCGTCGGGGACATATGCCTTGCCGCCCACCTTGCCGCGATATCGCTCCCAGCTGATGCCGCCGAATTCGAACGACTCACGCCCATCACCCCGCAGCGCGGCAGCCTGCTGGCTGCCTTTGTAGGTTTCGACAACCGACGAGTGGGCGATCAGCTTCTTCCAGAACGTCTTGCCGCAGAAGGCACGCGAGCCGGTAGTGGTGACGTTGCCGAGCGCCTCCTCTTGAAGATCCAGCGCATCCACGCACTGAACCTGGATGTTGGCGTTCTGATCGTTGAGGCTCATCGACTGCTTCTGCTGGACAACACCAAAGGTCTTGTAGATGTCCAGCAGCACCGTAGTGCCATTCGAGTCGAGCACCTGGCCGTTGATCGCACCCATGCGGTGGAACTCATGGGTAGCATCCAGTTGGCTCCGGGCTTTAGCCAGCCGCTTGTTGACCACACTCTGCACTGCTTGCAGCTCGGTCACACTGCCGAAGGCGCGGATACCCTGGATCTCGTCCGCCTTGATCGAGAAACGCTGCGGCAGGTGGATGGTGTTGAATGGGATCAGGCTACGCTTGCTGCCGCCAACCACCAGGCCGGAGGTGCCACGCTCACCTGCAGGCACGAGGGCAAGCGTATCGCCGTCCTTCTCGAGCTGCACGGTCAGAGTTTGAACGCCCTCCTCACGGAACAGCCCGAGGGCGGCCAGTCGGCCTGGCACGTATTCCTGCTCGTTGATAGCAGCGGTCAGCGCAGCAACACTGAACGCATCGTCTTGGAAAATGGCAATCTCAGCCATGGGGTACTCCAGAAAGTAAGAACCCCGCTCGGGGGCGGGGTTGAGAGAAGAAAAAGTGTCAGGTCAACGCAGGATGATGAAATTCGCCGCCAGAGACTTTTCCGCATCGCCGTCGAGGCCAGTCAGGAGCGCCTCGGCGACTTCAGCCAGCCGCACCACAGCGCGACCACGTCGCAAGACATCCGACTCTCCAAGTGGGGCGAAGAGGATGCAGACGGCATTCTCGCTGCCGTCTTCAGCAGCAGGATTGTAGGGAGCGAACTCACCACTCGCAGTGACTAGGCCAAGCAACTGGCCAGCAACTAAGGCCGGACCAGCAACAATGTTGATGGCTTCACGGGAGATCTTCCCCGCACCTTCAGAAAGCAGGAACTCACCGGCGTGGACCGGTTCTTGTTGGATGGTACTCATGGTCGTGCTCCTTTAGTGGCGGCCTGCCGGCGGGCAGCCCAAACGCTGGATGGGTTGGGTAGCTGAGCCTTGATCGCTTCCTGCTCGTCGTCGGCAGGCGGCAGGGCGTTGTTGATCTCAAAGCCACTGCCGGAGCTGACCAGCTTGTCGAATAGCCGAGCTCTCACCGCATCAGGGTCAAGGCCAGCCGTGACATATTCCTTTGTAAGCTCGGGCAATCGCGCCGCGACACATAGATCGTGTACGTCCTTGGCTGTCGTAAGTGCCGCCTGCACCGTTACTGCGTCAGTCAGCTTGGTCGAAGCGATCAGCGTTTCAGCCAAGTTACCGATGCCGGCCTTGGCGCAGCTCTGTGTGATCATCAGTGCAAGCGCCGTGGAGTCGGCGACATCAGGCTTGGGCGGCGCAGGCGGCTTTGCCGGGTCATCTGCCGGTGGTTTGCTGGCCAACTGGTCGAGCAACGCCTGCGGGGTTTTCTGGTAACGGGCCATGGCCGCGCCATTGCCCAGACAGGCGCGCACCTGCACGCCACTGCCGATTTCATCTACCAACCCGAGCGCAAGGGCCTCTTGGGCCGTCAGCCAACTTTCATCGTTGACCAAGCGGCGCAGCTCGGCTTCATCAATGTCAGGCGACTTGGCCTTGTAAGCAGCGATGATCACCTCGAAAGCCTGGTCGAGCACATCGGCCACCCGGCGAAGCTCCTCGGCATCACCTTCGATCCAGGTGTATGGGTTGTGAATCATCAGGATCGCATTCGACGCCATCACCACCCGGTGAGCACCGCATACCGCAACGCTACCTGCGCTCGCCGCCAAGGCATCGATCCGAGCGGTGCAGCGCTCGCCCAAGCGGCTCAGCGCGTTATGGATGGCCACACCCTCGAACAGGTCGCCGCCGTTGGTGTTGAAGGCCACTTCCACTGGCGAGACACCGTCATCGATCGCTTTTAGGTCGCGGATGAACTGGTTGGCGGTGATGCCCCAGCCACCAATCTCGCCGTAGATGTAGATCTCGATCGGGGCGGATTCGGCGTCAGCAGCACCTTCGGCCTGGGTCGCTGCAGTGATGCGATACCAGTGCTGTTGGTTCTCTGGCTGGGGCACAGGGGCCTTGTTGAAGATACGGATGGGTTGCAGGGGTTTCATGCTTTCTCCTTCTCGTCGGGATCGTCATCGACCGCCGACAAAGTGCTGTACTTGATACCCAGGGCCTGCGCCCGGGCGAGATCGGCGGCGTTCTCTTCGTCCACCACCTCCGCATCGGTCCCGTTGCGCAAGCAAGTCTCGCTACGCGTGGTGAAACCGGCAGCGATTTCCATCTGCCGGGACTGGACGTCTTGAACGGGGTGGATGTAGGCCCAGCCTTGCGGCACCCAGCGAGTGCGCTGGTATTCGCGGCGTCGCTGCGAGTAGTCCGGTAGGTCAAGCCCCCCAGCCAATACGGCCATGTCCAACCAGGCTTGGCGCACAGGGCGGCACAACTGGTGGACATAGACCTGGAACTGGAGCTGCTCCAGCCGGCGCCGGAACTCGGTCAGCACCACACGGATCGCGCGGTCGTTCACGCCCTGCATGTCGCCGGTCATCAACTCGTAAGGCAAGCCGGTGCCGGCTGCTGCAGCCATCAGCTGCTGCCGCATGAAGTCGCGGTAGTTGTTGCCCGCGTCCGGTGGATCCGAGAACTCGATCTCTTCGCCTGCCCCCAGCTCCTGCACGGTGCCGGGCTCTAGCCCCACCATTGGGGTAAACCCATCCCGGTCAAGGTCGAGGGGCGCCCCGGTGAGCGGATCGAGCTGTGGCCGGCCCTCCGGCGCTGGCTTGCGAACGAAACCTGCGAACAGGTTGGCCACCTCTTGCCGGAACAGCACCGCATCGTCGAAGTTGTCCAGGCTGCGCAAGCGCTTCAGGACCGGCGCCAGGCGCGGCACACCGCGCAATTGCCCCGGCTCCAACGGCTCGAAGATGTGCAGCATCTGCTCGGCTGGAACTCGCACCAATTGGTTGTACCCAACATTCAGCGAGGACTTGTCGCTGGGGTGGACGCGATAGCACCAGTACGCCACCCGCCGGCCCATGCCGTTGAACTCGATCCCGGCGCGGATGACGTTGCCGAAGCGGGTCACCTCGAACTTGTCGTGTGGAACGAACTCCGGTGCCAGGCACTGCAGTTGGAGCGGCACCGCCAAGCCATCCTCCAGCCGACGCGGGCGCAGGCGGATGAAACATTCGCCTGACTGCTCCACCGTGCGCGCCACCAGGGCCTGCAGGCCGTAGAAGTCGGTGAGCTGATCAGCGTCAGCCTCATCGACCCAGTCTTCCCACAGAACCTGCATTGCCTTGCGCACCTCTTTGTCCGCGAGCTGCGGATGCGGTGTGATACCGGTGCCGATCAGGTTGCTGACCCGCTTGTCGATGACGTTGGCGGCGTACGGGTCATTGCGAACCGCGCTGCGGGAGCGGGAGCGCAGGTTGCGCAAGGCCGGCATGATCAGGCTGTTCACGCCGGTGTCCGGCGCATCCCACCCCGATGAGCGCCTTCCCTCGGCGGCGCCCTCGTAGCTGGCCTTGATTCGCTCGGGCACCAAGATGCCCGAACGGCCGAGGGACATGTAACGTCCGCTCACAGTCCTTTGCCCCCATGGTAGAGGCGGGTCACGCGCGAGCGCGGCCCGGCGGCCTTCACCAGTTCGGACTGGATCAGCTCGCGCGCCTTGATCAACTCGTCGACCGTTCGATATTCGACGGTGCGATCCGAGTATCGAACGATCTTTTCACCACGCGCGATCGCGCGCTCGACGGTGGCGAGGTCTGCTTTTGTGTAAGCCATGTCAGCGTCTCTTTAGGTAGCCGCTGCTGGAGCTGCGGCGTTGCACGGATTGGGGCGCGGCACGCGGGAGCGCCTGTGGCAGGGGCGGATCGGAGCGCCTGACCGGCACCGGAGCAGCGGGTGGCGGCGAATCGTCTTCATCCTGGGCATCAGGCACCGGCGCGTTGGCCTGGGGCCGGGCTGGCTGCTGATCGCCCTGGTCGAACAGGCTGGCCTGCGCGAGCGCCTGCCTCAGCTTGTCCCAGTCGTGTTCGCCGTAACGGTGCAGGCCAAGAAAATTGGCCATGGCCAGGTTGTAAACCATGAGGTCCAGCGCCTCGTTACGCGAGGCCTTGCTCTTGACCCATTCGATCCGCTTGTAGCCCTTCACATAGCGGGCGATCTTGCGTTCAGCCACGCACTGCTGGAAGAACTCGTCCGGCAGGTCCTTGGCGAAGTGCAGCGCACCGGGGCCAATCTCGAAGCTGTAGCGGTTGTAGATCCAGTCCTTGGCCGTATCGGTACCGACAATCCACAGCTCGGCGCCGTTGCGCTCGGTCTGACCTTTCCAGGTTACGTCCACCTGCGATGGGCGCTGGGCGATCACAGGCCGTCCTGGCTTACTCGCCCCCTTGAGCGCGAACACGTTGCGCCAACGGCGCACGCGGGTGAACTGGTAGACCTCGTGGGTGTGATGGCCGCCGGAGTCGATGCCAGTAGCCAGAATCGCCAGGCTCACGCCGCAAGGGTGGCGATAGCGAATCTTGAGGCGGTCATCGAGCAGCGCCCAAGTACGCTCGTCGGCCGGGTCGCCGGGAATCACCTGGTGATCGACCACCCAGCACTCCATGCCGGCGCCCCAGGCCATGACCATCAGCTCCAGGCGGTTGGCCTGGACGTCGACGGAGGCAGTCAGCGCAAGCGCCCCCGCCGGTAATGTGCCGAGCACGTAATCTTCTTGTAGCGCACGGGCCTGCAGCGCTTCGGCCTTGGTCTGCTCAATCGCACTGTCCCACACCTCGGCCAGGCGGGTGTTGTAGAACACCTGCATGGGCTCCAAGTCGCCACGGTCCTGGGCGCGCTTGGCTTCCTCAAACTCGCGGGCCAGCATTGTCCACGAGTGCCAGCCCAACGGGGCATACAGCGCGTTGAGGTGGAAGCTCACGGTCTCGCCGTCCCCTTTCGCATGCGCGCGCCACTCGCCCTTGGCCAGCATCTCGCTCTTGTGGTGCTCCTCGATCAGCACATCACAATCCGACCCAGCGCACTGGTAGTGCACAGTGCTGAAGTCCGCCGAGTACAGCAGGCGGTCCCAGTTCAGCACCTGCATGTGTCCACACGTCGGGCACGGCACGTAAAAGTGGCGCTGATCGCCCATCATGAAGAGGTCGTCGATTCGCGACGCCCCCTTGATCAGCGGTGAGCTGGAGAAATAGAACTTGGCATTGCGACCGAAGGTACTGCCCCTGGCCTCGGCCAGCTTAATGGGGTCGCCCTCCTGGTCGACGTCGACCTCCCAGCGATCAACCTCATCCCCGTAGATGTACCGCGCCGACAGCTCGGACAGGTTGGCTGCCGAGCCTGCCGTGGTGGCGAACAACGTGCCGCCCTCGAACTCCTTGGTGTCCATGGTGTTGCGGGCATCCCTGGAGCGGTTGGCCGCCACACGCGCCTTGAGTTCGGGCGTGGCTTCGATCGTCTTGCCGATCCGCGACGACACCCGCTTGGCCAAGGCAAGACTGGGCAGCAGCGTCAGGATGTTGGACGGCGCCATGTGGATAAGCGCGCCGATCCAGTTCAGAGCAATCTGCGTTTTCATCAGCTGCGAGGCGACCTTGGTCACCACCCGCTTGCACGGGTGGGCAGGCGACAGGCAGCGCATAGGTTCGCGGGCGTACGGTGTGCGCGCGGTGCGGTATTTGCCAGGCTCTGCGGCACCGGTATCACGCGGAATGCGCATGTACTCGTCCGACCACTCGTCTACCCACAGATCGGGGTCAGGCTTCAGCCCTCTGCAATACGCTTCGCGGTACACCTCGGCACCGTCTGCGTATCCGGTGGGCATAGGCTCAGCTCTGTGAAATGGCTTTCGAAAGGTCGGCGCTGTTCATCTTGCCGACCTCAGTGAAGACGCGGCGGAAGGCGTCCACTAGATGCTTCTCGATGTCCCAGGGATCGGTCATTGCGACCAGCTCAGCTGCCAGCTGCGGCGCAAGGCCGAAGAACTGGTCGCGAAGCATCCGCCCCGCAGAGTACGCGGCATCTTCAACAGCCTGCCGCTCGACCAGATTGCCCTGGACTTTGTTGAACTCAGCTTCGGCCAGCTGGGCGAGGTAGTACTCGCGGTGCGCCTTCGCCTTCTGGAAGTTGTGAGCTCCGCCGGGTGCCGGATCAGGCTGAAGCACCGCTGCAGGGCCGAGGCCGGGCTGGAGCTGGCTTCGGACATCGCGCTCGACTCGGTTTTCCTCATGCCGGGCAGCGACAGCCGCCTTGCTCGGATCGGCGGACTGCGCCAACAGCAGCTCAGTGGCTTCGACGTCGACCTTACCGTCGTCGGCCAGCACCAAGCGGTCCTGTTTCGCCAGTTTGGAAACGTAGGATTTCGACCATCCATGACGGGCAGCGAACTCCGATTTCGTCAGGTACGCCATGTGGAAACGTCCAGTTCACCCAATGAATTCAGGGGGTTAACCAGTTCACCGCAGTTCACTAAGCTGGTGAACCTCCCGCTAACAAAGAACCGCGGGTTCCCGGTCCCGTACTCCGTCGGTTTCACCAGGGTCCCCTGCCCCGCCGGGGCTACCGGTCGGGTCACTGCCCCGGCTCCTCGGCCTGCGACGGCGGCTGCTCGAGGCCCAGCCGCTTGGCGGCCCAGCGCTCGTACAGGTTGATCGCCACATCGGCACCGGCCATGGCGGTCAGGCATCCGACCGCTGCCGCCGCCCACACCGAAACGCCGAGGGCATAAAGCAGCATGTTGGTCGAAAGCCCGCAGGTGACGCAGGCACCAGACCGCAATGCCAACCGGCGAATAAGCCCCCAACCGCGAGCCCCCGCCTTGTCAGCCCGCCACATCTCTCCTGAAACACCTCCGACTAGCGAAAGCACAATCACCATCCAAAGTGGCATTTCCACTAATGCTTGTTGCTCATTGGTCATACGAGACTCCACTATCCTGCTTAACGATTATTGTGAGGGTGAGGTGATGGATATCTTTATGACTGTGCTGAGCGCCCTGGGCACTATCGGTGGGCTGTTTGCAGTCTTGGTCAGCTGCGTAGCGCTTAAGCCTGAACAACGTGCTGAACTGAGGAAGATCCTGAAGCAGATTTGGCAGCACTCTACGAAAATAACCCCGGTGTTGATGGCGGCGTTTGTCACGGCCGTGAACTGTTGGGAAATCTACCGTTTCAGTGTTCCTGAAACCGCACCGACTCGGGGCGAATTGCTGATCCTCTTAATGAATATATGGAACGCTGCTTCGTACTTCTTCTTTGGGATGGTGCTCTTTATATTCTGGCTAAAGGACATCATCAAGAAAGACTTTCCAATGCACGCCCAAACTTGATTCACCAGAAAAGCAAAGCCCCAACCAGAGTCGGGGCTTTGAAGAGTGCCTAAGCGCACTTTTGATATCGTGGGGACTTTTTACAGGTCGCCGGAAAAACCGAAAAGGGGCTGTTTTCGTTTCGTCGCCATGTGGTGGCTATGTAGCATCGATGTTGCACACAAGTCGCATAGTGACCCGACGAACGGTCTGCTGCCGAACGCGGCCGGCGCGGGCGGCCAGCTGGGCAAATACTCGCAGGTGCAGGGCCTTGATCCAGTTTCGGTAGGTCCGATCCGCACCTTCAGCAAGCCCGACCAAGCGTATCTGCTCCCTGATCGTGATCTGATGGAAGTAACGAAGCTCGGCAAGCTTGGCTAGCGTTGCTGCCCGCTCATCCCCACGACCCAGCTCAGCAACTGCAGCATCGACCTCGGCAGCAGCGTGATCCAGGCCGGCGCCCGCCATCAGAATCCGTGCACCTGAAGAGCCTGTGCGGGGGGCAGCCCCTTTCCACTCCATAATCGTTCCCATCTGGCTGCCGAGGCTGGCTTCCAAACCCAACTGGCGGCGCTGCTCGCCCCAATGCTGCATCAGCTCGCCTACCAGGCGCAGGCGTTCGGTTACATTGATCGATGTCGCCACGTCCTTCTGATGCTGAGCCAGCTGCACCAGACGCTGAAGGCGTATTTCCACATCCATAGTCATCGCCAGTCCTCCGAAATCAGCACCCAACACACTTTTGGCCAACCCAACACAAACCCAACACACTCGAAACCCAGTAAATTCAATAGATTGGAAGCATCTGTGTTTAGTGTGTTGGGTGTGTTGAGTTTTTCAGAGTTCGCATAGAGATTTATCCACCCTTCGATTCCATCAGTTGGAGTAGATCGCATGCGCGCGCGCGTGCGCGGACCCAACACACCCAACACACATTGCCGCCAAATCACGGATTCCGGGGCCTGAATCTGTGTTGGCTTGCGAAAATTAACCCAACACCAACCCAACACACTCAACACACTTACCGGCGTAGTCATGCTGCAACCCTCTTGACGTGGTCCCAGGCTTCCACCGTCCAACCCGCGAGCTTCGCTCGCTCGCGCCACTCGCGAACGTTCTTGCCCAGCTCGGCCGCATTCATGGATGGGGGCAGGGAAGGATCGCCGTCGCTGGGCATGAAGAACGCTGCGAAGCGCCGGGTACCGTGCCCCGTCGATAGATCGGACCAGGGAATGGCCCTCGTCTTCTCCACCTTCGCGCTGAGCATTAGGGAAAATTTGGTCTGGCTCATGGCGTGCTCTTTGTTATGAGCACACCACTCAATGAACATGGCATATACATCCGAGGTCAGGCAGCAGCCCCATAGCCCGTACCCGAGTTCTCCATTGCGCCAAAGGCAGAAGAAGGTCTGCCAGGCCGTGCGACTCAGCTCAACCAGCCGCTGTCGTGCCTCAGTCTTCGGTGGACGCGTTCGCTGGTTGAAGTCCTCGAGGTCAACGTCCAACAACCACCCGTACAAGGCAGCTACCCCACCGCTCGCCAGCTCTCTTGCAATCGCCTTCTGCCGCTCCGGGGGCAGCGTCTCCAGAGGCCACATCACCAGCATGCGCCGGTCGTCTTCGCTGAGAGGCCACGGCATGATCTCGTTGCTCAGGAACGCCGAGTTCATGTGGTTGGCCTCCTCCCAACCGTTGATGAACTTGGACTCCATCCGCACGGTTTTGCCGGTAATCATGTGCTTGATCTTGCCGACCTGGTTGTAGCGCTGGTCGCGACTTACAACTTCTTCGAACACTGCCCACAATTTGCCGCTTTGCCAGGCGTTGAAGTTGCCTTCCAACTGGGCCTGACCAACGGTCGCACCATAGCGACCGTACAGCTCACCCATGATGTCTGCGAACAGCAAGCTCTTGCCCGAACCCTCCATGGTCGAGTGAAACAGGATCGCGGTGTCCATCTTCGCGCCCATATGCTGGAGCGGGAAAGCAAGCCACTTGACTAGCCAATTCAGCGCCTCAGCGTCATTGTTGCAAAGAAACGCAATCAGCCAGCGTAGATTCTCGCACGCGGCATCGTCGCGAACCGGCATAAGCGGCAAGCCCTCGAAAGTGTTGATGTATATCGCCGGATCTTTGGTCATGGTCGGGTCGAAGACGATATGGTCGACGTCTACCACCCGCCGATCCGGGCTGTTCAGCCAGAGTTGATAGGCATCGCCCAAGGCCATCTTTACGCTGCCCTCAGGTAGACGCCGCTTTTTCTCGCGATCCCAGGCCTCTTTCGTCCCATCGATATAGATATACCGGTCGAGCGGCTCGAGTTTCAGCGCTCCACCCTTCTTACTGGACATCTTTCGGGCCTGTTCAAGCTCTGTCACTTGCTCGGAGGCAATCAGCTTCTTGTCGGTTCGCTCCACCCATTCCTTGGCCAGCGGCTTCCCAACCAGGGCCTCGAATCCGGCACGCTTCATCGCCCGCCCCTTATCCAAGTCCCACACGCTGGTGGTCCCTTCGACCAAGGCAAATCGGCGTATCGCACCGTCGATATCTAGGGTGCTACCCCCTGCCCCCCATTGGGCCGAGGAGCCAGCCGGGCTTGGCGCTTCATCATCCGATGGTGCGCGGGGAAGGTGATCGACCTCGCTGACAACGAGCGCAGCCGGATCGGCCCGCCCGACAACAGATGGGGTGCAGGGAAGTTCGCCCAGTGGTGGCGGCACCGGCGGACGGGACTTCGCATCTATGCCGAGGATCTGCGCCGCAGCCTTCGTCGCAGCCCTTTGATCGCCGTCATGCATCAGGATGCAGAACACGTCGAACGCGTCGTTCTTGTGTCCGTTCGCCAGCGGGTCCGAGGTGTGATGCGAGAAGAGCTTGCCATCAGTAATGGTTACGCCAGGTGCACCGGAGCTGCTGTGCGGGCTTAACCACTTGCCATCAATTCGCTTGTAACCGTGCGCCTCGATCATCGTGGCAATGTCGTGAATGCGATTGAACTCAGGAATAACCTCGGGGAGCCGTTCACCGGTTCGTGCTGCAGATGATGAAGGCTTGGCAGGTGGACGAACTGCCGGAGCAGGCATTGCCGCCTTCGGCTTCCACGGGCAAACGGCCTCGCCCTTTGGCTTAAACGCATCCCAGTCCTGCCAGATGGCTAACAAGTCGGCGGGCAACTCGGGCAAGCCTTCTGCCGCTGGGGGAGTTCGCCATGTGTAGGGTTTTTGAGTGCCAGGGTGAATGGATGGTGGCAAGACGTCCTGTACCAGGCCGCCCCGCAGTTCGAAGACCGTCACCTTTTTGAAGGGATCAGCCGCCATACGGAAGGCCGCCTCGCGTTGAGTATCTCCAGCGGACTTGGCAGCGATCACTTGCGCCATGATCCCTTTGTAGATGGCACCATCAGGGTCGTTTTTATTGGGCCACACCAGAGCGCGGCGACTCAGCTCCACGCCGTCGGGAACGCGGAACATCACGCGGAATCGCTCAGGATTGCCAATAGAGGTCGGATACGCATCAGCGAGTGCATCGACGTCAATTCCAAGGGTTTGCTGGAGAACCAGCCGAGTCAGCTCAACATCGTCAACGTCAAGCGAGCAGACACGACTTGGCCCGAGCACAACACCGAGATTGTGACTCGGGTTCTCAGTCCAGAACGCTTCGGCTTTCGAAGCATCAGTGAAGTAGCCTCCAGGCCTGTTCCAAGCGGCGCCCTTCGGACCCTTCTCACCGGGCTCAATCGGAACAAGGGCGAGATCGAAGGTTTCAATGTAACGCCGCGCCCAATCAGCTGTTGCACGAGTTGGGCGCTCGCTCATCTGCGTCGCTCCCGCAGGCCTTGGCAATCGACGCAGGTTTCACATCCCGCGACAGACTGCTGACGGGCCAGCGGGATGGCCTCATCGCAGTCTTCACAGAACTGGGCACTGGGCTTTTCAGGGAGCCGGGCAAGGCGTTGCAGCGACAACTGCAGGAAATACTCCGCGTGGTCATTGGCGAAATCAACGGCGTCAGCCATGGGCTTCGTCCTCCATGGCCTGGCGAGCACCCGCCATTATCGCCAGTACCTGGCGGATTACATCCATCCCGCGGTGCTCAAGATCCAGCACCTCGTCCTCTGTCCAGATATTGTCAGCAGCGCCATCGTGCAGACTGCCAACGAACTCACTGGATTCTTCAAGCAGCTTTGCCACGGCCTGTAGAGCTTCATTGGTCGCCGGAACAGGCTCCGGGCAATACCAAACGACACCGGCCGGGCGGACGAGAGCATCAAGCAGCCGCGTATCTTTGGTCCAGCGCACGATCTCCTCGATCTCGTCGGGCGTTGGCCAGCGGCGCTCTTCTGTGGGGTGGAGTTTCTTCTGCAGGGTATCCACGTCCATGACCATGTCAAAGGCCAACTTCGTAATACCACCGTGATAATCGCGACCGGCGCGGTAGAGCGCCTGCCGCAAGGCGAGAACCGGACCTGCGTCCGGCAGTAGATCAATGCGACTCATAACCGTAAATCCTCGATTTACGGTGTAGCCACGGGATAAGGTAAGACCTATCCTACAGCCACGACCGTACTGTGCTGTGCGTCGTCGTAGCTGGACCAGGGAGGTGAGAGTCCCTGGGCCAGCACCTATGCCTTCACTTGCCTCAAATAAGCCCAATCGATGTCCGGACGCAGTGCTTCGCAACGAATCACCCCAACCGTTTCTCGATCTAGGCAAACAGCCAATCCCGCACTAGCGCGACGATTGCCATAGGCCACTTGCTTCAACTGGCCAGCAGACGTCCCGCATCGTCGTGCGAAAGCTTCGAGCCCTTCCTTGTCCATCGTCTTTAAGTACTCGCTAAGCGTCATAGACACCTCCATTGCAGGCGAGATTAGCAATTGCTAATTAGCAAGGCAATAGCAAGTCGTAATTTACTGTTTGCTAACGGAAAGCAATCATCACGCTATGGATATCAACGAAAGGCGTATCGCCTCCCTCCGTACGATCATGGGTGCACTGAGCCAGAAGGAATTTGCTGAAGCTCACGACCTAGATGCCTCGTACCTGTCCCAACTACTCAACGGCCATCGCAAGCTGGGGGAAAAGGCTGCGCTTAATCTGGAGCTCAAGATTGGGCTTCCTGCAGGGACGCTGACATCTCCTTTCTCAAAGGAGCCATCCACTGAAGCCCCAGCCAACGTGGTTCGCCTGCCCACTAGAGCGGCAAAAGACAAGAACTTCGTGCTGATCCCGCATCTCGATATCGCGGCATCGATGGGACATGGCAAGGCAGCCCCGGAAATGCACATTGAAGTCATCCGCGACATGACGGTACACCTCGACTGGCTCAGGATGCAGGGCCTCACCTTCTCGAATGTCGACAATCTGGCCATCATCACTGGAGATGGTGACAGCATGTCTGGAACGTTCGCGGACGGAGATGCTCTACTTGTTGATCGCGGGATCACCGAGGTGAGAACAGACGCCATCTACGTCTTCACCCTCGACGGCGACCTCTACATCAAGCGCCTGCAACGCTTGACCGGTGGCCAACTGCGGATGATCTCCGACAACCCAGTCTACCCCCCCATAACTATCGACGAGTCGATGATCGAGCGCATGCATATCCAAGCCCGCGTCCTGCTGGCCTGGAACGCCAAGAAGCTCTAACAAGCCCGGGTTGCTTCCTACCGGCCATCTGCCGGGAAGCAACCACGCCTAGATAGTTTAGCATTTGCTATTGCTCAATTAATTAGCCTTTGCTAATTTCAGTCCTGTGCCCACTCTCACATCAAGGACACGGAAGAATGAAATCAGCACAGCACAACGGATCGGTAGCGGTCCTCATTCACCCAACCGCCTGCAGCAGCCTTGCGAAAATACAGGCATTCCAGCGCAGCACTGGCTTGCGACTAGTGGTTAGCCTGGATGGCAAAGCCCACGCCGTACCTGCCACCGGGGGTGCAGCATGAGTGAGTTCCAGATCTCCCTCCGCCAGATCATGTTGCTCCAGCGCACCTTGGATAACGGCGGCACAGCGACCTGCAAGCTGCAGCGCCCCGAGGTCACGGTCGACGCACAGATAGAGATCGAAAACGACAACACCCACCACTGCATCAAGGTGACCGTTGGGCCGCTCTGCAGCAGCCTGAGCCTTCCACGCGCCCTCTCCACTAAGTGTCAGTCCTTGAGGGACTTTGTACAGGATCTGGCCAATGGCCGAGCTGACACCGGTGCCCAGTCAGAAGAAGCGCTGGCACTCATGGAGGCGCAGGTCAGCATTGAAGAGGTGCTGCAGACCGGTCAAACCGCCTACGTCATCGCCACCGTAAACCGGCAACTACCCCTCGGCGCCGTGGTGACTGATGACCAGGGCGATGTCTGCGTCGCTGTAACCGGTGCCAGCAAAGAGCACCTCGCTGCCGCGGTGCGCGCAAAGCTCCAGCCCGGCCCCGACGATCTTGGGAAGTGAGCATGAGCACCCTGGAACAATTGCGCAGCGAGTTTTCCACCCCCTGCCCGACGTTGTCCGCTGTGAGGGAGCGCTACTTCTCTCACATTGGCTCGGATCGGCGGTTCAAAGAACTGATTGTTAAGGGGCGGATTGATCTTCGCGTGAGCAAGCTCGACTGCTCCAAGAAAGCCTCATACGTGGTGTATCTGCACAACTTGGCTGATTACCTCGACCGGCAGGCAGAACGCTCTACCCGATCCGCTTGAACCAGGCGGCCCCGGCCAGCAGGGGCACCCAGCCTGCCACCGACTCTCACCTTGCCCGGTGGTGGGCCATCTCGGAGCACAGCACATGCAACCGCATCAACAAGTACTTGCCATGGCCATCGTGTGGCTGATCAGCCTCATCGCCCTGACCATCATCATCCCAAGAATGCGCCACCGCACCTTCACCCGTGGCGTGGACACAGGCAGACAGCAACAGCGGGCGGACCTCAAGCTGCAGATCAAAGGCCTGCAGGATGATCTGGACGAGGCCAGGATCCAGTCCGAGGCTGGCCAGCGTAAGCACCACTTGGCTGTCGCCAACCTCAAATCCAGTATCGCCGTGCTGGAAGCCCGCATCATGTCGTACACCGGCTTGCCAGTGACCAAGGCGGACTACGAGAGGCTGGTCAGCGCCTCGTCGACGATGCGCCTTGCCCAACGCACTTTCAAAGCCCTAAAAACCGAAGCGGAGGCAGCCCGAGCAGGCGCCCTGGCAGACTTTATTGACGAGCTGGCCAAGCGGATCCACGCCCAACTGCGCAGCACCCCTGGCAGCGCCGCTATCGCAGGAGCTGCAGCATGACAACCCACGCCCATCGCAGCTGCGTAGTCCACGGCCCATCCGGCTGCGGCAAAACCACCAAGGCCCATGTCATTGCTAGGGCCCTCGGCCTGGACTTGAGCGTGGCTCAACGGGAGGCAGTATGAGCCAGCACGAGCATTCAACACCTGACGCCAAGCTCAATGCAGCCGCGTGGCTCGGCCAGGCCGGGCTGTACCGTACACGGTTGGAAGCCGTGCAGAACGGCGAGCAACTCGTGGGACCAGTGTCAGCCGACGAGCTGTTCGAACTCGCGCGCAAGCACGTACTTGAGGCCTGCATCCATGCGTAACCCAACACACACTTGGCAACTGATCAGCCTTGCGCTCGCAGAGGCGCTAATCGCCGCCCTGGTCAAGCTGTATCGCAGCAGCGCCGCTCAGCCCACTGCTACAGGCCCGTTATCGACTGTAAACAGTGCCACGAACCTTGAGCTCCTAGCGCTGAGCCCGAACGCTCGCAAAGTCCATAAGAGGTATTCGCTGTGATCGACACATCGACCTACACGCCTTCCACTCGCACGCCCAAGGGTATGCAGCCAATGCTTCGGCCAGCCATGTCGTACATTTGCGACATCTGCGGTACGGCTCGCGTGAAGGGCAATCACGGCCACTGCTCCAAAACTCGTCAAGCAGCTGGCTTCATCATCATGCGAGGGCGCAAGCCGTGAACACGGCATTCATACTGATGGCACAATACAACGGGCTAGCCATCATTCCAATCGATCAGGTGTGCGCCGACTACTTCACCCACCTCACTCCAGACATGTTTCAGCGGAAGGTTCTTGCGGGACAGATCAAGCTTCCTATCACTAGGCTCGAGACAAGCCAGAAGAGCGCACGAGGCATTCATATTGCCGATCTGGCGCAATACTTGGATCAACAGCGGGAGGCTGCCCTTAAGGAATGTGCGCAATTGAACAGGACGCTTCGGGCCGGCTAATCGGGAGATTGCACCTCGCCTGGCAAGGTCCCGTTGACGTCGACAATCAACCCGGACCTGCCTTTGGCGAGGGCAGCTAACGACCCTTAGCGGCCCTTTACCTACATTCTAAATTCTGCCTGCTAGTGTCGGACGCAGATTCTATCTAGTGCGCCATTCTTCGTTGCCGGAATAGAGCACCTGTAGCTCAAATCGAAGGTTATTTTGACTTGGCTTGAGTCTCGGCATCCTCATCCTCAGTACCTAGGTCATTACGAGGTGGTATCGTCAGCTTCTCAAGCTCCATCAATCTCATTTCAGATCCGATATCCTTCGCTAGGTGCGATTTCAGAAGTTCGATCTTTAGCCGTGTTCGCAGGTAGAATTTCTCTTTAGGATCAATGCCCAAGTCTTCTGCTGTAGAGAACACGGTGTTTTTCGCCAATACGAGCAATTTGGCTAAAGTCAGGCGTTCTTCTTGGATGCTAAAAATCTTTCTCAGGAAAGCCGAGCCGATGAGCCAAGAGTAATAGATCGCCGCCCCTAATGCGAGTGCAAGCGGAATTCGAAGCATTAATGCTGCAATCATGTCTTCTCGCGCAGCATAATGAGCAAATACTAGGTTGCTTGCGCCATTATGAATTAGGTATGCACATAGGCCAATGGTAAGGCAAGGTAAGATCATGAGTGCGAGATAGATTCTTGCTTGAGCCTTGCCTTCCTTCACGTAATCAGTGAATTCATCCGAAATCACGTTCCTGTCATTCACTAGGCTTGATAGTTCTTGTTTTAGCAAAGCAATTTCGTCGTTAAGAATTTTGCGCTCCCGATCTAATTGTTGCGCATTGCTATGCTTTGCCTCAATTTCAGCGTTGAGCTTGGTCAGATCGGTTTCGGAGTCTTTGAGAGATGCTTTGATCTGACCGAGTGTAGCCATTTCCGTATTGACATTGGCTGAAAGTTCAGCCGACTCAGCGGTCAGGGTTTCGATAGACTCAGCTAAAGAGGTAGAGTCGGATATGAGTCCATCATGGCTGGCCTGAAGGTTGCTCACCTCCAGTCGAGCCTGCTTGATGAACTCTTCAACATTGTTGTTTGCGTTGATATAATTCTGAATGCCAGTTTTTGTCTTCTGAACATTAATAAAATCAAAGCCCCAAATGCTAATTTTTCTGAGCGCTGGCTTTGAAAACTTACTGCTAGTCTTGATTGAAAACTTTACACAGAACTCGTTGATGACTGCTACAGATCCGCCTTTGGTTTCTGACGGCACTGAGACAGTCCGAGTGGTGCCCTCTGAGGTGTAGATAACCAATTCAATCCCTTTTAGATTGACGCCCGTAAAATGGATGCGGCGCAAAAATACGGGGTTGGTAGTGGTGAAAAAGCGCTCCCGTTTATCTAGAGAAACGTCGCTTACTACAGTGGCATCTTCTTTTAATAACTGTTCATAGAGGGTGGTTGTGGTAAAGCGTTTGTTGATATTTGCGACATTGAATGACAGGCTACTAAGGTTGCCAGCTAGCTCATCAAAATTTACCAGATTTACTGTCACTGTTCGCCTCTCCCCTTCGCGAGCCATCAGTCTGATATTATCTGTCGACTCTACGATTTTCCATACATAAATTTTGGTTGAGGTCGGGGGCGTGTGGTTTGTGTCGTTGTAGCGGATGGTGGCGTGAATCGACATAGGTTTCGTAAAGGGTTGAATGGCTATAAAAGGCCGAAAGCAGCCCTTCGCGACTGACCGCAATCGACCCACAGCCGATGCCTACCACCAGTAAACGCTTATAGAGGTAGCTTCGCTACCCACCAGCCTACTCAGCCCGGGCGCCGAGTTTAACCGGTGCCTGAATGATCTGATCCAGCCACTTCCAGCTTTTATACCCATCCCCTCGGCCACGCAAATGGGTATAACGGCGCAGCGAGTTCCAATCCCGGTGACCAGATACGCTTGAGACCCTCGGTATGTCCCAGTCCATTTCAAACAACCGACTCACCCCTTCGTGACGCAAGTCATGGAAGTGAAGATCTTCTATTCCTTTCATCTTGCACGCCTTCGACCAGGCTGTGCCGATTGAGTCCGTGTTGTACGGGAATATCTCGCGACACTCTCGGGGCATGCTCTGCACGATGATCCACGCCTCATCCGGCAAGTAACACCAAACATCGTTGCCAATCTTCTGGCCGGGGTTTTTCATGTCCCGCACCTTCACTGCCTGACGGTGCTCATCCAAATCTTCCCATCGTATGCGTGTAATCTCGTCCATCCGGCGGGTCGAAAAAACCGCGAACGCTACTACCTTGGGCATGTGGATGGCGCTCGGACGCCGCTGCAGTATCTCGAAGAAGTGCACCATCACCTTATCGATCTCATCGAGCGTAGGACGCCGATCGCGCTCTCGACTCCTCAGGTTGTAGCCGAACTTCTTCAGCACGAGCCGCGCATCTGGCATTGCTTGCGCGTCAATCTCATACCCCCACGCCGCCCTGGCCAGGGACAGCACTGACCCCAGGTGCGCCAGGTCATTGCCGGCCGTCTGCGGTTTAATACCTCCACCTTCAGGGCTCATGCGCCAGAGCGCGTAATCCACCAGCACCTGCTGGGTGAGGTCGGAATCTACCTTCTCGCCGAAATAACTGTTCTTGATGGCATTCAGCGTCCGCCGCTTCGTCTCACCCAGCGGCCGGGCTTTTTCGGCTTCGACTAAGTAGCGCTCGATCATCTCCTTGACCGTGTGCCCTACCCGGCTGGCCCGCTCGATTGCACCAGGTTCAGCCAACTCGGTTTCCCGTCGCTTAGCCCAGGCGACCGCCGCCTGTTTGCGGGCGAACGTCTGGCTCTCTTGGTAGACTGTCACCTTATCGCGGTTGATGCGGATCTGGGCTGTATAGCTAATGGAGCCGTCGGCCTTCTTACGGGGTCTGATCGTTGCCATGAGAATTGGTACACGTCCTGATTCGATTGGTACATTGTACCAAGCGCTTGGTAAAAAAGCCCCAAAACCCCCGAAAATCGGTACGAAACACGTTGAACGAAATCACTGCAAAATCAAGCGCCAAGCCAGGAACGACGCGCTCTGAGCCGTCACGCCGCTTCAGCGTTGCCCCCATGATGGATCGGGTCGATTAATCGGGAAGGCCCCGTGTTTACGGGGCCAATATGACGCTTGAAGATTTGCTAAAGCAAAAATTCAGCAAGTTGGGCAGGATGACCTGTTGAGTGGTCATTGTTTAGGCAGGAAATTAGTGACACTCGGGTTTGGCATTGCCGGTGTTTCTCAAAGGCGACGATCATGATCCCGGATGCTGTGCGTCACAACACCCCACACCTCGAAGTGATCCCCCGCCATGATGTACCGGGACGGGTACTTGGGATTTTCAGGTGCCAGGATCACCATTCCATCCCGGACCACCATTCGCTTGCAGCAGGCCTCACCGTTCACAGCGGCGATGACGATGTGCCCATGTCTTGCATCGATCCCTTTGTCCACGATTAGCAGGTCGCCGGAGAAGATGCCGGCTCCCTGCATGCTGTCGCCCTCAACCCTGACCAGGTAAACGCTAGGCGTGCGTAGCTGGAGCAGATCGTCGATCGACCCATGAATACTGTCATTTTGGGCTGGGATGGTGAGTGGCATGTCGGTGGGCCTTATACTGTATATGTATACAGTATAGTATATGCATGGACAATGGACAGCAAAGAGCAGCCGACGACAGAGGGGCTGTGAAGCATTGGCAGAGAAACCGCGGTTGACCTAACTGCAGCCTTTAGTAGTATGTTCAGTTGCTTTGCTCTGATCGCGATGAATCGAGTACGGATTCCTGCGCCCAAAACGTCTTGACATTTCTCACGGAATCCTTAAAGGAAATGCTTGAACTAAACGAAAACGAGAATCCTCCGAAGTCATACAATATCGGGACAATGACAGCGTCTCGAATACACATTAATACTTCAAGCGAAGTAATCACGATCACGCAAGACAAGCTGCGCATTGCCTTAATGGAAAACTCTGATATTTTCAGATCGAGAGATTCATGGATTGCTCCGCTAGGCATTGCTCTGACGCTGCTAATTACGCTCCTGACCACAGACTTCAAGGATTTCTTATTAGAAAAGTCTGTATGGAAAGCAGTATTTTATATAGCTCTCTTCGTGAGCCTTGGATGGCTTCTGAAAGAGTACAAATACCGGCCAGCAGCAAATTCTGTAGACAGCCTTATAAACAAACTTAAGGATGTGGATATCAAATGATTTTTACCAAAAAAACGTTCACCAACGAAAGTATTGATTTAGATTTTAATAAATTTCGCGAATGCAAATTCATAGACTGCAAAGTAACCTATCGAGGATTTGGCACTTTTGAGCTTAGCAACTGTGAATTCGACAGAGTCTCATGGAACTTTGAAGATGCTGCAGCTCACACTCTTAGCTTCCTAAAAAGCATGTATCACGGGTCCGGCGAAGGTGGAAAGAAGCTCGTGGAAGATACTTTCACAAACATCCGGGCGAACGTGTACTAACTTACCAATCATTTTTTGAACAATCCGTTGTACTCAGACACGCATTGCCTGCCTGCTATTCGGGCTCGGTCATAAGCTTTCGCCAGTTCTCCCGCTCGAGCATCAGCCCGTGCGAGCAGGTCGGAGAGCACCATGGCGGCGCGGGTGGCTGCCTGGCCTCGGGCGATAGCGGCGGAATCCGTGCCGGGGCAACCGACGGTGGCGGCGAGCTTTCCAGCTTCGTCGCGCAGCCGCTGGCCAGCAGCATCGGCCCCAGCAGCACCAGCATCAGCAGTCGTTCGTTCTTCTTGGGCATGAGCTCTCGCCTCCTCTTGCGCCTGGGCGCGTCGCTGTTCTTCCTGTCGGGCCCCGCGCTCTCCGATGATCTCGGCCAGCCGGTCACCGCTGTCGCGTTTTGCCGTTGCTGTTGCAGCCTCTGCTCGCTCTACTGATCGGCCGTGCTGGTAGACGCCCCAGTACGAAACCAGCAGCGCCAGCAGAACTGCCACCCTGATGGCCCAAGACGTCATGCCAGCGCCCTCCGCACCCCTTCATCGATGATCGCCGGAGCATATGGGTTACCGCCGTTCTCGTGGATGATGATGCCGAGCACCATGCCGCGCAGGGTGGCTGGGTCCTTGATGTTGATCGGGTCAGTGGTGCGCACGCCCAGGCGCTTGGCCACAGCCGAGGCGTAGGCCTGGGTATCGTTCTCGTTGCTGGGCGCCCAGCGGTTGATGGTCTCCAGCACCGTGTCGATGCCCTTCCCGCCCACGCCGAGCATGCCGTCCTTCCCCCGGTAGTTGATCAGCAGCTTGCCCAGAGCGCGGATGCCGTTCTCAGGCGTGTCGAATATGGCGAAGCGGCCGCCTGGCTCCTTGCCGATCTGGCCTTGCCAGTCGTTGCGTGGGTTGAAATCGATGTTGCCGGGGTTCCGGTTGCGGATGCCTCGGGGTGTGGTCATGGTTTTTCTCCAGGCAAAAAAATGCCCGCTACTGGGCGGGCTTTGGGGAGGATCTGCAGCAGCTGCTGCTCTGTAATTGGCATTGCTGGTTTTCTCCGAAAAAAGATCTCAACGAGAGATGATAAAGGCTCAACATTCCTCAAGAGGGGGGGTCGGCCTGACGGCCGCAAGCGTGTAGAATTTTCGCAACGAGTCAACTCAGAAAGGACAGGTACGTCTGTGATAGAAACAATTGATGGCATTGAAGCAGCACTTAGCTCTAAGTTTAGAGTCAACATGAAATCTCTATTCCCTGAAATGGGACCACTAAATTCGAGGCATCCATTTCATGCGGATGACTCGTCAGACCCGCGAATAGTGCAGTGGCATAAGGCTCACCCCGAGAAATTTCCAATTGCATGCTTTTATTCTGGAGACATAATAGTTTCCGGAATGGGGAGTCTGTGGAGAGATAACAAGCTTATTATCGAGCCAATGCTTATGCCGGCTTATTGGAGGAGCAGGATTTACGAAAATTCGCTCTCAAACCCAGTTGAAGAATCTACGCTTCCTGTCCGAGAAATAGAAGACCCATGCATTTGTGCAATAGGTTGGGGATTTGAGATTTACGGACACTTTTTAATAGAGATGCTACCAAGACTTCTTGCCGCTATAAACCTTCTCAAGCAGGAAGGAGTAACGCCTAAGGTTCTTCTGCGATCAGACTCACCGAAATGGATGAGAAATATAATAGAAAGCTATCTTCTCGGCGAAGGCTCAACAATATCCTTTGATCCAAGGAAAGAGAGAATAAGGCTCAAGAACGGAGCATATCCAACTTATCCATACTATGCCCATGGATTCCACCCAGAGGTCAAAGGACTTATTGAATCCATTGATGGGCTGCCAAATCACGAAGCTGTGAAGACTGGAAATTACTTTGTATCAAGAGCATCCATGCCATTTTCCAAAACTCGGAGAACGTGCAACAACGAGGAATACCTTGTAGAAATCGCAAAAAGCGAGTTTGGATTTTCGATAATAACTCCAGAATCTATGACCTGGGCGGAACAAGTGAAGATTTTCAGGTCTGGGAAAAGCGTTGTTGGGCTATCTGGGTCAGCTCTTCATACCTCATTGTTTTCCAATGAAGACATACTTATAGGTGTGGTTGGGCTGGTTAACCCAGTACAAACACACATAGCAGCTTTAAGGCAGCACCGAATGGCCTACCAAATAACTGGTTTCAATATCGCTCACCATTATGAAGTTCCTGTTGATCCATTCAGGAAAATGCTTGAGAAAGTCGCGAATCGGTAGAGCTGAATGTCAGGGCATGGGAAGCATACTAAATCCCATGCCCTGATATGATCAGCACTGAATCCATAGCGAGTTATATTTCACAAAACGAACTATCTGAAATGCTCCTGACAACACCAAATTACTACCTGATAGAGTGCGTATGTTATTGGTAGCATCGCTACCATTCACGATAGTGATCGTATTACCATCAACGCATCTAAACATGAGCTCATCACCTTCAAAGCCTCCAGTGATTGAAGTCATGCTGTCGACAGAAGATCCAGCCTCCGCCCATACAACAATGAGACTTGATCTTACAGCATCCTGCTCTAGGTTTAAGTTATCCGAAACAAGACGCACTGTAACTGCTCTACCACGCCCTGTTTTGTTAGACCTTCCATTACTGCCGGTAAGATAGTAGTTGGTAGCCTCGCCAGCGTATAGAGACCCAGCAATACCCTTTGCGGTATTCCCAGTACCCTCAAGGATAGTGTTGTTTGGTTTCTGTACCAAGTTTGTAACTTTACCATCCGAAGATGAGCAATGGTTATCAGAGAACAAAATGTAGTCGTTAGCCAAACCCGCAACATCCCCTCCAAACGCATATTTGCGAGTAGTTGTTTTTTGGCATGGATTGAAGGCCTTATTACCGGTCATAGTTGTATCCCTGGTAGACACCAACCTAATAGCCGGACCCCCGGAACGGAATATTTTGTTATTTGTCAAGACCGAGTTAGGTCCGCTGTCTTGGATGGCTCCGAAGTTTCGATGATCCTCCCCAGACGGAGTTATCCCCTGATTGGTGTCCATACAAGTGTTGCTATCTACAACGGCATCCGAGACCACGCCATTGTCATAAACGATCAAAATTGCGGCTCCGATGCACTTAGAAATCATATTTCCAAGCGCCATTGTTCCCTTGGCCCGAATATTTATAGCGCTGGATCTGCATCCATGTATCGAGTTATACGACAGTATTGTGTAAATACCTGATGGGTGGGTTGTGAAACTTCCAGAGAATGTGTCAATTGCTGCGTTGCCAGTTACGAGCGCATTGACTGACACACCATGTGGATAAATTGAGTTGAATCCAAAGCCGGTGGTGTACGCGGAACGAACTCTCGTGTAATGACCGCCGCGCACAATGAGACCTATGTTTGCAGCCCGCTCATGCACGCCGTACCCAAACCCTCCAGTTACATCATCGTTTGCCGAAGCGAGGTCTTCAGCTCGGCACGTGTCGACCAGCCCATTCACGCATCCAGTCAGTCGAACAGCAGCCTGCTTTCCTTCTCGAACGCTTACGCGAATTTTCTGGGGATTTAGGCAGAACATGAAATCCACAGCGTCTGCTTGGTCGCTGTACAGGTCTGCGTTTGCTGCTGGGTTCATTCGGATCTGGAATCTCTCCAGAACCGGGCTATCCATCCAGTTTACTTTCCTCAGTCTTGCCCCTTGTCCTGTGGTATAGGTGAAAATTACGGGGGCGTGAAGTAGGATCGTAGTTCCGGACTGGGACTGAACCCTGACGATTTCGCCAGCCCTTCCGCCTGTTTCGCCTGGATAAACAGGATCCATAGACTCGATTATCGCCCACTCACCTGGAGAGAAAGTTGTCACTGACGATTGCAGAGTAATAACGTTGTCCCCGACTACCGGGGCAGCGGAAAGAAGAACTGTCTCGCCAAGAGATCCGTAGGCCTGAATCATTGGGCCTTCGCCGATCTTTCTTAGCACCGCATCAGCCCCGGGTCCGTGCAGCTTCCCTCCCTTAAACTGAAGGCTGGTCACCCAAAACTCACCCTCTGGGATGTAAACGCTCCGGAATAGATCCAGGCATTTCTGGATGGCTGCAGTATCATCGGATCCGTCACCTTTTGCGCCAGCCCAGCGAATATTCACTGATCCGCAGTACTTGCGCTTCCAGCGTCGGCCAAGTGGATCAACAACAACGGTTATTGCGTTTGCTACTGACGTTGTGTCAAGCGGGTCAACTGCGAACTGCCCAAACTGGTTGGAGTCTCGAATCCAGCACGACGTGGCTGGACCACTGTACAAAGCCAATGCAGCAACATTGGAAATGCTTTTCAGGTGAATTAAGGCTTCGGCTACCGTACCGTTATCCCATCCAACCTGGCTCGCGCCTGCAGAAGGGTCGGCAATCTCATCCTTGTAATCATTGAGCGCCTGAAGACTATCGTTGTCTGACCACCCTGCTTCGGTATAGATGTACTCGGCTTCCTCAACAGAGTTGAAGTACCGATCACCAGCCTGGAGCGGGCTGCCGTCATCTCGCAGATTTGGCGCTTCCGGCGATGGGAGCAGAAAACTGGAAGTGCGAGACCTGGCTTCTGCTGCATCATCAGCGGCCCCGGCCGCAGTATTGGCGACGGCCTGTAGCGCATCGGTCCGTGCGATGTCATCCGGCACCCAGTCGCCATCTATCTTTCCCTGAGCGTCGGCCAGTGGGATCAATCCGGGGCCAGGTGTGACGGATGCCGTACCACCGGTTACCACGGCCTCGGCATTCTGTGCGCTGGCTGCTGCGCTGGCTGCGCTGGCCGCCGCGGAAGCACGGTCAGCTGCAACTTGTTCTGCGGCCGCGGTTGCCTCAGCCGCGCTCTCAGCCGAAACCTGCTCGGAAAGGCCTGCCGCCAACTGACTTTGGGCGGCTGCCTGTTCGCTGACGCTCGCAGCACCCTGGCTTTCAAGGGCAGAAGCCGCCGAAGCCGCCGCTGCGTCTTTAGCCTCCTGGGCAATCGCGGTGGCCCCCTCCACCTCGGAGCGGGCCTGCTCTACTGCCACTGCGCTTGAGGATACCTGCGAAGCTTTGGCTGTAACGGTTTCGGTTTGGGCCGACACTTGGCCAGCGTCGATCTTCACCTGAGCGGCAAGGTCCTTGACCTCGATCAGGTCTTGGCTGGTTGAATCTCGTGCTTCCTGAATCTGCCCCAGCAGCTGTACGGCCGCATCGATTTCTGGCCCGGTGTGGGCGCTGTTGTAAGCCATTGGATTTTTCTCCGGGCACAAAAAAACCGGCTCTCGCCGGTCTTTAGGAATTTGTATGGATCAGGAAATCGTCAGTATCAGGTTTCGCTCAGCGCCCGATAGCGCATCTACCGCAACCCCTTCAACCTGATGCGGGAAGTCGATGTTGGCGGAATAGGCCTGCATGGCAGGAGCGAGGGTGCGCTCAACCCGCGCGGCTGGATCGGCTCCCACCATGGACACCGACCAGCCTCGCGTCGTTTTGGGTGTTACGCCGATCGCCAAGAGCAGCACGTTCTGCAGTTGGGTGGTGACGTCGATCGGGCTCGCAGGCGAAACATGCGCCTCCAGCTTCACGGTCGACCAACCCTGCGCCCTGAACGCCAACACAGAAACGTAAACCGAGTTCGAGCCGGCCCGCGCGTATGCCGGGGGAGCAAGTCCCTCCACATAGCGCGCAGTGCAGACATAGTCCTGGGTCGCCTGGGCCCAGTGTTGCCAGCCAGCGGCCGACATCGTCGTCCGGATGGTTTCGTTAAGCGGGGACATGATGGTGACGACCAAGTCGCCTGGCTGTACAGCGGCTGGAAACTTTGCCTCGACCGTAGCGGCACCGCTTGCAAGAAGACTGGTCGAGCCGACGAACTCCCAGGCAGACCAGGGCCCGGGTAGTGACCCGCCCATCAATGCGGCCTCGATCATGCGCGAGCTCCCACAGAGCCGACCCAGCCATCGCCAACCCAAATGAGGATCACCGTGGTCCAGGCATTGCCAAGGACGGGAACCTGGTTGTTGTTCCACAGGATGCCCGGCGGCCAGGTGATATTCGATTTGCCGGTGATGTGGAGCACCACCGATATCGCCCTGCTTGCGGCAGGCGGGTTCGCAAATGTGAGGTTCCGCTGCTGGCTTGCGTTGACTTTGAACACCTGGCTGAGGCTCAGATCGAGAACTGCGGTTGTCGTAGCGACGTCAAGGTCGTAGCGCCTCAGACTGCCGGAGTACTCGACACCTGTGCCGTCGGGTTTGGCTACCAGCGGTAAGCCACCCTTGCCAGAAAGAGCAGGAAGCCCGGCGGCTCCCTGCGCTGCAGATGCCGCGGCCTGTGCTGTGTCGCGGTAGCCCTTAGCAGCGTCAGCCTGGGTCTTCGCGGCTGATGCCTGCTGGGTCGCAGCTTGGGCGCTTTGCGCTGCCGAGGTGGCGCGCTGTGCCGCGAGCTCAACTTGGGCCGCGCCGTTGCTGCTGGCCCGCTCGGCACTAGCTGCAGCCGACTCAGCCTGATCACCAATGTAGTCGATCGCCTGGTTCATCTGGTCCGCAAACTGCGGCAGCGCGGACATGAAATTGTCGGCAAGCGTGGCAAAGGTACCAGCCGAGTTTTGCCGGCTGGGCGCCTCCGGTAGAGGGGTGATAGTTGGTGTCGCCATCAGATGAGTCCTTCGATAGAAATGGAGCAATCCGACGCTGTCGGGCCGCTAATAACCAGGTTGAATTCCTTGTAGTAGCCGTAGAGCACTGTCGACTGGTAGCTGGCTTCGCCGATCCAAACCAGTGGCCTTGCCCTGTGCTTGCTGAGCAGTCTCTGCACTTGCGAAACCATGCTGGTCGGGACCATCACGTCGAAGTCGGCACGCTTGGAGTAGTCGCGCTCGACGATGACGGTGTTTCCAAAGTCGTCCCTTTCCTTTCGGCTGTAGTCAGTTATTCCCACTGACGTACCGTAAAGCGACTCACCAAGAACCGCCGCCTTGCCCAAGATGAGCGCCCCGATTCGGGCGATACCAGCAGGCTTGGCCACGTTGATCTCGATTGATCCGTAACTGCCGACCGGCACATCCAACAGCACGAAATCTTCATTCACCTCAACCGGTGCAAAGAAGTACTCATACCAGTCGTTGATCCCGTCCGTGGAGACTGGAGAAACGTTCGATTCGTAGACAATGCCCTGGTATGGGTCGACAACCCGAACGAATATCGAAGCGGCGTCCAGCCCGAAAAAGGCCAGTGAATCGACAGCCCGGCCCGGGGCAATGGTCAACGAGATACTTTCAGGGTTGGTAGTCACCGTCCCGATCTTGTCGTCGAACATCCGCCATCGATTGGTCGGCCCAAGATCCAACCAGCTAGGTGGATCGGTCGCGCTGCCGGTAGGGTTCTTGTTGCTATTCGCCACCAGAGCCTCGTAGTTTCGATGCTCAAGCATCACGACGTCCCCGACCACGTAAGACTTGGTGGACACCCATAGGGGGTTGTCGGCCTCAGGCACGTTGGTCAGCATCGACGCCACCTGGAAAGCCTGCCCAACCTGAACCACCAGCGGCTCAGCATTGGGCTCCACCAAAAACGCCTCCATCACCGCCATGTTCGGGGTGATTTCGACAGGTTCAATGATCCTCACGGGTACAGCTCCTGTTCCAGTTTTTGCGGTAGAAGATCAGTGTTTTTGGCGACTTTCAGGGTGTGCTTGGCAATAGCGAACAGGGCCGACTTTAGTTCGGCACGCAGCTCCCTGACTTCTGCCGCGGCAACCTCACTTTGGCCGCCGGTGAGCATCGCTGCGGTTTGATTGGCGTTGTAGATTCGGCTCGGCCCGGTTACTTCCAACTCAGGGCCACGCTCACCGACCAGCCTCAGCCCGCCGCTGAACATGCCCCCGCTTGCAAAGCCCGGTACCTGAACGTTTTCGCCGTTGATCCTGCCTTGCCGAGCAATGCTAGCCATCAGCTCGTCATAGGTGACCAGCCCGCCAGTCAACGCCCCGGCCCAATCGGCCAACCCCTTGTCTTCTGCATCCCTACCAAGCACGGTCCGATACACAGCGCGCACGATCGCCGCGTTGTTGTCGTAGGTGTTATGCCTTGCAGCGCCATCATCAGCGATCGCCAAGGCTGCAGTGACAGCCTGGCTAAGACCATTCACCGCTGCAGCGACCGAGATCACAGAGTTATCCACGCCGTTAAGCGCGTCGACCTGCGCTTGAGCCAGGCTTAGCTCGGCGTCGTACTGGGCAATCTGCAGGTCATAGGCTTTCTTGGCCTGCTCTACGCGGGTCTGCAAGCTATTGACCGTCTTCTCTGCGGCGCTCAACTGCTTACCGTTGACCGCTTCTAGTTGGCTGACAATGTTGGCCGTCCGACCCTGATCACGGTTGTAGGCCTCCAAAGACGAGTAGGCGTCCGTGCTGTTCTGACTCACGACATCCAGCGCATCGTCCAACCCTGACAGTCCACTCAGGGACTTGCCGGCCTTCACCGTCGCCAAGGCACTGCTCAACGTAGCCAGCGCCTGCGCCCGGAGAGTCTTCACTGCATCGTCAGAATCACCGCGCAGCGCCTTCAATGCCCTGCTCAGACTGGTTCCCACGGCAGCCAAATCGCTGACGCTTTTCTGAGCCGTCTGCGACATGTCATTGAGTGATGCAATCTGAGCGTTATAGGCGTCCGCCAACGCTGTTTTCTGGGCATTGACAGCCCGCTGCACAGCGCCAAGCGCACTATTGACGCTACCCTGAAGGTTGCTGGCCAGCTCGGCGGCAGCCTGCTGCGCGGCCTGACTGGCCTGCAGGGCTTTCGCTTCGAGGATGTCGTACGCCTGCGCTGCAGCCCCCGACGCTCCAATCAACGTCAGATACATCTGCTGACCCGCTTCTGTGGTCAGATCCAGCGCCTCGATGACCTTCCGATATCCCTCGCGAGTTTCGGGCAGCACCACGTTCATATCCTTGAACTGCTGCTGAACTGAAGCCAGCGTTTTATCCGCCCGCTCCGACTCACTGAAGAAAGCGTTGAAGTAGGTGTTCAGGTTATTGGTGTAGGTCTCTAGGCCGCCGGCTGCTGCGACCATGGCATTGGCCAGCTCCATTGAATGGGGAGACAGGCTCAGCATGGCCACATCAATCAAGCCCAGTGACTTGTTGAAGCTCTCAAAGACAGCGACTCGCTCAGCCAGCTCGGCAAATTTGTACCCGCCGACTCCCTGGTCGATGTAGCTGACCATCTGATCAGCGAAACCACCAAACATCTCAGTGATGGCCGCCTGGATCTCTTCCTCCGTCTTGCCTTTGGTTGAGATCTGCTGCTTGGCGATATTGAGGCCGGCAAAGGCGCCATCACCGACCGACACACCGATACGATCAAACAGGTCTACGACTGCACCTTCCGTGGCGTCGTACGTCTCCTGCATCGCAGCCTGTACTTCCGGGTCAAGCGCGGAGTATCTGGTGCGCTTCTTGTTCTTGCCGAACAACCCGCCCTTTTTCTTCTGATACTCGTACTGCTGACCGTCGAACTCACCGCCCGTGACGCCCAGCGAGAGCCCAACGTCCTTGGTCTGCCAGCTTCCCCCAAACAGTGAGCCACCCACAAAGCTCCCCAGAGCGGACCCGATCACACCGCCAATCACGGTACCGAGAGGGCCAGCGAGCGACCCGATGGCGGCGCCGGCATAGTAGCCCCCTACACCGCCAGCCGCTCCGGTTGCAGCACCCTTGACCCCTGATTGGCCATAGCCGTAAAGAGCACCGCCGATACCCGCCAGCGCCCCACCCAAGGCGGTAGCGCCACCTGCGCCGGTGGCATAGCCCGCGCTTGAGCCGGCTGCCGCACCGCCCGACCCTACGCCGCCTGACACCAGCGACTGACCTAGGCCAAAACCAACGTTACTGGCGCCGCTAGCGGCCACGCTACCGCCGAACAAACTGCTCACAGCGTTACTGATGTACCCGTAACCACCACTGATCGCACCTTGCATACCGCCAAGGAAACCTTGACCAGCGCTCCAACCAGCAGCTATGGCACCGCCAAAACCTGAAGTGATCGCGCTGTAGGCGCTGCTCCCCATGTTCCAGAGGCTTGAAAGACTCAAGCCGCCGCCAGCGGCAGACCCACCAAACAACCCACCGTTTTGCGCAGACAACCCACCCACGCCAAGCGCGGCGCCAATCTGCATAACGATGGGCCGCGTGATCGCCATGTGCGCCAGTTCGGCCAGCAGTTGCTTGAATCCTTCCTTCAGGCTGGATGCGAACCCCTCAAAACCATCGCCGATGCTTTTCCAGGCATCTGCAAAGGCACCATCCACGCGATCCACAGCTCCTTCGGTGAACTTTCCCCAGGCCGTGGCTGCATTCTTGTTCTGCTCGTACTCAAGCCCCAAGAGACGTAGAGCCTCCTGATATTCGGACGTCTTGTCCGGGGCCAACTCCATGGCTTTGTTCAGGGCCTCCTGACCCTCCGTGTACTCGCGCAGCAGCTTCTTCTCAGGGTACAAGCGATCCATGATGCTGCCAGCATCGGCCGCCTGCTTGGCCACCTTTACCGCAGCCTGCTGAGCCTTGATGGCAGCAAGGAGCTGGTCATACTCTTGGCTACCTGCAGCGATATTCTTTCCAGTCAACGCAACCTGCATTGCCTTCTGGACGTTGAAGGCCTCAAGTGCTGCAGTGCCCTGCAGCGTGGCGCGAGCTTGAGCGAGAAGCAGCTCGGTCTCTTCTGCGAGATCAAACGCAGACTTGGCCACCGCGAGCCGATCCTCAGCATCAGCTTGGCTGCGAATTGCTGCCTCAACCTCTTTGCGGGCACCGGCACCGGATTTAAGTAGAGCCTCCTCGACTTTCTGCTGCAGGGTGAACTCGCGGGAGCGGTCCGCCCCCGCCAGGTAGGCATTAGCCAGACCCCCGGCCGACTTGATGACGATGTCGTACTGAGCTTTCAGGTCAGTGAGCGCCTTGGCTTGACTTTCAGTCAGCGTGACAGCCTTCTGTGACTCGCTATTGGCGTCGCTCTTGGCCTTCTTGGCAGCCTCGTCAGCGGCCTTCTGGGTATCAATTGCCTTGGCGGTGGCAAGGATCGCTTGCCCTTCTTTGCTCTGAGCGTCGATCTTGTTTTCGGTCAGATAGCGGTCAGCAGCCTCAAAGGCCGTCTTGTCTTTCAGTGTGCCGAGCTGTTTTTCCAGTGTCTTCTGGTACTCGCTCGCAGCCTGGGCCGCCTCGGTGCTGATGCCGGCGGCGGCCTGGGTGGTGACTGCTGTTTTATTGATTTCAGAATTCAGCAGGGCGACGCGATCACCAGCCAGCTTGGTCTGCTGATCCAGGGTGGACACGGCTGCCGCGCCTTGAGTCAGGCTGCGAAGTCCCTGCTCCGGAATCTTGAAGCGCTTGCCCCAGTCATCAAGCGTGTAGCTCAGATCCTGTCCAGCCTTGCGAGCCTCCTCGGCCTCTTTTGCGATCCGGGCGCCTACAGTACTGCCGAGCACCTTGCGTGTGGTTTTCAGGAAATCAGCGAACGCCTCATCGGCACTGCTGGCGGCCGCCTCCTGAGTTTCAATGGCCGAAACGATCCTGCTGCGCTGCTGGGCGCGAGTAAGACCTTCGAACTCTTTGCGCACATCTTCGGCAGACCGCTTCAAGTCCGCCAGATCAGCACCGGCACTCTTGGCGTTACTGCCCATGGTCATAAAGGCGACGCCTACGCCAATGGCCAGGGCCGCGATTCCGGCAGGCCCGCCGAGCAGCCCGACGAGGCCGCCGGCGGCACGCGCCAACAGCCCTTTTGCAGCTGCGGCTTCTGCCTGCGCCACGGCATTTGCCTGGGTAGCGGCAGTATCGCGAGCCATTGCTGCTGCTGCAGCTGTCGACGCCGCCGCTTCAGCAGTCGCAGCACTCGTTGCGGCCTTGCGTGCCGCAGCCAGCTCAAGCTCAGTAGCAGCCAGGGAGGCCTTTAGTTGAGTCTCCTCAGCCGTCCCGGCGGCCAGCGCGGCTTGATAGCCAAGCGTCTCCCGCACTGTGGTCAGTCCAGCGACCCGTGCCGCAGCCTCAGCAGCCAGGGCCTTGGTGGAGTTGGCCGCGGCGACGGCCTCACGCAGCTTGCCTGCACTGTTCGCTGCGGAGGCGGCGGTTTCTTCCGCTTTGGCAATGGCCGAGGCTTTGGTCGCTGCCGTGTTTTCAACAAACGCGACGGTGGCTGCGCCGGCAGATGCAACAGCATCGATTGCATACTTAGCGAACGCTGCCGCCAGCTTACCGCCCAGGGCAGCAGCCAGAACATCCACGTTCTCTGCAAGGAAGCCGATGGTCTCACCCAGCTTCTGAGCGCCACCGTTATCACGCAGGTTGGCAAGGCTTGCGGTGACGCTCTCGATACCCGGAAGCAGACCGACAGCAATCTGCTGGCCAACGCCGGTGAAGGTGGATTGCAGTTCACGAACAGCCTGACCAGCATCCACCAACCGCTCAATGTTGAACTTCGAGATCACCAGCCCAAGCTTCTCAGCCTGGTCACCGGCATCTTTGAACCCCTTGCCGCCATCGCGCAGCAGAGGAATCAGGGCAGTGGCCTCATCAGCCATCTGCTCCATGTAGGTGGTCATCTGCTGCTGGTTCAGACCAGCCTTTTGCAAGGAGTCGTAGTACAGCTGCAGAGCTTGCGGGCCGGAGAGGTTCTTGAACTGATCAGCGGTGATCCCAACCTGCGGCGCGATTTCCTTGAAGAAATCGGCCATCTCGCCGCCGCCGCGTTGGATGAACTCACCCACCCGGTCGTTCACATCCTTGAGGATGTCGCCCAGTTTGTCCTGCTCGACACCCACGGACTTGGCGCCGAAGGCCATCCGCTGGAACTCTTCGACCGAAGCGTTGGCCACCGACGAGAGATTTTTGACTTCCTGGGCGTGGGTGATGGTGCTCTGGGTCAAGGCAACCAGGCCAGCCACCGAACCGGCCGCAGCGATATTGAAGCCCCCGAACGTCGAGACGACCGAGGCAATGACACCCTGCATGCCACGCGCACTGGTACCAGCCCGATCAAAGGCCTCGTCCACTCGAGCCAGGCTGTTATCCATATTCTTCGAGGTGGCAGCAACGGCGGTTTCGCCGCGAGCCATCTCTTGGCGAAGTTGTGCTGTGGTGGCCTCGATGCGGACCAGCATGCCCTGAACGTCAGTATCTGCCATGTTTCCCCCAGGCGATAAAAACCCGCCTGGGCGGGTCAATGGTTAATCGCCGGCCGAGACGCGGCAGCCCCCCGAAGGCCACGCCGAAGGTCCTTGGCCACGGCCGCCTTGGAGGGCTGCGTCTCCGGCTGGCCGAACGGATTGGTCTTTTTCAGGAAGTCAGCTTTTGCTTCCCAAGCCAGGATGATCTCGACTACCGGGGTTTCCCAGGCGTCACGCGGCGACCAGCCCAGCCAGCCAGTGGCTATTCCAAAGAGCTCGTCGACGTAGCTGCCGTTGCCGGATCGCTCGACTCGTTTCCCTGCGACTCTTCGAGCTCTTCGTCAGTCTTGCCGCCTGGGTTCAGCAGCGCCCTCACAAACGGCAGCACCTGGCTGCCGACCTTGTTCACGCCGCCTTCGAATACGGTTTCCTCAACGGCTTCGAGCTCTTTGCGCTTGTTGGTGTCGATACCGGCGCCCGCGGCGATGATGAATGCGGTCGCGGAAATGTTGGCGGCGCCCAGAGCCTGCATAGCCGGAAGAATGCCGCCGAAGCGGTTCTCCAGTGCGCGGACGGCTCGCAGGGTGGCCTTGAGGGTGAAGCTGTCGCTGCCGGCATCGACGATGACGGTGCCGTGATTGGTCTTGGACATTGCGGGATCCTTAGATTAGGTGCTGTGCATATGAGGCGCGGCCAGGCGGCGGCGCCTCAGGCTGCAATCACGGAGTCGGTTCGACTTCGATGATCTCGGAGTTGATGCCGAAGCTGACGGCGCGCTTCAGAACGTCTTCTGCGCCACCGACCTGCTTGCGGGACGACATCACCTTGGCAGCGAAGTAGTCCACGTAGCCGCTTTCGTACTCGACCTTGAATGGGTAGTCGAAGCGGCTGCGGTCCTTCTGGGCCGCCTGCAGCGCGACCTGGCCGGCATCGTCGTCGAGAAGGCCGATCGAAAGGTCGACCGAGCCGGCATCGGCCAGGCCTTTCAGGTGACGGGTACGCGAGTCACCCAGAGCGGCGAATGTGACATCACCGACCTCGTCGCCGTAGTCACCAATGTTTTCGACTTCACCGATTTCGGTATAGGTCAGGCCCACCAGCAGGGTTTTGGCCGCGGCCGAGTCCTTGGGTAGGTCGGCGGACAGGCGCGGGCCGATGTAGATTCGGGTGCCGGCTGCGGTAGTAACAGGCATGGGTAGTCCTCCTAGGACAGGTGAATGCCGCAACGCGGCGGGTTCAGGGGTAGATCAGTGTTGGGTGATAATGCGCAGCGTCACGGCGCCCTGGTAGGTGACGCCGTCAGGCTCGCGAATTGTCTGCTTGCGCTTCACCTGCATGGACACGACGTGCCCGGTGGTCAGCGGCAGTGGCTGGTTGTGCAGCAAGGCGTCGATAGTCGACATGATCTCGTGCACCTCTCTTTGGCCTTGGTACTGGCTCCATACCGATAAGTAGAGGAAGCGCTCTTCTTTTCGACTTGCCAGGAAGTCGGCCTCGTCAGCGATCGCGCTGTCGATAGTGACGTATGGGAACGGCGTGTTATCTGGCACACCGTCGTGCACAGGGCACGACAACCCTGAGGAAAGTCTGTCGAACAAAGCAATCTGCAGGGCAAAGGATGGATCCGACATGTCAACCTACCTTGGCTGCCTTCTGCAGCGTTCTACCGACGGCGGCCCGGATGTCTGCCAAGACAAACTCACGGTTTACATCCATGGCGGGCCTGAGCCAGGGATGCGCCGGCATTGCCGGAATGTCCGGGTGCTTTCCGTACCAGTTGCGGCCATCGGTCTTGTTGGCCTCCCGCTTATTTCGATTACCTGAACGCTTGCCATCGAAGTAGCCCTTAGTGCCGTATTCGAGGAATCGAAGATAGAAGAACCTGCGGTTGGCCTTCTTGCCACGCAAGCCGATCTGGGCATCCAGGCCGCTCTTGGCCACATAGGCGGTCAATGCGCTCGCACCGTCACCGGTGTCCTTTGGGATGAATTCGCGCATGCTGTCCAGGATCTTGTCGGCGCCATCCTGCATAGCCGCCCGTACTTCGTTGTCGACAGTCTGGTGGATGGTGCGGAGCACCTTGCGCAGCTTGAAGTCACCGGAGATCCGAGAGCGGCGTGCCACGTCAGGCCTGCTCGTCGGCGCCGGTGCGTTTGCCGGTACCCGCAGGCTTGTCAGAGGCCAACACCTCTTCTGCCTGACGATTATCGATCAGCACACGACCTTCTTCGGCTTTTACGTCGAAGGTGTCGCCAATGGTCTTGCGACCCATAGGGCCAGAGATGTTTGCCAACGCTCGTACTTTCATGGGTGTCTCCTCATGGGTTGATGACGCTAGAGCACAGCAGGCGGAGCATGTCTCGCTCATTACTGGGGAGCACGGCCTCGATCAGGTAGGTCTCGCCCGTTGCCTTGTGTGCCAGGCGCATGCCGGCTTTAAAGTCCCGAGCAAACCGGGCACGGATCTCTGCGGAGATGACAGCCTGAATCTGATTTGCGACTGGATCAACGCGACCAGTTGGAAGCTGAATTTCCGTCCATACATCCCGAATGGGCATCCAGGACTTGGCCTTCCCGCCGCCCTGGTCACACACGAGAGTCTCGTGTTGGAGCGCGCATCGATGCCGCAGTGGTCCTGCTCTCATCAGAATCGCTTCCTGTACCAGAGCAACCTTTCGACGGCGAGCGGCATGGCCGTGGCGATCGTGCCCACAGCAACGGCCTCGCGGTTGGCGTACCAGTGACCGACCAGCAGCAGGACGGCCTGCTCGACATCGCCGGTCAACCCCATTTCCTCGGGTTCAACCGGGTCGGTCTCTACCAGCTTGCGGTCGCAGTGCTGCTCGACATGGGCCTTTGCCGCAGCGACGTAGCCGCCGATCAAGGCGTCTTCCTCGTCGCCGTCGACCCGCAGGTGCATTTTCACGGTGGCCAGGTCGAGCATTTACTTGGCCTCGGCTGCGGCTTTTTCTGCGGCGGCCTTTTCAGCAGCCGCTTTCTCGGCCGCTTCCTTTTCGGCGGCTTCCTTTTCAGCAGCCGCTTTTTCAGCTGCGGCTTTCTCAGCAGCCGCTTTCTCGGCAGCAGCCTTATCGTCCTTGGGCGCAGCCGGCTTAGTTTCCTTCGGCTTGGCCACCCGGGGTTTGCCGCTGGCATCAACCTCCACAGCCAGGCCCTTGCCGATCAAGGTGTAGGCGTACTCGTCATCTGCCTCATCGAAGGTTTCGCCAGCTTTGATCTTGTTCGAGGTGGCGCCCAACAGAGCGCCATTGCCCACGAACCCCCAAAGAATTTTGATTTTCATGCTGCCTCCAGAAACGACGAGGCCGGCGATGTGCCGGCCTTCAGTGGGGTTGCGTCACGCTGCGACGGGGAATCGCCCCTTGACCAGGGCCTCCTTGCGGCGCACACCCAGGCCCAGGCGCTCTTCGACCAGCAACGCACGTTCGTTTTTGATGAACTGGTCATTGATCAAGCCCATCTTGAACAGAAACGACATGCGGTCGAACAGCGTGGTAGAGCGGGCAAAGTTGGCGGTCAAGAACTCGCCACCGGTGTCTGCGTCGCCTTCGTCCATGCTGTCGGAGGTGATTACGGGGCGCCCCCAAAGGATCGGGGTGACCAGACCCTGCAGGTTGGCAAAGAGATAGCGGTTCTCGCCATCCTTCTGCAGCTCGATGTTCATCCAGTCCAGCTCAGTCATGACGACGCCATCGGCGGACATTTGCGACTGCTTACGCACCTGATAGATGGAGCGTCGGACCAGGTCAATGGCGGTGTCACCAGCCTTGCTCAGCCCGGTGTTGTAATTGGTGGCCTGGGTCATCAGGCCGTTCAGGTTCTCGCCGGTACCGTCGCCCTTGAGGATTTGCGCCTCCTCCTCCAGCTTCAGGTCGTAGCGGAGCAGCTGCTGCAGGTAGGCGAACAGCTGCGGAACGTCGTCCAGCGCTTCGTCGGTCACCGGCATCCAGACCGCGATCTTCTTTACGCGGTCGGTTTCAGTGGTGAAGGTGACATTGCTGGTCGGCTTCAGGCCGCCCTCAGCAACTGGCGCCGCACCGCGGGTGTGCAGGTTCTCGCGGAAGTAGGTGTAGTTCTGGCCGGACACCGGCACAGCAGTCAGAAGGTCACGGATACGCAGCTCTTGACGGATACCTGGCTGGATCACTGGATCGTACTGCGGAGCGACGATGCCAGCGCTGGTGACCTTCATTTCCTTCATGCTAGCCATGTCGGACTTGGTCACATCGAGTTCAGCCAGGCCGCCGCCGCGCTTCAACGATTTGTAGCTTTCGTCGCCCTTGATCAGATCAATGAAGCTTTTACCCTCGCCGGGTTGGCCGCGCAGTTTGACCCCCTTCTGCTCCAGGTCCACGACCTGGTCGATGACCTTTTGCAGCTCGCCTTTCTGGTCCTCGATCTGCTTTTTCAGATCGCCGGTGATCTGGTTACCTTTCTCCACCTCAGCCATGGCTGCGTCGTATTTTTTCTGCAGGTCGCCGAAACCGGTCTTCAGCTGCAGCTCGATGGATTCTTTGATGTCTTTAACTTCGCTCATGGCGATACTCCGAAATGGTGGGTGAACAGGGTGGAAAGTTCTTTCAGCTCATCCACGATCGCCGTGGCCTCACTCCCGCCATCACGGCGTAGTGCGGTGTAGCCGAGCGAAGCGACAGCCGCCGCTTCCTTTTGCGAGAGACCCACACGTTCGCGCAGGGCCTTCTCGAAAAGCCTGATGTCCGACTTGACGCTGAGGACTTGCGCCTCGGGGTTCATGCCGAACGGTACGAATGAGGCCTCCCAGAGCTCGGCCTCCTTAATGACTCGGACCCGGCGTCCGTCACGCTCACCGGAGTCCGCCTGAATGGTGTTGAACCCAATCGACATGCTGTCGAGGATGTCCGCCTTCATCAGCTCATAGGCGTCTCGGGCATAGCTGACGTTGAGGTTGACCTGGCCCTTCAGGTACAAACCATGGTCGTCCTGGCGGTAATCGGCGGCGCCTACCAGGCGGGTCAGGTCGTGATACAAGGCCAGCTTCAGCTTTCCGCCACGCGTTGCTTTCACTCGGGTGAAAGCGCCAGGCAGGATCACGTCGTCGCCCAGGTCTACGTTGTTGAATACCGCCGCATAGCCTTCGAAATTCCCGGCTTCGTCAACGGCCTTGAGTTCGAACGGGCATTCAAGGTTGGCCATTCTTTTCCATCTCCCACCGGGTGACCCGGTTGTATTCGTCGCCTTCCAGGGGGGGCAGGTTTTCCTTCACGCGGACTTCGTTGATGGTCATCCAGCCAGAACCACCAGAGCCGCCGAGTGCACTGCCGTAATAGGTGGCACGGCCGGCACTATCCGCGCGCAGCAGCCCCTCGACGGCGAACTCGCAGAAGCGCGAAGCCGCTCGGTAGATCTTGTCGTTGAATTCGTCCTCGACCGCATCAATGAAGGGCTTGAGGCCGAAAGTGATGTAACCGGTGAGCTGCTGCTCGAGGTTTGAACCCATGATCGAGGTCTTGCCGGCTCGGTTGGCCAACCAGAGCGGCACACCGTAAATACCCGCCAGGGCTTCTTCCTGAAACTGCTGCGACTCGATGAACTGAGCATCCTTCTGACTGATGCCAGCCGGGACGATCTTGGGGTTGCCCTGCAGAATGGCCATCTTGCCGATGTCGTCAGCGTCGGCCTTGCGCACGTCGGGAAACTTCTCCATCACCTGGGCCTGCTGGGCCTTGGTGAGGAACTGCTCGTAAATCACATAGCCGCCGGTGAAACCGCCCTTGCGCATGAAGCGGGCCGACCATTGTTGGCCAGCTTTCGCAAGGCCCATGGTTTCCGCTTGGTGCTCAATCGGCGAGAGCCCGACGACCCCGTCGAGACTGAACAGCTTGAAATGCAGCATGTTCTCCGGCGATACCAGGTAAGGATCACCCTCACTGGGCGTGACGACATAAATCAGGTCGTCTTCGGTATCGATCTTGACCGTCCGCCAATCCAGAGGCACCAGGCCAATAGGATCGCCGTGAATGTTGCGCTCGATCAGGGCGAACGCGTTGCCCCGCAGTGCCATGTTCACAACTACGAACTTCAGGAAGTTCAGCATGGTCATGTAGGGGTTCGGCTTTCGCAGAAGCTTGAGCATGCGGTCGTTTCCAGTCACCAGCGACCGGCCACCGGCCTTATCCTCGTAGAGCTTTAGCGGGAGGCCGCTCAACGACTCGGAAAGAATCTTGACGCAAGACCAGACCATGCTGATTGACAAGGCGGTCTTTGCGGACACCCTTACGCCCGCCTTGGTGCGCTTGCCTCCGACCTCAAGGTCAACCTCGACATAGTCGCCCGTGGCTGGATCGGTGTAGCCGAAGAAACCCCAGGTTGAGGGGTTGTACCATTTGAATGCCATGGTCAGCCTACTAAGCCAAAGAACCCGTTTTCCAGGTAGTCACCCATGCCGCCCTGAGCCTCTGGATTCAGGGCGATGAGCGTCACGGCATTGAACAGGGCCATCAGCGGGTCGATTTTTGCCGAGCCGCTGGCCTGCTTGGTAATGAGGATTGCGTTGCCACGGGGCTCGACCCGAGCGTTGCCACAGCACCAGGCCATCATGGGCTGGCCGCCATGCCACAGGCCGCCTTCTGCCAGCTTTCGCTCAGCTGTCTTGATGGCGCCTCCCAGCGTGTAACCCTGCTTGACGCCGCCGATCTTCTCCCGGGGGATGCCTCGTGCTTCCAGGGCATCGAGGATGGCGCCTATGCCAACCGGGTCGAGGCCGACCTGATCAAGAAGGCCGGCCTCCTCCACATGAGCAACCAGCTCAGCAATCTGGTCGACGTCATCACCGATGCGCTCCACCAGGGTCAGGTGACCGTCGTTGGCAAAGTCGCGGATGCGCGGCGCCTCGGCCTTGCGCCGCTCCAGCACCGATGGGTGAGCCCAAGCATGCGTCCAGGTCAGCCACCGGCGGCTGTCACGCTCGCGGCCCACCGCGGCAAAGCCGAGCAGGTCATCAAGCCCGCCACCGTCGATCCCGATGTCGATTACTTCGCACCGCTCGATCAAGTCCTCCAGGTTCCGGCAATCATCCGAGGCCTGGCGCTCCCAGTAGTCAGCGCCTGCCCACCGATCCGACAATAGAGCCAGGCCAATCTCGACGTTTAGGTGCTTGGCCAAGAAGCCGCGGAATGACTCTTCCCCGTCCATCTGGGCTTGGGCATAGCCCCGCTCAATGAACGGCTCATCTACAGACAACCCCAAGTTGGGGTTGGTGATGTATGCATTGGAGAAGTCCCGATGCGCCCCGGCGTCGAGCATCGCTTTCGGGAACTCGTACAGCACCGGCAGGAACGACTTGTCGACGATCTCGCCGTCGCGCACCTTGCGGGCATACAACAGCTTTTGCCGGAACACGCCGGCAGGCGGCGCATCGGACTGGGTCGTTGCCCAGATGATGAATCCCTCAGGCCGAGAGGCTAGGCCACCGGTTGCTTCCCGAAGCATCGCCTCCGCGTTGGCGCGCTTGCCGAAGACCCACAGCTCATCGACGAACACGCCGATGGCCTTCTTGCCTGACACCGTCTCGCTGTCAGCGGCCACCACCTTGAGCGTGGCGTTCGTCTGCCGGTGGGTCACAGTGCGCAGGTGATCCTGCACCTTAAGCAAGGCGTCTAGCTCCTCATCCGCCCGCACCATGTCGCGGATCGGGATGTAGGAGTTGTCAGCGATCTCCTTGGTCGGAGCCAGGATGATGAACTCACCCGAAGGCCGCCAGTTCAAAATCAACGCGGTCAGCATGATGCCGGCGGCGATCGTGGACTTGCCGTTCTTCTTGCTGATCAGCAGCATGAACTCGCTGACCAGGCGCCGGCCCTCATCTGGATCATAGGCTCCAAAGATGGCGGCCACGAACTGGTTGACCCAATCGCGCACTGTCTCCGACATCAGCGGGCTACCGGTGGCATCCACCATGCGGAGCGCACCAAACACATCGAGGGCTTCCTCAGCCTCGGTCGGAAACAGCGGCTTGAAGGGAATCAGACTTTTGCGCGCAACGATGCGCTGCTCCCAGTCGGGGCATGCAGTTGTCCATTCCTTCATTTCACCGACCTCAGCGGCCCGCGCCGGGCGCCAAACTTGCCAGTCGATGCCTGTTCAGCTTTTGCCTGGGCCTGATCCTTCTTACCGCTCTCCCCTTTGCGAGGATGCACGAACGGCATCAGTGCCTTGGCTGCATCAACACGCAGCTTCGGCTCCGACCCCAGGTCGTTCATCACCGAAAGCAGGAAGTCCTTCGGGTCGCGGTGCAGCAACGCCTGCATGAGGTCGAAGCCGGCAGGCTCCGGCTCGGTGTGCTCGTCCGTCGCGGCGGCGGGTTCGGTCGCCGACTCAGCCTGCGTCGATGGCTCCGGCGCAGGCTTGGCTTTAACATGCGCTTTAACATCTGCTTTAACATCTGCCGGCATCAGGCCCAGGGCGCGGAGCTTGGCCAACTCGGCCGCCACGTCTTTGTCCTTCACCAGCCGAGACCCCGCCGCAGACGCGGTCTTCTCGGAATAACCCGCAGCTACAGCTGCGTCTCGATTGGACGCACCTTCCCTCAGCGCTGCGATGAAAGCGCGCTTGCGGGATGTTAAAGCCATTTAACAAAAATCCTGTGGGGGAAAAAAATCTGTACGTGGGATCGGATGCGGTCTAGCTAGATGGGAATCGCTATATTTTGACCTCCCCCCACCTTAGAGGCACGTCACTGGCGTGCCTCGAAGGTGCCGCAGCTGTCTCGTGCCATTTCGATGAAGGTCAGCTCACAGGCCAGCAGCCTCCTCGGCCTGCTTGACCGAGTCGTGACAGGGCTTGCAGAGCGGCTGCCAGTTGGCCTGATTCCAGAAGAGATCCTTGTCGCCTCGGTGCGCCACGATGTGGTCGACGACGCTGGCCGCTGCCGTTCGCCCTAGCCGGGCGCAGTAGGCGCACAGCGGGTTGTCACGCAGGTATTGCTCTCGCGCCTTCTGCCATCGGTAGTCGTAACCGCGTTGTGAGCTGGTCATGCCGCTCCGCCAGCTGCCAGGTGTGACCACCTTGACCCGCGACCCTGCGCTTTCCTTTATGCGAGAGCCGAGCGTCTTGAGCCTGGCCATCACTGCGTCACTCGGTTAAGTGCCTCGTCAGCCTTGTCCGCCGCCTGGGTCGCGGTGGTTGCTGCCTTCGACGCCTTGGTCGCGGCGCTCTCGGTCTTGCTGGTCAGCTCGTCCAATCGCTTATCACGTTCGGCCATGGCGGCGTCGTAGGCTTGGCGGATCTCATCCACCTGGTGGGCCTGAGTGCTGGCCATCGCCCAATAGGCAGACTGCCAACCCAACACCGCGCCGCCTGCAATCAGCAGCATGGCGATGACCCAGACCTCAGCGCGACGCCACCAGCGACGAGCAATGAATTCAATTGCGCATTTGTCCATTAGGCTGTGCCTCCAAGCTGGGAACGAAGCCGGGAGATCTCGGCGCTTTGGGTGGTCACCTTCTCTGTGAGCTGGCCCACCTGACTGGTGAGGGCTTCGATCTTTCCCTCCATCCGCCCTACTGCTGCTGCAAGTTCGTTGCGCTCCTTGGCGAACTGATCAGCGCGAGCCTCGGCCAGCTTGCGGGCCTCGCGCTCGGAGTCGAGCAGCTCATTCAGCCGGCGCACGGTGCCGATGTCTGCGTTGTCCATGGCGCGATCAGCAGCGTCCTTGGACAGAAAGCGGCGCACCCAGAGCAGCGCGCCAGTCACGACGATGCCGCTACCGCCCAGCCAGGTGGCTGTGCCTGGGCCGAGGTCGGTCGGGTCCATCCATTTCTCCAGAAACGAAAAAGCCCCGGCAAATGCCGAGGCTCTAAGGTGGCTGCTGGTGATGGCGAGTTTGCTCTCGCGCACCTACCGCAAAGTAACATGAAAGATACGGGTGAGGACCGGGGATGTCAAGCGGCCTCACGCCGAACATCCAAAGCCCCGTCAACCCAGGCAACTCCCGCCTTCCACAACTGCCGCGTCTTCTCCTCGCCGAAGCCAAGCTTTTTGCCCACGTCCCTGAGCGCAGTGTCGCGGGAGGAGTAGTACTTGATGATGACCTGACCACACTCGGGGTAGCGCTTGTTCAATCGTCCCACCAAGCGATCAATGAACAACGCATCATCGTCCGTGATCATCGGGTCGAGGATGGTGTTCTCTCGCGATGCACAGCATGAAACCCCTGACCCCAGCACCACCCAACGGCCCCAGTGCTCCAGCAGGTACTCAGCCGTCTTCTCGAAATTGCTCATGTCCTTCCCCCTCAATCACCGGTGTAGTTGGTGCCGCCGGCGCCGCGCCGGTTGCTTCCCTGATATGTCGCCTCAGGCCCGGATGCCTGAGGGTTCTTCAACTGCTCGATCTGCCGGAGCGCTGCCCGAAGCCTCATGCCGAGCTGGGTCACCAGTTCATCCAGGGCCAGGGCCTCGCCTGTTGCTGCCACTACCCAGCCCGAGGCGTTGCAGTGGTCGCATGGCAGTTCGTGAAACACGCCCTGAGTGACCGCTCTCCCACGGCACAAAGGGCACTTGTCCAGCTCAATCACGGCCTTCTTAAAGGCTGGGCCGTGCTTCTTCATCAGCCGACCACCTTGAAGCCTTGGGCACGCAACGACTTTTCGGCCACCTCGTGCGCCCACTGCCCATCAGGGTCACCGATGATCAGCTCGAAAGGGTTTTTGACACACAGCGACTTGCGAGAGGCTTCCCAACCCTTCTGGAACGACTCCCAATCAGCCTGGGCCATTGTGTCGATGTAGTTATTGCCCTTTGGCGGCTCGCGGCGATGATCTCGGGCGTTGGTGCGCTCGAATTCGGCGCGGATTGTGTCGATATTCGTCATTTCGAATCCTCGCTAATTACAAATTCGGCAAGGTGGCTGGAAGCCTTGTGTTCCGATGGCTCGCCCGAATTCTGTGAAATTTCGGATAAGGTCTTGGTAAGGCCGTGAATGACACCGAAGCCGATGCCGTCTAACCAGGCGTGCCACTTCTCCAGGGCTGCCCGGCGCTGCTGCATGGCCTGGGTGTGAATGTAGGTGCTGGCGATCTTGCCCAGCGTGTGGTTCAGCAACATCTCGCCGATGTGGCCGTCGATGCCAAGGTCGGTCCAGGTGGTGCGGGATACCTTGCGCAGGTCGTGACTGGTCCACTCGCCCTGCCCCAGCCGGGTAAACACCATGCTCGCCTGGGTTTCACTCAGCGGCAGCCCGCGCCGGTTCGGGAACAGGTAGACGCCCTCATAGCCATGGGCCTGCTGAACCGCTCGGTAGCGGACCAGCAGCGCCTTCACTTGGTCGGTCAGCGGCAGGCGGTGCTCGGTGCGGGTCTTGGTGTTGGCGGCCGGGATGAACCACTCGGCGGCGGCCAGGCTGATCTCGCTCCAGCGCGCCATCCGGGTCTCACCGATCCGGGTACCGTGGGCCAGCATCATCAGGGCCAGCATGGCGTCGCCCGGCTCGTCGTCGAAGGCCTTGGCCAGCTGCTGCATCAGCTCCGGCAACTGCACATCGCGCAGGCGGGCTGCCTTGGGCAGGATCCTGGCCTTGGTGAAGTCGTTGAAGCGCATCCCGGCCATTGGGTTGCGTTCGATCAGGCCCAACTGCAGCGCCTGGCGGAAAGCGGTCAGCAGCAGCGCGAACATCTGCCGCAGATAGGACAGAGACACTTCGGCCTGGCATGGCCACATCAGGTACTTGTCCAGCGCATCAGGATTCACGCAAGCCACGGCCAAGTCATCCAGGCGGGGCTTCAGGTGCTGGGCAATCGCGGATCGGGCGCCGGCCTTGCGCTTCGCCGACAGCGAGCGGTCACGCGCCATCCGGTCGCCGTACCAATCCAGCAGCTGCCCGACGGTGACCATGCCGGACACCACCGGCGCTGTGGCCGGGTCGCGCAGCAGGCGCTGACGCAGCGCTGGCAGCTCAGCAATCACCGCCGCCACGCTCAGCTCTGGCCATCGGGCGACCGGCACCCATTTCTTGCCGCGCACCAGGTGCCACGTGCCGCGCTCGCGGTTACTCCAGAAGCGCAGGTACAGGCCTGGGTGACGCGGGTCGCGTAGGTCGCGCACCGACTTGTCGGCGGCCTGCCGGCGCACTTCGGCCTCGCTCAGCTTCACTTCTCGGGTCGCGCTCATGCTGCCACCGTGGCAGGCAACAGCAGATAGGCGCGGATGGCCTCAACGGCATCAATGCTGCCCCGGCAGACAATAGCCAAGTAGTTCTGCGCCGTGAGCATCTGCAAGTACGCATCCTGGCTGGGCGATACCTCGGCATCGAATGGTGGCTTGGCCTTGAACTCGATGTACAAGCCGAAGTACCCACCACGCGCCATGGGCAGCACCAAGTCCGGCACTCCAGCCTTGACGCCCTGCGCCTTGAGTTTTCCGGCCACGGCCTTGACCCGGTGCCCACCGTTCGGGACGTGGTAGATCAGTTTGTAGGCCTGCGGGTAGCGCAGCTGCAGTTCTTTCATCAGCGCGGCCTGCTCCTGCCCTTCCCGGTCGACGGGCTTGGCGCGGGCCGACTTGGCCTTGAACGGGCGAAGGGCGGGAGCATTCATGCGACGAGCACCCCCTCGTTGATCAGCAGCGCCTGAGTGCGCATCACTCCCTCTGCGTGGTAATGGCGGGCGGTGTCGCGGTCCACAACCCGGCTGCGCCCGTCACAAGCGTCGTGGCAGGCGCTGCAGGACCAGGCGCCTTGCATGTCGTGCGGCTTCTTGCCCACGCCGCAGGTGCCGGCCAAGCGGTAGTGCGCAAGGACGGTGGTCTCGGGGTTTCCGTTGCACACGCCCGGAATGCGCACCTGGCACTCCCGGCCGCGCGCCGCCTTGGTCAGCTTGGTTTGACGCATGGTCAGAAGTCCTCCTTGCCGCGGTGAGATTCCCACTCGAAGGGCACCACCACCCCGCCGCCCTCGCGCAGGCGGTCGTAACACCGCTCGCCCATGGCATGGCGCAGCTGGTCTCGGTCGAGGTTGGAAATCACTACCGTGGGGCGCATCTGCTCATAGCGCCCATTGATGATCGAAAACAGGGTGGTCAGCTCGAATTCACTCGGCTGCTCTTTGCTGACGCCAACCTCGTCGAGCACCAGTAGCGACGGCTCGATCAGGCTGGACAGGATGTCGGCCTCGGACTGTTCGCTGTGGCGGTCGTAAGTGGCTCGGATGGACTGCAGGATCGCGCCCACCGTGCGATACACGGCCGTCGCCGACGTGTTGCGCATCAGCTCGTTGGCCATGCCGGCGCCCAGGTGGGTCTTACCGGTACCGACCTTCCCCAGCAACATCAGGCAACGCCCGGTGCGCTCGATTTCCTCGAATGCGGCCACGTAGCGAGTGCAGTAGGCCAAGGCCTTGCGCTGGCCCTCGTGCTCGACCCGGTAGTTGGCCAGCGTGCGGTCGGCGAAGCGCTTCGGGATCAGCGCCGAGCCCAGCTTGCGGGTCATGGCCTCACGCTTTAGGCGGGTCTCCTCCGCCAGCTGCTTGGCCTCGCGCTCAGCAATGGCGCTCTTCTCGCACTCAGGACATCGCCCAACGATCTCGCGGCCCATGAGCATGGTCACCCGCTGCTCGAAGGCGCCGTGGTGCTCGCAATCCGCTGGCTGGATACGGAAGCCAGCGGCGTTTTTCACCTCGGACATGGTGATCACCGATTCAGATCGCATAGGTGCCGTCCTCACGCTCGGCCAGGCCGGCGGTGTAGTCGCGCTCGTTGAAGCCGTGGTGACGGCTGTTAGGTTTTGCCTGGGCCGGCAGATGGGCGCTAATGCGCTTGGTGACCCACTCCACTTCGAAGCCGCGCCAACCGTTCTCGACGGCTACTTCCAGTGCCTGGGCGGGCTGGATGCCGAAAGCCTTGCACTGCTCCAGCTTGACGTTCAGGCCGGCCCAGATTCGGGCGGTCACGGGGGCCTTGGCGGCCTTGCGAACCGTCAAGTAGTCAGCGATCAGCGACTCGTCCAGGCCGTGAGGGTTGTCGGCCAGCATGGCGGCCTTCCCGAACGGTGCTTTGCGGTCAGCTTTGGCCGCACCTGGCTGCTCGTCGCTGGGGGGGCATGTATTTTCTTCCGAAGGAAGAAATACATAGGGGGTTAGATTCTTAGAATAAAGAAGGGACTCGGCGGTTTTGGTCTGTTTCGCCTCTTCGCCGATTCGGATCACTTCAGCCGAGTCGGCTGTTTTGGTCTGTTTCGGATCAACGTAGATCCAGTCCTTCGGGTCATTCACGCCGATGTCACCCCGCGCACCGCCCTCACGGAACAGCACGCGACGACGCAGCAGGCTGGAGACCGCCTTGGAGACCGTGTCGGGATGAGCGTTGATGGCTTTGGCGATGTCGGTCGCAGGGATGCGTTGAGCACCTGCCCCGAAGTTGATGGTGGCCTTGGCCACATACAGCACAATCTTCATCTCCCTGGCCGGGAGATCGATAGCCAGCAGGCCATCCATGAGCTGGTTGTCCATCCGGGTAAACCCCCTGGACTTGTCAAGTGGGACGATGTTTGTCATGCTCTGGTCTCGTTTGAAGCTGTAGAGAAAGCCGCCCTGCCAGGCGGTTTTTTTTCGCCTGCGATTCCGGTACTGGATGGATTCGCAGGTGTTTCGGCCATCTACTGGCGAAACGCCACAAGACGGATAATCCTCATCACGAAGCGGCCTTATCCTCAGAGGGATATAGGTCTGGTCTCAGCTGATGGCGTGTTACTTGCCCCCCAACAGCCTTCTCGAAGGGAATGACCAGATCGGCTGGAACCTTCTGGTTGCGGTGAACGCATTGCCAGATGCGCGGCTGGCTCGTATTGCAACGCCTGGCTAGCTCTGCCTGGCCCCCGGCCAAGCGCACCACCTCGTCAATTGGTCTTTCTGTGTTCGGCATGTCTGTGTGCCTCAATGGATCGTGCACCCGATGATAACTCAAGTTATAGATAAGGCAAACACATGTTATTTGATGGCTAATAACGTGTGTTTTACCCTTGCAGGCATGAACAAACCTTCCGAAATGCTTAAAGACCGCATCCTCGAGCGCCGCACGGCGCTAGGACTCAGTCAGGCTCAGTTGGCCGAGAAATCTGGGGTAAGCCAAGTCACGATTCAGCACCTCGAGAGCGGGCGGAATTCGACTTCCAAGAAGCTGCTCGACATTGCGCGGGCGCTTGGGGTTACAGCCGAATGGCTGGCGTCCGGTGAAGGGCCTCGCCGCGAGGCCAGCAATGTTCAGCCGGTTAGCCAACAGCCCGAGTCGTTCCGCTATCCGGTGATCAGCTGGGTGGCTGCAGGGGCATGGGCGGAGGCAGTAGAGCCATTCCCGCCTGGATACTCCGATCGATATGAGATGTCAGATTACGACTCCAAGGGGGTCGCATTCTGGCTGGAAGTGAAGGGTGACTCGATGACCTCTCCAGTTGGGACGAGCATTCCCGAGGGAATGCTAATCCTTGTGGATACAGAAGCCGAAGCGATCCCCGGCAAACTGGTAGTGGCCAAACTAGCCGACAGCAATGAGGCGACTTTCAAGAAACTGGTTGAGGATGGAGGACGACGCTTCCTGAAGCCACTCAACCCAGCCTACCCCACGGAGATGTGCCTAGAAGGCTGCCGAATTGTGGGCGTAGTGGTGAGAGCCACGATCAAGCTATAACGCCCCCGCTCGCCAGGCCCGGTGCATGCCGGGCTTTTTTTCGCCTGCTGAAAAGAGCCGGCGGTAAAGAATCTTCTCCAGGGTATTGAAAAATCCTACCGCGCACGATAACTGTATGCATATACAGTACAAGGAGTTTCATACCATGTTTCAGCTTGCCTTCTCGCACTCCCTTTCCCTGTCCTATGAGCGGCTTGGCCACCGCATTCAACAAGCGATTTCATCTCCACACGTTCAGAAAAGGCAGTGCGTCGAGGTTCGACCAAACCATGACGAATCCCCTGCCGACTGGCGCCGGCTGATCGCCGACTTGGAGGAGACCTCAGGCATCAAAGTAGAGGCTCTGGAATCAGGTCTGATCAGGATTGGATGGCGAGAATTCACCGAATCATGAACACCTGCCCGCTGATCGCGGGCTTTTTTTTGGTCGGATTTATAACTTGGGTTATTGACACTACGAAAACCTGAGTTATGATTTGATCCATAACACAGGTTATAGGCAGCCACGGCAGCCACCGCTCTTTACACAACTCGACACCCGTCACCCTCAGCGGCACATGAGGGCAGCAGCTGCCTCATGCAGTGAGCTGGGTTCAGGTAACCAAGTGGCGCGCATGCCAATGCGGGGAAGCGCGTAGCCCAGAGAGCGATGGGCGCCTGGATCACTTCGATTTCACTGGCTGGCCTTGGCGACAGGGCCAGACGGGAAATCAACCGCCCTGGAGGGCAACACGATGAGCTGCACCTGCATCAGCGACGCCGTGAAGCTGGTTACGGACCAGCTTGCTGAGGAGGCGCCAGGGTCCGGGCCTTTCTACATGCGCGCAGAAGGTCACAACCTTTCACTGAACATCGAGACAGGAAATGCCGAGCGGCGATTCTGCGTCGAAGTGACCGGCCATTACATGGCGCCTAAGAAAACCAGCGGCATGAAGCGCGTGAACAAGACAGTGTCTGTGGTCGCGAACTACTGCCCGCTCTGTGGCAAGAAGTGCGCGACAGACGAAGAAGAGACAACCAGCGCCACGTCAGCCTGACGTTAACTGCCCGATCCACCTGGCTCCCCATCACCAGGCTGCATTGGCGTGTGATCTAAAAGCGCAGGTCTGCGCACAACTGGAAGTGGTCAGCCCGTCTGGCGTATGCCGGGGTAGCACCAGCGGCGGCCAGGTAAAGCTGAGCCGAAAGAATGACCCCGGCGCCGAGCCGGACAGATCACACACCAATGCAGCCCACCGAGGACATTTCATGGAAACGATCACTTGTGGCTCATGGACAGGCCAGCTCGGCAAGGCGCTGGCTCCCCGCGAGCTTGAAGCACTGCTGTGGGTGGCCCAAGGCCTCACCACCAAAGAAATCGCCCGCCAGATGGCGGTCAGCCCTGGCACCGTGGCCAATCGCATCGAGGCCGCGCTGTTCAAGCTGGAAGCCGGCCGCCGCATCGAGGCCGTCACGAAGGCCATGCGCCAACAGATCATCAGCCCCCTCTGCATCCTGCTCGCCAGCCTCATCGCCATGCATGCGGTGATCGACGACAGCGACCCCATGCGCCGCGATCGCCGCGCACCGGAGCGCCGCACCGCCCAAGTTCGAATCATTCGCAAGGCCGAGGCCTTCGAATACCACGCCTGACCCACCCGAGGATCACCCCATGCAGACAGCAATGCACCCTGCTTTCGAGCAGAAGCTTGCCGTGCTCGCGGCCCTGCTCGAGCGCAGCAAGTCAGCCAGGACTGAGGCGCAGGCCAAGGTCGGACAGCCCGCACCGCGCTATCAAGCCTCGGGCAAGGGCAACACCTGGGATGTGGTGGAGATCGCCACAGGCGCCGTCCAGGGCTTCGCCTTCAGCTACCGGGCCGCGCTGCGGTTTGTGGATGCGATGGAAGCCGGGGCGGCAAGCAAGACAGGCACTCGGCAATGAGCAAGCGTAAGCCCCACAACATGCGGGCACGCCTGGAGCGGACGTGCCGGGCCTTGGTCTCAGCCAACCACGCCGCCGTGGTGAACATCGACCCGAGCGGCCAGCAGGTGCTGATCAACTGGAAGAACCTCAGGCAGATCCGCGTGCGTCAGGTCGTCGACGCGGTTTGCGATATCCCGCACCGGTGGACCATCTATCTCAGCGTGCTTTGTCGAACTGAGTTCGGCGAGCGGTACAACAAGTCGATCGAGGTTGCGCCGCAAGGCAACTATCGCGCCGAGCACCTGACCGACGTCATCGAAGTGACTTACACCGACCTGCGGGCTACGGCCAATCCTAATCACCTAGTGGCGGCCGGCTGGATCGCCATCCCTACCGACACAACGCTCGACGAGGCAGAGGCCGCCAAGATCTTTGCCGCTGTCGGCGCCTGGAATCAGCAGAAAGCAGCATGAAACGCATCACCGCACGCGTCCGGCACGGCCGGCGCCAGGAGCACATCAACCTGCCGCCCAGCGGCTTGGGAGGTAACAGCGATGGCCGAGGAAAAGACCGGTGTCGCGAAGCACTCTGCGGACTACCGGGCGCGGCAGAAGGCCCAGGCGAAGAAGCTGGGGATAGAGAAGGTTTTCTTCAAGATGCCGGAAGGGATCAAGGCCGCCATGGTTGCCGAGATCAAGCACCACGGTTACGACCAGGTGCAGGAGCTCTGGCAGGACTTGGCCTTATCGTGGATAGCGCAGGCACCCGAGGAGCGGGCACGTCGACTTAAGCGACCTGACGCGCCAGCTTTTTACATCTCGCCGAAACTAGCGCGTCAGTTTGAAGAAGCCAGCAGAGCCGAGCTTAGGCGCGACCCTGGTGATGAAATAGCCGCGCCTTAATTCACGCTATCGGCTCGTTGGCTTAGGCGGTGGTGCAGATGGCGCAGTCGGACGACCAGAGCCAGCTCTAGGTGATGGCGGAGGCGGATTCTTTCCGTCGTGAGCGATCCCGCGGCGACCGATCGGCATCGGCTGAGGTGCTTTGGCACTCATATTTACCCCTCAAGTTGTTGATCGAACTCAACCCATTGTACCTTGGAAGCATCGATTACTACGAACTCCGCTCCGTTTGGCTTTGCCTCGCCTGTATCGTTGAGCCATGCAGGGTTCTGAATAACAAATTGACCTTGAGTAGGCTCAGACGGCCATTCGGCTGGCCAGCCGTAAAGGCGACGCTCATCATTGAGATGCAGCACAACAAACCGTTGGCGCCTAGCGAAGGTACTGTACCACTCGTTAGGGTATGAGGTCTTAACCGTGATGCCCATCTTTCGCAGCCATTCGTGCAGCTTGTCGCTTGTCGAAAGCCAACAGGAAAGGAGACCCAAGGCGACAGAGACAGCAAAGGACCAAACTGCTTCGGACTTTGCATCCCATTTACCAATGACAAAACCTTTAGACCCGATCCAAACGCACAAGGAGCCAAAGGTGAGTACAAAACCATGGATGACAAAAGTAAAAATCAACGCCTGGACGATTTGCCCGAACGTATCTGGCCTTTTAAATGCCGTAAGGCAATAAAAAATCCAAGCTGCCAGAAAGCCGGGGATCAAGTACTGCAATAACGGAATGACTTCCTTAACTAAATCGTCCATTTAACTCTGCGCCTTTTTGACATTCCATCGTAATACCCCATCCAGCCCCAAATTGCCACCATCCCGCATCCGGCCAAGGAGAGCGGCGCATGCATGGAGTACCGCAATGCAAGTCGAAACCTCGACCGTCACCAAGCTGCTGATCACCGGCGCCGAAGGCCTGGACCCGATCAGCGTCTACCTCGAAGACTTCGAGCCCTGCAAAGGCAAGATCACCGTCAGCTGCTACGACAAGACTTGGCACGCCTACTGGGGCGGCATGTGGGATGGCCTGACCATCGGCCAGTTCTTCTGCAAGCTGCACGACGCCTACATCATCGGCCACTTCGACCGGTCGCTGAGCTCTCGCCGGTTCAGCGCTGAAGCGCTGGCCGACAAAGCGCGAAAGGTGATCGTGCAAATGCGGCGTGATCGGGATTTGGACGCAGAAGACGCCCGGAGCCTGCTCGACGAGGCTGAGGATGTTCGCCACAGCAGCTCGCTCGATGAGTGCGGAGGCGCCCACCGCGAGTTCATGCACAGAGTGTTCGGTGACGACTGGTGGAACCTTCCTGCCGATGCCATGGAGCCGAACCCGGATTGGGTCTACCTCTGCCGCATCATCGAGACGGTGCAGCAGGCCCTGACCAAGCAGTACCCGATCGCAGCCTGACCCTCCGGCGCTTCCCGCCAGCGCCTTAACACTTTCCGCCGAGGGCGGGTGGCAAGGCTGTGAAGAACCAGTAGATCCCAGTTCCTAAGACCAAGGTCCACCGGCTTTCGGGGTTGAGAAACATCCCGACCACGCCAAGTGCGATCAGTGCAACGCCAGCCCACCGTCTGCGCTTCGGGTTAAACCATAGCTGGAACGCTCGAAGCCTTTCGCGCAACCCCATTACCACTCTCCTTGTTTAGTAAGCGGCGAAGCATATCACTCCGCGCTGCCCGCCAGCGCCTTCCCCTATTCAACGATAACGCCTCCCCGGCGAGGGCGGCGCCTGCACGCATGGAGCCACAATGGCCGAACACAACATCGTCAGCATGAGCGGCGGGAAGGACAGCACAGCCACGCTGCTGGTGGCCCGCGAGCTGGAAGTGCCTAACCTCAGCGCCGTGTTCGCAGACACCGGCCACGAGCACCCGGCCACCTATGACTACGTGCACTACCTGGCAGAAGCCACCGGCGTGCCGATCCGTTGGGTCAGGGCGGACTTTTCCAGGCAGATCGCTGGCAAGCGCAAGTTCATCGAAACGAAGTGGCGCGAGAAAGGAGTGCCGGAAGCAGTTGTAGTCGGCGCGCTGGAGGTACTGCACCCGACTGGCAACCCATTCCTGGACATGTGTCTATGGAAGGGCCGGTTCCCCAGCACGAAGGCTCGCTTCTGCACTGATGAGCTCAAGCGAAACCCAATCATCGAGCAGGTCTTCATGCCACTCATGGATGGCAACAACATGATCTTGTCTTGGCAAGGCGTGCGTGCCGAAGAATCCCTGGACCGCCGCTACCTGCCGGAATGCGACGAGGTTGGCGGCGGCCTGTTCAACTACCGTCCAATCCTTAAATGGCCGGTTGCTGCTGTCTTCGAAGCCCACCGCGCCACGGACATCAAGCCAAACCCGCTGTACCTCCAAGGCTGCAACCGCGTCGGCTGCATGCCCTGCATTATGTGCGCGAAGGACGAACTGCGTGAGATCGCAGCAAGATGGCCCGAGGAAGTCGACAGGGTCCGCGAGTGGGAACGACTGGTAAGCCACGCCAGCAAGCGCGGTGCCACAACCTTTTTCCCTGCGGTCAACGATCCGACGGTGAGTTCAGACGACCAAATTAGCGCCACCACCCACGGTATCGACCGCATGGTCGACTGGGCCAATACAGCACGCGGCGGTCGCCAGTTCGACATGGTCGACCTGATAGCCCGCAACGATAGCAAACAGAAATGCTCTTCGGCCTACGGGCTATGCGAATAAAGTCCGCTAGTCGAGCAGGTCATCTAGCAAAGAGTCTATATCCGAGGCTTTTTCGCGGGCAGCTTCAAAAAGCTGACGAAGCATGGGTGAATACTGAGAGTAATCACTCACAATAACGTCCCCTACAAGCACTCCAAAATGTAGAGTAGTGGTCCAGTTAAAAATGTCTTCATCAGTCCAGTACTTCTCGCGCTGTTCATAGACCACCAATGTCTTGCCCTTGTATCGCGCTTCGAGATAGATAGGAACAAAGTTTTCGGTGGCTTTAGTCAGAGACGCTGGGGGCTGCTCGGCACGCCAACCGACCTCCCCTTTATATGTTGCTTTCAGAACCTGCTCGACGAGCCTTAGCATCTTATCTTCTGTGTTCACCGCTGCCTCCAACTCGAATCTTTGTGTGCACCTTCAATCTGCACGATCATTCCATTTAGCTCTCGAGCGATTGCCCAGGCATCAGCCACACTGATATCTGAAACGTCTCCCGAAAAGAAGTAAAATTTCTTACGCTCCACTTTTGCCAACACGTTGAGCAGAGACTTTTTTTCGTCCGACTGAAGCTTTCCTTTGAGGTTTACAAGGCGCCCCTTAATTTTAGATATCGCCAAATGAACCCTTTTTTCATCAGTCGTGGATGCCTCCCACTCTCTGATCGACTTCAGCAACTCTTCTGAGTCTTTCGAAAGCTCAGGAATAATTTCCCCGATTCTCACTCGATTGAAGAAGTACTCTTTGATTTTCCGAGCCTGCCACCCTACCCAACCAGTTACAAAGAAGCCAAACACCGAAAGCATATCGGCCACCCCAGCGAACCAGTTTGGCAAAGTCCAATCACCCATCGCCAGCTCCCTATAAATGTGCCTTCGCCGAATCGTCCCGGTCAGTTCCGATTATGCCACTCCCAGATTCATGAGGAATCCCCATGCCCACAGAAAACCGATCCAGCAACACCGAGATGGTCAGCGTGCCGCCATACATTGGCCTGGAGCCGCTGGTTGGACTTTACTACCCCGCCCAATGCCGTAGCTGCGGCTGGGTTGGCAGCTCAGAAGAGTTGACCGAAGACGATGCGCAGTGCACCCGCGACATTGGCGATCGCCTTTGCCTCGGCGACTGCGACGAGCTCGGACGGGATGATCTGCTTAGTATCATTCAGGCTATGGCCCAGCCAGCCCCGCAGCCCCACCCCGACCCTATAGCCTGGATGGTTGGTACTGCCTTCTGGTGGACCAAAGAAGAGGCAGAGAGGGATGCGGAAGAGACTGGGCTACCGATAGTTGGCCTTGGGCCGATGTCGGAGTCGATCAAGCCGGCGATTCCGGAGGACTACTGCCTGATGCCAAAGCGGCTCACTGCCGAGAACGGCGCCAAAGCACTGCTGCTCGGCGAGTTTAAGCTGGAGGTCACCCAGGAATGCCCGGAATGCCGCGAACTGGATGAGCCGGTAGAAGGTTGCCAGATATGCGACGGCGAGGGTGAATACGGCCAGCCCCACATCATCCCGTGGGACCAGATCAAGTACATCTACAGCGAAGCTGTCAGGGGTCTCGCGATTCAGCCCAACACCATCCGCGAAACCGCCTGACGCCTGGAGCACATTTGTACTCCGCTCAGCAGCAACCCCTTCTCTATTTCGAGCAGGCGAAATGATCGTGTTGGGGAACAGCATCGGCGGCAACGCGCCGAGCACGGCCAACGCCCCATGCCAACGCCCTAGTCATCGACTCGCCCGGGCGCGAATCGAATGCCTCCTCATGAACGGGCATTCCTGCCGGGGCATACACCCCGATGAACATTTGCGTATTACCTGTCCGCGACAGTCGCACTTGGACATCGATGTACGTGCCATCGTCCAGCGTCTCCTCGTGACCCCTGTGGTGAAGCGTAGGGTCAGACCAGTGCCAGAAAACATCACCGCGAATTCGCATACCGACCGCCTTCGACTTTCGTCTTATCCGATTTGTGTCCTCCCACCTTAGACCTGGTTGCCGTAACCCCGAACAAATAGCTCCGAAATGAGCACTTAATCGGACCACCGGGCCAAATAGCTATACCGAACCCTTTTTCTTGTACAACTTTTGCCGCGATATGGCGGCCAAGGATTTCCTGTGTCCGAAAAAATTGAGTTGGATCTCGACGCCATCGAAGCAGCAGCCAGGGCCGCAACGCCGCAAGACTTCGTCAGCGCCCAAGTCGGCGGGGCCGAGGAAGGCTGGATGGAATGCCCTGGGTGTGGCGGTGAAGGCTCCGTCGAGCTGACCGCCGACTACCTGAACTACGACGGAGTAGCCTTGGGCGTGCAGTTCTACGGGATCGGTGAACCGCACGTTCACGCTGAGGCCTACTACCGCGCCGCGCGGCCTGCAGTCATGTTGGCCCTCATTGCAGAAGTTCGCGCCCTCCGGGCTGACGCAGAGCGATACCGCTGGTTGCGCGACCCGGACGGACAGGAGGACTTGGGCAGCGAGTACAACATGCCTCCCATCATCTGCGGTTACGCCGAGCATGAGGACATCCTTGTCAAAGGCTCGCTAGACCGCGCGATCGACCAGGGCATGGAGGCGCTCAAGCAATGACCCGCCTCGCCCTCTGCCTCCTGCTGCTGGCCACCGGCGCCAGCGCAACCGAGAACGTCATCGACGTGCAGCACGACAGCCAGCGCGGCGTGACCTGCTACCTGCTGAATGGGGTCGGCATCAGCTGCATCCCCGACAGCCAGCTGCAGGCCGGCAACCAGCGCCAGCTCTCCCCGCACGAAACCCAACCCGAACCTACACCCGCTATGGCGCCTGGGCGCTGGATTGATGAGAGGTATGAGCTGTGAAGGCACTTTCAATCAGACAACCATGGGCCTGGCTGATCATCAGCGGTGGCAAAGACATCGAGAATCGAACCTGGCATACCAAGTTCCGAGGCCGCTTCTTAGTACACGCCGCCAGCGGCATGACTCGCCGTGAATTTCTCTCGGCCTTTGATTTCATGGCCCGTAGGGGGATCAAGCCGCCCTTCCCGGTGCCGCCTGACAACTTGCTGCGAGGCGGGATCATTGGCTCAGTTGAGCTTGTGGACAGCGTCGACCATAGCGAATCGCCCTGGTACATGGGCGAGAAAGGGTTCGTGCTACGCGATCCAAAGCCGCTCCCCTTTGTCCCGATGAAGGGTCGCCTAGGATTCTTTGATGTGCCAGGCGAGGTGCTGCCGTGACCGACCTGATCGAAGTGAGAGTATCCAACCTAGTCGGCGCGGCGTTGGACTGGGCGGTGGCCAAGGCTGAGGGCTACACCCAAGACAGCGAAGATCACACCTGCATCATCAGCCCACAGGGCGAGCCTGCTAGCTGTACCGTTCGCGGTGCCGCTTTGGGATATGGCTACCGGCCCTCTACTAGTTGGGCCCAGGGCGGGCCGCTTATCGACAAGCATCACGCTAGCGCCCACTACCAGGCTCATCTAGCAGATGCTCAGTGTCGTTACAGTGCGGGCCCAGCAGATAGCGGCTTTTGGTGCTACGGCCCAACCGCCCTGGTCGCCTTCTGTCGCAGTCTCGTCAAGGCAAAGCTTGGCGATATCGTTCAGGTGCCGAAGGAGCTGATGTCATGACCGAACAAAGCAAAAAGGAATTCTACTCTGTCGATCAGGCCTCTCAGCATGCTGCTGAATGGTGCAGACGCAATCCTGCATGGCGCAGGATCTGTGATATCCCCGATATCTCCGTATTTGAAAAAACCTACGATGAGATCCCAAAGCGCGAGCGCTCCTACTGGGAAAAGAACGGCGGCGAAGAATGCTGGCGTGAATTCGGCGTCGGAGGAACCAAAGTGCCTACTGGATTCATCTCTGGAAAGGGTGAGTTCTTCGACCATGTCCTGAAAGTGCCACTCCATCACAACATGATGATGGTGTACCGCGTGGGCAAGGCGTGGAAGCCATGATCTCCCTCGCCTATATGGCCTACCTGATATACAGGGGGCCGCGATGACGGAAATGAGCAAGATCTACCCGCACATGACGGAGAAGGAAGAGCAGGAGCACTTCAGGAAGCTGCTCGCCGAGGAGGAGCGCCAGCGCATCGAGCAATTTGCATTGCTCAAAGCCGAAGACCATCACACCCATTGCCGCGATTGCGGCCGGTTCGTCGACAAAAGCCGCTGGCTACTCAAGACCTCGGCTTGGGCGCAGCGCGGCCAGCGCCCTCTATGCGCACCCTGCTTCTCCGAATACGACTTCGAATACTAACCCCTCCCAAACTACTCAAGCCCGCCGACATGCGCGGGCGAGGATTTCCTATGTCCGCAACCAACCGATTCCACCAGGTAGCCAACGATGCGCTGGTGATGATCAGCGAAAACCTTAACCCAGACGCGAAACTGGCCCTGGTGATCTACACACCCGGCGAGCCAGAGCTGGACATCGTTTTAAAGGACGGCGGGCTAAACGTAGATGAAGTCGTGAACACGCTGCGCCGGCGCGGTGGCCTCAGCCTAGATGGCGACAACGTCTACAAGCGCTCGGTCTGTGACGTCATCATCGGCGCCCTTGCCACAGGCAAACAGAACAACAACCCACCGCCTGCCGATCACTGGGGCCTTGAGTTTTGGGATATCGGTCGCGCCGAGGGCGCACTGCAGGAGGAGTTGGTGCAGGCGCTGCGCCTGGTGCGCAAAGAGCTGGACGCCTGCCAGCGAGTGATCCACTACGCCGGAGGCTTCACGCCTGCCTACGTCGATGATGCCCAAGTCGCTATCAAGGTGGCTGACTCGGTGCTCGCGAAAATACCTGCCTGACCACCAACCTGCCGCCACCGGCGGCGCGGAGATCATCCATGAACACCCATTTCCTGCTGATGGCCCAGTACGGCGGCCAGGCAATCATCCCGCTCGAGCGCGTGTGCCTCGACTATTTCAGCCACCTGACCCCGGAGAAGATGAAGGGCAAGGTGGCCAGGGGCGAGATAAACCTGCCGCTCGTCTGCATGGAGAGCAGCCAAAAGTCCGCCCGTGGCGTTCACCTGAACGACCTGGCCGCCTACCTTGACGCGCAACACCAGAAGGCCAAGACCGAGCACGACAAGCTCATGGGGCGCGGCCTTCGACGCGTCTCGTGATCCTCTTCTGGGCCTCGATCACGGGGCCCGTTATCACCCTCTCGATCCATTCCCATCCTTTATATGGATCGCCATTCCCCCGCAGGTGCGTATAGCGCCGCATCGAGTTCCAATCCCGGTGACCGGAAACAGAGGCCACCTTCGGGATATCCCACCCCATTTCGAAAAGTCGGCTGACGCCATCATGGCGGAGGTCGTGAAAGTGCAGGTCATCCACCTCCAGGAAGTTGCAAGCCCTGGTGAATGAGGCGGAGACCGACTTCGAGTTGTACGGAAACACCTCGTCAGCTACCCGCGGCATCGACTGAAGGATTCGCCATGCCTCGTCAGGGATGTGGCACCAAACGTCGTTGCCGTACTTCTGACCTGGGTTCTTCATGTCGGTGATCAGGGCCGACTGGTCCTTCTCGTTCAGTGCGTCCCAGCGGATGCGCGTGATCTCCTCCTGCCGACGAGTGGAGAACAGCGCGAACAGCACCACCCGCAGCATATCGATCTCCTGCTTGCGGCGGTCTCGCATCTCCTCGAAGTACTTAAGGAGCTTTTCCAGCTCATCCAGTGTCGGCCGCCTGTTGCGCTCACGACTTTTGCTGACTGCGCCCATCTTGCGCAGCACCTTTCGGGCGTCAGGCATGGCGTGGGGGTCGACCTCATAACCCCAGGCGGGCCTGGCCACGGACAGGACGGCGCCGAGGTGGGCCAGGTCGTTGCCAACGGTCTGGGCTTGGATGCCGTCCTTCTCCATACGCCACATCGCGTACTCGACCAGCTTCTGGCTCGTCAGATCAGTGTCGGTGACGTCGCCCAGCCAGGTTTCCTTTATCGCATTGAGGGTGGCGCGTTTGGTCTTGCCCAACGGCCGCAGCTTCTCGTATTGGTCGAGGTATCGCTCAACCATGTGCTTTACCGTGACGCCGCTCCGATTCGCCTTCTCGATCGCGCCCGGCTCGTGCAGTTCGGCCTCGCGCTTTCGAATCCAGGCCTGGGCCGTAGTCTTCCGATCGAAGGTCTGGCTTTCCTGATAGACTTTCACGCCCTTGCGCATGATCCTGATCTGGGCGTCGTAGGTGGTAGACCCGTCTTTCCTTTTGCGGGTAGTGATAGTGCCCATTTTGCTAAATCCTCCGGTGCCTTTGCTGAAATTCAGCAACGGGGTTTGGAGAATAAGCAAAAAAGGTAGTAAACGATAGAGAATGAGAGAAACCCGAATGCACCCCGAAACACCAGAAAACGCGGCCCGCCCAATGGATACGGTAGTAAGGCGGTTTTCTGTTGCTCCGATGATGGACTGGACCGACCGCCACTGTCGTTTCTTTCTGCGCCTACTTTCCAAGCACACCCTGCTGTACACCGAAATGGTCACCACCGGCGCCCTGTTGCACAACGACGCCGAGCGCTTTCTGCGTCACGACGCTTCCGAACACCCCTTGGCGCTACAACTAGGTGGGAGCGTGCCGGCCGACCTGGCCGCCTGCGCCAAACTGGCAGAGCAAGCTGGCTATGACGAGGTCAACCTCAACGTCGGCTGCCCAAGCGACCGGGTGCAGAACAACATGATCGGCGCCTGCCTGATGGCACACCCGGCGCTGGTGGCCGACTGCGTGAAGGCCATGCGGGACGCTGTTACCACGCCCGTGACAGTCAAACATCGTATCGGTATCAACGGCCGTGACAGCTACGCCGAGTTGTGCGACTTCGTTGGCCAGGTACGTGAGGCGGGTTGCAGAAGCTTTACCGTGCATGCGCGAATCGCGATTCTGGAGGGGCTGTCGCCGAAGGAAAACCGCGAGATTCCACCCCTGCGCTATGACGTGGCGGCGCAGTTGAAAACAGACTTCCCCGACCTTGAGATCGTGCTCAATGGCGGTATCAAGACCCTGGCAGAGTGCCAAGCGCACCTTGAGACCTTCGATGGCGTGATGCTGGGGCGTGAGGCGTACCACAACCCATACCTGTTGGCCGACGTCGACCAGCAACTGTTTGGTAGCCAGGCGGCGGTAGTGACGCGCAGTGAGGCCCTCGAGCAGCTGCGGCCTTACATCGTGGCGCACATGGAAAGCGGCGGCGCGATGCATCACATTACCCGGCATATTCTGGGGCTCGGCCAGGGGTTCCCAGGAGCCCGGCGGTTCCGGCAGTTGTTGTCGGCGGACATTCACAAGGCGGCGCAGCCGCTGGAGGTGTACGATCAAGCAGCGCAGTTGATGCAAGGGCGGTAAGAGGCAAGGTTAGCGTCGGCGGATTAGGGGCCTCGGCCCGCGGTCTTCAGCGTAGTTGCTATCGAACGTCGCCGGCGCGGCACATCGCGAGCCGCGCTCGCCTACGCGTTAATTTAGGGCCGCCAGCCCTGGGGTTTTGGAGCACAGCCTGTGCAAGATCAAGCCCCAGGGAACCTCACGCCAGCGCCCGACTCGAATCATCACCGTCGCCAATCACGCCCTACCCCGCTGGCCCCTTGAGCGCCCGTCGGGGCTCGGGTAATGTCGAGTAAATGCACAGGACAGAGCACGCCAATGACCTCCAAGCTGGAACAACTCAAGCAGTTCACCACCGTGGTTGCCGATACCGGGGACCTGGATGCCATCAGCCGCCTCAAGCCGGTCGACGCCACCACCAACCCGTCGCTGTTGCTCAAAGCCGCTGCCATCCCAGGCTATGCCGAGCTGCTCAAGCAGGTGAAAGCCGATGCCAAGGGCAATGTCGACCTGGCCTGCGATAAATTCGCCGTGGCGGTGGGCTCTGGCATTCTCAAGGTCATCCCGGGCCGTATTTCCACCGAGGTGGACGCACGTCTATCGTTCGATGAGCCTGCCTTGCTGAACAAAGCGCGGCAACTGATCGACCTATACCAGGCTGCTGGCGTTTCGAAAGACCGCGTGCTGATCAAGCTGGCCTCCACCTGGGAAGGCATCCGCGCCGCCGAAAAGCTGGAAAAGGAAGGCATCCAGACCAATCTGACTCTGCTGTTCTCCTTCGCCCAGGCCCAGGCCTGCGCCGATGCCGGCGTGTTTCTGATTTCACCGTTCGTAGGTCGCATCTACGACTGGTACAAGAAAAGCACCGGCGAGGAGTACGTTGGTGCCGATGACCCTGGCGTGCAGTCGGTCACTCGCATCTACAACTACTACAAGGCCAATGGTTATAACACCGTGGTCATGGGCGCCAGCTTCCGCAATATCGGCCAGATCGAACAGCTGGCTGGCTGCGACCGCCTGACCATCAGCCCGGAGCTGCTGGACAAGCTCAGCAGCGATGAGGGTGAGCTGCCGCAAATGCTCAAGCCGGGCAATGCCGGCGAGCCCAAGCAGGTGCTGACGGAAAGCCAATTCCGCTGGGCGATGAACGAAGACGCCATGGCCACCGAGAAGCTGGCCGAAGGCATCCGCCAGTTTGCGCGGGATCAGGAAAAACTCGAGAAGTTGATGGCCGAATAAGCCTCAAACTTCTCTAGCTTTCTGGCCGGGCGGGAAATGCTGAGCATTCCCGCCCGTTTTATTTGCGCCCTAGGGCTGGGGACTTGTGCAGGCCTCGACGGCGTTATCGCGGGTAGACCCACTGTTGGTGGCTGGTAGTGGCCCGTGGTAGCGGTTCGCACAGATGCCTTGTGGCAGCGGCGTAGCCGCGAACAGGACCTGGCAGGCCCTATCTCAAGTGCGCTCGAGGGCGTTCACCAAATCATGAAAAGCTTCGCGATTGGAGTCGTTGAGCCCCATCAGAATCTTGTGCGCCTCAAGGACTTTGGAACGCACCACGTCTTCGTTCTGATCCTGTGATGGCAGATCGGTCAGGCACTCAGGGCGGGGCATGGGGCGGTCGACGATATTGAACACTTGATCGAAGCCCATAGACTGCAGCAGACGTGAAATATCCGGGTTGGTGGTAACCACCGTCGGCAACAGGCCAACCTTCTGCCGCGACAGGATCGACAGCTTGGCCAGCAGGCCCAAGGTGGTGCTGTCGATACTTTCGGTTTCAGTCAGGTCGATGACAATGGTCGAGAAATTCAGTGCAGTGAAAATCTTCTCGATCGTTGCATCCAGCGCCGAACACAGGGTCAGGCGCACTTCTCCGACGAATTTCAGTACAAAGGTACCGCTCTGCTCGGCGAACTGGATTCTACCGGTACTCATTGAAGGTTCCTGCTCAACACCAATAGGGCGATATCATCCGGCATCTCCCCAAGCGTAGCCAATCCAAATCGTTGTCGCAGCCCATCCAGGCTACCACCCGCTGCCTTGACGATCTCCGGCAAGGCCGCCTCTTTATCTTTGAGCGTATGCCCTGGCAAAAGGTCCAGGATGCCATCGGACGTAAGGCTCAGGCTGAACTGCGACGGCAGTTCGATCACCTGGTCCTGGTAGCTCGCTTCATCGAATAACCCCACCGGCAACCCGCGGCCTTCCAGATAGCGCGCTTGGCCTGGGGTATACAACACCGGCAACGGCAGGTGGCCTCCCACGGCGTAGGTCAGTAGGCCGGTTTCTTCATCGATCACGCCACCGACCATGGTTACATGCTTGCCCAGCTTGCTGTTGATCAGGCCACGGTTGATGTGGCTAAGCACCTCGGACGGCTTGAACTCACGCAGCTTGCTGCTGCGCTTGAATTCGAACAACAGCCGAGTGGTCATGAACTTCAGCAGCACCGTCACGAACGCCGACGATGCTCCGTGCCCGGATACATCGGCCAAGTAGAAGACGATCCGCCGCTCGTCCACCCGAAAATAGTCGACGAAGTCACCAGACAGGTACAACGATGGGATGATCTGGTGCTCGAAGGTGAACTCACCGAGCTTCCAGGGGCTCTCCGGGAGCATGTTCATCTGCACCTGGCGACCAGCGGTCTGGTCTTCCTGCAGCAGGTGCAGGCTGGCCTCCAGCTCGCGATTGGCCGCCTCGAGCTTGTCACGGTAACGCTGGTTCTCCAGCACCAACCGCGAACGGTCAAGTGCACGGCGTACCGAGTGCTCGAGCACTGCCAGGTCTTCAAGCGGTTTGATCAGGTAATCGGCAGCGCCAAGGCGCAAGGCCTCGACCGCGTCACTCATCACGCCGGCACCGGACACCACGATCACCGGCAATTGTGGAGCGCGCTCGCTGATCTGGCGGATCAGTTCGAGCCCGCCCATCTGCGGCATGCGCAGATCGCAGATCACGAGGTCGGGCTGGTGTTCTTCGAAGACCTGGAGCCCCTGCTGGCCATTCCCGGCCTGGAGGACGCTGAAGCCGCTGTCTTCCAGATAGGCGGCGAGGCTTGCACGGACCACGTCGTCATCATCGATGATCAGCAGCGTTGCACTGATTTTCTGCATGTGGGCGAACGGCGCCGATTGGGGTTGGTGCAGCGGTGTCGGCAAAGCGGACACCCAACTGCTGGAATACTCTGTGGTAACGCTCTACTTGAGTTGTAGGCCAATAACCGGGCCCAGGCAACCAATCGAGATACCGTGTCAGGCGCAGACGGTACTCCCATCCGTCAGGCGTTTCAAGCGTACGTCGGTCGAGTTGGCCGCTCTTTACAGGGCAAATCACCGAGAGTTATAAGAAAGCTCATTCGTACAACCTGTTGGGAAGGATGCAGCATGCCCCAGACGCCCTCCAGCCATAGCGAGAAACGCGATTTCATCCGCATGCGGATCGATACCGAGGTGAGCCTTCTGCACGAAGGACAGGTCATTGCCGCACTGTGCCTGGACCTTTCCAGCAGCGGCATGCAGGTGCAGGCGGCGCAGCACTTCAGGGTTGGCGACCAACTGGAGGTGCGTATCGACTCCGAGCACGCGGCACTCAAGGGCCTGCACGCCAGCACCGAAGTGGTCTGGATCGCCGATCAGGCCGATGGTCAGCAAAAACTGGGCCTGCGCATCCTGGCGATGCATTGAACTGTTACAAAAACGGCGACCCGCAGGCCGCCGTTTATCATCGCTCACCAATCAGAAGTCATCTTCGACTTCACCGTCCTTGACCTTGAACTCGCGGTTCTGCAGGTAGGCATTGCGAATGAAGATGTACTTGTCACCCTGCATCAGCTTCTCGGCCGACAGCAGGCTGGCGCGGGTGTCGACCACATTGAGGGCGAAGACCGAATTGCGCACCGGCACATCGTTGATGTAACGGTAGGGCTCGGTATAGCTGTCTGGGTACTTGGCCAGCCCGTCACGCACGGTGCTCGGCCCCAGTAACGGGATCACCACGTACGGGCCGCTGGGCACACCCCAGCGCCCCAGGGTCTGGCCGAAGTCTTCGTCGTTGCGCTGCAGGCCCATCTTGGTGCCCACATCGAAGAAGCCGCCAATGCCAAATACGGTATTGACGATCAACCGCGCCGTGTCCACGCCCGCTGCATGGGGCTTGAACTGCAGCACATCGTTGGCCAGGTTGCTGACGTCGCCTACGTTGTTGAACATATTGTGGATGCCATCCTGCAGAAACTGCGGGGTGACCCACTGATAACCCTTGGCCAATGGCTTGAGGCCATAGGTGTCGATGGTATCGTTGAAACGGAAGATGGGGCGGTTTACCGCTTCCCAAGGGTCTTCCTCGGTAGCAGCGTGAGTGGCTGCAACGGGCGCCAGCAGCAAGCTGGCGCAGACACAGGCCTGGGTGACACGCTCGATCACACCGGCACCGATCCTACGCATAGATGTTCTCCATCGATTTTCTCGGCCGCATACGCAACGGGTGCGCTGCTGTAAGGCGGCAGTATAGAGCCTTGCTCGCTGATAAACAGCTTTACACATTTTTGCTCAATATTTTGTGAACATCTGTTGCCGTCACGGCCCGGTAACAATAGCGCAATAACCTGCAGGTTATTTCAGGAGCGTTACCATGCTCGCTGCACCTGCCATCACCGCTGTACTATTCGGCCTGCGCGGCTGCCTGGTTCAGGCCAGCGCCAGCGGCCCCCTGCCCGCCCCTGGCGCCCTGCAGATGCTGGCTGGCCTGCGTGATGCGCAGGTGCCATGCATCTGGCTAGACGACCTGAGCAGCCTGCAGAGCGAGCGGTTGGCCAGTGTGTTACCGCGTTGGCTGACGGGCCACGCTGCCAACGCGGCGCCATGGCCTGCACCGAACGCTTGCTGGCAGGCACTGATGAGCATCAACAGCGAACGCCTCGAAGGCTGCGTGCTGGTCAGCGGTGAGCCAAAACTGCTGCAGTCAGGCCTGAACGCAGGCCTGTGGACAGTGGGGCTGGCGGGCTGCAGCCCTGCGTGCAGCGTTGGCGCTGTGCAGTGGCAAGCTATGACCCAGCACGAGCAGGATCTGGCGCGTGGCAGAGCCACCTTGGCGCTGTATAGCCTGGGGGTGCACTCAGTGATCGATCACCTGGAAGAACTGGACACCTGCCTTGCGGACATCGCCATGCGCTGCAGCAAAGGCGAAAAACCCTGATACAGCACCCTTGATGCGGATCATGCAAAGCGTCAGCGAGTGGATTACGCTAGGAAACAGGCGAGAACCTTTGCCGCTTCGCCGAGGTCCATGCCTTGCCAAGCCATTGATGGAGAAAAGCCAATGCCTGCCCGCGAATTGCAAGAGCGCCTGAACAGCCTGCGCGAGCAACTGGATCGCAACATACCGCTTTCTGAAGAAGAACTGGCTGCCCTGCACGAAGAAGCCAGGCAGATAGAAGCGCAGCTGAAACTCGAAGAGGCTACACCGGACAACAACGTGGTCGATGGGGTGAACCTGGCCATCGAACGCTTCGAGGCCGAGCACCCTGACCTGACCGCCACGCTGCGCAGCATCGCCAACTCGTTGCACAGCATGGGCATCTGAAATGATCGGGGGCTGCCTGGCAGCCCCCTCTGTGTCACTGCCTTACCAACCGTACATTCGCCGGGCTGATCGGGCGTGTGCTGCGGTAGGGGTTGATGTCCAGCCCGCCCCTGCGCACATAACGCGCGTAAACGGTCAGATGCTCGGGCTGCAGCAGGTTTTTAAGGTCAAGGTAGATGCGCTCTACGCATTGTTCATGAAAATCGGCATGCTGGCGGAAGCTGATGAGGTAGGTCAGCAGGCTGGCATGGTCCAGTGCGCTGCCCTTGTACTCCACCACCACGCTCCCCCAATCCGGCTGGCCGGTCACCGGGCAGTTTGATTTGAGCAGATGGCTGTGCACCGTCTGCTCGACGATGCGCTGTGGGTCACAACGCAGCAGCTGTGGTTGTGGATGCTCGTAATTGTCGATCGTCACATCCAGCTCATCAATGCACTGCCCAGGCAGTGCGACCACACCCTGAGCCTGCACCTCATCCAAGGTCCGCACCTGCACCGCCACCGGCTTGCCAGCTGCGCCCGACAGGTCTTTTACCAGGCACGCCTGCAGCTCGGCCAGCGAAGCGAACACGGTCTGGTTCAAGGAGTTGAGGTAAAGCTTGAACGATTTGGACTCGATGATATTCGGCGAATCGGCAGGAATGGCAAACTCACCGATAGCCACTACAGGCTTGCCAGAAGGCAGCAGCCAAGACAACTCGAAGCAGTTCCAATAGTCCACGCCGTGCCACGGCAGGGTCTGGGCGGTAACACCCAGCTCTGCCCACTTGGCTGTGCGCGGGATCGGGAACAGCAACGAAGGCGTGTAGGTGGCGATGTATTCGCTGGATTTACCCAGCGGAGAATGTTCGGCAGCGGGATGCATGGAAACTGACCTGAAGGTTCGAAATTGCCCTAGTCTACCGGTTTTACCCGCTACCTTGCAGGCCGGCTTACTCGATGTTCAGCACACCGACCATCCCCGCCTGATAATGCCCCGGCACGTTGCAGGCGAACTCGATGGGTGCAGCCTTGCGGAAGGTCCAAGTCAGTTCTGCACGCTGCCCTGGCGCTACCAGCACGGTGTTGCCGCCTGCGTGACCATGGGCGCCGTGGTCCATAGCCGTGCCAGCGCCGTGCGCCATCTGCGAATGGTCCCTACCCTGCTGCACGCCGCCATTGAACAGCTGGCCCTGCATCGCGAGCATTTCTTTCTGGTGCGCGGCGTGCATTGCCTTATCTCCCAGATTGAACTCGTGGGGCAGCCTGCCTTCGTTGATCAGTACAAAACGCACGGTTTCGCCCGCCTTCACATCCAGGCTTTTTGGCTCGAAGGCGATGTCCTTGAGCACCACTTCGACGGTGCGCGTTGCACTGGCAGCTGGTGCCGGCTCGCCGAAGGCGAACGTAGTGGTCACCCCCGCAAGGCTCGGCAGGCTGACCGAAGCCAGGGCAGCGGCGATGAACAGCTGTTTCATGATGACTCCAATGATCACGACAAGATGCGGCCACTCTAGAGTGGTGCAACTGGCGCTCGGCTGACGGGAAGATTACAACTTTGTCAGCTTGGGCGAAGCTCGAGTGAGTAACGTATCATTCCACCCACCCCATCATCGTGCGCAGGTTTATCCGCTTACGCTGTCGTAAGCGCACCGAAGCATCCGCGGGTAAGCCGCTCCAAAGGGGCTCGGCGTCAACCTTCTGATTGTGGATTGAGCATGAAACTGCTGATCGTCGAAGACCAGGCCCGCACCGGCCAGTATCTGAGCCAGGGCCTGAACGAAGCCGGCTTTGCCACCGAGCTTGCCACCGACGGTGAAACTGGCCAATACCTGGCGCTGACCGGCGACCACGACCTGCTGATTCTGGACGTGATGCTGCCTGGGCGTAATGGCTGGCAGATTCTACAAGCCGTGCGCACAGCCGGGCTGGCTACCCCGGTACTGTTCCTGACCGCCCGCGACGCAGTCGAGGACCGGGTGCACGGCCTTGAACTAGGGGCCGATGATTACTTGGTCAAGCCATTCGCCTTCTCCGAGTTGCTGGCTCGGGTGCGCAGCCTGCTGCGCCGTGGCAACAGCCCAAGCCTGGACACCACCCTAGCCCTGGCCGACCTGCGACTGGACCTCATCCGCCGCCGCGCCGACCGAGCCGGCATGCGCATCGACCTGACCGCCAAGGAGTTCGCCCTACTTGAACTGCTGCTGCGCCGCCAAGGCGAGGTGCTCCCCAAATCACTGATTGCTTCGCAGGTATGGGACATGAACTTCGACAGCGATACCAACGTCATCGAAGTGGCAATGCGTCGCCTGCGCTTGAAGATCGACGACCCGCATCAGAACAAGTTGATCCACACCGTAAGGGGCATGGGCTACGTGCTCGAAGAGCGTGCTGAATAATGCGTAGGCTTGCCCTGAGCACGCGCACGGCACTGTTATTTGCCGCCTGCACCGCTTGCGTTTCACTGGGGGCGGGCCTGCTGTTCAGCCATGCCAGTGCGCAGCATTTCGTTGAGCTGGATAAACAACTGCTCGAGTCGCGTTTGTCTTTATTCCGTAGCCAGCTCACCGGGGTCAGCAGCGCTGCACAACTGCAAAACCGTTTGCCCGCCCTGCGCAACGAACTCAGCCATCAGGCTGATCTGGCACTACGCATCGACGGCGCCGATGGTAGCAACTGGTTCAGCAGCCGCAGCGGCTTACCAGCCACGACGGCCGTGCCCGCACTTTCGACCCTGCATGCTGACGGCGTGTATTACCGACGCCTGGCCGTGCCGGCCGACCAGCAAGTGCCAGCGCAGCTGACCCTGTTTCTTGATATCACCCACCACCAGCACTTCCTGCAAGGTATGCAACGCCTGATCTGGCTCACCGTTGGGCTGTCCGCGCTGCTCACGGCGCTGCTCGGCGCCTGGGCTGCGCGCAGCGGCCTGCGCCCCTTGCGCCAGATGGGCCAGGTGGCTGCCGGTGTATCAGCGCGCTCGCTCACCACGCGCCTGCCGGTGGCGCAGATGCCTGAGGAACTGGCAGAACTGGCCACGACGGTGAACGCCATGCTGCAACGCCTGGACGACGCGTTCCAGCGCCTGTCGGCGTTCTCTGCCGACATCGCCCATGAGCTGCGCACGCCGCTGTCCAATCTGCTGACCCACACCCAGGTCACACTCACCCGTCCGCGCACCCTTGAGCAATACCGCGAGGCGCTGCATGGCAACCTGGAGGAACTGCAGTGGATGGCGCAGATGATCAACGACATGTTGTTTCTTGCCAAAGCCGATCACGGCCTGCTGATGCCTGGGCGGATGGCGCTGGCCTTGCATCAGGAGGTGGATGCTTTGCTGGAGTACTACGCACCGCTGGCTGAAGACCACGCCGTGCAACTACTTAGGGAGGGCGAAGCGATGTTGCAGGGCGACCGCTACATGCTGCGGCGCGCCCTGTCCAACTTGCTGGACAATGCGTTGCGCTTCACCCCACCGGGTGGCCAGATACGGGTGACCTTGGCAGCGGGGGTGCAAATATGCGTGGCCAATACCGGTGGCGCCATTGCCCCTGCCGAACTACCGCGCCTTTTTGATCGATTCTACAGGGCAGACCCGGCGCGACGCGAAGGCAACAGCGAACATGCAGGGCTAGGCTTGGCAATTACTCGGTCCATCGTGCAGGCACACGGAGGCAGCATTCGTGCGCACTGCGAGGATGGCTGGACGCGCTTTGATATCGAACTGCCCGAAGCCTTTTGAATCAGGGGCTGCAGCACAGCCCCTGGGCGAGCATCAAACCGCCAGGCCAATCGCCGGCTGAACCTGCGACGCCCGATACGCCGGGTAGATTGTCGCCAGGAAGCTCATCACCAGCCCCGCAGCGCAGATCATCAGAACATCGCCACCTTGCAGTTCGGACGGCAGGCTACTGATGAAATACACATCCGAGGTGAAAATGTGCTGCCCACTCACCCGTTCCAGCCAGCCAACGATCTGGCTGACATTAAGCGCGGCGATCACACCTAGCACGCCACCGATCAAGGTGCCGACGATCCCGATCAGGCTGCCCTGGACCATGAACGTGCCCATGATCTGCGCCGGTGTGGCGCCAAGGGTACGCAGGATAGCGATATCCGGCCCCTTGTCGTTCACCACCATTACCAAAGTGGCGATGATGTTGAACGCGGCCACCGCGATGATCATCAGCAGCAACAGACCAATCATGGTTTTTTCCATCTTCATGGCGCTGAACAGGCTGCCTTGAGTATGCGACCAGTCGTCGGCGCGGTAGCCATCGCCCAAACCGGCAGCGATGGCCTTGGACACTTGGGGCGCGGCGTACAGGTCATGCAGTTTCAGGCGCACACCCTGAACCTGGCCAGGCGCCCAGCGCTGCATTTGGCCAGCATCGGCCACGTGCATGTAGGCCTGTGAGCCGTCCAGCTCGGCACCGACCTTGAAGATCCCTACCACCGTCAGGCGCTGCATACGCGGCGTGATACCACCCGGTTCATTGCTGATTTCCGGAACGATCAAGGTGAGCTTGTCACCCGTGTTCAGGCGAAAGCGCCGGGCGGTCAGTTCGCCGATCACCACGCCGTATTCACCCGGCTGCAGATCCTGCAGGCGGCCCTGAACGATGTGCTGGCCGACGATGGAGACCTTGCCCTCCTCGGCCGGGTCGATGCCGCTGACCTGGATCGGCTGCATCGCACCTTTGTACGAGAGCATGCCCTCCATCTCGGTGATTGGCGCTGCGGCCATCACTGCAGGGTTACGCAACGCAGCGTCGGCCACCGTGCGCCAGTCATCCAGCGGCTTGACGCCAAGGATCGCCGCGTGGGGCACAAGGCCGAGAATGCGCGAGCTCATTTCACGCTGGAAGCCGTTCATCACCGACAGCACCACGATCATGGCCAGCACGCCCAGCGACAGGCCGATCATCGAGGTCATGGAAATGAACGAGATGAAATGATTGCGGCGCTTGGCCCGTGTGTAGCGCGCGCCGATGAAGATGGGCAAGGGTCTGAACATGTAGGAAACACCCAATCAAAACGGGGAAACGGGGCAGCCAAGCCACCCCGAGCACTGCATCAGATCGCCACCAGGTGGCCGTCGGCCAGTTTCAATACGCGATCCATCTGGCGCGCCAGATTGAGGTCGTGGGTAACCACCAGGAACGCGGTACGCGACGCACTGGACAACTCCTGCATCAACTCCTGAATACCCTGGGCCGTGTGATGGTCGAGGTTGCCGGTCGGCTCGTCGAGCATCACCAGGCCCGGACGATTGACGAGCGCCCGAGCAATCGCAACGCGCTGGCGCTCGCCACCGGACAGCTCGGCCGGCTTGTGATGAAGGCGATGGCCCAAACCGACTCGTTTGAGCAGCGCCTCGGCACGTTCGCGTGCCTCTGGGATAGCGGTACGGCCAATCAGCAGCGGCATGCACACGTTCTCCATGGCGGTGAACTCCGGCAGCAGGTGATGGAACTGGTAAACGAAGCCCAGTTCGCGGTTACGCAGCAGACCGCGGGCACGTTCGCCGAGCGCCGACAACTCCTCACCCGCCAACCAGACACTGCCATGGGTCGGCCGGTCAAGGCCGCCGAGCAGGTTGAGCAAGGTACTCTTGCCGGAGCCAGAACTACCGACGATGGCCACGCGCTCACCGGCATGCAGCTCAAGATTGAGCCCAGCCAGCACCTGCACCGACTCCGGCCCCTCGTCGTAAGACTTGCCCAGGTTGCGGCAACTCAGAACGGCTTTATCACTCATGCGCGACTCACTCATAACGTAGCGCCTCTGCAGGCTGGGTGCGGGCCGCACGCCAGGCCGGGTACAGGGTGGCGAAGAAACTCAGGACCAGCGCCGCACCACAGACCATGTACACGTCCTGGGCCTGGATCTGCGACGGCAGGTAATCGATGAAATACACATCGGCGTTGAGGAACTTGTGCCCGATCAGCTTCTCGATGCCAGCGATCGCCGCACTCACGTTCAACGCCGCGACAATCCCGACCACCGCGCCGATCAGCGTACCGATCACCCCGATCACCGTGCCCTGGACCATGAAGATCAGCATGATCTGCCCAGGCGTGGCGCCCAGCGTACGGAGGATGGCGATATCACCGCGCTTATCGTTGACCACCATCACCAGGGTGGAAATGATGTTGAACGCAGCCACCGCGACGATCAGCAGCAACAGCAGGCCGATCATGGCCTTTTCCATGCGGATGGCCTGATACAGATTGCCGTGGGTACGCGTCCAGTCGCGGCTGTAGTATTGCTCTTCGCCCAACTGCTGGGCGATGCTCCAGGCCACACGCGGCGCCTGGAACAGGTCGTCGAACTTCAGGCGCAGGCCCTGCACCTGGTCAGGCTTCCAGCGGTGCAGCCGTGACAGGTCGGTGATGTTGGTCAGGCCCAGATAACCGTCGATTTCGCCGGCACCCACATGAAAGGTACCCACCACGGTAAACCGCTTCATGCGGGGGAACATGCCGGCTGGGGTCACGCTGACCTCGGGGGCGACGAAGGTGAGCTTGTCACCGATGGCCACGCCCAGTTTGGCCGCGGCCTTGTCACCGATCATGATGCCCCATTCCCCCGGTGCCAGCTTGTCGAGGCCACCTTGCAGAACGAAGTTGTCGATGATCGACACCTGGCGCTCGCGCGCCGGGTCGATGCCGTTGAGTAATACCTTCTGGACCTTGCCGGCATGGGTCAGCAGGCCCTGCATCTGCGTATACGGCGCAACCGCCAGCACCTGCGGATTCTGCTTTACTTGTTGAGCAAGAGCGGGCCAGTCGTTGATCGGCTGGCCACTCTCTAGCGTCGCATGGGGAATCATGCCCAGCACGCGGGTACGCATCTCGTGATCGAAGCCATTCATGACCGAGAGCACCACGATCATCACCACCACGCCCAGGGCGAGGCCGATCATCGAGGTCAGGGATATGAACGAGACGAAATGGTTACGGCGCTTGGCACGGGTATAACGCGTACCGATGAATGCGAAAAGAGGTCTGAACATGTCGGGGCTTGTTCGGATGAAAGGGAACGTCCTTGTGGCGAGGCGCCTACGGCGGCTTTACACTCGGACCACCGCCGCAACCATGGGTTCGCCATGACGACATTAGACGAAGAAGATCGCCGCGAATACTACCGCATCGAAGATCGGATCGCACTGGAAATCAGCCCCCTGAGCGCGGCCGAAGCCCTTGAGGCAGAACTGTTGCAGGATGATTCGCCACTGTTCAACCTGCTCAGCGAATTGCACCTGTCCGACTTCGAGTCCCAGCACCTGTTGCGCCAGCTGAGCGACAAGGACCGCACCCTGGCTGCTTTCCTGCGGGCTCAGAACAAGCGCTTGGACCTGCTGAGCGCAGTAGTAGCGCAAACCCTGCTCGGCGAAATCGGCCAGCCACAGAAAGTGATTATTTCCGAGGGCGGCATCGAGTTCGCGCAAGCTAGGCAGATCGCCCCCGGCACCCGCGTGAAGGTGAAGATGGTACTGATGCCGCGCGCCCACGGCTTGCTGCTGCGCGGCAAAGTCACCCACTGCGACCTGCGCCCTGACGGCAATTTTGAAGTCGGCACCGAATTCATCGACATGACCGATGCCCAACGGCAACTGCTGGCACGCTACATCCTGCAGCGCCAACAGCAGCAACGGCGCCAGCAACTGGAACAAGATGGCCCCGCCTCCTGAGCCCTATTTACCCCTGATTTGAAGGAACGAACGTGACCCTGATCTACGGCCATCGCGGCGCCAAGGGCGAAGCCCCTGAAAATACCCTCAAAAGCTTTCAGCAGTGCCTGTCCCACGGCGTGAACCGCTGCGAACTGGATTTGCACCTGTCGGCCGACAACGAGCTGATGGTCATCCACGACCCTACCCTGAAACGTACCACGGGGCGGCGCGGCAAAGTGGTCGAGCACCCGGCCGCCGAACTGATCAAGATAGATGCGCGCAAGGGCGGGCCCGGGCACGTTCAGCCCTGCCCTATCCCGACACTCGAAGAGCTGTTCCACAAGTGCCCATTCGAGCACTGGCAACTGGAGGTCAAGAGTGCCTCGCGTACTCGCGCCGCCACCACCGTGCTGGCGATTCGCGAGCTGGCGGTCAAGCATGGTCTGCTGGACAAAGTGACCATCACTTCGAGTTCGAGGGAAGTGCTGGGCGCGGCCCAGGAACTGGTACCGGATGTGAAGCGCGGGCTGGTAGCCGAATATGCCTGGCTAGACCCGCTGAAGGTTGCGCAGAACTACGGCTGTGAGCTGCTGGCGCTGAACTGGACGCTGTGCACCCCTGAGCGGCTGCTCAAGGCCCAGAACCAGGGCTTGCATGTATCGGTGTGGACGGTCAACGAACCGGCACTGATGCGCCGGCTCGCTGATTTTGGCGTGGACAGCCTGATTACAGACTTTCCCGGTTTGGCCAAGACCACCCTCGGGTAGGGCTGAAATCGGTCTCCCCGACCGGCTCAGGCCACCGGCCGGAGCCGCTCAAAAAAGCCGGTTCAGGCCGTCGTAGGCAGCTACCCGATAGGCTTCGGCCATGGTCGGGTAGTTGAACGTGGTGTTGACGAAGTACTTCAGGTTGTTCTGCTCGCCCGGCTGGCTCATGACCGCCTGGCCGATGTGAACGATTTCCGAAGCCTGGTAACCGAAGCAGTGCACGCCGAGGATCTCCAGGGTTTCGCGGTGGAACAGGATCTTCAGCATGCCCTGTGGCTCACCGGCAATCTGCGCGCGCGCCATGCTCTTGAAGAAGGCCTTGCCCACTTCGTACGGCACCTTGGCCTGGGTCAGCTCCTGCTCGTTCTTGCCGATCGAGCTGATCTCCGGGATGGTGTAGATCCCGGTTGGCACGTCATTGACGAAGCGCCAGCTGCCGTTGTCGACGATACTGCCGGCAGCCGAGCGGCCCTGGTCATGGGCGGCACTGGCCAGGCTCGGCCAGCCGATCACGTCACCGGCGCCGTAAACGTTCGGCACGCTGGTGCGGTAAGCCTCGTCAACCTCGATCTGGCCACGACTGTTGACCTTGATACCGATGTTTTCCAGGCCCAGCTTGTCGGTGTTGCCGGTGCGGCCGTTGCACCACAGCAAGGCGTCGGCCTTGATCTTCTTGCCCGACTTCAGGTGCAGGATCACACCGTTATCCAAGCCTTCGACCCGCTCGTAGTCCTCGTTGTGGCGCACCGTGATGTTGTTGTTGCTGAAGTGGTAACTCAGCGCCTGGGAGATTTCCGAGTCCAGGAAGCTCAGCAACTGCCCACGGTTGTCGACAAGCTCCACCAGCACGCCCAGGCCACTGAAGATCGAGGCATATTCGCACCCGATCACACCGGCGCCGTATACGATCAGCTTGCGCGGGGTGTGGCTGAGGCTGAGGATGGTGTCGCTGTCATAGACGCGCGGGTGGTGGAAGTCGATGTCGGCCGGGCGATAGGGCCGCGAGCCAGTAGCGATGATGATGTGCTTGGCGTTGAGCTTCTCGACCACGCCATTGGGGCAGACCACTTCCACGGTCTGCTCGTCAGCGAAGCTGCCGGTGCCTACGAACACATCGACGCGGTTACGGGCGTAATAGCCGGTGCGCGAGGCGACCTGCTTGGCGATGACCTTTTCGGCACTTTTAAGCACGTCAGGGAAGGAGAACCAGCGCGGCTCGCCGATGGCACGGAACATCGGGTTGGTGTTGAACTGCATGATCTGCCGCACCGAGTGACGCAGTGCTTTGGACGGGATGGTGCCCAGGTGGGTGCAGTTGCCGCCGACCTGACGGCGGCTATCGACCATTGCCACCTTGCGCCCCGCTTTGGCGGCGTTCATTGCCGCGCCTTCACCGGCCGGGCCGGAACCCAGCACCACTACGTCGTAGTTGTAGACAGCCATGCGTACTCCTTCAGAACTGGCCCGGGGCTATGGTTACCCGCGGGACTCGATCATGCCGCCGGGGCGTCATGAGAAAATTCGGGTGCAGTCTAATCAAGCGTGAACGCCGCGCACATTAACCCTTGGTCGCGTCGTAGGCCAATTTTGCCTGCACTACATGTCATTCACCGATCCGTGGCGCCGATCATCCCTGCCAACGCTTTCAATCGCCTTTCACCGCCCGCTCGAATGCAGGCGTCGCACGGGAGACGAAACCACCCTCGGCCCGAGTCACCAAAACCGCAGCCAGATCCTGGGCCAAGGCAAAACGCCAACCACGCTCGGGCCCCAGGACCAACAGCAAGGTCGAATAACCATCGGCCACGAGCGCCGAGGCAGCGAGCACCGTGACCGACGCAAGGTCATGCTCGACCGGGCGCCCCAGCCTGGCGTCGAAGGTATGCGAATAGCGCCGGCCATTCTGCTGGAAATAGTGGCGATAGTCACCCGAGGTCGAAACTCCCAGGCCATCGACCGAGATGATCTGGCGGTCTTCGCCGGGCGGTTCCAGTACGACGCGCCAGCGCTTACCGTCGGGCTTGCGACCTACCGCTTTCAGCTCGCCGGTGACCTGGGCGACGAAACTGTTTATCCCCATTGCCCCCAGGCGTTCGGCGATCAGATCAACCGCTAGGCCTGCGGCAATAGCGTTGAAGTCCAGCTGCACAGGGGCGTCCTTGCACAATGCCGGGCCTTCTTCGCGCAGGTGGCGGTAGCCAATGCGCTGCTGGACCTGGGCGCTGGCTTGTGGGTCAGGCACCTGCTCATGGTGAGCGCGAGGGCCGAACCCCCATAGCTCGAGCAGTGGCGCGACAGTGAGGTCGAACGCTCCGTCACTGATTTTGGCCAAGTGCTGGCCGAAGCCGACCAGTTCGAGCATGTCGGCCGGCAAGGCCATGCATTGGCGGCCAGGCAACTGGTTGAAACGGCTGACCGTGGAGTCGCTGCGATAGGTCGAATAGTGCTGATCGACCTGCTCAAGAAGGGTTTCGACGGCACTCTGAACCTGGATCGGCGCCGGGCCACCAGGCTCACGCACGTACTGGATGCTATAGCTACTGCCCATGGTCGGGCCGCTCAGGCGCTCCACGGTCGGCCCCTGATTGCAGGCGGTCAGAAGCATCAAGATCAACAGTGAAAAGGTGCGCAACATTCGGGCTCTCTAATGCCTGTACTGGCCTAACCGTGGGCAATCCTGCTTGCACACACATCACTGACAGCCCTGGCTTGATGGAGATCCTGGGGAACCGGCCGGAACAGGGAATAAAATGCCGAGCAAAAAAAACGGGAACCCGAAGGTTCCCGTTTTTTCACGCCCTTACAAGCGGATCAGCGTGGAAACGCTGGCGGGTTCACACCCGACATGTCTTCCATCACACGCACGACCTGGCAGCTGTAACCGAACTCGTTGTCGTACCACACGTACAGAACAACGCGATTGTCATTGGCAATGGTCGCCTCGGCATCGACGACGCCCGCGTGGCGGGAACCGACGAAGTCGGTCGAAACCACTTCCTGGGAGCTGACGTAGTCGATCTGCTTGTGCAGCTCAGAGTGCATGGCGGTCTGGCGCAGGTACTCGTTGATCTCGTCGCGGGTGGTCGGCTTCTCAAGGTTCAGGTTGAGAATGGCCATCGAAACGTTCGGCGTCGGCACACGAATGGCGTTGCCGGTCAGCTTGCCCTTGAGCACAGGCAGCGCCTTGGCGGCGGCAGTGGCGGCGCCGGTTTCGGTGATGACCATGTTCAGCGGCGCGGCGCGGCCACGACGGCTACCTTTGTGGAAGTTGTCGATCAGGTTCTGGTCGTTGGTGAACGAGTGAACGGTTTCGACATGGCCGTTGACGATGCCGTACTGATCGTTGATGGCCTTGAGCACCGGAACGATGGCGTTCGTGGTGCAGGACGCAGCCGAGATGATCTTGTCATCGGCCGTGATATCGCCATGGTTGATGCCGTGCACGATGTTCTTCAGCGCGCCCTTGCCAGGTGCGGTGAGGATCACGCGGGCAGCACCCGGGCAGGCCAGGTGTTGGCCGAGGCCGTCTGCATCACGCCACACGCCGGTGTTGTCGACGATCAGCGCGTTTTCGATGCCGTACTGGGTGTAGTCGACTTCGCTCGGGCTCTTTGCGTAGATGATCTGGATCAGGTTGCCGTTGGCGGTGATGGTGTTGTTGGCTTCGTCGATGGTGATGGTGCCATCGAACGGGCCATGTACCGAGTCACGGCGCAGCAGGCTGGCCCGCTTGACCAGGTCGTTCTCGGCGCCTTTGCGCACCACGATTGCGCGCAGACGCAGACCGTCGCCACCACCGGTCTTCTCGATCAGGATGCGCGCCAGCAGGCGGCCGATGCGGCCAAAACCGTACAGCACGACGTCGGTACCTTTGCGGGCCGAAGCGTTCTGCTGGCCCACCACCTCGGCCAGTTCTTCACGGACGAACTGCTCGGCAGTGCGGCCGTTGCCTTCCTGCTTGAACTTGTTGGCCAGCTTGCCCAGGTCGACCGAAGCGGCGCCCAGTTTCAGCTCGCTCATGGCCTTGAGCAGGGGGAATGTCTCGTGTACGGACAGTTCGGTCTCGTCGGTTTGACGGTGACGCGCAAAGCGGTGGGCTTTGAGGATCGAGATAACCGAACGGTTGATCAGGCTGCGGCCATAGATCGAGCTCACCACGTTGTTGTTGCGGTAGAGCTGACCGATAAGCGGGATCATCGCTTCAGCGAGCGCTTCACGATCGATCCACTCACCAAGACACTGGTCGGGCTTCTGAGTCACGGGAACCTTCCACATGTAGGGACAGAAAAAAGGGGCTACATTATGACGCCCCAGCGCGTAACCGGCAATGAGCGCCTGTCGCCGATGGCAAAGCCTGCTGTTGATGGCCTACGGAGCCTGACAGCCGCCACCGCCACCGGTACAATCGACCTCTTTGCCGCAACGCTTGGAGTGCGATCTCCCGTGTCAGTTCTGCGCCTACCGCAAATGTCGGCCACGGCCGGCAAACAAACCTGGGGCAACCTGCCCGGGGCCGCCCTTAGCCTGGCCATCGCCGAAGCCGCCAGCAGCGCTGGCCGTTTCACCCTGCTACTGACCGCCGACAGCCAGGCGGCCGACAGGCTGGAGCAGGAGCTACGCTTCTTCGCCCCGGACCTGCCGGTTTTGCCGTTCCCCGACTGGGAAACCCTGCCTTACGACCTTTTCTCGCCGCACCAGGACATCATTTCCCAGCGCATCGCCAGCCTGTACCGGCTGCCGGAACTGAGCCACGGCATCCTGGTAGTGCCGATCACCACTGCCCTGCACCGCTTGGCGCCGACCCGCTTCCTGCTGGGCAGCAGCCTGGTGCTGGATGTTGGCCAGACCATCGACGTCGAGCAGATGCGCACGCGGCTGGAGGCCACAGGCTACCGCTGCGTGGATACGGTCTACGAGCACGGTGAGTTCGCCGTGCGCGGGGCGCTGATCGATCTGTTCCCGATGGGCAGCAAGCTGCCTTATCGCATCGACCTGTTCGATGACGAGATCGAAACCCTGCGCACCTTCGATCCGGAGACTCAACGTTCGATCGACAAGGTCGACTCGATCCGCCTGCTGCCGGCGCGCGAGTTCCCGATGCAGAAAGAAGAGGTCACCCGTTTCAAGGCGCGTTTTCGCGAGCGCTTCGATGTGGACTTTCGCCGCAGCGCGATTTTCCAGGACCTTGCCAGCGGCATCATCCCGGCCGGCATCGAGTACTACCTTCCGCTGTTCTTCGAAGAAACCTCGACCCTGTTCGACTATCTGCCCACCGACACTCAAGTGTTCTCGCTGCCGGGTGTGGAACAGGCCGCCGAGCACTTCTGGAACGATGTGCGCGGGCGCTATGAAGAGCGTCGAGGCGACCTGACTCGCCCATTGCTGCCACCGGCCGAGCTGTTCCTGCCCGTGGAAGACTGTTTCGCCCAACTCAAGCAGTGGCCGCGGGTGGTGGTCAGTGGCGACGACATCGAACCGGGTGCCGGGCGCGAACGCTTCCCGGCGCGGGCCTTGCCCAACCTGGCCATCGAGGCCAAGGCCAACCAGCCGCTGGCGGCGCTGGCAGCGTTTCTCGACCAGTTCAGCGGCCGCGTGCTGTTTACCGCTGAGTCGGCAGGCCGGCGCGAAGTGCTGCTGGAACTGCTTGAACGCCTCAAGGTGCGCCCGCAGTCGGTCGACAGCTGGACCGACTTCATCACCGGCAGCGAGCGCCTGGCGATCACCATTGCGCCACTGGACGATGGGCTGGTGCTGGACGACCCAGCCATTGCCCTGGTAGCCGAAAGCCCACTGTTCGGCCAACGCGTCATGCAGCGCCGGCGCCGTGAAAAACGCGGCGAGGCGGCCAACGACGCGGTCATCAAGAACCTCACAGAACTGCGTGAAGGCGCGCCGGTGGTGCACATCGACCACGGTGTGGGCCGCTACCTGGGCCTGGCTACGCTGGAAATCGACGGCCAGGCCGCCGAGTTCCTCACTCTGGAGTATGCCGAGGGCGCCAAGCTGTATGTGCCAGTGGCCAACTTGCATCTTATCGCCCGCTACACCGGCAGCGATGATGCCCTGGCGCCGCTGCACCGATTGGGTTCCGAGGCCTGGCAGAAAGCCAAGCGCAAGGCCGCCGAACAGGTGCGCGACGTGGCCGCCGAGTTGCTCGACATCTACGCCCGCCGCGCCGCGCGCAAGGGTTACGCCTTTGCCGACCCAGCCGCCGACTACGCCACCTTCAGCGCAGGTTTCCCGTTTGAGGAGACCCCCGACCAGCAAGCGGCCATCGAGGCGGTGCGGGCCGATATGCTGGCGCCCAAGCCGATGGATCGGCTGGTGTGCGGCGACGTCGGTTTCGGCAAGACCGAAGTGGCCATGCGCGCTGCTTTCATCGCAGTACACAGTGGTCGCCAAGTGGCGGTACTGGTGCCAACCACCCTGCTCGCCCAACAGCACTACAACAGCTTCCGTGACCGCTTCGCCGAATGGCCGGTTAAGGTCGAAGTGATGAGCCGCTTCAAGTCGGCCAAAGAAGTGGCTGCAGCCGCCGCGGACCTTGCCGAAGGCAAGATCGACATCCTGATCGGCACCCACAAGCTGCTGCAGGATGATGTGCGCTTCAAGGACCTGGGCCTTGCGATCATCGATGAGGAACACCGCTTTGGCGTGCGCCAGAAAGAACAGCTCAAGGCCCTGCGCAGCGAAGTGGACATTCTTACCCTGACCGCCACGCCCATTCCGCGCACGCTGAACATGGCAGTGGCGGGCATGCGCGACCTGTCGATCATCGCCACGCCACCAGCACGGCGCCTGTCGGTGCGCACCTTCGTCATGGAACAGAACAAGAGCACGGTCAAGGAAGCCCTGCTGCGTGAGTTGCTGCGCGGTGGCCAGGTGTATTACCTGCACAACGATGTGAAAACCATCGAAAAATGCGCCGCCGACCTGGCCGAATTGGTGCCAGAGGCGCGAATCGGCGTCGGCCACGGGCAGATGCGCGAGCGCGAACTGGAACAGGTGATGAGCGATTTCTACCACAAGCGCTTCAACGTGCTGATCGCCTCGACCATCATCGAAACCGGCATCGACGTGCCCAGCGCCAACACGATCGTCATCGAGCGCGCCGACAAGTTCGGCCTGGCCCAGTTGCACCAGTTGCGCGGCCGGGTCGGTCGCAGCCACCACCAGGCCTACGCCTACCTGCTCACCCCACAGCGGCAGAAGATCAGCGCCGACGCCGAAAAGCGCCTGGAGGCCATCGCCAACACCCAGGACCTGGGCGCAGGCTTCGTGCTGGCGACCAACGACCTGGAGATTCGTGGTGCTGGCGAGCTGCTCGGCGAAGGTCAGAGTGGGCAGATCCAGGCCGTCGGTTTCACCCTCTACATGGAAATGCTCGAGCGCGCGGTCAAGGCCATCCGCAAGGGCACCCAGCCCAACCTCGAACAACCCCTGGGCGGTGGGCCGGAGATCAATCTGCGCCTGCCGGCGCTGATTCCCGAAGACTACCTGCCTGATGTGCACGCGCGGCTGATCCTCTACAAGCGCATCGCTTCGGCGGCCGACGAAGAAGGCCTGAAGGATCTGCAGGTAGAAATGATCGACCGCTTCGGCCTGCTGCCTGAGCCGACCAAGAACCTGATGCGCCTGACTCAGCTGAAGCTGCAGGCAGAAGCGCTGGGCATCAAGAAGGTCGACGCAGGCCCCAACGGCGGCAAGATCGAGTTCGAGGCCGAGACCCCGGTCGACCCACTGACCCTGATCAAGCTGATCCAGAGCCAGCCCAAACGTTACAAATTCGAAGGCGCCACGCAGTTCCGCTTCCTGGTCCCGATGGAACGCCCAGACGAACGCTTCAACACCCTGGAGGCGCTGTTCGAGCGCCTGACTCCACAGCCTGCATAAGGAAGATCCATGCGTGCCATCCGTTGCCTGACCCTGCTGCTGGCGCTGTTCGCGCCAGGGGCCTTCGCCGAAGGGATGTATCAGGTAGAAATGATGCTGGTGCGGCAGAACAACGTGCCTGCCTTCACCAGCCCCTTCGCCCCGGAGGATTGGAGCGCAGGCGCCCCACGCCTGGCCAAGGACGCCGAACGCCCACCTGCGCTCAAGGACGAAGCCACTCGCCTGCAAGCCACTGCCGACTATACCGTGCTGCTGCACAAGGCTTGGCAGCAAGCAGTGGGCAGCGAACCAAGCCGCGTTGCCCTGGGCGACGGTGCAGAGCAGTTCGGGCACTTCCCCATCGAAGGCAACCTGACCATCACCCAAGGGCGCTTCATTGCCGTGGCTGCTAACCTCTGGGTCAACCAGCTCGACAGTAACGGCAATGTGCTGCAGAGCGAGCAATTCAAGCAGAGCAACAGCACCATCAAAGGCGGTCAGCTGACCTTCCTTGATGGCGGCCACCTGGCGCTGCTGCTGAAAATCACGCCGCCGGGTACGCCGAAAATGCCCGCGATGGATCCGGAGATGATGGAGCAGTGACCTCATGAGCCGCGCCGCTCTGCAATTGCTGCACGAGTATCCGAATTGGGTCCAGTCGTTCTCCGAAGCGGTACTGCAACGCGGCGCGCGCTACGCCCAAGAGGGCCGCGTCAAAATCGAACAATGTAGTGGCCCGCTCATCGAGGCCAGTTGCAGCGGCAGCGGGAATAGCCGTTACCGCCAGAAAATCACCCTCACCGCTATTGCTGGGCGTTGTCATGTACGTGGCCAATGCAGCTGCCCGGTGGGGCAAAACTGCAAGCATTGCGCGGCGGCCCTGTTGGTTCTAGGCGAGTCTGACGCCATAGCCCGGCATGACGATAACGCACTGCCTGCCAATTTGCAGCACTGGCTCAACAGCCTCGAGCCCCCAAACCAGGCGTCTGGCGATGCACCCGACAAGCGCGGGCGCATGGTCTGCTACCAGATTGTCTTGAGCGATGAGCCGGGTTGCGCCGTGCGGGTGCGTAAAGGCATACGCGAAGAACAAGGCCTGCGCTTTAGCCGTGTGCAGTCACTTTACGAATTGCTTTACAACCCTCCAAGTTTCGTGAAGGGAGAAGACCTGCGCATTCTGCGCTTGCTTTCGGCGCTCAACCAGAATGGCAACCAAGAGCGGGGTTACTCGCTCAAGGGCCAGGAAGGCGGCGAGCTGTTCCAGCGCATGCTGGATACCGAACGGCTGCTCTGCCTCGATAACATGCCACTGCTGCGCGAAGGCACCACGCTGACGGCGGAATTTCGCTGGGTGCGCTTGGAAAATGGCTACTATCGAGGGGTCTGGTATCACGGCCAAACCCCGCTCAACTGCGTGATTGCGCTTGTGCCGCTGTACTACCTGGACATCATCAACGGCGAAGTTGGCAGGCTCGAACACAATCTCGATCCGCACATCGCTCTGCAACTGACCATCGCTCCCGATATCCCGGAACACCTCGTCGTGCCACTCAGCCACAAGCTCAATGCCTTGAACCACCAACTGCCCACCCCGACCACACTGAGCGAACAATGGGTCGACGACCTGCAACCCCGGCCCCACCTGACGCTGGGCAGCCTGGAATTCAGCGCCTACATGCCCAAGACCGGCCGCATGCAACGGCAGATGCAACACCGCGCCGCACTGGCATTCGACTACGATGGGTTGCGCGCCACGGGCAACGATGACAAGCCACTGACTCGACTGGTCGCGGCCACCAGCCAGCGCATCCGCCGCCAGCCCCAGGCCGAGCAGGCCATACGCAAGGTGCTGCGTGACCTGGGCTTCAAACCTGCCACCCGCCAGAGCAAGGCCTTACCCGACAGCGCGGGTGAAATGTTGCAACTGCCCGACGACGAAGCCTGGCTGCGCTTCGCCCGCGATGGTTTGCCACGCCTACGCGAGGCGGGCTGGGAGATCGATATACACCGCGACTTCGCCTTCAACCTGCAGGAGGTGGACGACTGGTACGCCAGTATCGACGAAGCGCCTGGCCACGAATGGTTCGACCTGGAGCTGGGGATCGTGGTCGAAGGCCAGCGCCACAGCCTATTGCCGATCGTGCTGCAGTTGCTGCGAAACAATCCTGAGCTGTTGCGCCCTAGCGAGCTGGCGCGGCGCAGCGACGACGAACACCTGCTGATCGACCTCAATCGCGGGCGCCTGGACAGCCCAGCGTTACGCGTCGCGCTGCCCTACGGCCGCATCAAGGCTGTCATGGGCACCTTGGGTGAGCTTTATCTACATGAGGACGCGGTCGGCCCAACCCTACGCCTGGATCGCGCCGATGCCGCACGCCTGAACGACATCGATCACCTGCCCCTGCACTGGGAGGGCGGCGCCCACGTACGCGATCTCGGTCGGCGCCTTCGTGATGCCCGCGACCTGCAGGTCGAAGTGCCGAGCGGGCTCAAGGCCAGCCTGCGCCCTTACCAGCAGCAAGGTCTGAACTGGCTTCAGGCGCTACGTGAAATGGGCACCGGCGGCATCCTTGGCGATGACATGGGGCTGGGCAAGACCCTGCAGACTCTGGCCCACCTGCTGCTGGAAAAACAGTCAGGGCGCTTGAACGCCCCGGCACTGGCGGTGATGCCTACCAGCCTGGTGCCTAACTGGCTGGACGAAGCCAAGCGCTTTGCTCCAAACCTTCGCGTGCTAGCCCTGCACGGCCCCGGCCGCAGTAAGCATTTCGCCGAGCTGCAGGAGTACGACCTGATATTGACGACCTACGCCTTGGTTCCTCGGGACCTTGAGCAACTGCGCGCGCAAGCCTGGCATGTGCTGGTGCTGGACGAGGCGCAGAACATCAAGAGCAGTACCAGCAAGGCCGCCCAGGCCGTGTGTGAACTGCTGGCCAACCAACGCTTGTGCCTGACCGGCACACCAATGGAAAACAACCTGGGCGAACTGTGGTCGATCTTCAACTTCCTGATGCCTGGCTGGCTGGGCGACGTGAAGCGCTTCAACCAGGATTACCGTAACCCAATCGAACGCCACGCCGACACCGAACGCCTGGCGCACTTGGCCAACCGAGTGCGACCTTTCCTGCTGCGCCGTACCAAGGAGCAAGTGGCCACCGAGCTGCCAGCCAAGACCGAGATGGTGCACTGGGTCGATCTCAGTGATGCCCAGCGCGACACTTACGAAGCGGTGCGCGTTGCCATGGACAAAAAAGTCCGCGACGAAATCGCGCGCAATGGCGCATCGCGCAGCCAGATCGTGATCCTCGATGCTCTGCTCAAACTGCGCCAGGTATGCTGCGACCTGCGGCTGGTCAAAGGTGTCGAGACAAAGGGCAACCAAGCCGACAAAGGTAAACTTGGTGCGTTACTGGAGATGCTTGATGAGCTTCTGAGTGAGGGCCGTCGGGTGCTGCTGTTCTCACAGTTCACCTCCATGCTGGCGCTTATCGAGCAAGAACTCGATAAGCGCAAAATCCGCTATAGCTTGCTTACCGGCGAAACCCGCGACCGGCGTACTCCAGTGCAGCAATTCCAGCAAGGTGAAAGCGAGGTGTTCCTGATCAGCCTCAAGGCCGGTGGAGTGGGGCTGAACCTTACCAGGGCCGACACCGTGATCCACTTCGACCCGTGGTGGAACCCAGCCAGCGAGAACCAGGCGACTGACCGCGCCTACCGTATCGGTCAGGACAAGCCGGTGTTCGTCTTCAAGCTGATTACCCGAGGCACGGTGGAAGAAAAGATCCAGGCGCTGCAGCAAGAAAAGGCCTCACTCGCGGCGAGCCTGCTCGATGGTGGCCAGGCGGGGCATTGGCGTCTGGGCGATGAAGAAATCGAGGCACTGTTTGCCCCGCTGCCCGGCAAGCGGGGCCGCTAGGCCCGCTACAACGCCTGCCGACCTAGGCAGATGACCCCGCTAGGGCAGGCCCGCTTTGAGCATCGATCAATCAACCAGCTGCGCATCTCTCAAGACACCCAACGCCTCAAGCCAACGCGGCTGCTGGCGATAATCGGTGCGGGCAAAACCACGCCCGCGCATCTGCGCGATGCGCGGCGACGGCTTGACCTTCAAACGCTGCGCCGCGGTCAGTGCCAACTCGGCCGCCGCCCGATCATTGCACACCAGGCCCATGTCGCAACCGGCGCTCAGAGCCGCCTCGATACGGCTGGCAGCATCACCCACCACGTGCGCGCCAGCCATGGACAGATCGTCACTGAAAATGACCCCCTCAAAGCCCAGCTCGCCGCGCAGGATGCCCTGCAGCCAGCGCCGCGAGAACCCTGCCGGCTGGTTGTCTACCTGCGGATAGATGACATGCGCAGGCATCACAGCAGCCAACTGCCCGCTTAGCCGAGAGAATGGCACCAGATCGGCTTGGCGCAACTGATCCAGGCTGCGCTCGTCGACCGGGATCGCCACGTGCGAATCGGCCTCAGCCCAACCATGCCCAGGGAAATGCTTGCCACAGGCTGCCATGCCCGCAGCGTTCATGCCGCGGATGAATGCGCCAGCCAACTGCATAGCACGCAGCGGATCGCCCTCGAATGCACGGCTGCCAACCACCGCGCTGCGCTGGTGGTCCAGGTCCAGCACTGGGGCGAAGCTTAAATCCAGACCAACAGCCAACACCTCGGTCGCCATCAACCAACCGCACTGCTCGGCCAAATACTCGGCATTGGCATTATCAGCAATGGCGCGCATCGCAGGCAGGCGCACGAAGCCCTGGCGCAGACGCTGTACACGCCCGCCCTCCTGATCGACCGCAAGTATCAGGTCAGGGCGGATGGCGCGGATCGAAGCGCAAAGCTCGCGCACTTGGCGAGGGCTGTCGATGTTGCGGGCGAAGATGATCAGGCCGGCCACTTGCGGCTGGCGCAGGAGCATGCGGTCCTCGGCAGTCAGCCACTTACCGGCGATATCTACCATTAGAGAGCCTTGCAGGCTGGCAGTCATGGGCAATCCTTAATTACGAGAACAAAGACACTGGACGCGCCTTGCAAAGGATGCAAGGCCGAACCAGTCAGGCGCACGCATACAGCCCTTGGGCAAAGCCGCAAAAGCACTGTCAGACGATGGGGTACGTGCAGCGAAGGGGTCAGGCATGGGCGCTAGCTTAGCTCAAGCGCCCTGCCTCGCGCACCCTTAGGCCTTGACCGTCGAGCTACCGGTTTTGCTACGGGGGCGCAGTTGAGCGCTGGCCATGGCGCTATCGGTGACTCCGCTGTCGGCGCGCATGCCAGCAGCCAGGAACGGCACCATGAGGCGCATGACCTGCTCTATGGAGGTGTTGATACCAAAATCGGTCTCGGCAATGGCGCGCAGTGCCTTGATCCCGGACATGCTGAAAGCCGCGGCGCCCAGCATGAAGTGCACACGCCAGAACAACTCGAGCGGAGGAATGCGCGGCGCGGCTTCGTTGACCAACAGCATGTAGCGGCGGAACACCTTGCCGTACATATCTTCAAGATAGCGGCGCAAGTGGCCTTGGCTCTGACTGAAAGCCAGGCCCAGCAAACGCATGAAAATCGACAGATCGTTGTTGCTGCGAGGCTGCACGACCAGCGCCTGCTCCACGAGCATTTCAAGTAGTTCTTCAAGGCTGGGCTTTTGTTCAGGCTTTGCCTGACGGCGTTCCAGTTCACGCTCCAGGCTTGCGCAGAACGGCCCGAGAAAACGCGAGAAGACCGCCTGGATCAGCGCCTTCTTCGAGCCGAAGTGGTAGTTCACCGCTGCCAGATTGACCCCCGCCTTGCTGGTGATCAGCCGCAGTGAGGTTTCCGCAAAGCCTCTTTCCGCGAACAACTGCTCGGCAGCATCGAGAATGCGTTCCACGGTTTCAGATTGGGCCATCACAACTCCGCCAGACAGAGACAAACAGGTGTTTGAAACATACGTTTCAGACCTGCTCCTGTCAAGGCTCGGTGACTGGGCGGTCGCCATTTAAAAGCGCTTGACCAAGAGCTGCAAGCGCATTGCTGCACCATTTAGGGTTCATTGTGCTTGCAGCGCATCCAGTACTGTATATAATCCCAGTCACTGTATAAAAAGACAGAGCGCCCGCCATGTTGAAACTGACGCCACGCCAAGCCGAGATCCTGGCCTTCATCAAACGCTGCCTCGAAGAAAACGGCTTTCCCCCCACCCGCGCGGAAATCGCTCAGGAGCTGGGTTTCAAATCGCCCAATGCCGCCGAGGAGCATCTTAAAGCTCTCGCCCGTAAAGGCGCTATCGAGATGACCCCAGGGGCTTCCCGCGGCATCCGGATCCCGGGCGTCGAGGCTAAAGCCGAAGAGAACGGCTTGCCGATCATTGGCCGGGTGGCTGCCGGCGCACCGATCCTTGCCGAGCAGCATATCGAGCAATCCTGCAACATCAACCCGGCCTTCTTCCACCCTCGAGCCGACTATTTATTGCGTGTGCATGGCATGAGCATGAAGGACGTCGGCATTTTTGACGGCGACCTGCTGGCAGTACACACATGTCGCGAGGCCCGCAACGGCCAGATCGTCGTTGCTCGTATCGGCGATGAGGTGACCGTCAAGCGCTTCAAGCGTGAAGGCAGCAAGGTCTGGCTGATCGCTGAAAACCCCGAGTTCGCCCCCATCGAAGTCGACCTGAAAGAACAGGAACTGGTGATCGAGGGTTTGAGTGTCGGTGTCATTCGTCGCTGATCCAGGAGGCGTCATGCAGCAGTCCATTCAAGCACATCAGCAAGTCCAGCTTCCGCTGTTCGAAGCGTTCCTGGCCCAGCCAGTCCTGCCAGGGCTAAAGGCCAGTCAGCAGGTACGCAAGCACAGCCATCCTGAGCTTTTCAGTGAACTGACACTGCGTGGCGCCCCAGAACATTGCCATAACCTGCTGGCACCGGTGTTACGCGAACTGAGCGAAGAGGCCGAAGCCCGCTGGTTGACGCTGATCGCTCCTCCCGCCAGTCTCACCCAGGCCTGGCTACGGGATGCCGGGTTGAACCGCGAACGCATTCTGCTGCTGCAACCGAACGGCAATCAAAGCGCGCTTCAATTGGCCTGCCAAGCCCTGCGCCTGGGCCATAGCCACACGGTGGTCAGCTGGCTTGGCTGCGTCAATGCGACTGCTCGCCAACAACTGCTGCGTGCCGCCAGCACTGGAAACGCAAAAAGCCTGAACGTCCGCCTCGGCTGACATTCAGGCTTTTGTCTATAGCGCTATACGAGTAGAGGCGTCAGTGCAGTACACGCGGCCCTTCGTCGCGTTCCAGCTCGCCATCCACTAGCCGACCTGCCATCTGTACCCCAACGCTCAACATGGCTTTAGCGACTTCGACGTGTTGGCCCTGCAAAAACGCCTTGGCGTCTTCCGAAAAATCCAGGGTTACCAGGGAGCCTTCATCCTCGGCGCGACGCAGCTCGATACGGCCATCAGGCAACTCGACAATTTCCAGAAACGACGTAGACATATAGGGCAGTTCTCCACGAAAGGCTGCTAGTGTAACAGCCACTGCGGTGATCAGCACTCACTCAACGCGTCGCGAAAACGCCTCACCAAGCCTTTAAGATCGTTGCGCCAGCTTTCCAGCACCTCCCTGGAAAGCACCGCAGGCTCAGCCTTGTCGAGATTCACGGCCTGTATCAGCGGCTGGGTGACATCGGTTTTCGGTGCTTTGATGGCGACCGGTGGTCGGAACAAATCACTATAAGCACTCAACAATTGCGCCAACCAGGTTTCTCGCTGGCGAACCAGCTCCAGCATCTCGGCCACTTCCGGGATGGCGATAGAGTTCAATGCGTCGTCATCCAGCGCCTGCTCGACCGACGCCACCACCGGCAGGCGATAGAACCCACCGATTTCATGACACAGACCCAGCAGTGCGCCATAAAGATGGAACAAAGCTGACTCTCGTTCGGCCTGAACCATGCCTTGAGCGTTCATGGCCTGGCTTTGCTCAGCCTTGGCCATTGATTCAAGGGCCAGCCCTGCGAAGAACAGTTTCTGATTGGTACGGGTGTAGAGTTCCTGGGCCATTTCGAATGACCTCCCTAAGGCTAAAAGGCCGGTCAATGCATCATAAATGATCAGGGCCGCAAAGCGGCCCTGATTCACGCACTGAAATTTCAGCGCTTGTCTTCAACCTTCCAAGCTCCGCCGTCGTAGAACGCTTTCCAGCCTGTCGGCTTGCCATCGACTTCGGATTGCACGTATTGCTCTTTCGTCTTGCGGCTGTAGCGAATCACCGCAGGACGGCCATCTGGGTCCTTCTGTGGCGCGTCGCACAGGAAGTGGTACTTAGGATCGATCTCGTGCTTGTGCGGCACGATCTCCATCACCAGGGGCGCACGGGTTTCACGGTTTTTCGGAAACTGGCTAGCGGCCAGGAACAGCCCTGAAGCACCATCACGCAGCACGTAGGTATCGTCGACCTTCTCGCACTTGAGCTCTGGCATGTCCACCTTGTCCATCTTCGGCGGCGCAGCCTCACCGTTCTTCAGAAGTTTGCGGGTGTTCTTGCAGGCAGGGTTGGTGCACCCGAAGAACTTGCCAAAGCGGCCAGTTTTCAATTGCATTTCGCTGCCGCACTTGTCGCATTCCAGGCTCGGCCCCTCGTAGCCCTTGATGCGGTAGCTGCCCTCTTCGATCTCGTAGCCTGGGCAATCTGGGTTATTACCGCAGATGTGCAGCTTGTGCTTCTCATCCAGCAGGTAGGCATCCATGGCCGTGGAGCAGATCGGGCAACGGTGCTTGCCCAATAGCACGCGCGATTCCGACTCGCCCTCATCGTCCGCAGCAATTTCATCACCGGGCACCAGGTTGACGGTGGCTTTGCAGCGCTCCTTGGGCGGCAGGCTATAACCAGAACAGCCAAGGAAAACGCCGGTAGAGGCGGTGCGTATCATCATCGGCCGACCGCATTCCTTGCACGGAATGTTGGTCATGGTCGGCTGATTGGCACGCATACCATGCTCAGCAGACTCGGCATTGAGCAGCTTCTTACTGAAGTCACCGTAGAACTCATCCAGTACGTTCTTCCAGTCGCGCTCGCCCTGGGCCACATCGTCGAGGTTCTCTTCCATGTCGGCCGTGAAGCCGTAGTCCATCAGGTTGGAGAAGCTTTCCGACAGGCGCTCGGTCACGATGTCGCCCATCTTCTCGGAATAGAAGCGCCGATTGTGCAGAGTGACGTAACCACGGTCCTGAATAGTGGAGATGATCGCGGCATAGGTAGACGGGCGGCCAATCCCACGTTTTTCCATTTCCTTGACCAGGCTAGCTTCGGTGAAGCGCGCTGGCGGCTTGGTGAAGTGCTGGCTCGGATCGAGTTGCAACAGTTTGAGCACTTCGCCCTGGGCCATCTCTGGGAGCACATCGTCCTCGCCAGGCTTGCTTTGCTGTGGCAGCACACGGGTATAACCGTCGAACTTGAGGATACGGCCTTTGGCGCGCAGCTCGAAGTCGCCTGCAGCCACTGTGACGCTGGTGGACAGGTACTGCGCAGGCGGCATCTGGCAGGCAAGGAACTGGCGCCAGATCAACTCATACAGACGCTCGGCGTCCCGCTCCATGCCGCTGAGCTTGGACGGATGAGTATTCACGTCGGAAGGGCGAATCGCCTCGTGCGCTTCCTGGGCGCCTTCTTTGCTGCCATACACCAGGGGTGCGTCTGGCAGATACTGCTTGCCGAACTCGCGCTCGATGTAACTGCGCGCCATGTCCAAGGCATCGGAGGACAGGTTTGTCGAGTCGGTACGCATGTAAGTGATGTAGCCCGCTTCGTAAAGACGCTGGGCCATCATCATGGTCTTCTTCACCCCAAAGCCCAGGCGGTTGCTCGCGGCCTGCTGCAAGGTGGAGGTGATGAACGGAGCCGACGGCTTACTGCTGGTGGGGCGGTCTTCACGCTTGACCACGCTGTAGCTGGAAGCCTTGAGTTTTTCCAGCGCGGCCATCGCTTGCGCTTCGTTCAGCGGCTTGAAGGCCTCGCCATTCTCACGGGCCACTTCGAAACGCACCTTGGCGCTCTTGGCGGTACCCAGATCAGCATGCACTTCCCAGTACTCTTCGGGGACGAACGCGCGAATCTCGCGCTCACGCTCCACCACCAGTTTCACCGCCACCGATTGCACACGGCCGGCTGACAGGCCGCGGGCAATCTTCGCCCACAGCAGGGGCGAAACCATGTAGCCCACCACGCGGTCGAGGAAGCGCCGCGCCTGCTGGGCGTTGACACGATCGATGTCCAGCTCGCCAGGCTGCGAGAACGCATCCTGAATCGCCTTCTTGGTAATTTCGTTGAACACCACGCGCTTGTAACGGGTGTCGTCACCACCGATGGCTTCGCGCAGGTGCCAGGCAATGGCTTCCCCTTCGCGGTCCAAGTCGGTTGCGAGATAGATGGTGTCGGCATCCTTGGCCAAGCGGCGGAGCTCTTCGATCACCTTCTCCTTGCCGGGAAGGATCTCGTATTTGGCCTTCCAGCCGTGATCAGGGTCGACACCCATGCGCGCTACCAACTGGCGACGCGCCTTTTCTTTCGGCGACAGCGCCGGAGCCTCACCCGCAGCAGCCTTGCCACGCTTGGCGGCCGGCTCTTTGCTTGCGCTGGCCGAACCGCTGGTGGGGAGGTCTCGGATATGGCCGATACTCGACTTCACCACGTACTGGTTGCCCAAGTACTTGTTGATGGTCTTGGCCTTGGCCGGGGATTCCACAATGACCAGCGATTTGCCCATGGATCGGAGTATTCCTGAATCTGAAGATGAAAAACGCGTCAGGTGCCGGACGCGGCACCGCTATATATAGTGGCAACAGGGAGAGGTCAAGCGCGGTCGTTCACGCTTGCGACTTGCCAGACAGCTCTGGCAGCCCGACTTCGGCCTTGACCAAAGCAAAGCGCGGCACCTGCTCGCCGTCAACCTCGACGGACTCCTGAAACATCGCAAGCGGCCTTACCCAGAAGCTGTAATCACCATACAGGCATTGGTAGAAGACCATCCACTCTTCGTTTTCGGAGTGCCGTGCAACACTGAAGACACGGTACTCAGGCCCTTTGTAATGCCGGTATACGCCTGGCTGGATCTGCATGCCGCCCTTCCTCTTGAAACCAATTCTGTGAAAAACAAAAAACCGGGGCACAAGGCCCCGGCTGCTGTCCAGCTACGCGATCAGACGCGTTCGAAGACAGTGGTGATACCTTGGCCAAGGCCTACGCACATGGTGGCGACCCCCAGTGTGCCGCCGTTCTGCTTCATCACATTGAGCAGGGTGCCGGAAATACGTGCACCGGAGCAACCGAACGGGTGGCCCAAAGCGATGGCGCCGCCGTGCAGGTTAACCTTCTCATCCATCTTGTCGAGCACTTTCAAGTCTTTGAGTACTGGCAAGGCCTGTGCTGCAAAGGCTTCGTTGAGCTCGATGAAGTCGATATCGGCCATGGTCAGGCCAGCGCGCTTGAGCGCTTTTTGGGTTGAAGGAACCGGGCCGTAGCCCATGATTGCCGGGTCAACGCCGGCGACCGCCATCGAGCGGATCACCGCCAATGGCTGAATCCCCAGATCCATGGCGCGCTGGCCAGACATGACGATCATGCACGAAGCGCCGTCGGTAATCTGCGACGAAGTACCGGCAGTCACGGTGCCGCCTTTGGGGTTGAACGCCGGTTTCAACGACGCCAAGCCTTCTAGAGTGGTTTCCGGGCGAATGGTTTCATCGTAATCGAAAACCTTCAGGAAGCCGTTCTCATCGTAGCCCTGCATCGGGATGATTTCGTCCTTGAACTTGCCCTCGACCGTGGCCTTGTGGGCCAGTTGGTGCGAACGCAAGCCGAACAGGTCCTGCTGCTCACGGCTGATGCCGTGCATCTTGCCCAGCATCTCGGCGGTCAGGCCCATCATCCCGGAGGCCTTGGCAGCATACAGGGACAGGTGTGGATTAGGGTCAACGCCATGCATCATGCTGACGTGCCCCATGTGCTCGACGCCGCCGACGACGAAAACGTCGCCATTGCCGGTCATGATCGCCTGGGCAGCGGTGTGCAGCGCACTCATCGACGAGCCGCACAGGCGGCTGACGGTCTGGGCGGCGGAGGTGTGGGGAATCTGGGTCATCAGCGACGCCATGCGGGCGATGTTCCAGCCCTGCTCCAGGGTCTGGTTGACACAGCCCCAGATCACATCTTCGACCTCTTTCGGGTCGACCTTGTCGTTGCGTTCCAGCACCTTGCTGATCAGATGCGCAGACATGTCTTCGGCGCGGGTGTTGCGGTGCATGCCACCCTTGGAGCGGCCCATAGGGGTGCGACCGAAGTCGACAATCACCACGTCTCTTGGATTCAGGCTCATTTCAAATCTCTCGCTCTAGCTCGTTGACCACTCAGTTGAAGAAGCGCTGGCCGTTCTTGGCCATTTCACGCAGCTTCGCGGTCGGGTGGTACAGCGGCCCCAGGTCGGCGTACTGGTCGGCCAGGGCAACGAATTCAGCCACACCGATCGAGTCGATGTAGCGCAGCGCACCACCCCGGAACGGAGGGAAGCCAATCCCGTAGACCAAGCCCATGTCGGCTTCGGCTGCGGTTTCGACAATACCGTCTTCCAGGCAGCGCACGGTTTCCAGGCACAGCGGCACCATCATCCAGTTGATGATGTCTTCGTCGCTCACTTCACGCTGTTCGAAGACGATTGGTGCGAGTACCTCCTGCACGCTGGCATCGACGACTTTTTTAGGCTTGCCACGCTTGTCAGTTTCGTAGGCGTAGAAGCCTTTGCCGTTCTTCTGGCCAAGACGGTTGGCTTCGTAGAGGGCATCGACAGCCGAGCGGCGCTCGTCCTTCATGCGGTCTGGGAAACCTTCGGCCATGACGTCACGGCCGTGGTGGCCGGTGTCGATACCGACTACGTCCATCAGATAGGCCGGGCCCATCGGCCAGCCGAACTTTTCCATGACCTTATCGATGCGCACGAAGTCGACGCCCGCGCTGACCAGTTTGGCGAAGCCGCCGAAGTACGGGAACAGCACTCGGTTGACCAAAAAGCCCGGGCAGTCGTTGACCACGATCGGGTTCTTGCCCATCTTCTTGGCATAGGCCACGGTGGTGGCAACCGCCACTTCACTGGACTTCTCGCCACGAATCACTTCGACCAGCGGCATCATGTGCACGGGGTTGAAGAAGTGCATGCCAACGAAGTTTTCTGGACGTTTGAGCGCCTTGGCCAGCAGGTTGATGGAAATGGTCGAAGTATTGGAGGCGAGGATCGCATCTTCCTTGACCTGGCCTTCCACTTCGGCCAGCACGGCCTGTTTGACTTTAGGGTTCTCGACCACGGCCTCGACGACGATGTCGACGTTGGCGAAATCACCGTACGACAGGGTCGGGCGAATGGCATTGAGCGCCTCGGCCATCTTGGCCGGCGTCAGGCGGCCTTTCTCGACGCGATTGCCGAGCAGCTTGGATGCCTCGTTAAGGCCCAGCTGGATGGCCTCCTCGCGGATGTCCTTCATCAAGATCGGCGTGCATTTGACCGCCGACTGGTAGGCGATGCCACCGCCCATGATGCCAGCGCCCAGTACCGCCGCCTGCTTCACATCACGGGCGATTTCGTCGTGGGCTTTAGCCTTGCGCTTGAGCTCTTGATCGTTGAGGAACAGACCGATGAGGCTTTCGGCGACCGAAGTCTTGGCCAGCTTGGCGAAGCCCGCGGCTTCGACTTCCAGCGCCTTGTCGCGGCCGTAGTTGGCAGCTTTTTGAATGCTCTTGATCGCCTCGACCGGTGCCGGGTAGTTCGGGCCTGCCTGGCCGGCGACGAAGCCCTTGGCGGTTTCGAAGGCCATCATCTGCTCGATGGCGTTGAGCTTGAGTTTTTCCAGCTTGGGTTGGCGCTTGGCTTTGTAGTCCAGCTCGCCACTGATGGCGCGCTTGATCAGGTCCAGGGCGCCGGCCTGCAACAGTTCAGGTGCGACGACTGCATCTACCGCGCCAACTTTCAGGGCGTCTTCGGCACGGTTTTCCTTACCAGCGGCGATCCACTCGATGGCATTGTCGGAACCGATCAGGCGCGGCAGGCGCACGGTGCCGCCAAAGCCTGGGTAAATGCCCAACTTGACTTCAGGCAGGCCAATCTTGGCAGTGGTGGACATCACTCGGTAGTCGGCCGCCAGGCACATCTCCAGGCCGCCGCCCAGGGCGATACCGTTGATGGCCGCCACAGTGGGCACCTCGAGGTCTTCGAAGGCGTTGAAGATGCGATTGGCTTCCAGGTTGCCGGCAACCAGTTCGGCCTCGGGCAGCTTGAAGTTGTCGACGAATTCGGTGATATCGGCGCCGACGATGAACACGTCCTTACCGCTGCTGACGATCACACCTGTCACCGAGGCGTCGGCCTTGATGGCATCGACAGCCTGGCGCAATTCGTCCAGGGTCAGGCGATTGAACTTGTTGACGGACTCACCCTTGAGGTCGAATTTCAATTCGACGATGCCGCTTTCAAGAGCCTTAACCGTGATGGCTTTACCTTCGTAAATCATCAACTGATCTCCACGATATGGAAGCTGAACTGTACACACCGATCGCTGAGAGAAGCCGGCGTTGCCGCCCTCGCCCAGGCACACACCCGTCGGCGCGATAGTCGGGATTCGTATGAGCGGCGTGACATACAAACGCTCATTTCATACGCCCGTTTGATTTGGGTGCGCCTACATTCTCCGAAATGTCGAGCGTTGTCAAATGCTCACGAAAAGCCGATCAACCCGACTTTCCAGCCATTGTGCAGCGCCAGGGCATAAGCATGATGACAGTGATCGCAGACCATTCATGGCGACGATTGACCCAAACGCGGTGCCGAGTGCTGCAACTTTCCCGTGCACGCCGGCAGAAAATGACTACACTGCCTATGCATCGTTGAAATTCCCGGCCTGCCTGGCCTTTTCTGCACTGCAGAAACGACAAAGCGGCAACCTGGTAGCTACCGGGTTGCCGCTTTGTCGTTATGGGTGTCAGGCCAGGGCGTCGAAGGCGTGGGCAATATCCTGCAATACAGATTCATCACCACGCTCGCTCCAGTACAGGGCGATCATGCGTTTATCGGCCTCCACTTTGTAGACCGTTGCCGGCAAGCGCGCGAAAACCGCGGCCAGCCGTGGGTCTTCACAGACTTCTTTCCATTGATTCCACCAGATACCGGGGCTGACCTGCCAGTAACTCCAGCAGTCTTCGTGCCCCCTACGGCGGGCACGGTGGTACTGCGGACAAGGGCTGGGGGGCTCTTTCTCAAGCCAATGGGGCCACTGTGTCGGTGCCAGCTGCATGGCCAGGCCCATGCGCCGCGCGGCCAGGCGCAGGGTCATCTGCTGCCCTTGTTTGCGCGACAACCGCAACCAGGAAAGCGGACTCAGAATCAGCGCAAGGATTGACACCACCAGCCATACCGTCATATCAGTAGTTTCCATAAAGCGTTGCAAATGAGCGGGTTACTCAGTTTCACGGATGACCTGCAGGAAAGCGACCATACTTCCTACTATCGCGATTGTCAGGAGTGCAGCTCATGTCCTACGAACATCTTCTGGTCGCCGTCGACCTTACCGAAGAGTGCGACCCGGTGATCAAACGTGCCATGGCGTTGGCGGCACCCTCCAATGCCAAGGTCTCGCTGGTACATATCGTCGAACCGATGGCCATGGCTTTTGGTGGTGATGTGCCCATGGACCTGTCGCAACTGCAGCAGCAGCAATTCGACCAGGCCAAGGAGCGTATGGACCGCTTGTTCAACAAATACCCCGATATCCACCGCGGCGACTCTCACTTGACGTATGGCCAGCCGCGCCAAGAGATCCATCAATTGGCCAAGGAGCAGAATTGCGACCTGATCGTGGTGGGCAGCCATGGGCGGCATGGTTTGGCACTGCTGCTGGGCTCCACAGCCAATGACGTGCTCCACGGCGCACCGTGCGATGTGCTGGCGGTGCGTTTGCTGAAAAAAGAATGATGTAGCGCGCATCGACCTCTTCGCGGGTAAACCCGCCCCTACAGTAGCTGCACCAGTCCCAGGACCTGCGCAGCTACTGTAGAAGCGGATCTACCTACCAACGGCTATACCAGTCTCAGCCTTCCAGCTCGGCCCACCGCTCCACCAGCGTATCCAGCTCAGCTTGCAGCCCCTCGATCTTGGCCAGCACCGCCGATGTCTCGGCAATCGGTCGCTGATAGAAGCCTGGGGCATTCACTTCTGCCTGGGCCTGGGCCATGCGCTGCTCGACTTCATCGATCTGCCCCGGCAGCATTTCCAGCTCCCGTTGCAGCTTGTAGCTGAGCTTTTTCTTCGAGGAATCCGCCACTGGCGCTGCAGGTGCAGGCGTCGCGGCTGCCGCGGGCTTCTCCACCACCGCACTGTTGAGCTCTGACTTGCCACCCTTGCTCTCGGTCACGCCGAGTAGCTTCGCCGAGCCACCCTGACGGATCCAGTCCTCATAGCCACCGACGTACTCGCGTACCTTGCCCTCACCTTCGAATACCAAAGTGCTGGTGACCACGTTATCGAGGAAGGCCCGGTCGTGGCTGACCATCAGCACAGTGCCCTTGTAATTGCACAGCACCTCTTCGAGCAACTCGAGGGTTTCCACATCAAGGTCGTTGGTCGGTTCGTCGAGCACCAGCAGGTTGGCCGGTTTGCTGAACAGCTTTGCCAGCAGCAACCGCGCACGTTCGCCGCCAGACAGCGCCTTGACCGGCGTGCGCGCACGCTGCGGGCTGAACAGGAAATCGCCCAGGTAGCTCAGCACATGGCGGTTCTGACCATCGATCTCGATGAAGTCGCGGCCTTCGGCGAGGTTGTCGATCACGGTCTTTTCCAGATCGAGCTGGTGACGCATCTGATCGAAGTACGCGACCTCAAGCTTGGTACCACGCTCGACTTTGCCCGCCGTTGGCTCCAGGTCGCCGAGCATCATCTTCAGCAACGTGGTCTTGCCCGTACCGTTGGCGCCCAGCAAGCCGATGCGGTCCTGACGCTGCAAGACCATGGAGAAGTCCTTGACCAGCAGCGGTCCCTCGGGGTGATGGAAGCTGACATTCTCCAGCACCATGACCTGCTTGCCGGATTTGTCCGCCGCCTCTATCTGGATATTCGCCCGGCCTTGACGCTCGCGGCGCTCACTACGCTCCACGCGCAGTGCCTTGAGTGCACGCACACGGCCCTCGTTACGGGTGCGGCGGGCCTTGATGCCCTGGCGAATCCATACCTCTTCCTGGGCCAGGCGCTTGTCGAACAGCGCGTTGGCAGTCTCCTCGGCGGCCAGGGCAGCTTCCTTGTGCACCAGGAAGCTGGCGTAGTCGCCGTTCCAGTCGATCAGCCCGCCACGGTCCAGTTCGAGGATGCGAGTGGCCAGGTTCTGCAGGAAGGAGCGGTCGTGAGTGATGAACAGCACAGCTCCGTTGAAGCCGCGCAAAGCCTCTTCAAGCCAAGCAATGGCACCGATGTCCAGGTGGTTGGTGGGCTCGTCGAGCAGCAGCAGGTCAGGTTCGGAGACCAAAGCCTGGGCCAGCAGCACACGGCGACGCCAGCCACCTGAGAGTTCGGCCAAAGTCTTGTCGGCAGGCAGCTGAAGACGGCTGAGGGTGCTTTCCACCACTTGCTGAAGGCGCCAGCCATCGCGGGCCTCGAGCTCGTGCTGGACGTGCATGAGCTTTTCCAGATCCTCATCGCCCTGGATGTTCTGGCTCAGATGATGGAACTGCGCGAGCAACTCGCCAACGCCATCCAGGCCAGCGGCGACCACGTCGAACACCGTGCGCTCATCGGCCACCGGCAGTTCCTGGGGAAGCTCACCAATCTTCAAGCCAGGGGCACGCCAGATTTCGCCGTCGTCGCCCTTCTGCTCGCCCTTGACCAGGCGCAGCATGCTCGACTTGCCAGTACCGTTACGGCCGATGATGCACACCCGCTCGCCACGGGCGATCTGCCAGGACACTTTGTCCAGCAGCGGCATCGCGCCGAATGCGAGGGACACATCGCTGAATTTGAGCAGGGTCATGTTTGTCTCCAGAAAGCGGGCGCGCATTCTACCTGAATTGCCCCCTTCAAGCATAAAGTTGACCGGTGCAGCGGCCTGGGCGACGCCCGGTCGGCGTTAATGCCCGGTTACAAGCACAGCGCTATCACCCGGCGCCGGCAAACGGCTAAGCTAAGGCAATTGACTTCATCAGTGCTGGCATCGCCGTCACTTCCCCATGGTTCAACTGCCCGGACGTATCATGCGCAGCCGCCTGTTTCAGATTGCTTCCTGCCTGCTACTCACCGCCGCCACTGCCAGCGCGGCACAGGCCACCGACCTTTCCCTGCAACGTCAGTACTACGACGAAGCCAAGCGTGCGCTGGCCAAGGGCGACAAGGGCCCTTACCTGCGCTACAGCCAGGCATTGAGCGACTATCCACTGACGCCTTACCTTGCCTATGACGAACTGACCGCACGCCTGAAGACCGCCAGCAACGAGGAAATCGAGGGTTTCCTGGCCCAGCACGGTGACCTGCCCCAGGCAAACTGGATGAAACTGCGCTGGTTGCGGTGGCTCGCCGAACGTGGCGAGTGGAATACCTTTGCCAAGTATTATGACCCCAAGCTCAACTTCACCGAACTCGACTGCCTCAACGGGCAATATCAGTTGAGCCACGGGCAGCGTGCCGAGGGTTTTGCCAGCGCCGAAAAACTGTGGAATGTGGGCAAGTCGCAACCAGCGGCCTGCGATACTTTGTTCGGCATGTGGGCAGCAGAAGGTCAGCTCACCGAAGCCAAACGCTGGAACCGCGCGAAGCTTGCAGCACAGGCACGTAACTATGCGCTGGCCAACAGCCTGGTACAGGGCCTGACCACACTGGCAGCGCAAGGCCGTTTGCTGATCGATGTGGCGCAAAAACCTGAACTGCTGAACCAACCCTCGCGTTTCACCCCGGCCAACGAAGCCATGGCGGATGTGGTCAGCCTTGGCCTGCGTCGCTTGGCCCGGCAAGACCCGGATCGTGCCATGAGCATGCTCGACGACTATGCCCAGCGCATGCATTTCTCCCGTGACGAGAAGGTCGCCATCGCCCGCGAAATAGGCCTGACCCTTGCCCGCCGTTACGACCCTCGCGCTTTGGACCTGATGACCCGCTACGACCCCGAGCTGCGCGACAACACGGTCAGTGAATGGCGTTTACGCCTGCTGCTGCGCCTGGGCCGCTGGGAAGACGCCTACGAACTCACCAAGCGTCTGCCGCAGGACCTGGCCGCCAGCAGCCGCTGGAAGTACTGGCAAGCTCGCAGTTTGGAGCTAGCCCAGCCGAGCAACCCACAGATCCCACTGCTGTACAAGAACGTTGCCCGTGAGCGCGACTTCTACGGGTTCCTGGCGGCGGATCGGGCAAAAACTCCGTATCAGTTGAACAACCGGCCCTTGGTGCTGAGCCCGCAGCTTATGAACAAAGTGCGCAATGCGCCAGGCATACGCCGTGCCATGGAGTTTCACGCCCGTGGCCAGATCGTCGAAGGCCGCCGCGAGTGGTACCATGCCAGCCGCCATTTCAGCCGCGATGAAATGGTCGCTCAGGCACGCCTGGCCTACGACATGCGCTGGTACTTCCCCGCCATTCGTACCATCAGCCAGGCGCAGTATTGGGACGATCTGGATATTCGCTTCCCGATGGCCTATCGCGACACCTTGGTCCGCGAAGCCAAGGTACGTGGCCTGCACTCCAGCTGGGTGTTCGCCATCACCCGCCAGGAGAGCGCGTTCATGGAGGACGCCCGCTCAAGCGTCGGTGCCAGCGGCTTGATGCAGGTAATGCCGGCCACCGCCAAAGAAACGGCACGCAAGTTCAGCATCCCGCTGGCTTCACCGCAGCAGATGCTCAACCCGGAGAAGAACATTCAGGTCGGCGCTGCCTACCTGAGCCAAGTGCACGGGCAGTTCAATGGCAACCGAGTGCTGGCCTCCGCCGCCTACAACGCCGGCCCCGGCCGTGTCAGGCAGTGGCTCAAAGGCGCCAAGCATCTGAGCTTCGACGTATGGGTCGAGTCGATCCCGTTCGACGAAACACGCCAGTACGTACAAAACGTGCTGTCCTATTCGGTGATCTATGGGCAGAAGCTGAATGTGCCCCAGCCCCTGGTGGACTGGCATGAGCGCTACTTCGATGACATGTGACAGGCGCTGAACCAGCGCCGAAGGCTTCGCAGGTAAGCTCGCTGTTACAGCAACCACGGGCCATACGGCCCGTGTGGCACCTGTGGCATAGCCGCGAAGAGGCCTGCCTGGATTACTCCAGCACTTCGACCTGCATCCCCACCTCAAGCCAACCTGCGCCATCGGCGGCCAGGTTTTGCCCGAACAGAATATCCCCATCGCGCTCGCGGAATGTCTTGAGGGTGGTCAATGGCTCGCGGTCCAGGCTGCGCTCGCCGGTGGCGGGGTCCAGGGTGGTGAAGATGCAGCGCACACTTGGCTTGAGTACACGAAACACCAAAGTGCCGATGCGAATCCGCTTCCAGCCGTCTTCGGCGAACGGCTGCGCCCCCTTCACCACCAGATTCGGCCGAAAGCGCAGCATCTCCATGGGGCGACCGATTCGGTGGTTCAGCTCATCCAGCGAACTCTGGCCGATCAGCAGCAAGGGGAAGCCATCAGGGAACGCCGCGCGGTCGCTATTCAGGCCATAGCCGCTGGGCAGGTAGCGTGCTCGCTGCTCAGGGCAATGAACCAGGCGCACCGCTTTACCAAGCCATTGCGACAACCAGCCGGCCACCTCATCGCCAGCGTCGGGAACGCGCAGGGTGTCACGCCATACGGTCACACCGCGTAACGCCTCATCCGCGTCAGGCACCGCCACCCGTATAGAACCCTGCCCCGGCAATTCCAGCAGCAACTCGCCGTTATCGCTTTCGCGAGCTTTCAATTGCCCCAACTGCGGCCAGGCGCGCTGGGTGAGAAAGCGTCCATTCTCCTGCTCGACCACCATCCAGCGTCGATCGCCTTGCAACCCGAGCAGCCCTACCGGCGAGCCCTGCAAGCATTGCGCCTGCCCAGACTTCACCGGGTACCTGTACAACTCACTGAGAAACATCCTTGCCGGCCTCATTCCAGGTCAAACACCAAGCTTATACCTGGCAGGCCGCAGGATCACCCGTTGCTGGCATCGAGCAGCAGACGCTGCTTCACCACATCCACAAGACGATCGGGCTGGAATTTGGAGAGGAAGTTGTCGCAACCCACCTTCTTCACCATCGACTCGTTGAAGCTGCCCGACAACGAGGTATGCAGCACCACATAAAGCCCACGCAAGCGTGCATCGTTACGGATTTCCGTGGTCAACCGGTAACCATCCATCTCGGGCATTTCCGCATCGGTGAAGACCATCAGCAGCTTCTCACAGATGTTTTCCCCCGCATCGGCCCAACCTTTGAGCATGCGCAAGGCTTTCAATCCGTCACTGGCCACATGCAGCTTCATCCCCAGTTGTGACAAGGTATCGCGCAACTGCGCCAAGGCCACGCTGGAGTCATCCACCAGCAGCACTTCACGGCCCCGCGCGCGGGCCAATATCGGATCGGCGAGTTTGTCGCCCGAAACCCTGGCATTGTACGGCACGATTTCCGCCAGCACCTTCTCAACGTCGATGACTTCCACCAGCCTGTCGTCCACTTTGGTAATGGCGGTCAAATAGTGCTGGCGACCAGCGCTGGAAGGTGGAGGCATGATGGCTTCCCAGTTCATGTTGACGATCCGATCGACTCCGCCCACCAGAAACGCCTGTACCGAGCGGTTGTACTCGGTGACGATGATGGTGCTATCCGGCCCCGGTTCTATCGGGCGCATACCGATGGCCTGGGACAGGTCGATCACCGGCAGGGTCTGCCCACGCAAGTTGACTACGCCGCAGACGAACGCATGGCGCTGCGGCATCAGAGTCAATTTGGGCAGTTGCAGCACTTCCTGAACCTTGAAGACGTTGATTGCGAACAACTGGCGGCCGGCCAGGCGGAACATCAGGATTTCCAGCCGGTTCTCACCCACCAGTTGTGTGCGTTGATCGACCGTGTCGAGAATACCAGCCATCGGAAAACCCCCAGGGTTGTAGCGGAAAAATATGAAATGATCCGCTTTATATCGGCACACTACCGGGCTTCTTTACCCCTTCGAAAAAGCCCACTGGACTCATTGATATCAAATTAACATCATGCTTTACTGCGATACACCTTCTTAGTTCGCACCCTATGGATCCTCAGGGAAACCCCTAGGGACAATCAGGTGCAACCTGATGTTCGCGATATCCTTTAGCCATTAATGTGACGCCATTCTCACTGCATGAATGGAGTCAGGCTATTGCCCGCGTTCGACAAGGTGTCGCCATCCCCTGCTCCAGCCCAACGCGCCGGAGTACCATGATGGACAGCAGCTCTCATATCGACACCCTGCAGGACTTCCTGCTGGATGCTCAAGTCTTGCTGACCCAGTCACAGGAATGCCTGCAGCATCTGGAACTGATCGCCAATGATCCAGATGCCTGCCTGTGCCTGAACCGTGCCCTCCAGACCCTGGCCCGACGCGCCGGCACCTTGGGCTTACTCGAAGTCGCCCACTACGCAAGCGCTCTCCATCAATTACTGGCGCCGGCCTGTGAACAACAGTGCCTGAGCCCCCTCGCCTTGCCCACACTCAATGCCTGCCTGACCTTGCTGGCCTGGCAACTGGAATTGATCGACCTGCAAACCGGGAGCCTGTCTTTGGACACCTGCGAACAGGTGGCGCTGCTGAACAAACTGGCGGTAGTACTTGACCAGCCATACTCGCAAACGTGTGCGCCTGGCACCGAAAAGGGTACCAACTGCGTGCATAAACACGGCACGGTGCCAGCCGGGCCAACAGGCAAAAAAGCCGGTAACCGCCACTGAGCGGCGCGGCAGAGCAACTAGGTATCGATCCGAAGTGTTAAGATGCGCGCAAACAATTAACGGCCATCCAATCACCGTTTCGAGCCGCGTTCGCGAGTTTTAGCAAGCTCAATGCCAACGTTCGTGCAACGACCTGTGCTCGGTTCCCATCCGCAAGACTAAGTGGCTTCTCGACTCTATGTTCCCACGCTTGAAGATGTTGTTGCGCCGACGCTCACCGGCCACTTTGCTGCACTGGGCGACGGCCTCTCTGTGCGTGGTGTCTCTGCTTGCAAATCTGGCAATCTTCGCGGCAGGGCAAGGCCTGCCGCCCAGCCTATTGCTACTGCAACTGCTGGCCACGCTTGGCGTATGCTGGCACTTGGGCCATGGGGCGAAATCGATCAGCCTGCGCCCGGCGGAGCTGGCAGAGCGCATGCTCAAGGTGCAGGAAGACGAGCGCCAGCACCTGAGCCGCGAACTGCACGACGACATCGGCCAACTGCTTACGGCCGCCAAGATGCAACTGCAATGGCTGCAACGTCGCGTTCCGAGCGACTTGCAAGTCCACTGCATCAGCCTGCATGCCACCCTTAAGGACACCCTGGGCAAAGTGCGCGACGTATCCGCGCTGCTCAACCCACGTCAATTGGCCAGCCTTGGCCTGGAAGCCTGCCTGCGGGCTCACTTGCTTCGCACGCTGGAAAGCACCGATTTGAAATGGAGCCTTGAGTGCCACCAACGCTTGGGTGGCATTGCAGAAGACGTTGCCATGGCAGCGTTTCGCATTACCCAGGAGGCGGTCACCAACGTGCTGCGTCATGCTCGGGCGCGTAACCTGATCATCCGCCTGCAACGAAGCCCCCTAGGGCTTGCACTGACGATTCAGGATGACGGCAAGGGCTTTTTGCCGGCTGACGACCCTGCCCAAGCCGGCCAACGTGGCATGGCTGGCATGCAGGAACGGGCAACCGCACTCAACGGAAGCCTGGCGATCACCAGCCAGCTAGGCCAGGGGACGACTATCGACGTGCTGTTCCCATGGCCCCCCCGTAGCCATGAACGCGCCAGGAATAACCTTGCATCATGACCTGTAGACTGCTGCTGGTGGATGACCATGCGCTGATCCGTGCCGGGGTCCGTGCCCTGGTTTCCGATATTCCCGGTTACACGGTGGTCGGCGAGGCCGATGACGGTAGCCAGCTGCTCGAAATGGTACGCCAGCATGCCCCCGATGTTGTGCTGCTGGACATTTCCATGCGCTCGACCAGTGGCCTTGATGCCCTCACCCAACTGCGCGCAGCAGGCAACACCTGTACCGTGCTGATCCTGTCGATGCATACCGATCCTGACTTGATCATGCGAGCACTGCAAAGCGGCGCCCATGGCTATCTACTCAAAGATGCGACGGCAACCGAGCTCGAACAGGCGCTGACGGCCCTGAGCAGTGGCGAGCGCTATCTAAGCCCAGCCATTGCCCATACCGTGATCGATCAAGCGCTGATGCGTGCCCAGCACGGTAAGCCGGCAGCGGTGGATCGCCATAACCTCACAGCGCGGCAGCTGGAGATCCTGCGCCTGATCGTGCGAGGTAAGTCGACCCGCGAGATCGCCGCGGGGCTGGCGCTGTCGATCAAAACCGTGGAAACCCACCGCTCGCAGATCATGAAGCGCCTGCACATCTATGACGTGGCGGGTCTTGTGCTGTTTGCCGTACGCGAAAAGATCATCAGTCTGGACGACTGAGCAGCGGCGAATTGGGCGGCAGATGCACGTTCAATGCTGACGGTACTGCGGTAAAACGAAGGCTGTCGGCTTTGAGGGGTTCACCATCGAGGTTGATATCCAGCCCTTGGGAGCAGGTAATTTCTACCCAAGGCAAACGTGCCCGCACGAACAGCCCGTCACCGGCCAGTAGATCGCGCAGCGCACCGACCATTTCCTGGGGCGCCGGCAGAATGGCAATATCGAGCAAGCCGTCATTCACTTGCGCCTCAGGGCACAGCACCTGCCCGCCACCGGCCTGGCGACCATTACCGATTCCCAGCGCCAGCAGATCACCCTGCCAATCGAAACCTGGGCCCGATACTTGAACCGATGCAGCCTGCAGTTCGCTGAAGCGCGATAGCCCAGTGAACAGATAGGCGGCGGCGCCGAGCATTTTCTTCAGGTCTTCGGAGGTGCTTGCGGTGACTTGGCTGCCGAAACCGCCTGTGGCCATGTTAAGGAATAGCTGGTCGCCCACCTGCCCCAGGTCGATGGGACGCGGCGGCAGGTCCAGCAGCGCCAGCGCATGGGCAGGTTCCATGGAAATGCCAGCGGCCTTGGCGAAGTCATTGGCCGTTCCCAGCGGCAGCAAGGCCAGGCTGGCCTGAGTGCGCGCCTGGCCCATGGCCTCGGCCACATCGCGCAAAGTGCCATCACCGCCTCCGGCGATTACCTGGCAGTAGCCTGCCGCCAGGGCTTCGCCCACCAGCCTCTTGGCATCGCCGCCCTCCCAGGTGACGCGTACATCCAGCGTCCAGCCTCGCTCTCGCATAGCGATGACCGCCTCGCGCACTGCTTCATTCATGGCTTGCTTGCCATGCAGGATCAACATCGCTTTGCGCTGTGTCATCACGCTTCTCCATTGGGGCTATTGCGTGCAGATCTCGACCACAAACAACAGCGAAATACTGCACTGCCACGCCAAATCAGGCATTCGAGTGCGCTGCTGCCCTCAAGGCCGATCAAAAAATCGCCAGATTCACACAAATACCGTTGAAACGTTTTGTTAAGGAGAGCATGATCGACAAAAATTTGGCCATCATGGAAGAAGCTACAGCGAAAAGTCGTTTTTTTGACTTTTCCGCCAAAACCGTGACAGGTCGCGAAGTTCCCCTTCACCGCGCTATACCCAGCGCCAAGCGTCGAGGCTGTGAAATGAGCGTTCTGATCCCCTGCATCATTGCCGGCGGTGCCGGCACCCGCTTGTGGCCGGTTTCTCGGGAAGCCATGCCTAAACCCTTCATGCGATTGCCCGACGGCCAGAGCCTGCTGCAAAAAACCTTTGCCCGCGCAGCCGCGCTACCCGGCGTGGAACGGGTGCTGACGGTGACCAACCGCGAAGTGTTTTTCCGCACCCAGGACGAGTATCGCCAGGTGAACCCCGACAAGCTCGGCCTGGACTACCTGCTGGAAACCAACGGTCGCAACACCGCCCCGGCCATCGCTGCCGCCGCGCTGCACTGCGCAAGCCATTACGGAAACGACAGCGTGTTGCTGGTGATGCCTGCCGACCACGTCATTGAGCACGCCGAGGCCTTCGCCACTGCCGTGGAGCAGGCGCGGCAACTGGCTGAAAAGGGCTGGCTGGCGACTTTCGGCCTAGTACCCAGCCGCGCTGAAACTGGCTTTGGCTACATCGAGCGGGGCCAAGCCGTCGGCGACCATGGGTATCAGGTGAACTGCTTCGTGGAGAAACCTGACGCTACAACTGCTCTTGGCTACCTCGAAGGCGGCCGCCATCTGTGGAACGCCGGTATGTTCTGCCTGCAGGTGGGCACCCTTCTGGCCGAGTTGCAGGCGCACGCACCGCAGCTGCTTGCTTGTGTGACCGACTGCCTGGGGCAGAGCGCGACCAAGCAAGGCGAAAAGGTGCTGCAGGTTGAGCTGGACCCGGCAAGCTTTGCCCTGGCAGAAGACATCTCCATCGACTACGCGCTGATGGAGCGCTCCGCCAAGGTTGCGGTAGTGCCGTGCGAGCTGGGTTGGAGCGACATCGGCAGTTGGGAAGCTGTGCGCGGACTGCGTCACACCGATGACGATGGCAACCATTGCAACGGTGAAACCGTGCTGCACGAAGTCACCAACTGCTACATCGATTCGCCCAAGCGCCTGGTCGGCGCGGTGGGGCTGGATAACCTTATCGTGATCGATACGCCCGACGCATTGCTGATCGCCGACGCTGCCCGCAGTCAAGAGGTCAAGGTCATTGCGCAGCAGCTCAAGCACCAGGGCCATGAAGCCTACCGCCTGCACCGCACCGTCACGCGCCCTTGGGGCATGTACACCGTGCTAGAAGAGGGCCCGCGCTTCAAGATCAAGCGGATCATGGTACGCCCTGGCGAATCGCTGTCGCTGCAGATGCACCATCATCGCAGCGAGCACTGGATCATCGTCAGCGGCATGGCCTGCGTGACCAATGGAGAAGAGGAGTTTTTGCTCGACACCAATGAGTCGACTTTCATCAAACCTGGCCGCACTCACCGCCTGACCAACCCCGGCGTCATCGACCTGGTGATGATCGAGGTACAAAGCGGCGAGTACCTGGGCGAAGACGACATCGTGCGCTTTACTGATATCTATGGACGCGTCCCGGCGGCAGCCCTCGGCTGAAGGCTGGCGGGCGCGTTTTTCGTCCGCAGCCTGCAGCGAGGTTTCCGGGTCATGCGCGTTCTCTGGACACTGCCCTATCTCCCCTGGCCCACCACCAGTGGCAGCAAGACCCGGCAATACCACCTGCTGCGCGCACTCGCGCAGCAGGGCCACCGGATCACTTTGCTGGTGCAATCGAAAATCCCCTTATGCGATGCTGCCCGCCAAGCCCTCGAGCCCTTGCTCGAACGCCTGATCGTGCTACCCAGACGCCCGCTGCACAGCCCGCTCAACCTGTTTGCATCACCCATCATCGACTACCCGATGCGCGCCATCATCAATGGCCTGGCGCCCAGCTTGCGGCACCAGTTCGAACAGTTGTTAGAAGAGCCTTGGGATGTCATCCAGATCGAACACAGCTACGGTTTCCAGCCTTTTGAAAAAGCACTGCAGGCCCGCGGGCTGCCCTACATGCTCAGTGAACACAACCTCGAATCGGTGACCGGTGCTGCTAGTCATGATCGCCTGCCCGTGTGGCTTCGCCCGCTCAACGCCTTCGACCGATGGCGCTACCGGCGCTGGGAGCAGCGCGTGCTACGCCAACCCACCGAAGTGGTCGCTGTAAGCCCGCATGATGCCGAACTGATCAGCCAGATCAGCGGCCGCCCGGTCAATGTCGTGGTCAATGGCGTCGATTGCGATTACTACCAGAGCGTTCAGCCTGCCCTGCACAGCCAGCGCCTGCTGTTCGTTGGCAATTTCGAGTGCGCTGCCAATTTCGAGGCCATCGAGTGGGCCTTGGAAGAAATCATGCCCCAAGTCTGGCAGGGCAACCCAGCGGTACGGTTGGCCGTCGCCGGGCATGCCTTGCCGGCCAGCTGGAAGTTGCGCTGGAATGACCCACGTATCGAGTGGGTGGGCTACCGCCCCGACCTTCGCGATCTGCAAAGCCGCTGCGCAATGTTCTTGGCACCGCTGTGCTATGCCGGTGGCGCCAAGGTGAAGATCCTCGAAGCCATGGCCGCCGGGCTGCCGGTGATCAGCACCGAGAAAGGGATATCGGGCCTGGCCGCCAACAACGGTGAGCACTACCTGGGCAGTGATGACGGCGACCAATTGGCGCTGATGATCACGCAGCTACTCAACCAACCTTGGCGCATGCGTCAGATGAGTGAAGCGGGCCGCCAGTTCGCGCGTACTCGGCATGACTGGGGCGTGGTCGCCCAGCAGCTTGCAACCGTGCACATGCGCCTTACCCAAGCCGCAACGGCCAACGCTCCACAGGGCCGGTGCGGCTTGCTCGAAGGCTCAGCCGAGTAGCTCACTCAGGGGTATGAACGACACGCTGTCACCGGGCTTGGGGGTCGTGCCCTCGCGCACCTCCACCAATCCATCGGCCCAGGCAGCACTGCGCAGCACGCCGGAGCTCTGGTTCTTGTAGATATGCACCTGACCACCTTCGATGCGCCCGCGTAAGTACTCGCGTCGGGTGCCGGCCTTGGTCCATTGGAACCCAGCAGCTACATCGAAACGCAGCGGCGTAACGTCGCAAACGCCTTGGCGGCGCAGCAGATAGGGCCGTGTCAGCAGACCGAAGGTAACCAGGGTCGAGGCAGGATTGCCGGGTAGGCCGATAACCGGCACACCGCGGTAATGCCCGAAGGTCAGTGGCTTGCCGGGCTTGATCGCCAATTTCCACAAAGCCAGCTCGCCCGCTTCGCGCAGAGCGGCGCCCAGGTAATCGGCCTCACCTACCGATACCCCGCCGGTGGAGAGGATGAGATCGACATCACCCAAGCCCGCCAGGCATGCACGAGTACGCGCCAGGTCATCGGGCAGGATGCCCATGTCCTTCACTTCGCAACCCAGGCGTTGCAACCAACTGACCAGAAGGCGCCGGTTACTGTTGTAGATCTGGCCAGGCCCCAGCGGCAAGCCAGGCTCGACCAGTTCATCGCCAGTGGACAGTACCGCCACTCGCGCCCGCCGCACTACCTGCAACTGCTCGTGGCCCAGGCTCGCCGCCAACCCCAACTCGATGGGCCCAAGCCGGGTTCCTTTGGCCAGCACCTGCTCGCCCTTGCAGGTCTCCTGGCCCTGGGGCCGGACGTTCTGCGCAGGCGCCAGGGCCTGAAGAAAGCGGACCCGGCCGTCTTCCAACGTTTGTGTGTTCTCTTGCATCTCGACACAGTCGGCGCCAGCCGGCATAGGTGCACCGGTGAAAATGCGTGCACAGGTACCTGCCTGCAGCGGCGCTGGAGCATGCCCGGCAAAGATGCGCTGGCTTACAGGAAGAGGCTCACCCTGAAGATCGGCCAGGCGTAGGGCATACCCGTCCATGGCGCTGTTCGGCCACGGCGGCAGGTCAAGGCTGGCCACCAGGTCGCAGGCCAGCACGCGGCCTTCGGCGTGCGCCAATGCTACGCATTCGGTGTCGCTGATCGGCGCAGCTTCGGCCAGCGTCAACAGACGTTCCAGGGCTTGTTCCACCGGCATCAGTGGCTGGGCGGCAGGCACCTCAGCCACGAGGGGCACAGGCCGCTGCCTGTTTCAGGTGGGCGACGAAGTTGCAAGGCCGGTGGCGGGCATCCAGCTGCTCGGCGAGAATCCCGTCCCAACCAGTACGCACGGCATTGGTCGAGCCGGGCAGGCAGCACACCAAGGTGCCATTGGCCAGCCCAGCCAACGCGCGCGACTGCACGGTGGAAGTGCCGATATCGGCCACCGAAATCTGCCGGAACAACTCACCGAACCCTTCGACCTGCTTATCCAGCAAACAAGCGACAGCCTCTGGAGTACTATCACGGCCGGTGAAGCCGGTACCCCCGGTTATCAGTACCACCTGCACGTTTTCGTCAGCGATCCAGGTCGCGACCTGGGCGCGGATCTTGTACAGGTCATCCTTGAGCAGTGCCCGCGCGGCCAGGGTGTGGCCAGCGGCGCTGAGGCGGTCGACGAAGGTTTGCCCGGACGTGTCGGTTTCGAAGGTACGGGTGTCGCTGACCGTCAGCACGGCAATGTTCAGCGCTACGAAGGGGGTATCTGCCTTGGCTTTCATGGGGGTCCGTCGCAGGTTAAAGATGATGGGTGGCAGTTATATCACAGCCTGCTGTGGCGACAGCGCAGGCAGGCACAGGTCAATGTTGCGCACTTGCGGCTATGCTGGAATGTGAAAGGAACTTGCCCGGACGCTTTGCGTCATACAGACATCTTGCACCATCGCACTGGAGAAACACGATGATTCAACGGACCCTTCCCGCCTTCCTGCTTGCCTTGGGCCTCGGCGCCCTCGCTGGCTGTGCATCGCCAACCGTGATCACCCTGAACGACGGTCGCGAAATCCAGGCAGTGGATACCCCCTCCTATGACGAGGACTCCGGTTTCTACGAATTCGAACAGCTTGACGGCAAACGTACGCGCCTGAACAAAGACCAGGTTCGCACCGTCAAGGAGCTTTGATACAGGCCGATTTTTCGGTATTGCCCCCTCGAACGACAAGGGCTTGCACCGGAAAAATCGCTGCAGTAGGATTTTGTTCATCGGAGTGTAGCGCAGCCAGGTAGCGCGTCTCGTTCGGGACGAGAAGGCCGCAGGTTCGAATCCTGTCTCTCCGACCAAAATCATGTCGAAAAGCCCGCTTATGCGGGCTTTTTGTTGTGCATCAGGTCGGGGATTCTATCCCGTACTGAACTGCAGCTGCGCCAGGCGAGCGTACAAAGCATTCTGTTCGATCAACTGCCGGTGCGTACCGACCGCGACCAGCCGCCCTTGGTCGATCACCGCGATCCGATCCGCGTGTTGCACAGTGGCCAAGCGATGGGCGATTACCAGCGTGGTGCGCCCAGCCATCAGCCGTGGCAGCGCTTGCTGGATCAAGTGCTCGCTTTGCGCATCGAGGGCGCTGGTGGCCTCGTCGAGGAGCAGGATCGGTGCATCTACCAACAGAGCGCGGGCGATGGCAAGGCGCTGTTTTTGCCCGCCGGAAAGGCCAATTCCCCCCTCCCCCAGCAACGTCTGGTACCCCTGCGGCAGCTGGCGGATGAACGTGTCGGCATGGGCGCCACGGGCCGCGGCCTCGACCTCGGCCAAGCTCGCCTCGGGCCGGCCATAGCGGATGTTGGCTTCGACCGTACCGCGAAACAGCGCAGGGTTCTGCGCCACAAGGGCGTACTGACCGCGCAGGTGTTCCGGCACCAGCGTGATGATGGGTTGGCCATCGAGCAGGATGCGCCCCTGTTGCGGGTCGTAAAAGCGCAACAGCAGGTCGAACAAGGTTGACTTTCCCGCCCCCGAGGGGCCCACCAGCGCTAGGGTCTGGCCCGGTTCGATGGTGAGGGTGAGGTCATCGATGGCGGCCACCGCAGGCCGCGAGGGGTACGCAAAGGTCAGTTGCTGCAACTCGATGCGGCCGCTGGCACGCGTATTAATCGTGGGCCTCGGCGTTTCTGGGGCGCGGATCGTACTGGTAGCCGCAAGCAGTTCAGCGATGCGCTCGGCTGCACCTGCGGCGCGCTGCAACTCGCCGATCACTTCGCTCAAGGTGCCGAAGGCGCTGCCGACGATCAGACTGTAGAACACGAACGCGGCCAACTCACCGGCCGAAATACGTCCTGCGATCACGTCCATGCCACCTACCCACAGCATCACGCCGACCGCACCCAAGACCAGCACGATCACCAGGGTGATCAGCCAGGCACGCTGGGCTATACGTTGGCGGGCTACGGCAAACGCGGCCTCTACGGTTTCAGCGAACAGTTCACGATCCCGTGCCTGGTGATTGTAGGCCTGCACAGTCTTGATCTGCCCCAAGGTTTCGGCAACGTAACTACCCACATCGGCCACCCGATCCTGGCTCTGGCGCGACAGCCGCCGTACGCGACGGCCGAACAGCAGGATTGGGGCCAGCACCAACGGCAGGGCTACCACGACGATGCTGGTGAGCTTGGGGTTGGTGATGAACAGCAGCACCACACCACCCACAACCATCAGTGCATTACGAAGGAACATCGATAACGACGAGCCAATCACCGATTGCAGCAAGGTGGTGTCGGCAGTCAGCCTGGACTGAATCTCGGAACTGCGGTTCTCTTCGAAAAAACCCGGGTGCAGGCCCACCAGGTGATCGAACACTGCTCTGCGAATGTCGGCCACGCAGCGTTCACCGATCCAAGACACCAGGTAGAAACGGCTGAACGTACCGACCGCGAGCGCCAGTATCAGCAACAGAAACAGCCCGACGGTCTGGTTGAGTTGGTGTGCCGAGCCGGTAATGAAACCTTGGTCGACCAACAGGCGGATGCCCTGCCCGATGGACAAGGTGATGGCCGCAGTAACCACCAGCGCCAGCAACGCCAATAGCGCCCGGCCCCGATAGGGATGCAGGAAACGCCAGGTCAACAGCAAAGCGCGGCGTTGTGATAAGTGAGCCGGATCGGGCATGGCAGGAACCACAGATGACAAGGACATCTGAAGACTACCACTGCATCCACTCTGTAGCGCCTATAGCTCTTCGTTCTAAAACGCCTCTGGAGCTTTGCTGCGGTTTCTGGTGGACTGGACAGCATTAGTGCTCGTTGAATTCTTGCAACGGTCCAGTTTTAGCAAAACGTTAACTTGAGCCTGAAGCTGATGAGGAGATATGCAATGAGTTTGCAACATGGCAGCCAAACGCCGAAAACCCAGAGCAACCACCAGCCTAAACCCTGTGGTTCGATCATCGATGGCCAGGGGCGTGAGGTCGAGATTACCGAGCAGATGATCCAACAAGCTTGCAAGGAGCTTGAACAAAGCCGGGTGAAGAAAGCCCGCCAAGGCTGAAGGATCAGCCCTTTAGTACCCGGTGTTGTCACCTGAAGCTTTTCACTCAGAAACTTTGGGGCTGCGCGACAGCCCCAGCCAGACGAAGTCGGTCTTAAGCGAAGAGCATCAGGGGTTGATGCCGGGTCTTTGATTTGCCAAGCGGGTTGCGCCAGTCAGGATAGAACAGCCCCGAGCGCGTGGACCAGCTGTACCAACTGCGGCGCCTCGCCCCGCACGCGCACTGCCAGCCCTTCGATTTCGCGCCGCGCGGGGTATTGCTTGCGTAACTGATCGAACCCTGCGCGTTGTTTGGCCGCATCGTCGCTTAAGCTGCGGCGCAAATCGGCGTCATCACGACGAGGGTCGTACACGGCCCGACAGAGCGTCGCCAAGGCCCAATCGGGGTCTGCGCTGCCATCGATTTCAATGTGCGCCAATGGCGATGGTGGCAGCAGGTCGGCCAGGCGTACTTTCTGGGCCTCACCCAGGAAGTTGCACAGGGCTTGATAGATCTGCGCCGTACCGCGTTGACGGCCATCCAGGCTGTAGCCGGCGATGTGGGGCGTGGCCAAGGTGCATAAGTCTGCCAACTCCAGGTCTACCTGCGGCTCGCCCTCCCAAACGTCCAGCACGGCATGCACGTCCGGGCGATCGAGCAGCAGTTCCCGCAGCGCCGCGTTATCCACCACGGCCCCGCGGCTGGCATTGATCAGCCAGGCGCCGGAGCGTAGTTGAGCAAGCTGTGGTTGACCCAGCAAGTGCCAGGTCGGATGCTCACCGCCACGTTGCAGCGGAGTATGCAGGCTGATCACATCGGATTGTTCGAGAAGGGTCGCCAAACTGACGAAATCGCCGCCCTCGGTGGCTTGGCGCAATGGGTCGCAGACCAGCACCTTCCACCCCAGGCCGCGCAGCACACGTACCAACCGCCCACCCACCTCGCCGGCGCCGACCACGCCGTAGGTGCGTTGGGACAATGCCACGCCGTCCAGCTCGGCCAGAGTGAGCAGGCTACCCAGCACGTAATCGACCACCCCGCGGGCGTTGCAACCCGGGGCACTGCTCCAGTGGATGCCCGCGTGGGCGAAATAGTCCAGGTCCAGGTGGTCGGTGCCGATGGTGCAGGTACCGACGAAGCGCACCTTGCTACCTTCGAGCAGTTGACGGTCGACCTTGGTCACCGAACGCACCAGCAGCACATCGGCGTCCTTAACGCTGGCAGCGTCGAGGCTGCGGCCGGGATAACGGCGAATCTCGCCGAAGCCTTCGAAAAAGGCATCGAGTAGCGGGATATTCTCGTCGGCAACTATCAGCATGGCGCTCTCCTGTCTGGGGAGCGCAGTGTAGGCGCTACGCGAGGCGTGTTCCAGCGCGGCTCAGTCGGCCTTCTTGCGGATCCAGTACAGGTACGTACCTGCCTCTTCATGCTGCTGAAGTAATTCGTGGCCCAAAAAGTTGCAGAACTTGGGTATGTCACGACGGGTCGACGGATCGGTAGCGATGACCTTGAGCAGGCCGCCAGCGGCCAGGTTACGCACGTGCTGGTGCAGCATCATTACTGGCTCCGGGCAGTTCAGGCCGGTGGCGTCGAGGATGGCATCGGGGGTGAAATCGGTCATGGAGGGCTCCGCAAATGATCGCTATTGTGGCGCATAGGGCCGCCAGGACCAATAGCCAGTCATGTAACCGCTCTTGGAACTGCTGGTGTTTTGCTTAAGCTCAAGTACGCGGTAATTCAGCAAACGCCAAATGCGACTTCAGCAGGCCAAGCGCAGGCCTCTTGAAGTCGCAATCTGAGTCGCCAGGGCAATCGCGCGCTTGCTAGCACAAGCAAAAAATGGAGCAGTTGAATCAACGTTGCTTGATGTCCAACCTGCGCAGGTGGCACGTGACTTCTTCGCGGTCGTGATACAGCTGCTTGCAGGCAATCGATACCTTGACCTTGCGCGCTTTGAAGGTTGCTTGCATGCGGTCAAGCAAGCGCCGTACCTCAGCATAGCGCTGCTTCATCGGCAACTTCAGGTTGACCACTGCCTCCCGGCAGAGCCCATCACCTAGCCAGGTCTCGATCAACGAAGCGGTGCGGGCCGGCTTTTCGACGATGTCGCAGACCATCCAGTCCACCGGCCGCTTCGGCTGCCAGGTGAAACCATCGGCCATCAAGTGCTGTACCAGCCCAGTGTCCATCAGGCTTTCGGCCATCGGTCCATTGTCGATGGCCGTCACCAGCATGCCACGGCGCACCAACTGGTAAGTCCAGCCACCCGGCGAAGCGCCAAGGTCGACCCCGGTCATGTCGTCATTCAGGCGCTGTTCCCACTGATCACGTGGGATGAATTGGTGCCAGGCCTCTTCCAGCTTCAGCGTCGAGCGGCTAGGTGCCTCGCGCGGGAACTTCAGGCGCGGGATACCCATTGGCCAGAGTGCGCAGTTGTTCGCCTCGGCTACGCCAACGAACACGCGGCGGCCGCTGATGAACGTCAGCAACAGGCGCGGCAGGCTTGGGTTATCGACCAGGCGGCCTGCCTTTTCCAAGGCCTTGCGCAGCGGTGCCTCGAACTTGCGGCAGAAGGTAGACAGTTCCTTGCCATCATTGCTGTCCAGCACCTCCAGCCACAGGCTGCCGAAGACTGCGGGCCCGGCCAGATGCTCCAGCAGCACGCTGATGCGATCGGTTTCTGGTAGCTCGATGAAGCTGCCACGCGCCCACTGGCGCGGGAAGATCAGTTGGGCAAAGCGCAGGTGGGCCATCAGGCGTTCAGCCCCATCGGCCTCGGCACAGACGAACTCGGCACAAGCGCTCTGCGGCTTGCCCTTTGCATAGCCGGCCACACCCAGCAAGGCGGCATGTTCGCTAATCTCGGCGCAGACCTCACCCTCGAAACCGGGCCGGCAATGCATGAACAGGGTATTCATCTCTCACTCCACAACGGCGGGCGCACCACAGGCGCCGGCAGGGCGGCGATGATAAAGGAAGATCGGAACCAGCGACATGCCCCGCCGGTCCAGAAAAGAGTCAGGGGCACCAAACGGGGCTAACCTGACCTTTCAGCCAGGCCCGTGCCGTGCGGGCCGAAACAGCGCGGTAGCACCGGCAAATACCCCGTGATGCCGGGCACCGCCGCACAAGGAGTTGGCAATGCCCTCGCTAGATAGCCTGAACACCCTCAAGACCCTCCAGGTGGCTGACCGCACCTATCACTACTACAGCCTCGCCCAAGCCAGCCAGCAGCTTGGCGACCTGCAGCGCCTGCCCATGTCGCTCAAGGTCCTGCTGGAGAACCTGCTGCGCTGGGAGGACGGCAAAACCGTCAGCACCGACGACTTGCACGCCCTTGCAGGCTGGTTGCAGGAGCGTCGCTCAGACCGCGAGATTCAGTACCGCCCGGCGCGGGTACTGATGCAAGACTTCACAGGTGTGCCGGCCGTGGTCGACCTGGCCGCGATGCGTGCCGCCATGGCCAAAGCCGGCGGCGACCCGCAGCGGATCAACCCATTGTCGCCAGTGGACTTGGTGATCGACCACTCGGTGATGGTCGACCGCTACGCCACACCACAAGCCTTTACCGAAAACGTTGACATCGAAATGCAGCGTAATGGCGAGCGTTATGCGTTCCTGCGCTGGGGCCAGAGCGCATTCGACAACTTCCGGGTAGTGCCGCCAGGTACTGGCATCTGCCATCAGGTCAACCTTGAATATCTTGGGCGCACGGTGTGGACCGCTGAAACCGATGGTCGCACCTACGCCTTCCCGGACACCTTGGTCGGCACCGATTCGCACACCACCATGATCAACGGCCTCGGCGTGCTCGGCTGGGGCGTGGGGGGCATCGAGGCGGAGGCGGCCATGCTTGGCCAGCCAGTGTCGATGCTCATCCCTGAAGTGATCGGCTTCAAACTGACCGGTAAGCTGCGCGAAGGGATCACCGCCACCGACCTGGTTCTGACCGTGACCCAAATGCTGCGCAAGAAAGGCGTAGTGGGCAAGTTCGTCGAGTTCTACGGTGATGGCCTGGCCGATCTGCCGTTGGCCGACCGCGCGACCCTCGCCAATATGGCCCCGGAGTATGGGGCGACTTGTGGCTTTTTCCCGGTCGACGAAGTAACCCTACAATACCTGCGCCTGTCCGGCCGCCCGCACGAAGCGGTGCAACTGGTCGAACAGTACTGCAAAGCCCAGGGGCTATGGCGCGAGCCAGGCCAGGAGCCGCTGTTCAGCGACACCCTCGCCTTGGACATGCATGACGTGGAGGCCAGCCTGGCCGGGCCTAAGCGGCCACAGGATCGTGTGGCCCTCGGCCAGGTGGGTCAGGCCTTCGACCACTTCATCGAGCTGCAGCCCAAGCCGCTGGCCAAGGAAGTGGGCCGCCTAGAGAGTGAGGGCGGCGGCGGCGTGGCCGTCGGCAACGCCGACCAGGCGGGCGAAATCGAATATAGCCATGCAGGTCAAACCTATACCCTGCGCGATGGCGCCGTGGTCATTGCCGCAATCACCTCCTGCACCAACACTTCCAACCCCAGCGTAATGATGGCGGCGGGGCTGGTAGCAAAAAAAGCACTGGAAAAAGGCCTGCAACGCAAACCCTGGGTCAAAAGCTCGCTGGCACCCGGCTCGAAGGTTGTGACCGACTACTATGAAGCCGCTGGGCTGACCCCCTACCTCGACCAATTGGGCTTTGACCTGGTCGGCTACGGTTGCACCACTTGCATCGGCAACTCCGGGCCGCTGGACGAGGCGATCGAGAAAGCTGTCGCCGGTGCCGACCTCACCGTGGCCTCGGTGCTCTCGGGCAACCGCAACTTCGAAGGGCGCGTACACCCGCTGGTCAAGACCAACTGGCTGGCATCGCCACCGCTGGTGGTCGCCTACGCGCTGGCGGGCACCGTGCGCACTGACCTGACCAAAGACCCACTGGGCACCGGCAAGGATGGCCAGCCGGTATACCTGCGCGATATCTGGCCCAGCCAGCAGGAAATCGCTGACGCCGTGGCCAAAGTCGACACCGCAATGTTCCACAAGGAATACGCAGAGGTCTTCGCCGGCGATGCCCAATGGCAGGCCATCGAGGTGCCCGAGGCGGCAACCTACGTGTGGCAGGACGACTCTACCTACATCCAGCACCCACCGTTTTTCGATGACATCGGCGGGCCTTTACCCGACATCAAGGATATTCAGGGTGCCAGGATTCTTGCCGTGCTCGGCGACTCGGTCACCACTGACCATATCTCCCCGGCAGGCAACATCAAGGCTGACAGCCCTGCCGGCCATTACCTGCGCAGCAAAGGTGTGGAGCCCCGGGATTTCAATTCCTACGGCTCGCGGCGCGGTAACCATGAAGTGATGATGCGCGGCACCTTCGCCAATATCCGCATCCGCAATGAGATGCTCGGTGGCGAAGAAGGCGGTAACACTGTGCACGTTCCCAGTGGCGAGAAGCTTTCGATCTTCGACGCCGCCATGCGCTATCAAGCCGAAGGTACACCCCTGGTGGTGATCGCAGGCCAGGAATACGGCACCGGCTCCAGCCGCGACTGGGCAGCCAAAGGCACCAATTTACTGGGGGTCAAGGCGGTGTTGGCGGAGAGTTTCGAACGTATCCACCGCTCCAACCTAGTGGGCATGGGCGTGCTCCCGCTGCAGTTCAAGGCCGGGCAAGATCGCAAGCAACTGGGGCTGACAGGCAAAGAGCAAGTTGACCTGCTGGGGCTGACCGGGGCGCAACTCAAGCCCGGCATGAGCCTGCCGCTGCGCATTACCCGAGAGGATGGCCAGCAAGTGCAGATTGAGGTGCTGTGCCGTATCGATACCCTCAATGAAGTGGAATACTTCAAAGCCGGAGGAATTCTGCACTACGTGTTGCGGCAAATGATCAGCAGCTGATTGTCTGCCAATCTGCCAGCCAGTGAAGATCGAACGCCGCCCCAGCGGCGCTCGATCCTTCAGCATCGTGGCGATGTATTCTGCTGTCCATGCTCCGCACTCACTATCGCACCTGCCATAGTGGCTAACTGCTATAAATCAAGTAAATCAAATATTCATTCAATAAAACCGGTGGCTTGCCGATATCTGTCCAAAGCCTCACGGACTATTCAGCTCATGCGCAACAACCAGCCGGTTACCCAAAGGGAACGGACTTTCCCTGCCCAACAGCGGTTGATCTCCACCACCAATGCCAAAGGTGTGATCACTTACTGCAACGATGCCTTCGTCGAGATCAGCGGCTTCACTCGCGATGAGCTGCTGGGTGCTCCCCACAACCTGGTACGCCATCCCGACGTGCCTACGGCTGTGTTCGCCCATATGTGGCAAACGCTCAAGCAAGGCTTGCCATGGATGGGTATCGTCAAGAATCGCTGCAAATCCGGCGACCATTATTGGGTCAATGCCTACGTCACCCCGATTTTCGAAAACAACCAAGTCGTTGGCTTCGAGTCGGTGCGGGTCAAGCCCAGCGCCGAACAGATCCGCCGCGCTGAAGCTCTGTACCAGCGCCTGAACGATGGCAAAACTGCCATCCCCCGTCGTGACCGCTGGTTGCCGGTGCTGCAGGACTGGCTGCCGTTCATTCTGATCAGCCAGGTCGGTTTCCTGATCGGCAACTGGCTTGGCCATTCCTGGGGCTTTGCCTTGGCTGCCGGGCTTTCTGTACCGCTGGGCCTGCTTGGCCTTGGCTGGCAGCAACGTGGCCTCAAACGCCTGCTGCGTCTGGCCGAACAGACCACCTCAGACCCACTGATCGCGCAGATGTACACCGATAGCCGTGGGGTACAGGCACGCCTGGAGATGGCCATGCTCAGCCAGGACGCGCGCATGAAAACCTGCCTGACTCGCCTGCAGGATAGCGCCGAGCATCTCAGTGACCAGGCACGCCAGTCCGATGTTCTGGCGCACAAGAGCTCATCGGGCCTGGAGCGACAGCGCGTGGAGACCGAACAGGTCGCCACCGCCGTCAACCAAATGGCCGCCACCACTCAGGAGGTGGCGAACCACGTGCAGCGCGCCGCTGACGCGACCCAGCAAGCCAACCGCCTTACCAGCCAGGGCCGGCAGATCGCCGGTGAAACTCGCGAAGCCATCGAGCGTCTGTCCACGTCTGTGGGCGAAACCGGCCAGACCGTGACCCAACTGGCAAAGGACAGCGACGAAATCGGCGGCGTGGTCGATGTGATCAAAGGCATCGCCGACCAAACCAACCTGCTGGCACTCAACGCAGCCATCGAAGCGGCCCGCGCCGGCGAGATGGGCCGTGGGTTTGCCGTGGTTGCCGACGAAGTCCGTCAGCTGGCCCAGCGCACTGCCGAATCGACCGGGCAGATCCACGGCCTTATCGCCAAACTGCAGCAGACGGCCAACAATGCCGTGCTCACCATGGAAGCCGGCCACCGCCAGGCCCAGGAAGGCGTGGACCGGGTCATGCAAGCGGACCAGGCATTGGTAGGCATCAGCGAGGCGGTGGCCAATATCACTGACATGGCTACCCAGATTGCCGCCGCGACCGAAGAGCAGACTGCAGTAGCTGACGAGATCAGCCGCAACATCAGCACCATCGCAGAACTGGCCGACCAGACCGCCGAGCAGGCGCAGCATTCGGCGCAGCTTAGCGAGGAACTGACGAGCACAGCCGGAACCCAGTATTCGCTGGTGGAGCGTTTCAACCGCTGACCGATTGCCAGCGCAGCACCCTCAAGAGCGGCCTCGCCTAGCCGACCGCCGCTTTTGGTGGGTACACCAGATGCCTCACCAATCCAGCGATAGCTGGCTCTGGAAGTCACGCTGCTCGCCGGTCAATGGGTCTGCAAAGCACAAGCGCTGAGCCAGCAGCTTCAATGGCCGCTGGTAATCATCGTCTTCCTTAAGCAATTGCGGATAAAACGGATCATTGCAGATGCCCGCCCCCAAGGCGGCCATGTGCACGCGCAACTGGTGGGTCTTGCCGGTCACTGGCGACAAACCGTAGCGCCAAAGCTCGCCATTTTTTTCCAGCACCTTGGCTAGGGTTTCGCTGTTCGCCTGCCCTGGCACTTCATGCATGCGGAAGAAGGGTTCGCCATGCTCCAGACGGCTTTTGTGTATCAAGGGGAAGGTATGCTGCGGCAAGGCAGCAGCGATGGCCTGATAATGCTTGTCGATACGACGCTCCGGGAACAAGCGCTGATAAGCACTGCGTGTCTGCGGGTTGGCGGAGAACAGCACAAGGCCGGCCGTATGCCGATCGATGCGGTGCAACGGCACAAGGTGCGGGTTACCTAGCCGACGGATCAGGCGGCGCAGCAGGGTTTGCTCAACGTACTCACCGGTTGGTGTCACCGGTAGAAAGTGCGGTTTATCGGCCACTACCAGGTGCTCATCGACATGCAGGATGGTTTCCTGCACCGGGATCGGCCGCTCGTTCGGCACTTCGCGAAAATAGTGAATGCGCATCCCACGACGGTATGGCAACTCGGCCGCGATCGGCCTGCCCTGGGCATCTAATACGCGGCCACGGGTAAAACGGTCGAGCCACTGAGCGCGCTCGATAGCCTTGAAATGGTCGCACAGGCAGTCGAGCACCGTGGCCCAATTCCCAGGCGGAAGGCAGACGGTACTGGCTTGCTGTTGAGCGGGGTCGAAAGGCGGGGTCATGGCAAGGCTCAAGCGTCAAAGCTGGCCATTATCCCCCAAGGTCGGGGCCTCAACCAGTCACAACTGCCGCTTCGCTGTGCGCCTTCAACCAGCGCAGTACCTGTACGGCTTCCCAACGGCCAGGGTCATAGAGTGCGTAGACCAAGCCTTGATACCCCACAACATCCAACCCTCGGTGGTAACCAGCGCGCTGGAACAGCGCCTCGATTTCGGCGAAGCAGGTATTGAAATGCACCTTGCCGAATGGCGTGCGGTCACCTGTGACCAAGCCTTCGAGGCGCAATTCCAGCATTGCGTCATACACCCGCTCCACTGGCATGCGGTTGACGCTGTACTTGAGTTGCTCGACGTTGAGCATGAGATCACCTTAACACTGTATTTATATACAGCATACGGAGGGTGAGGCAGCGCCGTCAATCGACCTAGGATCTAATGCAGGCCCTGCAGGTAACCGGTTCCTTTGCGGATGGTCAGCACTTGGCGACGAGGCGCGGCCAGACTGACTGACAGATGCACCCAACTATCGAACTCCAGGATCAGTTGGTCGAATGCCACGCCACTTTCGCTCACCCGGCGTACCACCTCGCGATTGTCGACATCGAAGACGGTGAAGTCGGCAGCCAGGCCAGTGA